>NZ_CP009888.1:2448332-3197498 GCF_000788395.1 Pseudoalteromonas piratica
TTCTTCTTCTATAACAAAACAAAACCAGCAATCGCTGGTTATAAAATTCTTTTCGTGGAAAAAATGAGCTTATTTATCGCAGGGTGAACAAAATGACTCTTTATCCACATTATCAAGATCTAATTGCTGACCTTTAAACGCTGCAAAACGGGCCTCAATTTTTTCAGGTAGTTGCTTTTCAACTTCCCTCACGGCTTCATTAATCGCTGCTAAAAATGCAGGTGATTTCGCATTACCGTGACTTTTAACCACAATACCGCGTAATCCTACCAAACTTGCACCGTTATACTGGTCGGGGTTCATCTTTTTATAGAGTTTTTTTAACACCGGAAACATTAAAAGTGCAGCGGCACGGTAAAAAATACTTTTCTTAAGGGTTTTATTCAATTTATGAATAATCATTTTGGCAATGCCTTCACAGGTTTTAAGTGCAATATTGCCAACAAAACCGTCACATACGATAACATCGGCCTTGCCCTTAAAAATATCGGTACCTTCACAATAGCCAATATAATTAATTGCATTTGATTGCTCAAAAAGTTCAGCTGCGCGTTTTATATCGTCATGCCCTTTTATTACTTCAGCGCCAATGTTTAATAGACCGATTGTTGGGTTTTCTATACCTTGTGATTGCTCCGCCACCACACTGCCCATAAGCGCAAATTCAAAAAGTGTTTCAGGATCTGCTGTAACGTTTGCACCCAAATCAAGTAAGTAGACAGGTTTTGGCTTTTCGGTTGGTACAGAACTAATCAGTGCAGGACGGCTGATACCAGGCAGCATCTTTAAAATGCAATAAGCCATTGCAAACAGTGCACCTGTGTTACCCGCTGATACACATGCTTGCGCCTCACCTGATTTAACCAAATCAAGGGCTTTTCGCATCGAAGAATCTTTTTTACATCGCAATGCCGTAGCTGGCTTGTCGTCATTATTAACAACTTCACTGCAATGCTTGATATGTAATCGAGGGTGTTGAAGTGCGTCGAGCTTTTCAAGCTCTGTGCGGATAAGTGTTTCGTTGCCACATAATATAAGCGTTATATTATTGTGTATGTTGACAGCCTCGATTGCGGCAGGCAACGAAGAACGGGGGCCGTAATCGCCCCCCATTATATCTAACGCTATGGTTAGATTAGACATCAAAATAGCTCGATTAAGAAACTACTTTTTCGCCTTTGTAGTAACCGTCTGCAGTTACGTGGTGACGACGGTGAGTTTCACCTGATACTGGATCAACAGTTAGAGTTGGACCATTGATCGCATCGTGTGAACGACGCATACCACGCTTAGAGCGAGACTTCTTGCTTTTTTGTACAGCCATTGCCTTATCTCCTAAGAATCTTTCTTAAGTTGTTTCAAAATTTCAAATGGATTTGGTTTGTCATCTTCTGCTTTTATTTCACCAAAGCTCAAAGGCTTTTCTGAAAATCTGCAATGAGACTCTTCATGCATCGGTACTATTGGGATGGCTAACATTAACTCGTCTTCAACTAGTTGATGCAAGTTAATCTCACCTTCCTCATCCATCTCTACAACGTCATAACATGACGGTAGATGCTCAGATGACTTACCTATACCTATTGGCGAATAAGCAAAGTCTAGTTCCAAATCCAACCCTAACTCTTCATTACAGCGCTGACAAACTGTAGTAATGTTGGCTCTAGCATGGCCTTCAACAACACTGATACCTTGTTCGTCTTTCCTGAAATGAATCTTAACTTCGACCTCACCCTCGCTCCTAACAACTACTTCGAGTAATCGAGGAAGTTGTTCAAACAACACAACACCGTCATATGTGACTTGCTTTTGTGCTGATCTTACCGGATCAAGCGTGATCGGAATCTTCACCTTTTGCATAGGGGCTGCATCATATAGATTGTTAGACTTAGAGTCAAAATAAAATTCAACTTTCCTTTGCATTTAGGGCAATTGAATCCTATTCTGCGCAAAAAGTAAGTATTCGTTGAAAATTATCATGAAAACCTCGTTTATTTTAGCGTCAAGTTCACCATTTCGAAAATCAATCTTGAAAAAAATATTGCCTGAATTTGATGCTTTTTCGCCAGATATCGATGAAAGCCCAAAACTGAATGAATCGCCGCTTAATTTGGTTGAAAGACTTGCTATTGAGAAAGCGCAAACAGCATCGCAATTTTATGAAAAAGGTATTGTGATTGGCTCGGATCAAGTTGCCCTTTTTGCTGAACAGATATTAGGTAAACCACATACTCGTGAAAAAGCAATTGAACAACTCTCTCTTTTTTCAGGGCAGAAAGTGCAATTCATTACATCGTTAGCGGTATTTGATATCGAATCCGATAAAATTCAGGTGACCCATGATATTACCCAAGTTTATTTTAGAGAATTAACGCAAAACCAAATTGAGCAGTACATCGATACAGAACAACCGTTAAACTGCGCTGGGAGTTTTAAATCCGAAGGATTAGGAATTGTTCTTTTTGATAAAATTGTTGGCGAGGATCCAAATAGTTTAGTAGGTCTGCCATTAATTAAACTCACCTCTTTACTCAAAGAGTTCAATATTGACCCACTAAACCTGCAAACGAATAAATCTTGAGTACAAATAAAGTTAGAACAAGTCTATAAGCTGCTCAAATTGGTCAATGATGATAATCGGTTTGAGTGGCTTTAATTGACTAACAGGATGAGCACCAAAGCTTACACCAACGGACGCAACCTTTGCATTATTTGCCATTGCTAAGTCCATTGTGGTATCACCAACCATCACGGTTTTGTCACTTGCAATATTAAGCTCATCACAAATTTCTAAAATCATCTCAGGCGATGGTTTTGAAGCACATTCACACGCTGTACGTGTTGCCTTAAATAGATGTGCCAATTCTGTTTCCGCCATTAAACGGTTTAATCCCTTCCGACTTTTACCCGTTGCCACTGCAAGTGTATAGCCTTTTTCATGTAGTGCTGTTAAACACTCTCTTACATGAGGAAAAAGCGTTGATGGTGTTTCTTCGTTTACGTAAATGTCTTTATAACTTTGCGAAAGCGTTAAAGTCATTGACGGCTTCTCAAACAGTTCGTTAATGGCTACATCAAGACTAAGCCCGATAATCTGCCTGATTGCATCATCAGTTGGGCGAGTTAATTGGTGGCAGTCTGCCACCAATTTCACTGTATTAACAATTTTTGGCACAGTATCCATTAGGGTACCGTCCCAATCAAAAATGATTAATTGTTTGTTATTCATTGCTTGTCTTCACGAAGTGTTTTTAAGCAATTTTTTAAATTGCCATCCAACGGAGCTTCAACACGCATAGATTCTTCTGTTTTAGGGTGAACGAAGGTTAAGTCATGAGCATGCAAGAACAAACGGTTTAAGCCTTTTTTCTTCATTTCACTGTCAAACTCTGCCACACCATACTTGTCATCACATGCAATTGGATGGCCTTTACATTGTGTATGTACGCGAATTTGGTGTGTACGCCCTGTTACTGGCGACGCTTGTACTAATGTTGCAAATTGACCAAAACGCTCTAATACACGAAAACGGGTTTGACTGGGTTTGCCTTCTGCTTCATCAACACGCACCACACGTTCGCCTGATTGCAGGGTATTTTTACGAAGTGGCTCGGTAACATTTTTAATTTTGCTTGCCCAACTACCAGTTACTAGCGCCCAATAATTTTTTTCCATGGTTTTTTCACGCAGCTGCTCATGCAAACCGCGCAATACTGAGCGCTTTTTAGAAACCAGTAAACATCCTGAGGTGTCACGGTCTAATCGATGTACTAGTTCAAGGTTTCGCTCATCGGGACGAATACTGCGCAGCGCCTCAATTAAGCCATAACTTAAACCACTGCCACCATGCACCGCCATGCCTGAAGGTTTATTAATGACCATTAAGTATTTGTCTTCAAATAAAATGGCATCTTCTAACTTGTTAATTTTATCAAGATTTTTAGGGACAAACTCTTGTTTTTCAGCAACTTTAACTGGCGGGATACGTACCATATCTCCCGCTTTCAGTTTGTATATCGGTTTGATACGCTTTTTGTTTACGCGCACTTCACCTTTTCGCAAAATGCGATAAATGGCACTCTTAGGCACACCCTTTAAAAAGGTAATTAAAAAGTTATCAATTCGTTGGCCATCATTGCCTTCATCGATATCAACAAATTGGACCTGATTTTTTTGCTGTTCTGACATTGCCTAATCACTGATTTGAGTAATAATTTAGTTGCGAAGCGTCCATATTTAATGGGATAATCGCGTTCGAAATTGAACCTTTGAGAGCAAAAATTCCGCTCCAACTGTCAATTTGGTGTTTTATTAGCCAAAGCTAACGATGAAACACGCTTTAAGACGCAGATCATACAGGTCTCTGACAGCTTTCAAAAGCTTTTAACGATCTTAAAGCGCATGTAGTGGCCCCCTGAAGCAATGAGTGTACTAGATTGTGACCCGGAAAAGCCCCATCGAACTCAGCTAATAAACGTATTTTAAAAGATAAGATACGAGATTTACGACCACACGTCGTTCAGAATATATTTAAATGAATTTTTGTGCTGGGCTGAACAATGCCGAGCACCTGCCAGTAGGCAATTTAACAGAAAATCGGAGTAATACTCCACCCAGACAGCCCAGTCGTGAGACTGCACAATTTCGTGGGTGTCTGAACAAGTATGGTTGTTAATCTCTACTACTATATATAGAGTTTAACAATATGAAACGTATGCTGATCAATGCAACGCAACAAGAAGAAATGCGCGTTGCACTGGTTGATGGACAGCGCTTGTATGATTTAGATATCGAAAGCCCTGGCCATGAACAAAAAAAAGCAAATATCTACAAAGGTAAAATTACTCGCGTAGAACCTTCTCTTGAAGCAGCTTTTGTAGACTATGGCGCAGAACGCCATGGATTCCTTCCCCTTAAAGAAATTGCCCGCAGTTATTTCCCTGACGGTTACACCTTCAACGGTCGACCTAACATTAAAGATGTTGTTAAAGAAGGCCAAGAAGTAATCGTACAAGTTGATAAAGAAGAACGTGGTCAAAAAGGCGCTGCACTCACTACCTTTATCAGTGTTGCTGGTAGTTACTTAGTATTAATGCCAAATAACCCTCGTGCTGGCGGTATTTCACGTCGTATCGAAGGTGATGAACGTACAGAGCTAAAAGAAGCGCTGTCTCGTTTAGAATTACCAAAAGGTATGGGCTTAATTGTTCGTACAGCAGGTGTAGGCAAATCGTTCGAAGAGCTTGAATACGATCTACGTGCACTACTTGTTCACTGGGACGCTATTAAAAAAGCATCTGAAAGTGGCCCTGCACCATTTTTAATCCACCAAGAAAGTAATGTAATTTTCCGCGCTATTCGCGATTATTTACGTCGTGATATTGGTGAAATCTTAATTGATAAGCAGCGCGTTTTCGATGAAGCAAAAGCACACATTGAGCGTTTTCGCCCTGACTTTATTAATCGTGTAAAACTTTACACCGGTGATGCGCCATTATTTACGCACTACCAAATTGAAAGCCAAATTGAGTCTGCTTTCCAACGCGAAGTACGCTTACCATCAGGTGGTTCAATTGTAATTGATCCAACAGAAGCGCTTACGTCAATCGATATCAACTCGTCTAAAGCAACAAAAGGCGGTGATATTGAAGAAACTGCATTAAATACTAACCTTGAAGCGGCAGACGAAATTGCACGTCAACTTCGTTTACGTGACTTAGGTGGTTTAGTTGTTATTGATTTCATCGACATGACTCCGCCGCGTCACCAACGCGCGGTAGAAAATCGTTTGAAAGATGCAGTAAAGCCGGATCGCGCACGCGTTCAAATTGGCAAGATTTCACGTTTCGGCTTACTTGAAATGTCGCGTCAGCGTCTTCGTCCATCACTGGGTGAAGCAAGCCAAGGTACTTGCCCTCGCTGTAACGGCCAAGGTACTGTACGTTCTAATGAGTCGTTAGCACTGTCTATTCTTCGTTTATTAGAAGAAGAAGCGATTAAAGACAATACTTCGCAAGTAAATGCACAGGTACCAGTACCAGTTGCAACTTATCTTTTAAATGAAAAACGTAAGAGCGTACGTCGTATCGAGAAGCGTCATGGTTGTCACGTTGTGATTATTCCTAACCCGCATTTAGAAACGCCGCACTATGAAGTTATTCGTTTAAAGAAAGACGAAACAATTGAAACTGTAAGCTTTGACCAAGTTCAAGCGCCAGAAGTAAACGTTGAAACAATCGTTCATGCTGAAAAAGCAGTAAAAGAACAGCCTGTGCTGCAAGGTGTTGTTGTTCCAAGTGAGCCTGCGCCAGTTAAGAAAGAAGCAAAAAAAGAAGGTTTATTTGCGAAAATCGCAAAATGGTTTGGCAGTTTATTTGCGACTGAAGAGCCAGAGAAGCCTGTGAAAAAACGTGGTGGTCGTCGTAATAACCAACGTGGTAATGACAACCGTCGTCGTAATCAGCGTAAACCAAACAATCGTGCTAAGCAAAATGCCAATGAGCAAAAGGAGCAGCGCGAACAACGTGATGAAAAGCGTAACGCAAAAGAGAACAATAACCGTCGCCGTCGTAACAACCGCTCAAACGCCAATAAAGTGGAAAAAGAGCAAAAACAAGTTGAAACAACAGCAAATGAGCAACCAGTTAAGGTAAAAGAGCGTCGTCAGAGAAGAAACATGCGCAAGAAAGTGCGTGTTGAAAACACCAATGACACAGCGGTAGTTGAAACTAGTGCAACTGAAACTGCAGTTGCTCAAGAAGCCGTAACTAAGCCAGTAGAACCAAAAGCTGTTGAGAAAAAACCAGCTAAAGCGAAAAAGTCGACGCCTGCTGTAGAGCCAGCGGCAACACAAATTGAAGCTGAAGTTGTTACACCAGTTGCAGTTGAAGAAGTTTCTTCACCAGAAGAAAAGCAGCCTGCAGTTTCACATGAAGCACCAAAAAGCAGTGAAACAGCTAAGGTACAATCTGCAAAGCAAGAAGCACCTGCTGAGTCAGATTCTTCAGAAGATGAAAAAGAGACGCGAACTCGTTCACGTCGCTCACCTCGTCATCTACGCGCAGCTGGACAACGTCGTAAAAAGCCGAGTGAAAATAAGTCCGAGATAGAAATTGAAACGACTGAATCTCCTGGTTTTGTTCCGGTAGCAGATCAAGCAATGGCTGAAGAGCAAAAAGACGACAATGTAGCGATTGAAGAAACCCCTTCGACTTCTGAAATTGAAGCAAACGCTGTCCAAGTTGAGCAAGTTTCCACTAAAGCAGAAAACGAGCGTGTTGAGCAACCTGCTACAACAGACTCAGTAGAGCCTGAATTAACAAGTACAACACCTGTTGATTCAAATAGCTTAGAACCTGTTGAACCCAGTTCTGAAACGAATGAGTCAACTGTTAAAGAAGTGCCTGCTAAGGATGAACCAGTTATTGAACAACCAACGCCAGCCGTTGTTGAAACAGTCGAAGTCGCTGTCGAGTCAAATAACGCAACAGCTACAACAAATGGCTCTTCATATGGACACGCAAGTGCACCAATGACTAAAGCAACAGGTGCTGCAATCACAGAAGGCTTTGTAATGCCAACTGCGATGGCACATGATGAACGTACAGTGCCGCTAGCAAGTGCAATGCGTCCAGGTAGCATTAGCCCTGTTGGTAAAGCCAGTGCCCCAATGGCAAAAACAGTTTAATCTTAAGTTGTAACTAAAAGAGCCGCTATATGCGGCTCTTTTTTTATCTAAAATATGCCTAATGCCAATTGAATATTTTACTAAATGAATTGGCTTAGCTAGCGTTAATTTTCTTCAAAAAAACGTTCTAGTTGGTCTTTCAAATTGGGTGGAATACCTTTAATCGTTAGCGTATCACTGTGTTTATCATAAAACACTCGTTCACCTAAGTGCTTACGTTCAAAACTCACACTTACACCGCTACCCTGACCTGAAAATTTAACCATAGAGGCTACCGTCTTCTTATCAACTGGGAATGATTCTTCAAGATCGTACGCTTGTTCTTTGTAAAAATTATCAAAGCTAACACTTTCATCGCGACTGATTGTGTTTGACAGCTGTGATACATCAGCATCACTGCCGGATGCTACACAATCAGAACAATAATCAAACACTTGTTTACGTAAATCGTCTTTCTCTGATTTATCAAATTGCCTGTCAGATAAATAATCTTCAACCGCCGACAACATTGCTTGCGATTGCTGGCGTGCATCAATGCCTTCTTCACAACCTAAAAAGTCTAAAAAGAAATCAGCTACTTTCCTTCCCGCTCTGCCTTTAATAAATGAGATGTAACGATTGTCTTCAAGTGCTGTAGCCATACCGTTAAGGTCAATACGTGCAGCTAATTGCATTTTTGCAATATCTAAATGGCGAGAAGAGGTTAAATCTAATTCTTGGTTTATTGAGTAATGTTCTTTTACGTTGACAAGTGCAATCATCACGTATTCGTCAGCGACAAATCGGTAATGGCAAAATATTAAGTAGCCGGTTTCGTTAAAAGCATATTTATTTAGCTCTTCTTTTAAAACATCAGCTGCTTTTTCTGTTAAGTGGTAAAAATGCATTTCACCTTGGCGATAGCTCTGAATACTTGAGCTAACCACACCATTTTTTTCTGGGCTAAAACCACAAAACCCTTTGCCTGGCTTACCATTATAAGCATGGTGAAGCTGTTCAATGAAAATATCAACCTTGTCATTTACTGGCATTTCATCATTGCGAAGGTGTATTTCAACGGTTTCGTCTTTTTTGTCTACATAGTGAACGACGAGTCTTTCTACTTGCACTGTCATCTTTGTTTTTCGCGCCTCAAATGTTAAAATATGAGTAATTTTATAAAATTAGAACGTAATTGATGCCTATCTTATCAAAATATTCAGACCAGCAAGTAGAAAATCTTGTTGATGATCTTTTAAAAACCCTTGTAGACCACAAAGCTCCGTTAGATTTAAGCCTGATGGCGCTTGGTAATACACTTTCTCATATCATCAATGAAAAAGTACCTGCAAAACAAAAACAAGCTCTTATAGATAATTTTACACAAGCCTTAAAAGACTCTGTAAAGTAACGCTATGAATTTGTCATCACAACAAGCGTTTTCGTCAAAAGCGGCTAAATTATTAAGTTGGGGTCATTGGTTTACCTTTGCGAATATTTTATTTGCACTGCTAGTAAGCAGCCTTTATTTGGTATCCGATCCCATGCCAATGACATTTAGCGGCAAAATGTTTTTGTTGTTGAATTGGTTAGGGCATATTAGCTTTTTGACATTCTTATGCTTTGTGCTGACAATTTTTCCACTTAGCCTAATTTTTCCTTATCCACGGCACATCCGTGGCATGGCAGCGGTAATAGCTACTTTTACTATGTCTCTATTGGCACTTGATGCCTATGTTTATTTTCAACTCGGCTATCATTTGTCACCGCAAGTATTTGAACAGATTGTGTCGCTTATTAGTGACACCATCTCAACAAATCCTAGCCTCTCGTTAATCATTGCGGGCGGCATTATAATTGTTATTTTATTCTTCGAGCTTATAGCCAGTAATTTCACTTGGCGTCACCTCACTGAATTAAGACAAAAGCCGTTTCGTCGCTATATCTCGCCGATTTTTATTTCTGCGTTTGTTGCCAGTCACTTGCTTCATATCTGGGCTGATGCGAATGTTAAATTAGATATTACTAAGCAAGATAATGTTTTACCCTTGTCCTATCCCACTACAGCAAAGAGCTTATTAGCACGCTATCAGCTTGTAGATTTAGATGAGTACAACAAAGCGCAAAAAGTGACTTTTGCAAATGACAAAGTCACTTATGTTGCGTCAAATAAACCGCTTCAATGTAATACTACGTCAGCACAAGCTATTGTTTTGGTTTTCGACGATCACGCATTATTAGCACAGTACTTAAGTGATAAATCTCTCTATACAACTGAAAACTTCTACCAACCTGCGAACCCTCGAGAGTCACTATTCAACTTGGTTTATGGCATTCCAAGTTATTATCAAAAAGTAATTCGTGCACAGGGGGTTTTGCCTGCTTGGAGTAACAAGGTAAATGCCTCGTTTATCAACTTGCCACGCTTAGCTGAAGATGACACAGCAAACCTAACGGTTAACTATGTAAAGTCTGAAAGCGAACTTGCCCAGATAAACTCTCTCGAAGCTGATTTTGCGTTCGCCCTAGCTGACAATGAAGATAATGCATGGTCTAAATCAACACTGTATATGGCCGAAGATATTGCTCCTTTGGGTATTATTACGCCGCAAGATATTATTACTTCGATTCTTGCCAATAAGTTTAGCTGTCAAAACGTGCAGCAATTTACGCTTGGTAACAATCTCTATAATGAAAACGATACTGGTGTAAATATTAGTGGAAACACATTGCTCATCTATAAAAAAGATAAGCTAACGCTACTTACGTCTGACGGCAAACATGAAACTGTTTCAGCGCAACAGGGCTTTGCAATAGATAGCGATCTTGAAGTTCCATTTTTAGTTGAAAGCTTAAAGAAATTAAAGCAATTTGAGCAATAGTTATTCTCTTTCTATAATCTAGTAATCAGACAGGATGTCACTAGATTATAGAGGGATTTACTATGAAACGACTCACCGCCCTACTCATTATTCCATTCACATGTTCAGCACTAGATTATTATAAATGCACCACCCCTGATGGTGTCGTCTTCAGCCAATTTCCATGTGAGAAGCAACAGCAGCAACAATCTCTGAGCTTTCAATCTGTTAACACCAGTACAAAACCTTTCGCTCAAAAAGATACAATAGATAACTACATTAAAAAACAACACATATTACATGTGCAATCTGATATCAAAGGTGTGGAACATAAAATAAGTACACTGAAGAAAGCACGGCTAAATGAATTAGCACAGCTAAAGTCACAACTAGAAAAACACATGTCAAAAGAGGAAAAAACGGCTTTAAAAAGAGAAGTAAAAGCGAAGCGAAAACAAATAAAAGAAGAATATAAAGACCTAATAGATTTTCAAAAAGATGAATTGAAAAGGCTTAAAGCGGTGCTGGCTAGCAAACGATAACACCTATCAATTTACGTTTTATTTCGCATAAAAAAAGCCACAAATGTGGCTTTTTTAAAGTGATATTTAAAAGCTCATTATAAAATTGACTATATAAAAGCCTGTTTAATTCTTGCTAACAGTTTTAACGATTCACCATCCATAGCGCCTTTACTCAGCCACTGTTTTAATAGTGTTTCATTGTCTAATACTGCGCCGTTTACTTTTTCCTGTAACAACACTACTTGTTCATTAAGACGATCTGCAACATCAGATTCTGGTGATGCGATGTCATTAAGCAACTCAATGCGAATGGTGATTTGCTGACGTGTTAAATCGGTAGACTCTTTTTGTTGCCATGCTTCTGGAATATCGCCTTGTTCAAGTGCATCAAACAGTGATTTCATCTTTTCTTTGTCTTTACTGTTTTTAAGCGCCACTTGTTTAGCTTGATACTCATTCAAAGTTGAATTTAACATATCTGCCAGTTGTGACTTAAGTAAGTATGACTGTTTAAGTTCATCGCGAAGACTAATTAGCGCTGCACTTGCCTTAGTTAATGACTCTAACTCATCGATAACTACATCTTGTGTAATTTGATTAAAGGTATTTTGAAGTGCGACAAGTTTTTCATCTTGTTGTTCACGTTTTGCTTTACGTTCATTATCACGCACAGCAAACGCTTGGTCATTTGCAGCTCTAAACTCGTTCCATAGCTGGTTTTCTTGCTTTTTACCTGCAAAGCCAATCTCTTTCCATCGTTGCTGTAAAGCTTTCAGTTGCTCAATAACCGCTTCAACATCATCACCCGTTAAGCATGTCTGTGCCTCTTTAACCAATTGCGCTTTTGCATCAGCATTAACTGCATGCGCGTCTTGAATAAAGGCAAATATTTGGTTGTCTACAGGTTTTAACTCGGCAAGTAGTTGCTTGTAGCGCTTGTTATCTATTTCCCCCGCATTGCGCCAATCTTGCTTAAGTTGTTTATACTGTTTTTCTAACTCCTTCAGAGTTAACGTATTTAAACTCTGTGCTAATTCTTGGTATTGTGCAATGAGTTGCTTGCGAGAAATAACATTTTGCTCACGCGCCGCATCGAGTGCAGCATAGTGTTCTCGACACGGTGTAAACGCAATCTCTAACTGTTGATTAAAGTGTTCATCTAATGTTTTTTCTTCTTCTGTTGCAATGTAACCAAGTTCATTCCAACGTTTACGTGTCACTTTAATCCACTGACTTAGCGCTGCGATATCGGTCTCATTTTGCGCTATTTTTTGTTTAACTTCCTCAATTAACTCGTGACGCTTAGGTAAACTTATTTCACGCTGCCACTCGTTTACTTTTGTTAGTTCTTGATCAATAAATTGATAATCAGCTGCAAGTTTTTGTTGTGATGTTTTAGGTAACTTTTCAAAGTTTTCTTGCACACCTTTGAAGATACCAAAACACACTTTGTAACGGCCGGCATCAATTAACCGTTTAATGTCTTTAAGCTGTTTGCTCACATCAAGTTGTATCGACTTTATCTCTGCGAAAACTGATTTATGTGCTGTCTTCCATTGCTTATCCATTTCACGCATTTGATTTTGATAATTTTGCATTAATGGTTTAGGTAACTGAGATAACATTTCTGACGTTTTTTCATACCACAGTGATTTTGCTTGTTGCGCTGCATCAACACTGTGTAAATCTGTTGCAATGGCTAAGGTTTTACCTAAGTTAACTTGCGCAGCGATTGCTGGCAAAGACTCAATCACCTGTTTGATTTCTTCACATTGAGCAGATAAACGTGATACGAACTTTCTCAATTCAGTGTCTGATTGTTGTAACGCATTAAGCTCAGCCAGATGTAAACTCATGTCTTTCAGTGCTGTTTCAAGCGTTGAAACATTGTCTGTTGTTGGCTCAAGTAACAAAGCGTTTAGTGCGTTCTTGCCACTTTCCACTAAAGACTTGCTAGTCTCTTCGGCTGATTTAATTTTTTCTTGGTTTAATTTTGCAGCTTGTTGCTCATCAAATTTAACTTTTAGCCCACTAAGGTGTTTTTCTACTTTTGTAATAATATCGTTATACTTAGCCTCGATACCTTTTATGTCTTCTAAGTACTCAAGTTCAAGTTCACCCCACTGTGTAACCAGTTGATTGTACTCAGCATTACATTTTTCGAAATCAAACTTATCTTTTAATGCATTTAATTTAGCCAGTACTAGGGTACTCGACTTGCTAACTTCGATAGGTTTCAATGCTTCTTCTTGGCGTTTTTCTTCTTCTTGTTTTAATTGTTCAGCGAGAGCCGGTTTAGCATGTTTTACCATTGCTTTATCTAATTGAAATTGCGCCATCACAGGAACTAATTCAAGCTGCTGCGAATCATTTGCATTTGCGAAAAAGTCAGTAATTAACGGCTTTTTACCGATGCGTTTTAATAAAGAAACTTGCATATTAAAATCGCTAACAAATGGTAATAAGTTTTCTAATTGCTGTGACTTAGTACAACGCTTTAGCAATAGTTCAAGCTCATCTGCGTTTGGTTTTTGTTGTGCAAGCTGGCTGAAAATTTCCTTTTCGGCAACGCTTACTACAGATTGGCTGTTTTCTTGTTTATACGTTTGCCACCACAAAGCAATATCATTAATGCGTTTTAAAGCAGCGATTTTAACTTTATCATCAGCATCATTCGTCGCTAACTGGTTTAGAATTGTGTTGTCTTTTGTTTTATTAGCATCAAGCTGACTAATTGCTAATAAACGTACTGATGCTTTTTTACTTTTCCATTTCGGCGTGAATAAACTACTAAATATCATCTTGCGCGAACCTTGCAATCTCGTTCTGTGGGTTAAATTCTTTTTTCATTTCAGCTTTTGACTTTTGAACCATTTGACCATCTTCACCGATAGTAAATTGTTCATTGCTTTTTGCCACTTTTGCTTGGTAGAGCATCACTAGCTGGACTGTTTGTTCTTTTTGCGCGTCGGTTAAGGGTGTACCATCAGGCCATTTTCCTGTTGAAGCACCATATTCTAAGCGAGCAAAGACTTCAGGGGTGAGGGAGTTAACTAAATGTTCGATATTCATGTTACGACTTTTTCAATAAAATAATGCGAATACGGTTAATGATGTACCAGACAAATCCTGTAGCTATTGCGCCATAGGTTGTCATTTGTTCAAGGCTTTCAGCTGCGGGCTCTCGTGAATAAAGGTATAAAAAGCCGCCTAGGAAAATTATCAACGCAACAAAAGACTGATTGAGCAGTGCCTGCTTACGCTGAACAAATCGTCTATTCGCCAGTTTAGCCCTTTCATGTTCATCAAGTCCTGCAAGTGCGGTATCACAGTGCGGGCACACTTTGTGTTTATCAGAGATTGGTTTACTACACGCTGGACAACTTATCCTCGCCATTTACTGCTCCCTAAAGCTAACTAAAAAAGGCGCCTTTCGGCGCCTTTTATTTTACTCTTTTTCTTGGCTGTTGTCTTTTTTTAACTTCACCCAATAATCATCAACTTCTTGCTTCATTTCTTTGCGAAGCAACATGATGCCAAATAAGTTTGGCAGAGTCATTACAACAATTGCAACAGCAGCTAACTTCCACACTAACGTAGTATCTGCGAATGATGCCCAGAAAAAAGCAGCAACATAAAATACACGGTATGGCATTACTGAGCGAGAACCCAAGAGGTAAGTCATTGCTCGGTCACCATAGTAAGACCAGGCAATGGCAGTTGAGAAGGCAAATAATAACAAACCAATTGATACTATGTATTGCCCATTTTCACCAAAATAACCACGTTGGAAAGCAAGCGTTGTCAATTCTGCTGAATGCACCAGTGATTTACCACGTACCACAATACTTTTATCAACAACATTACCATTTTCAATAACAACAGTACCTGTATGCAGGTGATCACCATCCAGTAAGAAACGAATTTCTTCACCAACAGAACGGTTATGAAGTACAGTAAAGTTGTTATTAACAGCTTTACCTTCAATCACGCTCAGTTTACCGCTAAACGGTTTGATGTTGGATTCTTGCTCATTTAAATAAGCGTATAATTCTGTACGCTGCGCTTCAACGCGCTCGTGATAGTTGCCATCAATGAACTCCATACTGGTACGTTCAAAGCGTGTATCGAACTTTTCAGTCCATGCACCTGACGATAAAATTACTAAACCTGTTAACGTACAAATAATAATTGTGTCAATAAACGGTTCAAGAATAGATACCATACCTTCAGAAACTGGCTCATCTGCTTTAGCTGATGCGTGTGCAATTGGTGCAGAACCTTGACCCGCTTCGTTTGAAAACAGACCACGGTTTACACCACGGTTAAACGCATAAGCAAATGAGGCACCAATAAAGCCACCTGCCGCTGCTGAGCCCGTAAACGCATTGGTAAATACAGAGGCAAATGCAGGACCGATATTTTCAATGTTATAGAAAATTACACCAAATGCACCGATGATATAAACCGCCGCCATAAATGGTACAACTCGTGATGTAATCGCTGCGATTCGCTTGATACCACCTAAGATTACAAGTGCCAGTAAAATAGCCAGTACACCACCTGTTAACATAGGTTCAAGGCCGAAGCTTGCTTCCATACCTTGCGCAATATTATTAATTTGAGGTAAAGAGCCTGTACCAAACGAGCTAATTACTGTTGCGATTGCAAACAGTACA
The DNA here is from genome assembly GCF_000788395.1 of Pseudoalteromonas piratica. Classification (NCBI taxonomy): domain Bacteria; kingdom Pseudomonadati; phylum Pseudomonadota; class Gammaproteobacteria; order Alteromonadales; family Pseudoalteromonadaceae; genus Pseudoalteromonas; species Pseudoalteromonas piratica. The sequence continues at coordinate 2,464,063 of NZ_CP009888.1, forward strand.
GCAAGCCATTTCATATTTAAACGACGGTCCATGTAATACATTGGACCACCGGCCATGGTGCCGTCTTCAGTTTTAACACGGTATTTGTGAGAAAGCGTTACCTCAACAAACTTGGTAGTCATACCAAAAAATGCGGTCATCCACATCCAGAAAAGCGCAGCAGGACCACCAATAGAAATAGCTAGTGCTACACCACCGATATTACCTGTACCAACAGTACCTGAAAGTGCCGTTGCTAGTGCCTGAAAGTGTGTAGTATCACCTTCGTGTTCTTTTTTATCGTATTTACCACTTACAATTTTCCAGGCATGTTTAAAGTACAATACCTGTGGAAATTTTAAGTAAATGGTGAAAAATAGACCCACACCAAGAAGTACGTATGGGAACCAAAAGGCACTCCCTAACATACCATCTAGCGTATCTAAAAAATTGCCAAATGCTTCCACAACTTGTTCCTCTTATTATTATTTTGGGTAGCAATACCAATTCTGTTAAGTATGTGATCAGAAGTAGCGCTGGAGAAATGAAATGATAACCAGGCGGAATTTTTCTTATGTAGTTTTTCTACATTGATAAATTCAAAAGCAGTTAGCATGTTATTTAACCCGCTAAAGTGTTCATCTATTTAAGTGAATTGGTATAAGCTCCCCTATTTTTATTATCGTAATTTATCTACCACACTCACAATTGCAGCAAGCGTGTCTTGACCAAATGAGTATGAACGGCGATCTGACCAACCATAATCAACATCTGGTAAACCATTGTTGTCTTTAAATGGCATTTCAATTGTGTAAGATAAACAATTGAATTCTTGCCCTACCCAGCTAGAGCCAACCGTTAGATTTGCCTGACCCGGCTCATCTTTTGGATAACCGAACTCATCTTGGAATTCAGGTGTTGTTACAAACATTGCCGCTTTAAAGCTATCTTCAAGGTCTTTTAAACGTGCATCGTAACGAGGGATCCCTTCACTGCCTGCAAAAAAGTTGTAAGGTATTGCCTCATCACCATGTACATCTAGGCACATATCAACACCTGTTGCGAACATTTTTTCACGCACATAATAAACTTCAGGGCTCTTTTCGATTGAAGGCGTCTGCCACTCACGGTTAAGGTTAACACCTACAGCATTGGTACGCAGATGTCCACGGACACTGCCATCTGGGTTCATATTTGGCACAATGTAGAATACCGCTTTATTCAGCAGCGCAGCTGCATGAGCATCTTCATCATCTAACAGCTTGTGAAGCACACCTTCAATAAACCATTCAGCCATCGTTTCACCTGGGTGTTGACGCGCAATCATCCAAATTACTTTTTTGTCATCTGCTGGTTCGCCAATTTGTAATACCGAAATATCGCGACCATCAATGGTTTCACCTAGTGTTTCGATAGTACAGCTTTCATGTGATTGTGCCCAAGAAAGTAAATCTTGGTGACGCTCATAGCTGTATGGCGCAAAATAGGCAAAATAGACTTGTTCACATTCTGGTGTGAATTCAATAATTAATTGATTATTTTCAAATCGAGTTGGTACACGGAACCAAGTCTGGCGGTCATAAGATGCCACAGCCTGGTAATCAACCCAACCCTCTGGGTAAGCTGATTTATCTAAATCAACAATCGTTAGTCGATGCAACAAATCGATTTGTGACTCAAGTTTGAAGTGAAACCATTGAAAAAATTCTGACTGGTTATCATTTTTAATTTTTAATTGAATATCTTCGCGATTTTCAAGGCTTAGTACCTCGATATTACCGCTATCAAATTGACTAGTAATTCTCATTAACTGTGTTCCCTAACGCACAATAACTTTAAGCCTACCAAAATAACTGGTTGGCTGAAACAATATGCGAGTAATTGAATAAAAAAGCCGGCACATTGGCCGGCTTTTAAACAAAATAATTATTAGCGAGGTAAACTTGGGTGTGTTACTTCTGCCATATCTTGCATACAACGAACAACCTGACAGCTGTAACCGAATTCGTTATCGTACCATACGTATAGTACAACACGGTCACCATCAACGATGGTCGCTTGTGAATCAACAACACCCGCGTAACGGCTACCAACTAAGTCAGTTGATACAATTTCAGTTGACGCTGTGTAATCGATTTGATCACGTAAATCTGAGTAAAGCGCTGTTTCACGTAGGAATTCGTTTAACTCTTCAACTGACGTTGCAGTCTCAAGGTTTAGGTTAAGAATTGCCATTGATACATTCGGTGTAGGAACACGAATAGCGTTACCTGTTAATTTACCTTCAAGCTCTGGTAGAGCCTTTGATACTGCTTTTGCTGCACCAGTAGAGGTAATAACCATGTTCAGTGCTGCTGCGCGGCCACGGCGCTCAGCGCTGTGATAGTTATCGATTAGGTTTTGGTCATTGGTGTACGAGTGAACAGTTTCAACGTGACCATTCTTAATACCGAACTTATCATTTAATGCTTTAAGCGTTGGCGTAATTGCATTTGTTGTACAGCTTGCAGCTGAAACAATTGTGTCTTCAGAAAGAATGTCTTTGTTGTTTACACCGTAAACTACGTTTTTGATATTGCCCTTAGCTGGCGCTGTAAGAAGCACTTTTGATGCGCCTTTAGCTGCTAAGTGTTGGCCTAGGCCATCTTCATCTTTCCAAATACCTGTGTTGTCTACAATCAACGCATTTTCGATGCCATACTGCGTGTAATCAACTTCGCTTGGCGAGTTAGCATAGATAACCTGAATGTAGCTACCATTTGCTTTGATTGCATTACGTTCATTATCAACAGTGATTGAACCATTGAAAGGACCATGGATTGAGTCACGACGTAATAAGCTAGCACGCTTTTCAAGGTCACCTTTTTTACCGCCACGAACAACAATAGCACGTAAACGTAAATCTGAGTGTGGACCACTTTTTTCGATTAGCAGACGCGCTAATAAACGACCGATACGACCAAAGCCGTAAAGTACTACGTCGCGTGGTTCAATTTTGTCTTCTTTATTATGAATTTCAGCAAGTTCTGCTGCTAGGTATTCTTCTACTGAACGACCTTCACCCGCATTTTTATAGATATAAGCATACGCTAGCTTACCTAAATCGATACGTGCTGAAGTCAGTTCCATTTTTTCAATAGCTTCTAAAAACGGGAAGCTTTCACGAAGGCGTAGTTTGCTGTCTTCGAATTGGGCAACTGTTTTATGTGCCTTAATAACGTCGATTGTACTTGCGTTAATTAAAGGGCGACCATAAATGGCAATTTCAATACCGCGGTTACGGTATAACTTACCAATGATTGGTTGCATGCTTTCAGCGAAGTCTTGGCGTTCCTGCCAGCTATTCAGATAATCTTGCTCGTGAGATGAGGTCATTTTGTCTACCTAAACGTAAAATTTTGAACGGATAGCCTAAAGCGTTAATGTGAGAAGTGCTTTAGACGCGTGCATTCTAATGTAAATGCATTATTTTTTCCACCATTTAAGCATTAGACTTTCGACCTGTACCCAAAATCGTTTTGCGCTAGAACAATTTTCTACTAAATATCAACACATCCCTATTACATTTGGTAAAAGTATTCGCTAAGCTAATTAGATACGATTAATAACAGAACCATCTCCAGTGTTAAAAAAACTAACAAGTCTTTGCTTAATAACTTTATTAGTTGGGTGTGATAACGCGAAAAGTATTCGTGAAATTTGTGATGACGATGCTCAGTTTTGCGCTGATCTCAACACTGACAGCCACTGCAACACACAGCGTGCAGAAGTGATTTTAGGGCGGTATGCTGAATCACAAACGCCAGATGATGCCACCAAATATAAACTATTGTCAGCTTTTCATAGCTACGCCAAATGTGTCGAGCTGGCAGCGAGTATTGAACATATAAAATTGAAAGAGAAAACCACTTCTCGTGTAAATGGGCATCTTACTGCGCTAAAAGAAATCAACCGATTGTCCAAAGAAACTCGTAATTCTCAATATCCACATTTACTTTATTATCACTGGTCAAGAAATGGCGATGAACAAGCGATGCAATCGTTAATCGCGATGGACGAAAAGCGAGAGCTTGAAACCTCTGAATTTCAATATAAGCTCGCGACGTATTACATAAAGTTTGATAATAAACTGGCTGTCGACAAGCTTTACCATGCGCTTGAACTCAACCCTGCTGGTGAGACTGCAAAACCTGAGATTTACACTGCGCTGACAAATATTTTTTACCAAATGGAAGAATTTAAGCTGTCATATATTTGGGCATTAGTAGCCAAAGAAGCTGGCATTGAAAACATTGACCTAGCACCGCTTGAATATGAACTCACCAATCAAGGAAAGTCGTTGAGTGAGCTTGCTAATCTTGCCGACAGCACCTTAAGCAGTATTGAAGACGGTACATTTAGCTCGCCAAGATAATTGTTACAAAGGTAAATTTTTTAATTTTAAAGCAAATAAAAAGCCTGCAATTGCAGGCTTTTTCGAATTGGCTTTTCACACTGAGTTAGTCTTTACTGGTTCCAACTTCAACGCGCGTTTTCAGTTTTTGACCCGGGCGGAAAGTCACAACTCTGCGAGCAGAGATTGGAATATCTTCACCCGTTTTAGGGTTGCGCCCTGGACGCTCTTTTTTATCTCTAAGATCAAAATTACCAAAGCCAGAAAGCTTAATTTGTTCACCACTCTCAAGTGCTGTACGAATTTCTTCAAAAAAGCTTTCCACTAAATCTTTAGCGTCTTTTTTGTTAATACCCAGTTTTACAAATAGGTGTTCAGCTATGTCGGCTTTTGTAAGCGCCATATCTAGTCCCTCAACGATGCGTTAAATTGTTCAGCCAATTCGGCCACCACTAAGTCTACAATTGAGTTGATGTCTTTCTCTTCAAGCGTTCTTTCAGCATTTTGCAGTGTTAATGCAATCGCTAAACTCTTGTGATCAGCCTCAACTCCTTTGCCCTTATACACGTCGAATAAGTTTAGGTCAACTAGTTGATTTCCGCCAACTTTTTTTATTGACTCTAAAATATCGCCAGCATTTACCGAATCTTTTACAACAACCGCTATATCTCGTCGGTTCGATGGAAACTTAGAAACGTCAACCGCTTCAGGTAAAACACGGTTTTCTAAACCTAACAACTCGATTTCAAAGGCAAAAACTTGATTGTTAATATTTAGTTTAGACTGTATTTCTGGGTGAATACAGCCTAAGTAACCAATTTTTTTACCATTTCTTAAAATTGATGCAGATTGACCTGGGTGAAGGCCTTCATTTTGTTCAGCAACAAATGAAATATTTGCCATATCACAGGTTAAACTTAGCAGTGCTTCTACATCACCTTTAATATCGAAGAAGTCGACAGCCTGTGATTGAATACCCCAATGCTCATTGTGTGTATTACCATAAATCACACCACCAATTATTTGCGTTTGTTGAATGCCATTTTCAGCAGCATCATCTTTAACAAATTTTAGGCCCGATTCAAATAAACGAATACGCGATTGCTGACGGTTTTGGTTATACACCACTGAACTTAATAAACCAGGGAGTAAGCTCACACGCATTGCTGACATTTCAATTGAAATTGGGTGTGGTAGCACTAACGCATCTGCACTTGGGTGAAGTAAACTTTGTACTTTAGGGTCAACAAAGCTATAAGTAATTGCTTCTTGATAACCGCGACTCACTAGTTCATTGCGGAAGCGTTTTAAAGGTAAAATAGCTTCTTGATGCTGAGTCATTGCTAGCTTTGCGGTAGGGGCAACATTTGGAATATTGTTGTAACCAAATACACGCGCCACTTCTTCAATTAAATCTTCTTCAATTGAAATATCAAAACGGTAACTCGGTACATCTGCTTGCCACGTGTCATTATCAAAACTAACCGTTAGACCTAAACGTGTAAGAATATTTGTAACCGTTGCATCATCAATGTGATAACCAATTACACGGTCTAAACGCGCGCGACGTAATGTTACTGATTTAGCTTTTGGTAAATGCGCTTCAGATACAGCTTCAACAACAGGGCCGGCTTCACCACCTACAATATCAAGTAATAACTGGGTTGCACGTTCCATTGCGTCATGCTGAAGTTTGTAATCAACACCACGCTCATAGCGGTGAGATGCGTCGGTATGTAAACCATAGCTACGTGCTTGACCAGCAATCGCAAGTGGGCTGAAGAATGCACTTTCTAGTAAAATATCCTGAGTATTTTCAGTGACACCAGACTGTTCACCACCAAAGATACCTGCCATCGCAAGTGCTTTGTTGTGATCCGCAATTAATAACGTGCTTTCTTTTAATTTTGCAGTGTTACCGTCAAGTAATACAAGCTCTTCACCTGCGTTTGCATTACGTACTTTAATACCACCTTCAATAGCATTTAAATCAAAAGCATGCATTGGATGGCCTAGTTCAAGTAATACATAGTTTGTTACATCAACAACAGGGTCAATTGAACGAATACCACTGCGACGTAGCTTTTCAACCATCCATAAAGGTGATTGTGCATTTAAGTTAATGCCTTTGATTACACGACCTAAATAACGAGGGCATGATTCAGGATTAACTAACTCGATATCAATTTTATCGTCGATTGTCGGTGTTACTGCGGCAATTTCAACATTATTAACATCAAGGCTGTTTAATACACCTACTTCACGCGCAAGGCCTTTAATGCCTAAACAATCACTGCGGTTTGCTGTTAAATCAACATCAATGGTAACGTCATCTAAACCAAAGTATTCACGGATATCCGTGCCAATTACTGCGTCTTCTGGTAGTTCTAAAATACCATCAGAGCTCTCAGCCATGCCTAACTCTTCAAACGCACATAACATGCCGTGAGAAGGTTGACCGCGTAACTTTGCCTTCTTAATCTTAAAATCGCCCGGTAATACTGCACCCACTTTAGCAACTGCAACTTTTAAACCTTGGCGACAGTTTGCTGCACCACATACGATATCGAGCAGTTCGTCTTCGCCAACATCAACTTTTGTTACACGTAACTTGTCTGCATCTGGGTGTTGACCGCATTCAACCACTTGGCCAATAACAACACCTGAGAAATCACCTGCAACAGGATCTAAACCATCTACTTCAAGGCCTGCCATTGACAGTTGTTCAGAGAGTGCATCAGTATCAATTGCTGGATTAACCCATTCTCTTAGCCACTTTTCACTAAATTTCATTGTTACTTCACTCTTACTTGAATTGGTTTAGGAATTTTAAATCGTTTTCGAAAAATGCACGTAAATCGTTTACGCCATAACGCAACATGGTTAAACGCTCTACGCCCATACCAAACGCAAAGCCTGTATACTCTTCAGGGTCGATGCCTACAGAGCGAAGAACATTAGGGTGAACCATGCCACAACCTAGTACTTCAAGCCATTTACCGTTTTTACCCATTACGTCAACTTCAGCTGAAGGCTCAGTAAACGGGAAGTATGAAGGACGGAAACGAATTTCCATGTCTTCTTCAAAGAAGTTGCGAAGAAAATCGTGCAAAATACCTTTCAATTCAGTAAAGCTAACGTTCTTGTCAACCATTAAACCTTCAACCTGATGGAACATAGGTGTATGCGTTTGATCATAATCGTTTCGGTAAACGCGTCCAGGAGAGATAATACGAAGTGGCGGTTGTTCCGTTTCCATGGTACGAATTTGAACACCACTCGTTTGCGTACGCAGTACCAGTTTTGGGTTGAAATAAAATGTATCATGATCAGCGCGTGCAGGATGATGCTCAGGAATATTTAGCGCGTCGAAATTGTGAAAATCATCTTCCACTTCAGGACCTGACTTAACTGCAAAACCTAGCTCACCAAAAAAGCTTTCAATGCGTTCGATAGTTCGTGTTACTGGGTGTAAACCTGCTGTTGGTTGTGTGCGGCCAGGTAAAGTGACATCAATAGTCTCTTTTGCTAGCTTTTCTGCTAATGCTTTTTCTTGCAGAGCTTCACGCTTCGCATTAATTTTTTCTTGAACTTGCTGCTTTGCTTGGTTGATCACCTGACCTGCAGTTTTACGTTCTTCTGGGTCCATTTTACCTAAGCTTTTTAATAAGCTGGTAATCTCACCTTTTTTACCAAGGTAATTTACGCGCACATCTTCCAAGTGAGCGATTTCACTGGCTTTCTCAACAGCTTCTAGGGCTTCAGCCAAGATTGCTTCTAAATTCATAAGGGCTTTTCACTCGTTTTTGCCAACTAACGCAATAATAGAATCTATTAGTTGATTTTTCGTAACGTTTAACTATCGATTAACGTGACATTTTTTAATAAAAATTAGCCCATTATGATACCCGAAAAGCAATACTTTTTACTAGAGCGGTTAATGGCAAAAAGGCACGTTATTGTTATTTTTTTAGCGTATAGTCTGTGAAAAACAAGAAATAATTAAATTGCATAAAAAAAGCACCTTGTCGGTGCTTTTTTTAAATCTATAAATCTAAGATACTTTTGATAAACGGGATGGTTAATTTTCGCTGTTCAACAATCGAGGCATGATCAAGTTTATCCAAAATATCAAGCAGTGCGCGCATATCTCGACTCACCCGAGACAGTAAGAAACGCGTCGCTTCTTCTGTTAATGTTAAGCCGCGCATTTTAGCACGCTTAACTAAGGCTTCCGCTTTATCGTCATCGCTCATAGAGCGAATTTGAAACGTCGTACCCCAATTTAAACGCGACTCTAAATCAGGTAGCGTAATGTTTAACATGTTTGGCAGTAAGTCTCCTGCCACGACAAGCATTTTGCCATCACCATTAAAGCGATTGAAAAAATTAAACAATGCTTTTTCCCACACAGGATCGCCTGCAATTTGTTGAATGTCATCAATACAAATCACATCAAGCTTTTCTAAATCATCCAGTACATGGGGGTCAAGCCACGCCAAATCTTTACAGGATAATAAAAAACACGATAAGCCCAACTCTTGTGCGCGTATACAGGTTGCATACAATAAATGAGACTTACCTGAATCAGAAAATCCACAGAGATAAACATAGTTAAAAGGTGCCGCTTCTAACTGAGTTAATCCCACTTCAAGTTGCTTTACCACATGTGAATTTTCACCACCGAAAAAACTCACAAACGTTTCGTCGTCAGGCAGTGTTACAGGTAATGCCATTTGTTGGAATTCAGTCATTACTGATTGAGCCATTGATACTCAAGTTGTTGAACGTCAGTTTGACTGAATGGATCAAAAATAATTTCAAATTGTGAGTCCAATTGCAGGGCTTTTTGTAAGCTATCGACATGTGCATTGAGGTATAAATTTAAATCAACGCGTTCACCCTGTCGAAATTTAATATCCAGTTCATTTACTTGAGTGAGGGAGCGTAAACGTACTTTTAACGCTTCAAGCTGTTTCATGCCGCCTACGCCATAAAAACTAATTGTTACAACTTCCGAGCTTTGCGCTTCACCTAAGGTAGCATATTGCTTGGCGATCTGTTCCGAAATGCTACCTACAAGCTGACCGGTAATTGTCAGTTTATCACCAGAGAGTTGATACAATTGGAAACTAGACTGATTAGTAAATTGCCAATCTAAAAACCACACATTATCACGTTGGTAAAGTCTCGCAGAAACTATTACTTCAGGTTCATAACGTGCTGAAGCAGCAATAATTTGTTCTGGAAAATTCGCCCATACATCTGTCACATTCAAGTTCATGCGATCTTCAAGATCTAACAATGGCATGACAATGGGTAACCCCGCATTATCACTATTCGTTTCTAGTAAATGAAAAATCTGTGGAAAATCTTCCTTTGTTACCAAGCTACGTTGTAGTCCTTCTTCAATAGCAAGCCATATAAGGGTTAACGGGCGACGGTTTCCCCAAATAGGAATTTCCATTTGTTTAAGCACACTATCAATCAGTTGTGGTTGATAGCGAATCTTTAAATAAGTTTGATAGAGTGATTCTTCGTATTCATACTTAAGTACAAAACGAGACAGATTTTTCGAAGCGTCTTTGATAACTGGGTGGGATCTATCAACTTTCTGACCTGAAACCTTTTCAAGTACCCCTACAAAACCAACACGATTTGCACGTCGTTGCTCGCTCTGTGTTTTATTATCAACAACCGCTTTATATTGATAAAGATCAGTTACTTCAACAGCTAAAAGTGAAAAGCTAAGTAAACTAAATAGAGTTAAAATCAGTGCGTTTTTCAATGTGTTAAACTTGTATTCCATAATGTGCCTGATCCTAAAACATCGCACAATGCAAAGCAAAAAAAAAATTACAATAATTAAAAACTAAACAATGATGATTAAGTGGATTTTTTTGATGGATATAAAGTGGTGCCCGGGGCCGGACTTGAACCGGCACGTCATTACTGACGAGGGATTTTAAATCCCTTGTGTCTACCAATTCCACCACCCGGGCATCGGGTTGCTTTCGCATGTGGATATTTAATGGAGGCGGAACCCGGAGTCGAACCGAGGTAGACGGATTTGCAATCCGCTGCATGGCCACTCTGCCATTCCGCCAACTTCAAAAGAAGTTGGAGCGAGTAACGAGGTTCGAACTCGTGACCTCGACCTTGGCAAGGTCGCGCTCTACCAGCTGAGCTATACTCGCATCCTAAACGTTTTATTGAGTCGTATTCTCAAAATAAGTGGTGCCCGGGGCCGGACTTGAACCGGCACGCTATTACTAGCGAGGGATTTTAAATCCCTTGTGTCTACCAATTCCACCACCCGGGCATCGGGTTTCTACGTTGCAGCAAAAACCAATTTGGAGCGAGTAACGAGGTTCGAACTCGTGACCTCGACCTTGGCAAGGTCGCGCTCTACCAGCTGAGCTATACTCGCATCAAATTGATTCTAAAATCAATGGTGCCCGGGGCCGGACTTGAACCGGCACGTCATTACTGACGAGGGATTTTAAATCCCTTGTGTCTACCAATTCCACCACCCGGGCATCGGGCTGCTTTCGCATGTGGAGTGTTGAAAATGGAGGCGGAACCCGGAGTCGAACCGAGGTAGACGGATTTGCAATCCGCTGCATGGCCACTCTGCCATTCCGCCAAACTCTTAAAGAGTTGGAGCGAGTAACGAGGTTCGAACTCGTGACCTCGACCTTGGCAAGGTCGCGCTCTACCAGCTGAGCTATACTCGCGTTTCCAATTGGGCAGTTAGTTAACCACTCCCCTCTCAACACCGACGCATTCTACATAGATTATTAAACGCGTCAACATAAAAATGTCGGATTTAATTCGTTTGATTATTTTTTATCTAAAATGATTTAAAAACACTCGTTTATGCGAATATATCAATGCATAAACATAAATTTACTTACTTGCTTGTGACAAAGCGCCCCAGCCTGCAATCAAATATTGCACCATCGAAACAAAGGTTAAGATAGTCGCGATATAAAATAACACAAACGAAAGTGTGATCATTTGGCTATCGTATTGCCAAATTAAACCAATAATAGCCAACATTTGTGCCGCTGTTTTAATTTTTCCTAATTGAGACACCGCCACATTAGCGCGCTCTCCTACTTCAGCCATCCATTCTCGCAATGCGGAAACAATGATTTCTCGGCTGATGATAATAATAGTAGGGATAGTGATGTACAGTGATTGGTAATGTTGGGTAAGAGCAATTAACGCAACCGACACCATCACTTTATCTGCAACTGGATCTAAGAAAGCACCAAAAGGGGTCGATTGCTCGAGCTTTCTTGCTAAATAGCCATCAAGCATATCGGTTACTGAGGCCAACCAGAAAATAAACGCAGCCCAGAAAAAGGACCATTTAGCTGGAATAAAAAACAAGACGATAAAAATCGGGATTAAAATCAAACGAAAAGCTGTTAAGGTATTAGGAATGTTCCACATATTGGTATTTTATTTATTTGTCATCGTGTAAATGATGATAGATTCGTTCTGCGATACTGCGGCTAATACCCGGCACTCGCTCCAATTCAGAAATAGTAGCGCTTTTTACCCCTTGAATGCCACCTAAATATTTTAATACGGCTTGACGCTTTTTAGCGCCAACCCCTGAGATTTCCTCTAGTATCGAGGTATTACGTTGTTTTTGACGTTTATTTCGGTGTCCCGCAATAGCAAATCGATGACTTTCGTCGCGAATATGTTGTATCAAATGAAGCGCTGGCGCGTCCGAGGAAAGATTAACGGTTCTGCGCCCACCATCTATTAATAACGTTTCAAGACCTGGCTTTCGCGATGTGCCCTTAGCAACACCAATTAAAAGAGGGAGCTTCCCATGTGGCCAATCTGCAAAATAATTTTCAGCTTGCGATAACTGCCCTTTACCCCCATCAATAAAAATTATGTCTGGAATTTTAGCTTCATCAGTAAGTTTGTTGTAGCGTTTACGCAAGGCAAAAGCCATAGCGGCATAATCATCACCTGGGGTGATGCCTTCTACATTAAAACGACGGTACTCTTTATTAGCGGGGCCTTGTTCGTCAAACACCACGCAAGAGGCAACGGTGTTTTCACCCATGGTATGACTGATATCAAAACATTCCATGCGGTTGATTGTTTCTAAACTAAGTGTTTCTTTTAATTGCGCATAGCGTTTTGCGATAGAGTCTTTAGCACTTTGTTTTACCTCTAACGCATTGTGTGCATTTTTATTAGCAAGGGAAAGATAATCTGATTTTTCACCACGCAGTGCTCTTATAAATGCAATTTTCTTACTACAAATTGCCGACAAACCATCTGCAAGCGTATCACTGCCTGTAAAGCTAAATGGTATCACCAATTGCTTTGGAATTCGGCCAGTGTTTGATAACTGCACATAATACTGCGCGCAGAATGATTCCAGTACCTCTTCATTCGAGCTATCTTTAGGTGTTTTGGGAAAGTAGGTTTTAGAGCCCAATATTTTATGATCGCGGATCATTAATACATGCACCGCAACTAACCCATTTTTCGCTGCAAAACCAATCACATCAAGTTCAGCTACATTACCTGAAACAGCTTGTTGTTCCTGCATTTTTCGAAGTAATAAAATTTGGTCGCGAATTTGTGCTGCTTTTTCAAATTCAAGTGTCAAACTCGCCGCTTCCATATTTTCAACTAGGGTCGCAATCACCTCAGATGAGCGCCCAGCCAAAAATTTTTTCACCATATCAACCTCTTGCAAATAGTCTTGGTCTGAGATTTTTGCCACACATGGCGCAGAACAGCGTTTAAGTTGATATTGTAGACATGGGCGACTACGAGCCCGGTAATAGGCATCTTCGCATTGACGAACAGGAAAGATTTTTTGCATTAGCCGCAAGCTTTCAGACACAGCCCCTGCACTTGGATAAGGTCCAAAGTACTCACCCTTTATTTTGCGTGTGCCTCGATGAAACGCTAAGCGAGGATGTCGATGATTTGTGACAAGAATATAAGGATACGATTTATCGTCGCGTAACAAAATATTGTAACGCGGCATATATTTTTTAATAAGGTTATTTTCGAGTAATAACGCTTCGGTTTCTGTATTGGTTAACGTGACTTCAATTTGTGCAATATTAGCCACTAAAGCACGGGTTTTATTTTCAGGGATATTGTCGCGAAAGTAACTGGACAGTCGCTTTTTCAGGTTTTTTGCTTTACCAACGTAAATTACTTGCCCTTTGGCGTCTAGCATTCGATAGACGCCCGGCTCTGAAGATACTGTTTTAAGAAAGGCTTTTGCGTTAAACGCCGACATCATTTAATCAGAGTCAATCTCAATCATTTTATGGCGAATTGCAAGGTGAGTGAGCTCAACATCCCCGCCGACATTAAGTTTTTCAAACATACGGTAGCGGTATGAATTGACTGTTTTAGAACTTAAATTGAGCTGATCTGCAATGGTCTGCACTTTTTCACCTTTGGTGATCATCAACATAATTTGCAGTTCACGGTCAGATAATGAGGCAAACGGGTTTTCATCATTGCGTCCACTAAATTGTGCTAATGCAATTTGTTGAGCAATCTCGGGAGCTATATAGCGTTGACCCGTTTTTACTGCACGAATTGCGTTAACCACTTCTTCAGGGCCAGCACTTTTCGTCAAATAGCCGTGTGCACCAATTTGCATTACTTTGCTCGGGAAAGGATCTTCACTTTGCATAGTAAGTACGATGACTTTTACATCTGGACAAAAGCGACAGATCTTTTTAGTTGCTTCGAGTCCACCAATACCTGGCATATTCATATCCATGAGTACAATATCTGGGTTATTTTGGCGACAAAACTGAACCGCCTCTTCGCCAGTCTTTGCTTCACCAACCACTTTAAATCCACGTACGTCATCCAGTATACGCTTTATACCTGTGCGAACTAGTTCATGATCATCAACTAACAGTACGTTAATCAAGGGGTTACCTCACGGTTATCTATCTATACATATTTCAGGGCTAACCATAACACACTAATTAGCAAAGTCGAACAACTTAAAACGCATTTATAATGGGATTTTGATTGTTTGTTCACTAAGTCATCGATTTCATAAATTTTTTATCATTTACAATTAATTACATTCAACAAAACAACGTTATAACAGCGATTTACACCGTATTTTCGCCATTATTTCTCAATTGCGATGGAAATATTACAGCGACTGTAATATTTCTTTCATATTTCTCTGTTTTAATCCGCGCCGTAATAAAAATGACATTTTATTGTCACAAAAACGACAAAACCTGTCGTAGCTAAATTAAGAGAAATGTAATGAGTGAAAATACATCAAACCCAATAAACCCTCAGCAAAGCGCAGCTGCCAAATTTTTAAACTGGGCTGCTATCGCATTTTTAGTTTATTTGGTGTTAGTTGCGGTTAGTACCGTAAGTGGCGGTTTTAAATTAGCATCTGGCGGTAGTGAAGGCGCAAAAGAAATCTTTGCCTTTGCAACCAATCCATTTGTAGCACTATTACTCGGCGCATTAGCCACGGCATTAGTTCAGTCTTCATCTACTGTAACTTCTGTAATCGTTGGTTTAGTGGCAGGTGGTTTACCAATTAATATTGCAATCCCAATGATCATGGGTGCAAATATTGGTACAACAATTACCAATACGCTTGTATCAATTGGTCATATTCGCTCAAAAGAAGAGTTTAAACGCGCTTTTGAAGCATCAACGGTTCATGACTTTTTCAACCTAATTGCCGTTGCTATTTTCTTACCGCTAGAATTAGCATTTGGCATTTTACAAAAGCTTTCACAATCTCTTGCTCACTTATTCGTTGGTGACGCAGATTTATCATTAAAAAGCTATAACTTCATCAAACCTTTAGTTAAGCCTGCTGTTGGTGTTGTAAAAGATGGTTTAGCATTTTTTGACGGCAAAATGCTAGGTGTTGCTATGGTCGTTGTTGGTATTGCAATGATTTTATTCGCTGTAACAACACTTGGTAAATTATTACAAAAAGCACTTGTGGGTACAGCAAAAGAAATGCTTCACCGTGCAATTGGTAAAGGCCCACTAGCGGGTATTACTTCAGGTGCTGTAGTTACTGTCATGGTTCAGTCGTCGTCAACGACTACAAGTTTAATGATCCCACTGGCAGGAAGCGGTGTGTTCTCAACAAAACAAATTTACCCATTTACGCTTGGTGCAAACATTGGTACTACAATTACTGCATTACTTGCCGCGACGTCAATTACTGGCGCAGCAGCAGAGGTAGCATTAACGATTGCACTAGTACACGTTATGTTTAACGTATTTGCTGTTGCACTTATTTACGGCACTCCATTCTTACGTGATTTACCACTACGTGCTGCGAGCAAGCTTGCAGAAGTTGGTTCGAACAATAAATCACTAGCACTTGGATATGTATTAGGCGCATTCTTTGTAATCCCTGGCGTAATGATGATTGTTGCTCGCTAACAAAATAATTAAAAACCCTTTTTAAAATAACGATAAAGTGAATAACTTTATCGTTATTTTTTGTTACTTAACCTTATCCAAATTGCCCCATTCAATTACAAGCACTAAACTTAGCGCAAATTATAAGAAGTACGTGCAAAATAATCATGAGAAAACCGCTCGCACTGAGTGCAGCCCTATTATCTTCAACGTTAGTTGCAAAAACAGATTCATCTTTATCTATTCCATATATATCTGAAACGCCAACGATTGATGGCCAAATTTCAGAAGCATTTTGGCAACAAGCGAAACGAATCGATATCAACAATATCACTTGGCCATATGAAAACGTGCCAGCTGATGAAACAGCTTATGCATTAGTTTATGAAAATGGCGAGTCCCTTAACGTTGCATTTGTTGTATCTGATTCAAATCCAGATCAAATTCGCGCGTTTTACCGTGATCGTGATAAAAACTGGAATGATGACCTCGTTGGCTTAAAAATCGATTCATACAACAATGAAAAATTAGCCTATCAGTTTTTTATAAATCCGCTTGGTGTGCAAATGGACTCAATTGAAAATGCACTGACAGGCAATGAAAGTGATGCATGGGATGGCATTTGGCATAGTGCAGGAAATATTACTGATAATGGTTACATTGTTGAAGTATCCATCCCCTTTCGCATTTTGAATTTTGAGCAAGGTCAGCAACGTAAAGACATGGCTATGGAGTTTGTTCGCTTTTTACCGCGTAATGAACGTCTTCGCATCTCATCAATTAACATTGATCACGCTAACAGCTGTTGGGTATGCCAGATGCAAACCGTTTCCGGTTTTGAGCAAGCTAAACAAGGTAACAACTTGACCCTTGTACCAACGGTTGTCGCAGGTCGCAGTGAAAGCCGTGATGTTTCAACATCTCCGATTGAAGATTGGCAAGCCGATAATTCTTTAGAGCCAGGTCTTGATGTGAAATGGGGCATCACGCCGGAGGTCACACTGACAGCAACGTTGAACCCTGACTTTTCACAAGTTGAGGCGGATGTGGCGCAACTTGGTATTAATAACAGTTTTACCCTTTTCTTTCCTGAAAAACGTGCCTTTTTCTTAGAAAACAGTGATTACTTTTCAACACCTTGGAATTTAATTTACACCCGTAATGTTGCTGAGCCGGATGCGGGGATAAAACTCACAGGTAGTGTTACTGGTCATACATTTGGCGCCTTTATGGCCAATGATAATCAAAGTAATGTTATTATTCCGGGTAACTTGGGTTCAACAATTGTGTCATTAGAGAGCAAGAGTAATAATATCGCAGCTCGCTATCGTTATGATTTTACTAATGACTTTTCTATTGCCGCGACCACAACTGCGCGCAATTCAGATGATTATTACAACTATTTATCTTCACTCGATAGTAAATATCGACTCACTGAAAACGACACTTTTATCGCGCAATTAGCATTATCTAAAACAAAGTATTCTGACGAATTTAGATCAAGTTTATGTGATGCCGACAGCTTAGCAGACTGTCAACAACAAGCGATTACAAAATGTGACGGTAATAGCGACTGTGATATTAACGAGCAGTACCTTCGTGTAAGTGCTGAAGATGCAATTAACGACATTGCTTATAAATTAAGTTATGAGCATAACGAAAAATACTGGAGCCTCTTTGCTCGCTACGACAACCTAGGCAAAGACTTTCGTGGCGACTTAGGTTTTATGAACCAAGTCGATTTTAATAAATTTGTCAGCGGTGGCCGTTATCGCTGGTATGGCGAGCAAGGCATTGATTGGTATAACCGAATTGAATTTTATGGCGATTGGGACATTAGCCATAATGACAATGGCGAATTACTAGAAAAAGAAGTGCAAGGCGAATTGTCACTTAATGGTCCATTACAGAGCTTTATTCAACTTGAGTTAATGCAACGCGATCGTGTTGGTTTACGTCATAACAAAGCTAATTTAGCCATTGATAACAACACCACGTTATTTAACGAAAACTTAGTAGGCATGTATTTAGAATTCAAGCCAATGTCAGGTGTATTTGCTTCTCTTTATGCAAATACAGGTAATCATATTGATCTTGCTAATAACCGTTTAGGTGATAAAACCCGCATTAGACCGGTCATTAATGTGAACTTAAATCGTCATTTAGAGTTACGTTTTCGCCACACATTTGAAACCATGGATGTGGCTGGAGATGGCTTATTCACGGCTAACCTTACGGATGCGCGCATAAGTTATCAATTTAATACCCGCAGTTTTGTCAGATTAGCCGTTATTTATCGTGATATTGAACGCAATCCGGATAACTACATCGATGATGTAAATGAGAGTTATAAAGGGTTTTCAACACAATTTTTATACTCGTATAAAGTGAACCCGCAAACGGTATTTTTTGCAGGTTATTCTGATAACGGTTATCAAGATGATGACCTAACTAAAATTGAAAAAACCGACAGGTCAGTCTTCCTTAAAATGTCTTATGCATGGATGCTGTAGGCACAAATCGTATTTAGGGAGCATTTGCTCCCTTTTTTATGCAAAAAAGGGATATATATTATAGCCAAACTTTCCTTTTGTTTTTGCCATTAGACAGTATGCTTAGCCTAAATGAATCCGAACATTTAGGGATACACATAATGAGTAATATTTTTGCAGACAATTCACTAAGCATTGGTAATACACCTCTGGTTAAATTAAACCGCGTAACTTCTGGTAATGTTTACGCTAAAATTGAAGCGCGCAACCCAAGCTTCAGCGTAAAATGCCGTATCGGTGCATCAATGATTTGGGAAGCGGAAAAGTCAGGTGAATTGACAAAAGATAAAGAGCTTATTGAGCCAACTTCAGGTAACACAGGTATTGCACTTGCATTTGTTGCTGCATCGCGTGGTTATAAACTAACACTGACTATGCCAAATACAATGAGCCTTGAGCGCCGTAAGCTATTAAAAGCTTTAGGTGCTAACTTAGTACTTACTGAAGGTGCTAAAGGTATGAAAGGTGCAATTGAAAAAGCACAAGAAATTCAGCAAAGTGCGCCTGAAAAATACATCTTATTACAACAATTCGAAAACCCAGCAAACCCTAAAATTCACTTCGAAACAACGGGTCCTGAAATTTTCGATGCAACAGATGGTGATTTAGACTTCTTCGTTGCAGGTGTTGGTACAGGTGGTACTATCACAGGTACTAGCCGTTTCTTAAAACTAGAAAAAGGCTTAAACGTTAAATCAATCGCTGTAGAGCCAATTGACTCACCTGTCATCAGCCAAAAGATTGCTGGTGAAGAGTTAAAACCAGGTCCACATAAAATTCAAGGTATTGGTGCAGGTTTCATCCCTGGCAACTTAGACGTTGAAATGATTGATGGCGTTGAGCAAGTTTCAAACGAAGATGCTATTGCAATGGCACACCGTCTAATGAAAGAAGAAGGTATCCTAGCGGGTATTTCTTCAGGCGCTGCGGTAATTGCTGCTAAACGAATTGCTGAGCTACCTGAAAATAAAGACAAAAAAGTTGTAGTTATTTTACCAAGCTCTGCAGAACGTTATTTAACGAGCCCATTGTTTGCTGAAGAATTCTCAGAACAAGAACTGGTTCAGTAATAAAATAAAATCCTAAGTGCGAAGTACCGCTTCGCACTTTACATCTTACTAAATTCATTCCACACTAAGTCTAACTAAAATAACTAATTTAGGCTTATGTTTCGTAAAATTCTTCTTTTGTTACCTATTTTAATGCTCGTTGCCTGTGGTGGTGATTCTCCTGAGATTAAAGGTGAGAACGACTCTCCCGAATATAAAGCCACTGAGTTTTTCTACGCTATTTTAATTGAGGAAGACCTAAATAAAGCCGTTAATGCATCTCTGCCTAAATATGGCCGTATTATAAAATCTTATGGTTCAACTAGGCAGTTTGCGCGCAATATTCTTAATATGCGATTCGATGAAGTGGAAATAGAGGTCGATCACGGCAGCCGCAGTGTTCGTAAGCGCTTTGGCGATTCCGCTGTGCTCAATGTAATTTTACATGGCAAGCATAATGGCAATAAGATAGCCGATATGCGTCAGGTAAAACTCACCAAAGTGAAAGGTAAATGGTATATCGAAAAAGTTTTAGATGATCCATTTGCACGATAACTATCGATAAACAATAACAACCGCTATTCAAATAAATACTGAATAGCGGTTTTTTTTCGCCTTCGATAAATATTCTAGATAGCCCCCCCACTTCTGGCTGAATACTCTGAAGGTTGAAGTACAAATAAACCAAGCGAAGAAAACAACTATTACACTTCGAACTAAAGCAATGTCACCTTTTTTGACAAACAACTTTCCCAGAAAACTAAAGTGCAATAAGTCTTCATTAACTCAAGTGATATCACCTCTGCATTACATTGTAAGGCATTCTAAAGCTGCTCGAACTCATCAACATTTATTACCGCTTGTCTGAGTGTTTCGTATTCAGTGAGCTTTGCTTTTTCTTCTTCTGAAAAATCATCATCGAGATCGGAGATTGCCCCTATTCGATCATATTTAATATCAAAACGTGCTTGTTTCATGGTCATTTCAAAACGCGAGATAAGCCCTTTTTGCTCGACTAAAAGGACCAATAAACGTTCCATATTTGATATATCAGAGTCAGGTTTTACATGACATAAATTACACAATCGCTCACGCATCACAGTGTTTGTACTGACACTTTTGATCACTTGGTTAAAGTTCTCATCGTTTGGTTTACGATATGGGTTCCCCCAAGGAAACACGGTAATTCTAAGTAACTTGCCAAGGGTTATATTTGCAAAGAATGCTTCAAATGCCTGACCTATCTGATACAAACAATGGTCAATTGAGTAAGTAACAAAAGGTAAATCGGAGACTTGCCTACCATCGTCTTCATAACGTTTTAAAACACTACTTGCTAAGTAAAGTTGACTCAATATATCACCAAGGCGTGCTGACGTTGCTTCTTTTCGTTTCAATGAACCTCCTAACAACAACATCGCGTAGTCTGAACAAAAGGCAAAAGACGCACTTAATTTAGTTAATGTTTGATAGTAATGCGCAACCGGACCGGCGCTCACCTTAGGCACAAACCAATGACAAGTTAGCGAATGGAAGAAACTAAAACCAAAATTACCCATGGTATGCACGATATGCTTACAGAGGTAGTCATCAAACTGGTTCAATCCAGCTTGTTCATCTTCAAACGCTACCGCTTCCATTTCTTTCAAAATAAACGGATGGCACCGTGTTGCACCTTGGCCAAATATCATTAAACAGCGTGTAAGTATATTTGCCCCTTCAACGGTAATCGACACAGGCGTGCCTTTATAAGCACTTGCAAGACTATTACTCGGGCCATTTTGCACGGCTTTACCTGCTTGAATATCAAAGCCTCGGTTGATAATGTCTCGGCCAAGTTCTGTCAGATGGTATTTTGTTATTGCAGTAATCACCGCTGGGCTTAGATTGAGATCAAGCGCGGTCGTGGTCATACGCCTTGCAGATTCTGTGAGATAACTCATAGCTGCAATATGCGCCAGACTTTCAGCGACACCTTCAAACTGTGCGATGGGTAAGCCAAACTGTTTTCTAATTAACGCATAAGCAGTTGTAGTTCGTGTGGTTAAGTGAGCAGTTGCTGTTGCCAGTGCTGGTAGAGAAATCCCCCGGCCTGCGCTTAAACATTCAACAAGCATGCGCCAGCCTTTACCAATAAAGTCCTCACCGCCAATCAATGCATCAAGCGGCACAAATACATCTTCACCAGTGGTTGGACCATTCATAAATGCCATGCCCATAGGATCGTGACGTTTACCAGATGTAACGCCCTTTGTTTTGGCAGGAATAAGTGCGCAGCAAATACCTAAGTCTTCTTTATCGCCTAATAACCCATCAGGATCATATAACTTAAATGCAAGACCAATCACCGTAGCAATCGGAGCTAACGTGATATACCGTTTTTGCCAATTGAGTTTAATGCCAATGGTCATTTTGTTTTTATAACGCTTTTTACACACGACACCATAATCTTGAATCGCCCCAGCGTCAGAGCCTGCATCAAGTGCTGTTAAAGCAAAGCAAGGCACTTCATCACCATTTGCCAATTTTGGTAGCCAAAAGTCTTGCTGTTCTTGAGTACCATAATGGGCAAGTAATTCAGCAGGGCCAAGACTGTTTGGCACCATCACAGTCACCGCAGCCGATAAACTCGAACAGGCAATTTTGCTCACTATGGTGGAGTTTGCATAGGCTGAAAAACCATGACCGCCATGACTTTTCGGTACAATTAAAGCAAAAAAACCTTCTTCTTTAAGATACTGCCACACCGCTTTGGGTAAATCACGATCGGTAACAATTTGATGATCGTCCAGCATATCTAATAATGTAGTTACTTGATTATCGATGAATGCTTGCTCTTCGTGGCTGAGTTTGGGGCTTGGATAACTTCTAAATGTTTGCCAATTTGGTCGCCCAGAGAATAGTTCACCATCCCACCAAATATCCCCTGCTTCCATGGCTTGGCGCTCTGTTTCAGAAAGCGGCGGTAAGGCTTTTTTGAAGTAATTAAACACAGGTTTTGTTACAAATCTTAAGCGATTAGCACGGATCCCAAATACCGCTGCAATCGCAAAAACAATAATGATAAAAATCAACATTCTAAAACCTTTCCTGGACGTTATTTGACTCATATTCAAGTATGACTTAAACGCTGAAAAAGTCTAACTAGCATTTACCCAAAAACCGAGGCTTGCTAATATGCATTATTGGCCTAAGGCCATTACTTTAAGGGAAACAATAATGACATCATTTAAACTCTCACTACCAGCAATTTTGGTAGCATCAGCCGTTGCGTTAACCGGCTGTAATGCGAACAATTCAGAAAAATCAACTGCAACACAACAAGTAACAGCACAAGATGCAAAAGCGTTTTTAGCAAATACTGAAACAGAATTAATGGCGCTTTACAACGAAGTAAGCCGTGCAGAATGGATTTACGCTAACTTCATTACTCATGACACTTCAAGTCTTTCTGCTGCTGCAAACGAAAAAATGACTGCTGCCGTAGTTCGTTTAGCGAATGAAGCGTCTAAGTTCGACAAATTAGACCTAGACGAAGATAGCCGCCGTAAGCTAGATAAACTTAAGCTAGCACTCACCCTGCCTGCACCACAAGATCCAGCTAAAACAGCTGAGCTTTCAAAAATCGTTGCTGAACTTGGCGGCCTGTATGGTAAAGGTAAATACTGTAAAGAAGACGGTAAGTGCTTAAGCCTTGGCGATATGACAGCAACCATGGCAACAAGCCGTGATTACGACGAGCTACTTGATATTTGGACTGGCTGGCGCGAAGTTGCTAAACCAATGCGTCCACTTTACGAGCAACAAGTTAAATTAACGAACCAAGGTGCTAACGAGCTTGGCTATGCAGATACAGGTGCAATGTGGCGTAGTAAATACGATATGCCAGCTGATGATTTTGCAAAAGAGCTAGATCGTATTTGGGGTCAAGTTAAGCCACTTTATAACTCTCTACACTGTCATGTTCGCGCAAAACTAGGCGAAAAATATGGTGAAGACAAAGTACCACAAGACAAGCCAATTCCAGCACACTTACTGGGTAACATGTGGGCACAAACGTGGGGCAACATCTACGATGTAGTTGCACCTGCGAATGCTGATCCAGGTTACGATGTAACTGAATTACTTGCTAAGCACAACTATGATGAACTAAAAATGGTGCGCGGTGCAGAGAAATTCTTTACGTCAATGGGCTTTGCACCATTACCAGAGACATTCTACGAGCGCTCACTGTTTACTAAACCACAAGATCGCGACGTGCAATGTCACGCATCAGCTTGGAACTTAGATAGCAAAGACGATTTACGTATTAAGATGTGTATCCAACGTACTGGTGAAGAATTCTCAGTAATTCACCACGAACTAGGCCACAACTTCTACCAGCGCGCTTACAACACGCAACCAATTTACTACCAAGAAAGTGCCAACGATGGCTTCCACGAAGCAATTGGTGACACTATCGCTCTTTCTGTAACACCGGGTTACTTAAAAGAGATTGGTTTACTTGATGAAGTACCAGATGAATCAAAAGATATCGGTCTTCTTATGAAAATGGCAATGGATAAAATTGCATTTATCCCATTTGGCCTACTTGTTGACCAATGGCGCTGGAAAGTATTCTCAGGTGAAGTAACGCCAGAAAACTACAACCAAGCATGGTGGGAACTGCGTGAGAAGTATCAAGGTGTAGCGGCTCCTGTAGCACGTACTGAAGAACACTTTGATCCAGGCGCAAAATACCACGTACCAGGTAATACACCTTATACACGTTATTTCCTAGCGCACATTCTACAATTTGAATTCCACCGTGCACTGTGTGAAATCGCAGGTAGCAAAGAGTCTATTCACCGTTGTAGCGTTTATAATTCAAAAGAAGCAGGCGAACGTTTAGATGCGATGCTGAAAATGGGTTCTAGCCGTCCATGGCAAGAAGCGCTTGCAAGCGTAACGGGTAAACCAGAAATGGATGCAACTGCAATTCTTGATTACTTTGCACCATTACAAAAATATTTAGATGAGCAAAACAAAGGCCGCCAGTGCGGTTGGTAATCTAATACCAATTCTGTTAACTATGTGATCAGGGATAGCGCTGGATAAATGAAATGGTAACAAGGCGGAATTTTTCTTATGTAGTTGTTCTACATTGATAAATTTTAACGCAGTTAGCATGATATTTAGCCCGCTAGGATGATCAGCTATTTAAGTGAATTGGTATAACTTAACTTAAACAAAAAAACCGCTGAAATTCAGCGGTTTTTTATTGTTTAAATAGTTTTAAAACTGGCCGTAAACAGCAAAAACAAGGGCTTCATCAATATCTTGATAGCCAATTGAAAAAGCAAAATTGGCGTCCGTATAGTATTTCGCTTTTACTTCAAACTTACCATCATTAACACCAACACCCGCAGAGATTGCTTGGTTTAGATAGTAGGTACCGAACACACGAGTAACGATATCATTTCCAGTTTCAGTAACCGATGCATCAACGGCTAAATGCTGCGCGCTGTTTAGTGCCATAAAATAGCGAGAAGCCAGCTCCCAACTATCAAAATCCACCTCAGTATCAAAACTAAACGCAAGATAATCAATGCGGTTAATTTGATGGTTGTATTCAGCGCGAGCATATACTTCGCCGTCGGCGTTATCGGCATCACTGTAACGGGCACTTACTTTAAAATCATCATTTAATAAAAAGCCAGCGCCGACACTGTAGGCATCAAAGTCTCCCTGTTTGGCAACGTCTGCGGTGATAAATACATTATTTGGCAAGAAATACTCGCCACCTAAATTGTACGCATTATCATCAGCAAAATTATTAATGGAACCATACAAGTTAGTATCGGTATTTAAATAACCAAACTCATCTAGCACACCTATCATTGCCTGCGGCTTGAAAAAATAATGACTGCTCAATGCAAACCCATCGTAGTTATCAGCATTTACATAATTAAACTCATTAAATGATTGATAGCTCGCAGCATTTGCGCCCGCAGATACTAGCAATAAAGAAGATAAAATTAGTTTTTTCATATTGTGTGTTGCACTACCCTAATGTGTACTGGCTCAGAATTTTGTAGACTTGGTCAATATCATCACCCGCTTTGAACTCTTTTGTCATTGGGTTTGGCTCTGAGCCTAACCAGATCTTTAATTCTGCATCGAGATCAAAGGTGCCCGCTGACTCTTTACTAAATTTAGTGATTTTACCGTAAGGGATAGACAGCACTTCCGCTTTATTGCCACGAACGCCTTGGCGGTCAACCAAAATTAAGCGCTTGTTGGTAAACACCATGACATCACGGATCACTTTGTACGCTTTTTCGACTTGTTCACCATCTATAAGCGCTGAGTCTATAAAACGCTCTACTTCTTCGCTATCTACTTCGCTCGCATTTCCTATTAAACCTGATAAAAGTCCCATGATTAGCTCCTTTGCTATGGTAACGGGAAAAGATACTGTTCAGCATCTGGCCAATTGGTGCATTGTTTTACACCTGGCACATATTCAATAAGGTAATTTAAATTACCTGTATGTCGTAATAAAGTCAGTGTCATTAAGCTATTTAAAAAGGCTCGTTTATCATCAATTTGATATAAATAACTTTCTAAAAACTGTTGAAACACCTCAGTTCTACCTTTTGCAATTAATAATCCCACTGTGGTGAATTCAAACACCGGTTCATTGCATATGATGGCATCACCAAAATCAATTACACCAGACAGTATAGCCCCTGAATCAGATCGCTTAACGAGTAAATTACCCGGGTGCAAATCACTGTGTATTAGGTATAAATTACTTGTTTCAGGCGCTTTGTAAGGTGTATGAGCAATATAAGGGATAAAATCGGCTAAAAAATCTGCGCGTAAACCTTGTCGCTTTCGGCGGGCGTAACTATTGTGGTATTGCGCTTCAATAAATGCCTGCCAATCTTTATAAAGTACGCTTGATTTCTCCATAGGTATACTGTGCATTTGCAAGCAAAAGCGCCCTAGCTGATCTGCAATCGATTTTTGCTCTTCAAGTGTTAGTTCGTTATACACATCTGAGAGTAACTGACCTTCCAAGCCTTCGGTAACAATGTATCCCCAATTATTAATTTCGCCATGGGCAATCAATTTAGGTGTTGCTATCGGCAGTGATGCGTTATCGCAAAGGCGTAACGCTTCAGCCTCATGGTGATATTGAAAAAGCCAGTTTGGCGCAATAAATTTAATGTAAAACAATTGTTTACTGGCACTTTCCAATAAAAATGTGGGATTTTCACCTGAGCTTGCACGCTGTAACACAGTAAGTGCCAAGTCATTGTTTTCACATATTTGTTCAATCAGTGGTTGCCAGTGCTTTTCATCGGTAAAATCGCAAATAGCACAGGCAAGCTCATAGCTTGGCTCTGTTGGTAAATCTAATGCGTTGAAGTTTTTAATCAAATAACTGGTTTTCAAGCGTTTTTCCATTATAAATTTGCTGATATGCAATGCTCTGTTGATGTAAACATTGCAGTAACTGAATATCAAAGTCAGTGACACTGGCATCATATTCAATTAAGTATTCACGTGATTGAGTTACTTTTAAGTTTCTTAAGCCATTAAGCTCAGCAATCACGTTATCTAAATTATCTAAATCCTGTTTCAATCTCAGCGTTAAATAGGCCTGTGAAGTGGTATCACCATCACCTGAGTATTGTTTTAAACTGCCCGCTTCAAACACAAATACACGTTGGCACAATCGCTCAAGCTCAGCTAAATCGTGTGAGCTTAGAATAAAGGTAATATCTTTACTTAAACTCGCGATGAGTTCTCGGACTTCTTTGGCATGCACAGGGTCAAGGCCCGCTGTGGCCTCATCAAGCAATACAAAAGACGGGTTACCAATTAGTGATTGCGCAATACACGCACGTTTACGCATACCATGAGAAAGCTCTTGTGGTTTTTTAGTTTTATGTTCCAATAACCCCACTAAGCCAAGTACACGAGAAACCTCAGCTATTCCCTCGCTTTTAGTAAAGCCTTGAAGTTTAGAAAAAAAAGCCAGTTGTTTTTCTATGGTAAAACGCGGATCAAGTTGCGCATCTTGCGGCAGCACGGCAAGTTTTCCAAATTGCTCACTATGGGGTATCGCCTTGCCATCAAACAGTACTTCACCGCTACTCGGTGAAATAAACCCTGAAATTAGGCTAAAAAGCGTGGTTTTACCTGCCCCATTAGGACCTATAATCGCTACTGGCTCGCCACTTGGAATGGTCATGGATACATCAATCAGGACTTTGTTAGACGCAAAGTGCTTACTTACATTTTTAAGTTCAATCATGGTTATACCCCTTGTTTCTTAAATAATGTAAAGGTTAAAGCACCGTAAGCTACTGTTTGCGCTACAGGAAGCAAATACTGTTCAGCCTTGCTAGCTGATAAAGATAAGGTGTTAAACAAATTAGCGTTAGGTAATAAATAACTCAGTAACTCAAGCCCCTGCCACACATATTCTGCAAGTAAGCCAATAATAATACTGCCCAAAGTAAGTAATAACAGACAATGCACTATCGCTTGTTTAGATGAAGTGGAATAGACGTTAAGTAACAACATAAAAGCAATCATAGGTAACACAACAAACACTAAATCGATAAAAATGCTGCTACTTAAATTAAGTGCTGCTGCCAATTGTGTGCTGTCGTTCCATACAATCAAAATATTGCTTGCTATTAACGCAAGTAAGATAAACGAGCTAACGACTAATACTTGCCCTAAAAAACGCCCAAGCAATAAATCTTCTCGTTTTGCTCGCAGTAATAAAAATCGAATGGTACCACGTGCCTTATCACCACAAAGTTGATCGGCAGAAGAAAACATCGCAAAAAATGGAAAGGTAAGCACCGCAACTAACCAAAACACAATCAATTCAGGGACCGGCCAGCTTGATAAATTTTCAAGCCCCACTTCGCCAAGAATTTGCGTTATAAAACGTTCAAATTGGGGATTTTTGAAAAACGCAGCGCCTTTTGCCACCACATTGGTCAAAATAAGTGCCCAGATAGCAAGGTAGCTAATAATGGCAACTAGCCCTCTTTTTGAAAATAAAAACCGTGAAAACTCAAATTGTGCAAATGCAATTACACGGTGAAAGCTAGTTGAAACCATAAAAATCCTTTATTTTAATTGTGCTTGGAAACGCTCAAGTCCTGCTTTTAAGTCCAGTTTAAGGTCTTCTACGTCTTCAAGTCCAACATGAATTCGCACCAAAGGTCCTGAAAAATCATAATTTGTTACGGTACGAATGCGATTAAAGCTACTTGTAACTGTAATCAAGCTTTCAAAGCCACCCCATGAATAACCCATTTTGAAATGGCTCATACCATCTAATAACGCAGTAATCGCAGCTTTATTACCGCCTTTTAAAACAAAACTGAAAAGCCCAGTGCTACCACTAAAGTCACGCTTAAAGACCTCTGAGCCAGGGCACGAATCAAACATTGGGTGACGCACATGATCCACAAGTGGATGTTCATTTAACCAGTGAGCAATGTCTAATGCTGCTTGCTCATGCTGTTTTAAACGCACTGGCATGGTACGCAGGCCACGCAGCGCTAAATAAGCATCATCGGCAGAAGTACATTGCCCCATTAAATACGCATTTTCACGTAGTTGCTCCCAGCAGGCTTCATTTGCAATCGCAACGCCCATCATCACATCTGAATGACCAACAATGTATTTGGTTGCCGCTTGAATGGACACATCTACACCATGTGTGAGTGGTTTAAAAAAATAACCATTACCGTAAGTGTTATCAATAAACACTAATAAATCATGTGCTTTAGCAATTTTGGTAAGAAGCGGTACATCTTGCACTTCCATGGTAATGGAGCCAGGTGCTTCTAAAAACAACAATACGGTATTGTCTTGGATCAGGTCTTCGATATCTTCACCAATCATCGGGTCGTAATAAGTAGTGCTCACGCCCATATTGGCTAAAATTTTGTCACAAAAATCGCGTGTTGGCTCGTACGCCGTATCCACCATTAAAATATGGTCACCGGTTTTTACAAACGACAAAATAGCGTTACTTACCGCTGCCGCGCCACTTGGGAATAACGCACAACCAGCACCTTGTTCAAGTTCTGCAATGGCATCTTGTAGGGCAAAGTGAGTATGGGTGCCACGACGCCCGTAAAATAGAGCTTGTTCACCGCGTTTTGCGGTGTTTTCTTTCATTTGCGCAACAGAGTCAAATACTATGGTTGAAGCGCGCTGTACAACCGGATTCACCACGCCTTGGGTATATTTTGTTTTACGACCTGCGTGAATAATTTGGGTATTAGCTTTCATTAATCAAATCTACTCTTGGTTCTGTTGCAAATATTAAATAGACTTTTAGACGTCTAATCAAATCAAATTTGTTATGACTTAATCCAATGCTCTAATAAAAAGCGGCTAATCGAACTAAAGCGTGGCTTTTTAAAGGTGCTAGTTTCATCGCCCCACTCACCAAATTCGGCTAATTCGTCACGACTAAACCAGCGTGCATCTTCTAATTCATCTTCGCCAATATCAATGTCTGTACTGCTAGCTGTAGCGATAAAACCTATCATCACGGAACTTGGAAAAGGCCAAGGTTGCGACGCTATGTATTCAACCTCATTCACATCAACGCCCGACTCTTCTTTTACTTCACGAATAACCGCCTCTTCAAGAGTTTCACCTGCATCCACAAAGCCTGCAAGCGCAGAGTAATTGCCTGTTGGCCACGACGCTTGACGGCCAAGCAAACAGCGTTCAATGCCATCATCAAATACTTTTTTCACTATCATGATCACCGCAGGGTCGTGACGAGGGAAGGTAATATGACCACATTGTTTATTGGTACATTTACGTGAATAGCCACCTTCAAATGATTTGTTTTTACTGCCACAGCGGCCACAATACACGTGGGTTTTATGCCAATGCAGTAAGGTTTTAGCATAACCCGCAATCGCAACACTTGTTGCAGGGAAACTCGCAAGTTGACCGCGAAAAGGCAAGGTTTGATAACAACTTAGTTCATCAAGTTGCAACTCTTGCTGAGAAATTTCCATGGCAAAATAAGGCGTTTCATTATCAAGCCCTAAAAATAGGTGCGGTTTGCGACCTAAAATTTGAAAAACGTGTTCAACACTTAACCATAACAAATCATCCAAATGACTTGTTGAGAGCATATTGTCTTGATAAAAAAGCAAGACTTTTGCGTCAACACGATTAAGTTGGGTTTTGATAAATTCGGGTTTGCTGCGCTCACGCGAACAACGTGCCAGCGGCATTTGACTAAAAGGCAGGTTTTGCATAGCTAATTTATTGAATTTAGTATGCTTGTATTAAAACATAAAAAAAGCGCCAATGGCGCTTTTTAAAACAAAAATGATGTTACAAAATGCTTAGTTTGGTAGTTCCGCTAAGTACTGTTGTAACTTCTGATTTTCGCTTTCAATATGCTTATAAAGCTCGGCATTCACTAACTTACTAGCAGCCGCTTCATCAATTACCACTACCGCATCTTGGTGGAATTGTAATGCTGATGCAGGACAAACAGCAGATACAGCACCTTCACACATATCACGTATTGCATCGGCTTTGTTTTCACCCGTTGCTAATAGAACCACTTTTTTAGCTTCTAAAATCGTGCCAATACCCATAGTGATTGATAAGTGTGGTTGGAATTCACCTTCAGCAAAGAAACGAGCGTTATCTTCAACAGTTTCTTTTGTTAGTGTTTTAACACGCGTACGTGATGCCAAACTTGATGATGGTTCATTAAAGCCAATATGACCATTACGACCAATACCTAATAACTGCACATCTACCCCGCCACTTTGCGAGATTTTATTTTCATACATTTTGCACGCAGTAATTGGGTTTTGCGCGTCACCTGGCGGTACAAAGGTATTATTTTTATCAATATCAACGTGATTGAATAATTGCTCATTCATAAAGAAACGATAGCTTTGTGCATGGTCGCCATCTAACCCAAGATACTCGTCAAGGTTGAAGCTTGTCACTTGCTTAAAGCTTACTTTGTTTGCTTGATTTGCTTTGATAAGTTCCTGATAAAGTGCCACAGGCGTTGAACCCGTTGCTAAACCTAATACAGAATCTGATTTTCTGTTAATTTGATCGATAAAAATCTGAGCACCGTATTCGGCCACTGCTGCTGCATCTTTTAAAATAACTATTTGCATAGGGAAGGCTCTAGTAAGGGGTTAAATAAAAATGGGATCTATGGATATCTGTCCGTGCAAGTAAAGATAATCCATAGATCACAAAACCTAATCGGGATACTGACGATATTAGGCTTTACCATTATGACAACGCTGTCATTATTGCGTCTAATTACAAATTTGTAAAGTAAAAGTGAATAAATAATCGTTATTTGCTAATTAAAATTAGTTATATGAAAACACCAAATAAAAAGCTGGCACTGCCAGCTTTTACTTATTATTCAACTGCCCTTGTGGACATAGACTTAAACGCTAATTAAAATTTTACGTTTATAAAGCCAATGTAATACTAATAATTGCACAGCTAATAAGGCAAATACCGCAAACAATGGCTGCCAAGGTGCTGGTACCGCAGCAATCACACCACCAAACACACTTTTAGAAACAAATTCCCAATTAACTAAACTTGACGCCAAATAAATAACAATTGAATTCGCACCAATAATAACAAACAGATACGCTGCGCGCTGTTGGTTTAATAAATCAACTACCGCGTAAAACACGGCAAGTAAAATAAAGCTCCAGCCGACTGTCACCATCACAAACGACGAAGTCCATAAGTCTTTATTTACTGGGAACACCATATCCCAAAGCCAACCACATGCCAGTGCAACTAAACCTGCTGCAAATAAAATACCAGCTGTTTTCCACTCGCCACGCTCTTGCGCTTGTTTAATATAACGGCCTGCAATCACACCAAACAACGCATTTGCAATCGCTGGTACACTCGACAAAATACCCTCAGGATCCATTGGTTTATTTTGGTAAGTAATTCCCGGTAACAAGTTTGTATCAAACCACGCATTCCACGTACCAGCACCACCTGAAGATAAATCACCTGCTACACCACCCGGTACTGGAATAAAACATAACCAAACCCAATAACCAATTAGAATACCTACAAGGGTGAACATTTGTGTTCTGAAGCTGGTATGCCAAACCAACATTGCGGCAACAAACCAAGCAATTGCAATACGCCCTAGTACACTTGCAAAACGGATTTCTTCAGGATTAAGTGGTACGCCTGTGCCCCAACCATGGTTATAAAGTACACCAAAAGAACATAATAATAATAAACGCTTAAATGCCTTAATATAAATTGGTTTACGTTCAACAAATGGCAAATGATCGATGCGTTTAGGTGCCAGCCCCATCGCTACGCCAGAGAGAAAAATAAACAGTGGGAAAATCAAATCATAAAAGGTAAAACCATGCCATTGACTATGTAATGTTTGTGCTTCGGCAACTTTCCAACCAGCCCAGCCAGTTAAGACAAATAAGGCAGCAAAAATTTTCTCACCACCTAAAATCCAAAACATGTCAAAGCCACGTAGTGCATCTAAAGACGCCAAACGCTTTTTTGCTTTTTTATTCGTATCGCTCACGACAACCTCGTTTTAAAACTTATAAAATCATACACAGTGGTAAGCAGTCTGAACACCTTACTTTGCATTTGATTTAATTACTATTTGCGTACTTCCCCTAAAAATACGGCCGCTAATTTTCACTTTCTTTAGATAAAAAAAAGCCCCGCTTGTTACTTCAAAGCAGGGTTTTTGCCCAGGAATCGTTTAACGTTTCGCGCCACCAACAAAAGTATCTTGTGCATAATAATCATCACTCATCACCACAAAATCAGCATCTGAACCGACGACTAATCGTCCTTTTTGTGTTCCTAGCCCTAAATATTGTGCTGGGTAAAGTGATGCCATACGAAGCGCTTCAGCATAACTAACGTCAAGAGTGTTGATAGTGTTTCTAACAGCACCTGCCATATCAAGAACACTGCCCGCTAACTCCCCTGTCGTTGAATTAAGTCTATCGCCAGTACGAATAACTTTTCGACCATCGAAGAAATCAAATTCCATATCATCCGTGCCAACAGGCGGCATAGCATCAGTCACTAACATAATTTTGCCACGGGTTTTGCTATCAATCGCAAATTTAGCCGAAACAGGATGAACGTGGTGACCATCAACAATTAAGCCACACCATGCATTGGTATCTGTAAGTGCTGCACCTACCACACCTGGTTCACGTGAGGTAAACGCACTCATTGCATTGTATAAGTGCGTAAAGCCATCTGCGCCAGCCTCAAGGGCAGCAAGTACTGTTTGATAATCGGCATTGGTGTGACCAATCGATACTTTTACACCCGCATTAACAAGACGTTTAATATCTGCAACAGAGACATTTTCAGGGGCAAGTGTGACTACTTTAATGCCTAAATCTTGACGTTCAAAAACAGCAAATTCCGCTTCTGAAATAGGACGGATAAATTTTTCACTGTGCGTGCCTTTTTTTGGCATAGACAAATGTGGGCCTTCGAAGTGCACACCGACAATACCTGGCACTTTATCTTTAATTGCCTGAGCGGTTGCATCAGCTGCACGCTCCATTACCTCTACACTGTCTGTAATAAGTGTAGGTAAGAGTGCCGTTGTACCAAATTGGCCATGCGCTTTTGCAATTTTATTAACGCACTCAACGCTTTGCTCTGCATTAAAGAATGCACCGCCGCCACCATTGACTTGCACATCAATAAAACCCGGCACAACAGTACCAGTAAGTGAAATTGCTTCTGCTGCTTGACCATTTACAAACTCGGAAATAACACCGTTTTCAACAACAAAACTGACGTTTTCTAAAAACTGTTCACCTGTAAAAAGGCGGGTCGCAAAATAGGTAGTCACAGACATAATTAACCTTTAATCGAGTTCTGAGCGAAATAAACAGCACCCATTTCTGGTGGCTGCATGGCAGGTTGCACGTTTTCAACAACGTCTTTATCTAACCATTCTTGTAGTGGTTCTGCTAAACCACCAATCATAGATAAACGCGGCGGTTGATTGTCTAATAATTTATACGCTAAATCGCTAATGTATCGCGCACCGTCTTTCACTATTGCAAGGGCTACTTCATCACCTTGTTTTGCCTGTTCTAAAACAGGACGTGCCAATTGTGCATAACTGCTTGATGGTTTACCAGCCATGGCTTCTGCAATACCCATTGCATCACTCACTTTAAAATGTGCAAGTAAGATATCCGCAAGCGAGGTCTTAGGCCCTAATCCATCTAAACTTAATAAAGCAGATTTGACTGCTTCAAGACCAAGCCAAGCACCGCTGCCTTTATCACCCTGCGCAAAGCCATGACCACCTAAAATTGTACTTTTACCATTAACGTAAGAGAAACCACATGAGCCAGTGCCAGTAATTATAACCGCACCGTCGTTGCCCTCATGAGCACCTATACATGCTGTATGAAGATCGGTAGTTAGATACATTTGTTTAAATGGATGATGCCAATCCTGAATTTGCTGATAAAGACCAGGCAAATTGACACCCGCAAGACCAAGTCCGGCAACAACATCATTGACCTTATCAAGGTTTAAGCCTGCATCTTGAATAGCCAGTTGTGTAGACACCATAATGGATTCAAGTGTGCGATCTAAGCCATGCAATGGGTTAGCTGGACCTCCGAGTCCTGTACCAAGCACACCATTTTGGCTCGAAAATACAGTGGCACGACATTTTGTGCCGCCACCGTCAATTCCAATAAAGATTTGCTCTTTATTTGCACTACTTGCAACCATTAAACAACCTCAATTCTTATATTTTTATATCGTTAAATGTCACTTTGGCCATACTCAACCCAGTAACAGCTGTGTACTTTTAACGATTTCCTCAACCCAAGTGTTGATTTAATGTTACACAAATAATGACAGCGTTGTCATTAAATTTTTATAGTTTTTAATTTTCAATCAACAAATAAAGGTTAATACATTGTTTTATAAAGAGTTAAAATTAATCACATTAGACTAAAAGGTAACACCTTCCAAAAACACAGTACCGCACTGACTATTAAACGCAAGACAATACTGATTCTCTTGGCAAATCATTAAATTACAAACTACGCTTTAATTAAATACCGAACAAGAGTGAGCATTCTATGCAATCAATCAAAGTAAAAGACTATATGACACACCGTGCCGTCACCTTTACCTTACATATGACTGTCAGTGAAGCGTCTGAAAGGTTGTTAATTGCGCATCAAATTGGTGGGCCTGTACTTGATGAACATAAACATGTTGTCGGTTTTTTGTCTGAGCAAGATTGCCTAGAAAGAATGCTAGAAGATACCTATCAAAATGAAAGCCATTACAAGGTTGTAGATATTATGCGTACAGATGTACTGGCAATAGACGAAGATCACTCTGTGCTTGATCTTGCACAAAGCATGCTCACCAACAAACCAAAAATTTACCCGGTTGTTGATGCAAATAAACGCTTGGTTGGTGTAATAACAAGAAGTGATGTACTCAGAGCGATTGATCAACATCATCACGCTATTTATGAACAAGGGCATCGCCGCTTCGTTTAACCATTACTAAATTACTTTATCAAACAAAAGCACTGAAACTATTTATGTTAAGTGCTTTTTTTAATTCTCTTAACCCGCTTTATTAACACGAATTTTAACCCTCATTGCTAAAAACCAAATTGTATAAAATTGTACTCCCCTTCTATACTTACTAAGTGAATTTTCATTGGTTACAGGGAATATAACATGGCACACATTTTAGCCGTTGATGATCAACAAACGATTAGAACAATGATTGAAGCAATACTGACTGGCGCAGGCCATCAGGTAATAACCGCAAATGATGGCGTTGAAGCAATGGAACAACTAAGAACGCATCAGTTTGACATGGTAATTACAGATATAAATATGCCAAATATGAGCGGATTGAGCCTAATCCCAAAAATACGGCGTTTACCCGCGCACCAATATGTGCCTATTTTAATGCTCACCACAGAGTCGAGCAGTTATAAAAAAGAGAAAGCTAAAAACAGCGGAGCCAGTGGCTGGTTAACAAAGCCCTTTGATCCCACGCGGTTACTGACCGCAGTAGAAAAACTGATTAAAAAGTAAACTTTCTTACTTATAGTGTATACAAAATACAAAATTCCTGTTAAAACTATAACTACTAGTTAAAAACGTAGCAACTAAGGCAGGTACGACCTGTTTTAGATAAATACAATTACAATTTGCTGATAACGTCACTTTTACTAGTAACTTTTCGCTTATTGTTTGTTAGTTTGCACAGTGTTTACTAATAAACCTAGCTAACTTAAACAACCTAATGACAACAGGAACACAGAACATGGGAAATTCAACGGGAAGCTTATGCCCTCCGTCAAACCGTCAGCAACCGGTTAACAATGCAAAACATGCAAGCAAGCCGTTTCAGCCAACTCAAGACGAGAAATGTTTTGAACGAGGTTATAACTAAATTAAAAAAGCCCGCTATTGCGGGCTTTTTTAATTACTTAACACCAAGTTCTTTTAAACGTTCGTTTAAGTAGCTGTCTGCTGTGTAACGCTCTGAAAGCACTACGTCAGGACGTGGGTGTAAAAATAGTGGTAATGAAATGCGTGATTTATCAGACGCCTTTCCTGTCGGATTAATCACTCTGTGAATTGTCGATGGGAAGTAGCCACCCGACGCTTCTTGTAACATATCACCAATATTAATAATTAAGTTACCAAAGTCACATGGCACATCAATCCAGCCGCCATCTTTGTCTTGTACTTGCAGACCAGGCTCATTCGCCGCAGGTAGGACCGTTAGTAAATTAATATCACCATGCGCTGCAGCACGAATTGCACCCGGCTCTTCATCACCAGTCATTGGCGGGTAATGAAGTACACGTAACAACGTCTGATCTGAATTTGAAATCATGTCTTTCAAATCAATTGAAAACTTCGCCTTTACGTCAGCTGGTGCGTATTCTTGCACCCAGCTAAGTAGTGTAGACGCGAACTCGTTAGCTAAACGGTAATATTCGCGAATTTCTGCTTCTAACTGTGCAGGTACACGACCTTTCGGATAAACGTGAAAGTATTCTTTAATATCTTTTACAGTGAAACCTTTCGCGACTTCAGATACCTCTGGCGGAAAATAACCATCTTGTGTTTCTTTACTAAACAGAAAATCGTGTTTTTCACTTGAATTGAAAAAGTCTTGCCAATTTTTGTAAATTGACTCAACTAAATCTTGTGAAATTGGGTGGTTTTTTAATACACCGAAACCGGTATTTCGTAACGACTCAACAAACTGCTCAGCCGCATTTTCAGCGGTATAATCAACCGTAGGTAATTGCATAAGATTCACCAATATAAAAAAGTGAAGAGCCTTTTAGGCTCATACACTTATCAAATAATTCAAGGGATGTGTTTTGCACGCATCATTCTCACTAATGTGATTATAGATTATAAGGACGAATGTCCGCACACATGTTATGAGTTATCATCTTTTGATTTAAGTCAATTTAATCAATTCTAATTAAGACCATTACTTTATGAACACAATGCTGTAATCGCAAACCACCCCGTTTCGTTAATTGAATGCGCTGTAACGCTTGGCACTTTGCTCTGCATGTTGCCAAAGCGTTGTTTGTTTTAAATCACGTAGTAAATAATAACGGTCTAATTCACTTAAGTTAGCAATTTCTTTCGCGATCGAATAAGGGTATCGCCCATTTTCTAACTGTTTAGGGTCAATACCATAATTAAGTAATAGCCAAATAATCGAAGCACCTGAATCATAAAACATATTGAACGCGAAAAATTGCTCTTTTTCTTGTTTAGAACTAATTTGCGTTACGCCATGCTGCGCTTGATCTAACTTTAAAGGATTAAATAGTGAAAAAGGTTTATTCTTGTGAGAAGCAATAACGTCTCGCGACATCAAAGTGTCGACTAATAACGCACTGCCTTCATAGAGCTCTTGCCCAAGTGCATGTTTATAAATCCAACCTGTTTTTTCATCACCAGTACGCGAGCTATCAATACGCAACATTTCGCCCACTAACACTGAGTATTGTTTAATAAGCGTTAAGGTTTGTTCGCTTGTGAGTGTTTTATTCGGTAAATCAGAGAAAAGCGAAAGCATCATCACTTTTAACGTCAACATTTGCTCATCAAGTGGGTATTTATCAAATGAATTAAAATCAAGTTGCTGGTAGCCTTCAGGTTGTTTAAAAGCAGTTTGTTGGTAATTATGAAATGCTTCGTGGTATGCCAAAGCGATACTTGGTGTTGTCAATTTATCTTTGATGTTAACCGCATTTTCATCGTATTTTTGAAGATAATAACTATTATTTTTAATTTTGTAATAAAAATCAAAAAGACCATTACCTGCCAATAACTTATCATGTGCTGCAACACTCATTTCATTAAATTGTTGTACTGTTATGCCATAACTTTTATCTAGCGCTACAGCATCTGGGATTGGTTCTTTTGCATTGACAATATAAGCGTTTTTGACTTGCTTATCTTCGGCATGAATTAAATACATCCCTACTTTATCAAACTGGTAACCCTGCCAAGGCGTATCGTGTTCGCCAGCGCGTTTAATCTGTTGAAAAAACATTTCATCTATTTTACCTGCCTGACCCGTGCTCACCGTAGGTTTACTTGTCGTATTATTACTTTCACTATTACACCCAGCAATCGCGGCTAAGATACATGTAACCAATCCCAACTTTTTCATATTCAGTTCCTTTTCCTCAAACAAAACATAATGATATGAATCATGCTAAGTAAGGTTAAGTAAGCATCTGTGGGAAAGTGTGACCAAGTTGTGACCCAGTGTTGAGAAGGATTAACATTTAACTAAAATGCAACAAATGGTGAGCACAACTGCATCCTCTTCAGCGCAAGCAAGGACATTATCAATGTTAAATGTTATGATTAGGCTAAATAAAAATCTTTGAAAAGTTTCAAATTACGTTGCCCAACACTGACTTTTTAAGCGCTCTGTTTAAACTGCAGTCACGAATGTAATTAGACAGTCACCTTTTCAATTTCAAAACGAATTATGCTTTTTTATGAATAACCAAGAACAACCAACAATTTACTGGCACGACTACGAAACTTGGGGTGCGACCCCACAAAAAGACAGACCGAGTCAGTTTGCTGGCATTCGTACTGATCTCGATCTTAATATTATTGGCGAACCTTTGGTTATTTACTGCAAACCACAAGCAGATTACCTACCGCATCCAATGGCAGCATTAGTAACCGGTATTACACCGCAACATGCGATGAAACATGGCATTTGCGAGGCCGATTTTATTAGCAAAATTCATCAAGAATTTGCCAAAGAAAATACCTGTGTTGCAGGTTACAACAGTATTCGCTTTGACGATGAAGTATCGCGTTATAGCTTTTATCGTAACTTTTACGACCCTTATGCACGCGAATGGCAAAATGGTAACAGCCGTTGGGACATCATTGACTTAGTACGCGCTACCTACGCACTGCGCCCAGAAGGTATTAATTGGCCAGAAAAAGAAGACGGTTCACCAAGTTTTCGTTTAGAAGAGTTAACAGCAGCAAATGGTATTGACCATGGTAATGCTCACGATGCATTAAGTGATGTCACAGCAACCATTGCGCTGGCAAAACTTATCAAAGAAAAACAGCCAAAAATGTACCACTACTATTTTAATTTACGTTTTAAAAAAGCGGCGCAAGAGTTATTAGATGTATTTAATATGACGCCATTGGTACATGTGTCATCTAAGATTCCGGCCACTCAAGGCTGTACAACATGGATAGCCCCTATTGCATTTCATCATCAAAATAAAAATGCCGTTATCTGCGTTAATTTGGCCCTCGACCCAACCCCCTTAATCGAATTGAGTGTCGAAGAAATTCGCGAGCGACTTTATACAAAACGCGAAAACCTAACAGACGACCAATTACCCATTGGTTTAAAGCAAGTCCACATTAACAAATGCACATTTATTGCGCCGGCAAAAACCTTGCTGCCTGAAAATGCAGAACGATTAGGCATAAACAGAGAAGCTTGCTTAGCGAATCTAAAGTTGCTGCGTGCACACCCTGAGCTTCGTGAGAAAGTTGTGGAAGTATTTAATGACGATAGTCATTTAACAGCTATAACAAATCCAGACTATGCGCTTTATCAAGGGTTTGCCTCAAGCGGTGATAAATCAAAGTTCGATATTATTCGTTCAACTGAGCCGAGCCAATTAGCGGGTCTTCAATTAGATTTTGATGACGCAAAGTACAGTGAAATGCTGTTTCGCTATCGCGCACGCAACTGGCCTGAAAGCCTTAATCATCAAGAGCTCGAAAGATGGCGTAAGTATTGTCAAAATAAGTTAATGCATGGCGAAGATAACCCATCTATAGATGCCAATGAATTTATGTTAACACTCGAAAATTTAGCCCATGAACATGAAAGTGATGAAAAGAAAATGGCGATACTTAAATCACTTTATCATTACGCACAGAGCTTATAATGACAAAACGAATTAGCTGCGATTTGCATGATTATTTTGAAATTGTCTGTATGCGCCAAAGTAATATTCGCATCACAATTAAAGACAAAATTACCTATCAAGGTAAAGCTGTGGATTTAAAGACACACCGAGGAGTTGAATGGCTCGAAGTTCAGCTAACTGATGGCGAAATAAAGCGCATTAATATCGCTGAGGTGATTACTTTGTCTGCGTGTGACAATAACCCTGCTAGCCATAATTTCGATATTAAACTGTAATCATTAACAGCCCAATTTATCTTGGGCTGTTAATTCTCATGTTGATTATTTTTGTTTAAAAGACTGCAAACGAGCTAATAAACTCGATGTATCGTAGCGACCACCACCTAAGTTTTGTACTTCACTGTAAAATTGATCAACAAGTGCAGTGACTGGCAATTGTGAACCATTTTTACCTGCTTCATCTAGAGCAATACCCAAATCTTTACGCATCCAATCTACCGCAAAACCAAACTCATACTCGCCTTTAAGCATGGTTTTATGACGATTTTCCATTTGCCATGAGCCTGCAGCGCCTTTGGCAATGGTTTCAACAACCTTTTCACCATCAAGACCTGCATTCATCGCAAAATGCATGCCCTCAGAAAGTCCTTGTACTAGGCCTGCTATACAAATCTGATTTACCATTTTACATAATTGACCTGCACCAACTGGCCCTAATAATTGACTAAACTGTGAAAAGGCAGCCATAACCGGTTGCGCTTTTGCAAATACCGCGTCATCACCGCCGCACATGACAGTTAATACACCATTTTCAGCCCCTTTTGTTGAATGCGACAAATACCCTTAAAAGTTGTCAATTAATTTCAATGTTGTAAATGTTATTTTTTTAGGAATCAAATCAGAAAATTATGTTTGCCGGAAGATACCAATTTTGAACATTCGAAATTAGTAGCTTTGCGAAAAACTCTAAAAGCTGAGAACCTGAATTTTAATTGTTGAGTGTTTGAAAATGTCACTTTCATTCATGGTAGCATTAAACTAATTTATTTATCTTCAAGAAGAAAAAATATGGAAAAATTAAAAATAGCATTTATTGGCCTTGGAGTTATGGGCTACCCTATGGCTGGTCACCTTTCAAAGAGTTCTGACTTTAATGTCACGGTATATAATAGAACTACTGCTAAAGCTGAAAGCTGGGCAAAAGAATATTTGGGTTCTATCGCCACCACTCCGAAAGAGGCTGCAAAAGATGCAGATATAGTCTTCATTTGCGTTGGAAACGATGACGACTTAAAAGAAGTAACTCTTTCAGACGAAGGCGTTCTTCAATCTATGAAACCAGGTAGCGTGCTTGTAGACCACACAACTGCATCAGCAGATATTGCAAGGTTTCTATGCCAAGAATCGATTAAGAGAAACGTTGGTTTTATTGATGCTCCTGTATCTGGCGGAGAAGCAGGAGCAATCAATGGACAACTCACTGTGATGTGTGGTGGCGATAAGAATCACTATGATGAAGTTGTAGATGTAATGAATTCATACAGTCGCTTTAGTCAACTTCTAGGAGAAGCAGGTTCTGGCCAGCTTGCTAAGATGATGAACCAAATATGTATTGCAGGTGTGGTACAAGGTCTATCAGAAGCATTGCAGTTTGGTCAAAATGCTGGGCTAGATTGCGAGGCAGTTGTAGAAGTGATATCTAAAGGGGCTGCAGGTTCTTGGCAAATGGAAAACCGTCATAAAACCATGTTGGCCGATGAGTATGAGCACGGATTTGCTGTGGATTGGATGAGAAAAGATCTTGATATTGCACTTACCGAAGCTAAACGAAATGGCTCAACTCTCCCGCTAACCGCTCTAGTGGATCAATTTTATGCTGATATCCAAAAAATGGGCGGCAATCGTTGGGATACTTCTAGCTTGCTAAAAAGGTTAATCTAAATAATCTTTAGTTGAGTTATATAAACCAATTTTTGCTGACATTTTAAAGTTGCCAAAATCACAAACAAGTCATGTTACCTTAATCAAAAGATAACATGACTTTTCAGTTAAAGTGTAATCTAAAATATCTAATTAATTACTTAAATGAAGCCTAGATTATCCATTTGAGATTGACGAAATGTAAATTAGATTTGTACAAAATGCATCAATCACTAATTCGCACAATAACTAAGAATTATCTGAGTCAGAATTATCATTTTACTAAAAGTCATACTTTCATTCTTTTCTTATCTAAACGCATTAAAATTTGTTTAAAGGTAATCTGATGCTTCTTAACTAACTGAGCCAACTCACTTCCATTAATAACGTCGACGCCACATTGCTTTGCAACTTCTCTAGTCCTTGATGAGAGCATTGTCGCATTAGTAATGAAAAGTAACTTTGCACTAGTTTTACCTATTTGATGCTCGTAAATTGGTTTGGCTGCAAAAATTTCTTGCACAGCTTTATAACCATCATAGCGGCCTCTAGTAGTGTGCTTTGCTTGAATCAGTACCATTTCATTATTTACTATCAAAACCCCATCAGAGCCTTTATCAGCACCATTGCTTGCCAGCCAAGCACTGTCTGCACAAAGCTCTTTATTCATTACCTCTACTGTTAATGCTTCAAACTGCTGCCAGCTTAATTTTTTTATATCATCAGCATTTATTACTTGTTCATCACTGAATCCTTTAGCACCAGCAATACCTCCGGGCATTGGGATCACTTCTTCCGGTGTAACAACCGCATCTTTTAGTTGAGTTTTCTTTGTGAGTAACTTATGAAGATTAACATCGAAAGACTCCATCTCAGGATGAAGAAGTAATGGAACGTAAATGTTAACGTCTTTTGTCTGCCCAATTCTGTATACGCGATCGGTAGCTTGGGCTTCTTTAGCAGGATTCCAGTGGCGCTCGAAATGAACCACATTATTTGCTCCAACTACAGTCAATCCAACACCTGCTGCTACAGGGGACATAACAATAATATTAAATCCTTCTTTTGCTTCAAAATCAGCAATCATTGTTTTACGAGTAGGTGTAGATACTTTTTTTGAAACTGCCTTAGCATCACCATTAATTATTGAAAGAGGGCCTAGCCCGTATTTCCTTCCTAATGCAATACTAAGAAAAGTTTGAAGACGTTTGTTTACCGCGAAAATAATACACTTTTCATTTTTGGTTTTAATTAAATCTAGTAGCTGTAGTAAACT
This sequence comes from Pseudoalteromonas piratica, assembly GCF_000788395.1. Classification (NCBI taxonomy): domain Bacteria; kingdom Pseudomonadati; phylum Pseudomonadota; class Gammaproteobacteria; order Alteromonadales; family Pseudoalteromonadaceae; genus Pseudoalteromonas; species Pseudoalteromonas piratica. The sequence continues at coordinate 2,508,226 of NZ_CP009888.1, forward strand.
TTTTAACTTCTCTGATTCAAATAATATTTGGTCTAGTTCTTTATTAGATTGGGGGCAATTTAAACTACCCCCATCCGCTAATCGCGGATGTAATGAACTATTTCTGAGCCTTTGTAGTGTGCTCAGTACATGATTAGAATCTGACTCTTCAATCGACTCTATAGCACCATCATAAACCTTTAATTGATAACCTGTCATCGTCTTCCCTAGTTCTGGCAGGTATTTCCAATCAGTATTTTCAATTCCAACATACATGAACTTTTCAGGTAGCCCGTCAAGATTGTCTTCCTTAACCCTGCGAAGCATTATAGCCCCAACTTTAACCCTTAACTCCCGACCAACTCTATTTCTAATATCTTCAACTTCATCGCTTGCAGCTTGTAATATTGGTGAAATGTATTTGGCTCTAAAATCCTGATAACTTCCTAAATATTTAGGACAGGCAGTATCCATTAGGCACCAGAAATCCGCTAAGCTATTTTCAACAGGAGTACCAGTGGCAACTAATTTGAATTGGGCTTTAAGCCCTTTAGCTGCTCTGGTTGCTAAGGCGTTAGGGTTTTTGATATTTTGTGCTTCATCAAAAATGACTAAACCCCAATCTATAAGACAAAGAGAGAATTGATAATCTCTAAGGGTTTGATATGTTGTTATAACCAATCGACCCGGCATATCAAGTCTATCGACGCAGTCTTTACCAATGTTTAACGAATAGCGAGGTTCAAATTCGTCACCATCTGAAGTGTTTGTTCTGATTTCAACACCACCATTTTTAAATCGATTTAACTCACCATCAGTTTGAAGAATAACAATGTCTCTAAATGGAGATGTTTTAAAGGTTTTTTCTACTTCATCTTTCCAGTTTTCAAGCAAGCTCAGAGGAGCAACAATCAATGTCGGTTTCTGAGTTTCATTAATTTGACTTACTTCACGATAATGATGTTCCACAGCAGAAAGTGCCATGAACGTTTTCCCTAACCCCATGTCATCAGCAAGCAAAGAGCCACTGATAGCGCTATTTTCGTGACTTTGATCCAATAGCCCTAGAATCCATCGAACTCCAATATCTTGATGCTTATATGGAGTTCTTAAGTAATTGCCCCAATCTAAATCCCCCATTCGGCATACATCATTTATCTTCTCTGAAACAATCGGTGAATTTTCGGATAGTTCTTCATCATTAAGGTCGATATCTACTACTATTGTTTCTTCTGTTTCTGTTGCCTCTTCTTCGCTATCTGAATCAAAACCTGTCTCAACCTCTTCTTCATCATTACCAGAGCGTAATTTCACCTCAATCTCATCGAGAGTTTTGCTTACATTGTCAGAGTCAGAAATATCAAAAAATTTACCTTCAAACTCGATTTCATTGGCCCCTGTATTCACAGCATCATCAATTACTTTTTTAACGTGTTCAAATGATGATGTATCACTTACTAAAGGAAGGAGTTTTGAAATTGGAAGTACTTGCTCAGAAGAAGCTGATTTCCCAAACCAATCAACTCCTGAATCATCAGTTTCACCAAAATAGGCGTGTTTAAAAGTTGTCGCCCCATGTACACGCAACGAAAACCCAAGGTCTAAATCTACCAAAGACGCATCAATGAAAGCGGTTGGGTTTTGCAGAAAGTCTTTTACTTTACTCTTAGGTACAACCCTGTTGTCCAAAACTTCTTTTACGGCTTTAATTTTTTCTTCCGTAAATAGAATGATTTCATCACCTACTTTTATAGTATTGGCATTTGGTGCAACTATTTGTCCCAACACTTTCTGTATATCTTCGTGACTTGATTCTTGCCCCATAAAAGGTGTAAGTATCAAATTACCAAAAGAATCTAACTCCGCCTCAACCGCTATTTTTTCTGGAGTATGTATTTTTAATTTTTCGAAATGTTGAAGTTGTAATTTGGCATTTTGCTTCTGACTCAATTGCAAGTTATGAAGCAAGGTTAAGTTATCGAATTCAGTTTTATCAGAATTCTCATGTTTCTTTTTTGACTCAAATGCTATGAGTTGAGCCTGAGTTAGTAAGTATTGCGAAGTCTCTCCAAATTTAATTACTGGACCTTCGATAGAATAACTATGAGTCGTCCTGCCATCAGGGTCTGATACCGCAAGCTCAACCTTAAAATTAGATCTACTCGTATTCCCTCTTATATCAGAATAAATTACACCATCCCAAAGTGGAGGTAATGATAAAGATTCTCGAACATAATCATCTAATCGACAAAGTACATTAGCAGGCACAATGAAGCCATTAGGTATACTCTCAGCCTCTCCTTGCTCTTCTAGCATTTTTAAAGTGACATATTGTTGTATAAGCCACTCGTTAGCAGTGCCATTTCTAACTTTTTCAAACTCTTTTTTGTCTAAAGAAAAGTAGGCGCCATCGAGTTCATCAGGAATAAAATTAAACGAAACAGACCGATCTGCATTTTTAAAAAATTTATTAATTAAGTTCGAAAGTGCCACTAATCTGCTCCAAATCTTCGAATATAAGTACGATAATCATCTGCGGTTAAAACATCTTTTATTGTTACTGGCACCCTTAAATCCCTTAATGAGTCTACAGCTCTGCGCTGCCAGCTAAAGTTTGCTGGAGAGTGAGTAAAGTAGTCATATGCACCGTGGCCATAGTTACTCATAGCCTCATGAAGCCCTTTTGTTAGGCTCCTATAGGATATGCGCTGTTTATCATATTGAAGTACTGGTGCAGATTCATGCAAAGAGCGATATATCCACAATTGACATTGGTGGCTACCTTCAATCATATGGGCACTACCTAAGTCCACATAAATAATAGATTTTTCACCATCATCAACTATGGAAAAGTCTGGTAGGTGCTCTTCTTTGTATTTAGTTTTTAAAAAACGAGCCATGCTTTTACACATATATAGCTTGGTGTTTTTAATTAATTTCTTATCGTAAAGACCTTCCAAAAACTTTTTTCTAGTTGGAAACATTCGTTCCATATCAGGATCATAAGAAGAATAAGAAAAGTCCTCCAATGCTTCTAAAAAAAGTCTTAAATCAAGCCCAGATAACCAGCCTTTTACTTTAGCAGACATGTCTTTTGAAACATGACTCCACCACTTTCTGTATCTTGGATGGCTAACAGGTACTCTTGGGTCACCCGCAATTGACATAATTGTATTAAGCCAAGACTCATGGATATCGTGCGAAGGTGCTCTTTCTATTAGTATCTTCAAAATTTTATGGCCCAATAACTCGGAGCTATCAAAGCTAGATTCATAGACCTCTTTTTTTTGAACCTCTGTAAGAAGGTCGTGAGGTTTATTAACTGGAATGTTTTTGAGTTGTTCTACAAAGTAAATTCGTTGAGCTAGCTCCATAAATTGACCAGACTGAAACTGATCAAGTTCGAATTCTTTAACGATAAAATCGAAATCTCTATTTTTATCTATAGCTTGTTGTGCTAACCATTTAGGCCCATCTTGAGAAAGTAAATTTTCATCAAACCCTTTTGACTGCTTACGCTTTTTTCTAGCGTTAATCAACCATTCTGACGTATACGCAACATTATTTAAGCTACTATAACGACTCAAATAATATTGGTAAAAACTCTCCAAAAATAACGAACTTGGTTTTTCGGTTAAAAAGTCAATTTTATCTAAGATAGAAGTTGTAAGCTGGATTTGTTGTCCAACTTTTGAATTAAGAGCGAAACCAAGTGCACGAATATCCAATTTATTTTCAATTACATTCTCAAGGTTTTTGTTCGCCTGCACAGCATTATAAACTTTTCTCCAAGCAGCCTTAAAACTGTCATTATCTGTACCTGCCTTTTTTGAAATTTGTTTGAGTCCGTTAACCAGGTCCAACATCAAGTTAGTATTTTTCCCAAAAGGGTTTTCAGGTATTGTAAATCTGAGCTTTTTTAAATTTATTCTCATACTCAACACCACTTATTTTTTGTTGTAATTAGGTTTTATCTTTTCAAGATCTTCGATCGAAGGTCTTTTTACAGTAAACCTAATATCAATGCGTCTATTCTTTGCTCTAAGTTCTGGTGTTGACTCATCTAACTCAACTCGTCTAGTCGCAGCGTAACCACTTACTGAAAATAAATTTTCTTCAGAATGATTCAATAATTCATTTAAGCTTGGTTCTAAAACTAATTCTTCACTCCATAGCTTCCAAACTGTTATCGCTCTATCAGCACTTAAACCCCAATTTCCTTTAGTCCAATATTTACCGAACTTAATAGGAACACTGTCTGTATGGCCTTCAACAAATACTGTATCTAAATAAGTGAATCGATCATTTTTCATTACTGCAGAATGAAGAACTGCACCGATACTTTTAACTGATTCCACCATATCTTCAGGAATTTGATCGTCACCTGACTTAAAAGAGAGGGTTTCTTCTGGAATACGAATCACCGTCTCATTATCAGCAATTTCCACCTTAATATTTTGCTTTGCCAACTCTTCCCTGACCTCATTCAAAATATCTTGTCTTGCTTGTTCTGCTTTTTTAAGCTCTTCAATGCCTGCATCAATATCTTGTGTTCGTTGAGTAAGTTCAATGATCAGTGCCACAGCAGCTAAAATAAAAATGACTAGCAATGCCGACATTAGATCAGAAAAAGAGATCCAGTATGGGTTCTCTTCATCTACTTTTACATGTGTACGTGATGCAAATTTCATTGTTATGCACCTACTTTGTCTTGAATATCCTCAACAACACCCGCTAATGCTCTTGCAGCATTATTCATAGTGGTTGCATATTGAGTTGAAGAATCAGCCCATATAGTCAGATGATCTTTAGTCTGAGCATTGGCTTGTTCAGCATAGTCTGAAAGCAAGTTGGTCATTTGAGTTGCCAGTTCATTTACATTTTTCTGTAATTGTGACAAATATTCTTTCTGGGATGACTTCAAGCTATCAAAAGTATTGCCTGCATTAACGATCATGCTATTTATTTGATCAGCTAAATCTCTGAAACGCCCTGTATCTGCAATCAATTGCTCTCGTAAATTCTCCATTCGCTCAGAAGTAGTTTGATTTTGGCTAGCTAAATCTTTCGTTGATTCAATAGCCTCAGTAACGGCACCAGATAGTTTATTTCCGGCATCTCTGACATGAGAACCAAATATACTCATTTTTTCTGCCGCTGATTTAAGTTCTGTCGCAGACTCACGCATACTATCAGTTGCTTTAGCACTTGCTAATACAGATGACTCAACACTTTGTTGAAGTGATTTGCCTTGTTCAATAATCTGCTCTGAACTCGTTTTGTGGTTCTGTATGCTTGATTCTATTTGAGAAACTAATTCTTGTGTTGATTTTGAAATTGCTTGTGTTTGCTGTTCTAAGGCAGCATTCCTTTGCTCAGATATTGCAGCACTCTGCTCGTCACGCTTGGTAAATGATTCATTTAATGAGGACATCTGTGACTGAACAAACTCAGTTAACACCGAACTTTGAGACGCGATACCTTCTGTTAGCGACTTAATTTGTTGTTCAATGTTGTTCGTAAACTCTTGCTCTCTTTCTTTTGCACGAGCTTGGCTGCTATCAAAAGCATCATTTAAACTGCCAATTTGAGTTTCCATCAACTCAGTCATCTTACGACCTTGCTCATTGCTTTGTTCAACTAATTGAGAAACTTGCAATGAAATAGAAGAGATAAGTTCTTTTTCCCTTTCTCCTGATGCTTGCTGAGACGCTTCAATCTTAGAAATAAACGCTTCCATCGTGGTATTCATACCAGAAATTGATTCGTTAACTTTTTCTGAAGCATTTTCCATTGCGACTCTTTGTTGATTACCTTGAGCGCCAAAACCATCCATAAATTTCGTTAACAAATCCTCTAACGCCTTTTGATTCCCTTCTGAAGTTTCGTCCACGAGTTTATTAATAGCAGGCGCCATTATTTCATTTAGCGTTGTCTCTAATGCTTCACTGATTCCTCGAGTTGCAGTTAGCATTGATTCCTGCATTTTAATGCCTATTTGCTCAGCTAAACCTTGTAAACTCTCCCTAGATTCAATGCTATTATGAGCAATAATTTGAAGTTGAGATTCAGGACTTAAACGCGGAAAAATATCGTCAATTTTATCTTGGAGAATGCTTATTCTTTTTCTAATGCTTTGCTCTAATGATTTCTCAATAAAATTAAATAAAACACTTAACAATACACCCCAAACAGATGTCATGAAGGCAACTTTAGCACCACCAATCACCGCAGAAACACCTGCTTTCATTTCTTCAACTGAGACATCAGAAGAAATGTTCATCTCCGAAAGACCAATTTGAAGACCAACAAAAGTACCTATAACACCAACAGCGGTTAAAAAACCCGGTACAGCAGCAATTAGTCTGTTATCTGTAACACCTTTTGCCAGAGTGTGAGTATTGAAAAAATGTGAAGCATCAAACGTATTATGTAGATGAACATTACCAATAGCCTTAACTTCTATTAGTGTTTCATCAAATTCTTTCCAGATATGTCTTACAGGCTGACTTTTCTCTTTATCTTTTTCGGTGATAAAGCTAATCAAGTCTCTTCTTTTAGATGAAATGTTTTCTGTTGAAATACCTTTCAGAGCATCATTTAAGACCTTTATCCTTTTTTTAGCCTTTCTGAACGAATTACCTGATTTGGCAAGAAAGAAAAATGTTATTCCCATAAGGAATGCCACAAAAATAGCACTCAATTGCGACTCAAAATTCAGTGTACTAAAACTTAAAAAGTCAGGGACTAACCAATCTAATTTTTCCATAATATTTCCTACAAAATGACATTCACTTGTTATTCTTGTTTTTAGCGGTAAAACTAATACCGCTTGTTTTCCATTATTTTTATAAACTAACTGTTCTTTGCATACTCTGCATCCAAGATGCTTTAAAAGCTGGATCTCCAGCAAAAAGCTTGTAAAGCTCAAGCTCGTCTTTGCGTCTCGCCAACATAACTTCCTTCAGCATTTTTTCGAATGCTAATTCACGGTTATGTGGATCTGGATTGTTCTGGTACTTAGCTTCAAAGTCTGGATGCTGTTTAATGCTTTCAGCGATATTGATGAACTTAACTTTCTGTTCCTCAGGAGTTGCACTCCAGCCTTGAAACCATCTCTCGTTAAAATTCTTGATAATATCGTCTAGCGGATCTCGCTCTTCTTCACCACCATGTGCTCCACGAGGGTTAGGGTTCTGTGGCGCTAGTTCTGTTTCTTCTGCATCAAGTCCAATACCGTAATTTAACTTAACACGCTGAAGACCATAGGAACTTAAATCAACTGACTCTAACAATTCATCAAGCGCTTCAGAATCAGGGTCTTTAACAATCAGCTTTGGTATTAAGAATTTTAAGAACCAAAACAGTTTTTCCCAGGCAACAATCTCATATGGCATGATTGAAGCCATCTGCCCATAGATTTTCACGAACTGCTTAGCTTTTACTTTGAAATCAACTTTATCTTCGTCTTGCAGCTCTAACTCATAATTAAAACGGTTAGCAGCCGTATCGATGATTGGGCTAAGCGTCTGAGCATCTTCATTATTAAAATAACGCTTAATAAAGTCTTCTACTTCATACCATTCGTAAACACCAACATCATCCATCGAATCTTTCAACTCATGCAATACATTAATATCTGTAGCTTCAGAGAGCGTTGTTGAGGTATAAAATGGGTCAAATGATGTTTTGATATCATCAACACTATTAAAGAAATCGAGTACGAACAGATCTTCTGTCTTTTTGCCAAGCTTAGGCGCTGAGCGATTTAAACGAGATAATGTTTGAACACAAAGAACACTCGCTAGCTTTTTATCAACGTACATTGCGCAAAGCTTGGGTTGATCAAAGCCTGTTAAATACTTATTAGCTACAATTAGCAAACGATACTCATCTGTATCAAACTTATCTTTAGTCTCTCCTTCTGGAAAGCCATTCATTTCTGCTTCGGTATATTCAATTCCGTCAACTTCTTTGGTGCCAGAGAATGCGATAACGGCTTTAAATGGATTGCCTTGCTGATCAAGTTGTCTAGTTATCGCTTTGTAATAGCGAATAGCTGTTTCGATATTTTGAGTGACAACCATTCCTTTAGCTTTACCTTTTAGCTTTTTGCTATTCACCACATGCGGTATAAAGTGCTCAAGCATGATTTCAGCTTTAGTATCAATGGTTTGCTGACTAGTCTCTACGTAGGCACGAAGTCGTTTCTGAGCTTTCTTAGTATCGAATTCAGGGTTGTCCTGAATTGACTTTTCAATCTCATAGTAACTTTTATAAGTAGTGTAATTCGCTATGACATCAAGAATAAAGCCTTCTTCAATGGCTTGCTTCATTGAGTACAAATGGAATGGCTTAAAACTGCCATCTTCTTGCTGCTGCCCGAATTTTTCTAAAGTACTGTTTTTGGGTGTTGCAGTGAATGCTAAGTAAGATGCATTACCTCTCATCTTTCTTGAGCGCATAGCCTGAAGTACTTTATCTTGAGCGTCCTCAGCCTCTTCGATTTCAGATTTACCCATCGCTCGGTTCATGTTGTCGTGCGCAGAGCCTGACTGTGAACTATGGGCTTCATCAATGATTACAGCAAAACGTTTATCACTTAAATCACTAATGCCATCAATAATGAATGGGAACTTCTGAATTGTAGTGATAATGATCTTCTTACCATTCTCTAGTGCTGACTTTAGTTCAGATGATTTAAAAGCAGGAGCTACAATATTCTTAACTTCAGAAAACTCTTTAATATTATCTCTTAGCTGTTTATCTAAAAGCCTTCTATCGGTTACAACAATCACCGAATCAAATAGCGGCTGTTCGATCCCTCTGCTTCCTGGAACATCTGCTGATTTTGGGTAAGTTTCAATGAGCTGATACGCAGCCCAAGTAATAGAATTTGATTTACCAGAACCAGCAGAGTGCTGTATCAAATAGGTTTGACCCACACCATGCGTGGCGGCATGATCTACTAACTTACGAACAACATCCATTTGGTGATAGCGAGGAAAAAACAGCGTCCGCTTTTTTAAATCATCTTTGCTTGAGCCATCTAAGCGAACAAAGTGCTGAATAATGTTAGCCAAGCTTTCTTTACCAAATACCTCTTCCCATAAATATGCTGTCTTGTGACCCCCAGTACCAAATGAAGAGGTATTTGGCGGATTACCCTGTCCATGTCCGTTTCCTTTATTGAACGGCAAGAAGTAGGTGCTTTTACCTGCAAGCTTGGTGGTCATATACACTTCATCGGTATCAACCGCCATATGAACTAAACAGCGACCAAATTGCAGTAACGATTGAGTTATATCTCTATCATTACGATATTGCTTTTGACCATGATATCGCGCTGTTTGCCCTGTCCACGTATTTTTAAGCTCAAGCGTTATCAATGGAATACCATTAATAAACAGCACCATATCTATTTCTTGAAGCGGATTAGCTTTTGAATAACGAAGCTGTCGAGTTGCGCTGAAAATATTTGCCGCAAAGTTCTGATGAACTTTGTCGCTGCTACTTGCTAGAGGAGCTGGGTACATTAAGTTCAAATGCGCGTCATCAACACTTAAGCCTTTTTTCAGTAGATGCAAGATGCCATGTTTTTTAATTAGTCTGTCAAAACGTTCAAGCACTTTGCGCTGCCAATCATTAGGGCTATTACGCTTAAGTTTTTCCAACTCATCTTCTTGAGTATTTTCTAAAAACTGCCAGAAATAATTAGTGTCTAACGCATAATGCATGTCAAAGTCAGTCGGTTGACCAAGCTTATAAAACTTGTTGCCAAAATCAGGCGCAGCTTCTTGCACACCTGCTTTGATGTCTTCTAAGCAAATTCCTGTTAATGCTTTTTCTATTGCAGCTTCTAATGCTTGCTCGTTTGTTTGACTAACCATAGTTACTCCTTGTCACCATAATGCGCTGCTAACGCACTTAACATCTCTTTTTGATGCTGTCTTATTTGTGTTTCTTGCCATTCGTTTTGCTCTTTTAATAGCTTGAACATGGCTTTTAGCTTTAACGAGTCATATTGCGGTTTTGCTTCAAAATCGACAAGTTTCTTCTTAACCGCTTGATTGCTATATGACGAGTTTTCCCCAGGGCTTAATAAAACTAAATTACCAAAGGCATCCAAAAAGTCTCGCTCCAACACGTTTTGGTATTCTCCATGCTGTGGATATACATGCTCAACAGAATTTTTAGCCGTGATACGATAGTTTTTAAACTGCTCTAGGTGCCTATCTGCCTCTTGTTTCCACAAGATGTATTCTAGTTTTTGAAACCAATAATGCTCAAAGCTCGTTCCTCTCGCTTCAGTAAAATAATCTGCGTTTGTTTGCCAAGAATTAACTTCGGGTTGCTGTTGTTTGGCTTGCTTAAAGCTGGCTGTCTTTTGCGTTTCAGACTCAGCCGCTAATGATAAATCGTTATCAACTTTTTCAAGCAAGGCTATGGCTTGTGCATCTTCAGTAATATTTTCTTTTATCAAGCCTGCAATAAATGGAGTGATCCAATACTGAGCACTGCGTTCACCGGTAAAGTTACGAACGCTTTGAAGCATGACTAATTCGTTAAGCTCTTTTTGAGTTCGGTTAATGTACCACTTGCCACTTGATTCGCTTCTTGTCAGGTACGTTAAACGCAACTGCTCGTCGTCACTATCGTCACGCTCTACCCACTTAACCACCCAACGGTCAAACTGGTAACGTACTTGCCACAAGGTTTTAATAAACTCTTTTACTTCTTCTTCACTAGCTTTGGTCAATGGTTCAAAGGTTTCTAGTAACTTGTCAGCATGCACACGAGGAATAACATCGTCTGTACCATCGCCTAACTCAACTGCACGGTTGGCTAAATAAATGCGATAGGCATGAATAAGTAATAATGGGAAACTAATAATAGGACGGCAATATACGGTTTCGGCTTCTAAATCGTAGCTGCCAGCATCCTGCTCATTGTCTAATTTGTTATCTTTACCCTCGTCGCTACTACTTTCTGCACCTGCCTTTAACTGCTCTGCTAGCTGCATAATGGTTAAGCCCTTTTTATGCACAGTACTACCCGAATTTTTTACAAATAATTTTTCATCAAAGAAAGCCAAATGCTCTGCTTTAATATCATTCCACGGAGCGTTAGGAAAAACTTTACGAACATTGCGCTCAAAGTAATTTTCCATGTGTTCACATGCTAACCACATAGCATCAAATAAAGGCTTATCATTAGAAATTTGCTTAAGCAGCTTTGATTTTAATATATCTGCTTGCTCAAGCTGTACACCTGCAGTATTCATGGTGGCAAACAAACGATTCAAATCCATTTGCTGTGGAACAATGTTATTCACCCATTGCACATGATTAAAAATATAATCACCTAGTAAAATACGGTCTTCATACTTAAGCGCTTTTACCTGTTGCTCTAATACCTGTAGCGCTGCATAAATGCGCTTTAAATATGGGTTTTCACCAATGGCTTCTAGCCCAGGAAATACATATTCATCTAGGCCAGCTAAACTACCTAACAAATGCTGCACTTGGTCTCGAATGGTAAATTGCAGTCTAGGCTGCTTTTTAAAAGCGGCAGTATCGGCAATGGCTGAATCAACTTTTACCATTTTAAAAGCAAGCGCAATGAGCATTAATGTCGTGGTGCGTTGCTGCCCATCAATTAGCTCATAAATTCCATTGCCATCTTCATCTTGCTCTATCGATGTAAGCACCGTACCAATAAAGTAGTTTGGCTCTTTCGCCACGCGAGCATCATTAATATCTTTAAATAGCTTTAATACGGCTTCATCTGGCCAAACATAAGGGCGTTGATAACTCGGTATACTAAATTGATATTCATTGGTTTGAATGTAACTTAGCGTGAGCACTTGAGTTTCAACGTGATGCTGTGGTGGCTGATTTCCTTTTGCATAAGCTTCATTTGTAAATACATTACCCATGTTGCTCTCCATTGTTCTCTTTCATGCTCAACTGATTAACAGACACTGTTTTAGTGCCTAAAGGAAGGATATAAGCATCCAACTCTGCAGTATAAGTGTTAGCAAGTGCTTGGGCTGACTCTCCTTCAATAACCTTTATTCCCAAATGCTTTAATACGCTAAATATAAAGCGCTTTTTAACGCTTTTTTTATCAACGGCTAAGTTGGCAGGATCAGTTTTAAAGCTAAAACGATCTAAATAATCAAAACACATATTTGGTGTGTAGCTCGCTGTAATCCAGTCGAGTACAGGATTATCACGAACAAACGCTGAAATAGAATTCTCCCTCACCGCTTTTTGATTACTTACCCGTGGCGAGTAGATAACCCGAAACAGTTTCTTCGCAGCTATATCTAATTGTTGTTCACCAAATTGACTAATGTAGATAAGCAATGCTGTGTCGTATAATCCTTTTACATAGCTACAACCATCAAGCTGGCAGATAAGCCCATGATAAAAATGAAAAAAGCGTGCAAGGGTGTTTTCTTTGTCAGTGGAAGAATATGCAGTGACCTTTTTATGTTTTACGTTTTTATTATTAATTACGGAGGTTAAATACTTAGCTCTTAACTGCTCAAAGTAGCTCAAATAATGAATGGTATTAATGCCACTATTTAAAGGCTGCCTTAATTCATAGCCTTGTTGTGCTTGTTTACCTATTTGACCACCATCAGGCAAGTACACTCGCTCAAAGCGTCCAAATGCTATGTCATCACCTTTACCTGTGCTTTCGCCAAGTTCACTAACTACAGCGCTTCTTACTAAATGTGGTTGCCTGTGCGAAGGTACATTACGGTTATATAGTTTTTGCCAGTAGCGCCCTTTTAACAATGACCCAACAACGGGATTTAAATCGCCTAGCGCTTCCCATTTAGCCGCAAATTCATTTCGGCTATGCCGCTCAATCGCTCTAAGGTGATGAGCTTTAATAATGTCTGGGCCACTTAGCCTAACACCACCGGTATTCTGAGTTTCAAAAAAACGGTAGGCATCGTCTTCACTGCGAGTAACAACCAGAGTTAGATTGATTTTATTGGCATCAAATGTGGTAATTTGGCTAGCATTACTGCTTGTTGAGTATTCCTGTAACCAAGCAAGATTTTGAATGATTTGTTGTTGCGATTCTGGTGAGTCGTAGCTTAAAGAAAGTTCAAAAGGGCCTGAGTCAAAAGAGCTAGATTCAAATCCACCTTGGTCGCTAGCTTGATTAGCCAAACTTTGTACATAAGCAATCAATGCTAAAGTGGTTAACCGTTGCTGGCCATCTATAATATTTAACTGACCATTCTCTGATGACTGATGCAATATGACACTGCCCAAGTAATACCCATAGTCACTATCACTTTGTGCTAAATCACCTAAATGAAGCTGATAATCACTTAACAGTTTTTTTATTTGCACTTCGCCCCAACGATAAGGGCGTTGATACTCAGGTATCGCTAATTCGCCAACAAGTTCAGTTTCATTGGCACTAACAATACTTTGTTTACTGAATAACTGCGCTAAGGTACAACTTGCAACTTCAACCGACATACGTCTTCCTTGTTAGCTTAATTCTGAATCCACTTCTGGCACTTTAATTTTGCCTGTTACCGCACTGTTAATTAGCGTGGTTTTGTATTCTTTGAGTTTTTCGATTTGTTGCTGAAACAATTGTTCTGCTTGAACTAGTTTCTGTGTATGCCGATTTATATAACTAATTATTTCTTTTTGCTCACTTGCTGGAGGATAAGGTACGTAAATCGCTCCAAATTTATCAAAATACAAACGCAACCGAACATCCATAATTCCTCGTGAATGTTTTTTAAGTTCTGCTGAACATTGTTTAGTCCTGAACAAGTAATGATAAAAATAAGGTGCCATATCACATTTTGGACGCAATATGTCATATGCAGGACTTGTCACGCCTTCATACTCAGATAAACCAATGGCTCCCATCCAAGCAAGTAACTTGTTAACTATAAAGTCTCCTTTTTTCACCAACCAATATCCGTCAGTAGTTGAAGCTTTATTTCCTTTTTCTTCTAACTCTTTTCTTGGTTTAACCCCGATAGCTGCATAAATAGAAAGAAGTTCGTGAACATTATTTTTTTCCGATGCCTCCATAACCAATTCAAACAAGTGCTTAACCTTCCGTAACTCCCAATGTTCGGGTATATCTCCGATCCACTCTATATTTGAACTTTTAGTCGGAACTTTAGGCGATATCCCCTTGAATATGGCTTGTTGAATAATGATTTCCTTCCGCTCTTTTAACAATGCAATTTGCTTTTCTTTAATAGAAATCACTTCTTCAATTTGTTTTGTCTTTTTATCAAGAAATTCTGCTATTAAATTTTGCTCTTCTATCGGAGGTAAAAGGATTTGAATGTCGCCAAACTTGCTCCAACTCCTAAAATCACTTGTATTTTGCCTAACTCCATTTGAAAGTACTTTATATACATTTCTGATAGCTAACATTTTCAAGTAGTAAGCGATATAAATTTTATTATGCTTACTATCACATACATGAACTACAGAAGTGCAGTCGCCTGTATGCGTCGATATTGAAATTGCACCATGCCAAGCATCCATGCCGTGTACTAGAAGATCTCCTTCATTTACTCCTTGATAGTCATGCTGTGTCAACGAAACTAGTCCTTGGTTTACATCTCCTGAAAGTTTCGTAAATCCATGATTTGAGCAAATAACTGTATTTCCATTGCGTTTTCTTGGTCTCTCTAATTTGCGTAATACATGTTTTGCAATTGTTATTCCCCAGTGTTCAGGTATCCTTTCTAGCCATTCGACTTCTGAATCTTTAAATGCGCTATAACTATGTAAATTGCTCCGCTCACTCATTACTACTCTCCTTGTACCTTGGATATTTCAACTCCTAAAATATCAGCAATCAATCCTTCAGCTTGATGCTCTAAGCTAATAATCTCTGACGCTACTTCTTCCACTGAGCGCAAAGGTTTGTTTTGATAAAAATATTTATTAAAGCTTATTTCGTATCCTATTTTAGTGCTATCAAGGTTAATCCAAGCTTCATTTATGTGCGAAATTACTTCATCTAGGAAATATTGATGAATTTCAAAAGTACTAGTTTCTTTGTCTTCGTTATAAGTCAAAGGTACTGTTTCGGTGTCACGTAAATCCAAATTGCTTTCATAAGTTATGAATTCTAAATTCTTGCCTTCAACAGCAAAATAGCCAAAATCAGCCATATCAGTGACGTCACAACCAAGGTGATGCAACAGGTTATCGAGCTTATCTTGTTTGAATTTGACGACTTTCTTGACCACTTTTATGGCATTTTCATCGTACCAGCTTACAGCATCGAGAATTGCTTTCTTCTCTGAAGCACTCAGTTTGATTTCAAGTGCTTTTAACTGAACATCAACATCAATTTTGAATTGATTAAAATCATTACTTTCTGTATTCATTCCTTGATTTTCAAATACTACTTTTAACTGATTAGCTGTACTTACAAGCTCTCCAAGTTTCTGCCACACTTTGATGTCTAGCAGCTTAGTCTTTGCTTTAGTATTTAACTTAATATCATTTTCATCACACCAAGTAATAACATCGTTTTCGATACTTTTGAGGAAGCCTGTCTCATATACTTTGTCGCCATACTCACTAAACAGGTATTCCATTGGTTCACGAAGTGATTTATCAAAGCGTAGTGGTGCTATAAGTTCATCTTTAAATTGAGCGCAACGTCTGTCTGGGCGCTCGATATTCACTTTGTAGTAACCGAAATCTTGGTTATCAAAAACCTTAGCGGCAATTCCAATAGGATCATTGTTGTCGTTTAATTGGCGCTCGACATTTGCAGTATCTAAGTAAGTATGAGTAATTTCTTCGATATGCTCAGGTGAAAACTCACAATTTTTGCTACCAAGATTTTTACGTAGCTTTCTGAATAACAAGCTAGCATCAATTAGTTGTACTTTGCCTTTGCGCTCTTTAGGTTTGTTATTGCTAAGTAACCAAATATAAGTGGTGATCCCCGTGTTATAGAACAGGTTATTTGGTAATTGCACTATGGTATCAAGCATGTCATTTTCGATGATGTATCTACGAATATTAGATTCACCAGAGCCTGCATCACCAGTAAATAAGCTAGAACCATTATGGATTGAAGCGATACGACTACCTAATGGACTGGCATCCGTTGATTTCATTTTGCTGACCATTTCCATTAGAAATAGCAATTGTCCGTCGCTTGAACGAGGAGTGGCATCAACTTTCGATTTATTACCCCAATAATCCGCTAATTCAACGATAAAGCGCGGGTCGATAACATCAGAACCGTCTTTGATATTTTTAACTTCACTCGCCCAACTTTTACCATAAGGCGGGTTAGATAGACAAAAATCAAAGCGCTGTCCTACAAATTCATCGGTAGAAAGCGTGGAGCCAACTTTAATATTTTCTGGATCTTTGCCTTTGATCATCATGTCTGATTTACAAATAGCGTAGGTTTCGTCGTTGACTTCTTTACCGTACAAATAGATATCGCGCTGAGTGCCCTCTACTGGGTATTTTTCTGCAATGAAGTTTTCTGATTCAGTGAGCATTCCGCCACTACCACAAGCTGGGTCATAACAAGTAATTGTCAGCGGTAACTCATCTTTGATAGGGTCGAATACTAGGTGAGTCATTAATTCGATAACTTCGCGAGGGGTAAAATGCTCACCCGCTTCTTCGTTGTTTTCTTCGTTGAACTTTCTGATCAACTCTTCGAAAACATAGCCCATACCTAAGTTTGTTAACGCCGGTAGCTTATTACCTTCAGGATCTTCTTTATCTTTTGGCGTTAAGTTGATGTAAGGTGAAATAAACTTTTCAAGGACATCGAGCAATACATCTTTGTTCGCCATATGCTGAATTTTACTTTTCAGCTCGAAGCACTCGATGATTTCTTTTACGTTATCACTAAAACCATTTAGGTACTCTTCAAAATTAGCAAGCAAAATTTGGCGATTGTTTGTAGCTGTTTTAAATAAAGTAGTGAGTGTCCACTTTGAGGTGTTATAGAAAACATAACCAGACTCTTGCACTAATGGCGCATCATCAAGCTCTGTAGCTTGCATATCTTCTAGCTGAAATTTTACTTCGGCAAGTACTGCTTCCTTTGTTGGTTCAAGTAATGTGTCTAATCTGCGAAGCACAACCATTGGTAGAATTACGTCACGATATTTACCGCGCACGTATACGTCACGCAAGCAGTCGTCTGCGATTGACCATATGAAAGAAACTAATTTGTTATGTGCGCTGTGGTCCATGATTTTTCCTAAAATAAAGCGACTCTTTCGCTTTGGTTAATTCTTAAAATTCTATTCGTACCCGGGCGAGATTGTCATACTCGCCACGCTTTCTAATTCGTTTATATTGCTTAGCCAAAGGTGATATTCATCACCTTCTAAAGATGCATTTTTTGTACAGTCAACGTTCCACTGACGCATAAGGTAGCCAAGCAGAGCTTCTCTTACTTCTATGCGCAATACACCATCAATCATGTTGTAATCTAGCTCTATTGCCTTTTTGTGCTTAACAGATGGATGAACTCTTAACTCAACATTGATAATGATGTTCCAACTGATGTCATTTGCTGCGAGTTGATTGTCACTTACTGGCTGGTGAATTTCTGAAACGTTTTGTAATCGAGTACAAACGAAATCACGAAACTCATGGGTTTTACGATCAAAAGCTCTTACATGCCAACGTTGACCGTTGTTCGCAATGGCGTGAGGGACAATCTCTCTACGGCTTTCACCAGACGACAGAGAAACATAATCGCACCTGACTGCTTTTTTGTTATTGATCGCACGCATTAAAGTCGCAATTACATTTGAATCAGGGTGTATCAAACGAGTTGCATCAAAACAATGACTTGAAGGGTGTAAACCATTCGATAAACCATCGCCAAAACCTCTGCAAAGGCTGTTCAAAACGGCTTCAGGGTTATGAGTAAATAGAGGCTGGAATTCGTTTTTACGATAGTACTGTTTGTCTTCGTGTTTTAATTCAAGATTATTAGGCGCTAATTCTCTATATAGCGTCAGGTCTCGAGAACATGAAGCAAGGCCTGTTTTGAAGTGATTGATCAGATCTGCACGCGCTATTTGCCCTATAAATTGCAGGCAAAAATCAATAAACGCAAGGCGCTCGCGTTGTGCATAATTTAGTTTTTCTAAATCCATCTAGTAATTCATAAGTGATTTTTATGATTATTAATTATAAAGTTACATGATTAAGTTGTTAGAAGCAATCATTTTGATAGCATCATTAAAATAACACATAGACTATTACTACATACCAACCGCAGCTAATATATCAGATGGCTTACAACCCAACGCATTAGCAATATTATTAAGTTTATCTATGGTTAGATTGACTTCTCCTCTTTCTATTTTTCCGAGATAAGTTCTGTTTATCCCGGCGTTAAATGACAGATCTAGTTGAGTGAAGTCTTTTTCAATCCGAAGCAACTTAATTTTTTTCCCTAAAACTTCCGCAATTTCATTCATTTAATAGCCTTAAGATTAAATGAACAAATATGCCATATTGCCTAAACCCACTCGACCGCATAAAATAATCATTTTGATGCTTATATACATCTTTATGGTTAATTTAGGTATTTTTGTGATGAAGATAGACAACATCGTTGGCAACATACTTTCCCTAGATAATGTCAATCACTTTACTGCTGTAGAGTTAAGAACTGCTTATTTAGCAATGAAAGGAGACCCGAGTTTAGATCCAAATAATGCGCGTCGCTTTGTGTATACAGAGCTATTGAAACTGGTGAAAAAAGGTTGGCTTAGAAAGTCTATATCTAAAAAGAAAACTATCACGACTTTTGTGAAGACAGAGTACTTTAATCCAAATGAGTTAGATTTCAGGGAAGAATACAAAACTGTAAATCCTGGCAATTCATCAGGTGCAGATGAAACTATCAACAAACAACTAATTGAACGTCTTGCTCATTATAAAAATGAACTGTTGTCTGGCCTTGGAGAAGCTGATGAGTACAAACAACTATGCAACAAATTTCCTGAGCTTTGTACAACATTACAGCCCAAATACAATCTAATTAGGGAGCATAACAGTAAGCTACTTGGAAGTATAAGAGCTATAGAAAACTTAACGTTAAATAAGCAGTAAAAATAACATGAAATTGAGAAATTGGCAGATTGAGTGTATTGGTTTAGCTCTACAAAAATATAAATCTGGTTTAAAGCACTTTTTAGCTTTAGCAACACCCGGAGCAGGTAAAACTATCATGGCATCAGCACTTGCAAAGCAGATGCTTGAGAACAAATTATGTGACCTTGTTATGTGCTTCTCACCTTCCTCTGTTGTATGCGTTGATTTTAGCAGAGCACTTGAAGAAGTAATTGGCGAAAAGTTCGATGGGTTAATGGGCTCAAAAGGTCAGTCTTTGACTTACCAGAGTATGCAATATCTCGATAGTGACTTTTGGAGTATATTTAAAAAATACCGCGTGTTCGTGATCTTTGATGAGATTCATCATTGTTCTGGTTCGAGTGTTGAAAATGCAAATGCCTGGGGTGAACAGATCATTTTGAACATTCAGAGAAGCGCTAAGTTTACCATTGCACTAACTGGTACTCCTTGGCGTTCAGATGCTTCTCCCATTGTACTTGCAACATACTCTGATATTACAGATAAAGTTCAATGTGATTACGTTTATGGGCTAGCAGACGCAATTAAAGATAAAGTGTGTCGTATTCCTAAGGTAATAGCTATTGATAATGACAATATATCTTTGCAAGAACACGATGGGGAAAAATCGTTTAATAGTTTCAAAGAGCTATTGACTCAATCAGTATTTCCTTATCTAGAGATCATATACAACGAAACGTTAATTATACATTTAATCGAGCAAGCCAATCAAAAGCTAAACCTATTACGAAAAAGTTCGCCTTCTGCGGGAGGTCTTATTGTTGCCTCTTCTGTAGATCATGCTCACCTAATTTCAAAAATATTGTTCAAACACTTTGATGAAAAAGCAACGATAGTTACTTACTTAGAAGATGAACCAACAAAAATAATTCATAGCTATCGATATAGTTGTTCTAAGTGGGTGATCTCAGTTGGAATGATAAGTGAGGGAACAAATATCCCACGTTTGCAGGTTTGTTGTCACCTAACCAATATAAAAACGGAAATGCATTTCAGACAAATTCTTGGGCGTATTTTACGTATGACCAATGAACCAAATCAGGAAGCAATCCTATATATGCCAGCCGAACCTAAGCTTATAGAGTATGCATATCGCATTTCTCAAGACGTTCCCTTAGAGGCTGGTGTTGTTCACTTTGAAAAAATTAGTGCCAATTTTAAAGCCATCAAAAGCACGAAGTTAGAGAATAAGAAAAAACAAAGTTCACACCATAAAACTAGTTTAGAGCTCGTAACACTGCCTAACAGTTATAAAACTAATGCTTTAGATGATGATAAAGATAATCTGCTTTCTGCCACCTATGAGAGCATGGTAAATATTTTCGGGAAGTATAAACAGGAAGCGCTTGATATCGAGTTAAAGCTATTAGGTTAACGATAAAATTATTCCAGCTTACGATGAACGATCACATTTAATCGATGACAAACGATTCTTCTGTGGGGTATTAGTGTTTTCATGTACGGTCGCGTTATACAAAATCAAATAGGTATGAAAACTAATGGCTGTACATTTACTCTTGTCTGAAGACGAATTAAGCGAAAAAGTTCGAGTATGGTTGCTCATTTTAAGTAACAGCAACTTGTTAGCACAACATCCTGATATAGAGGATAATAGCTTTGTAGTACTCAACACAATTTTGCAAATGACTTGTGATATTTTTGCTCCCATTGATGTGCTGTTTTCAATGAAAAGCTTAGAGGCTAAAGAGCAACACGTATTTTTCCAATATGCTGATGGCATATATAAGCAGCCTTGTACTAGCTATATTGAACATACATTTTCTGGTGAGCAGTTTTGCATTGACTCCGGCTTTAATTCAATGGCTCTGAATAAAGCATTTTGTGATCTAAAACACAAAATATGTAAGACAAACCAAAATTTCAGTAACAGGCTAAAATTAGCAATACACTGCTTTGAGTTAACCGATATTTCGTGTATTCAATCAAACCTATTATCTTTATTTGGTTATTCAATCGAACAGATTAACTATTTGATGCCAACAAATAGAAAACTGACTAACAAGGATAGTGTTATGCCTTTAAGTCAAACTGAAGTAGATCATGCTTATGGGCTTTACTTAAAGACACTTCTGCAATATTCATTGTATTGAATAAATAATATCTGCTATTAAACAAGCTCATGAAATTTGAGAGGTGCAATTTGAAAGAGCCAAACAAAGAAAAGTTATCAAAAGCTACGCCAACCGCGTTAAGGGTGGTTATTAAAATCATTGAGTCATGGTCATGTAGCCGCTCTCAAATGTCCATCATATTGGCAATCCCTCGAAGCACACTTAGCCGCTATATAAAAACACCAGAGAAAGCTAGTCTCTCACGCGATCAACAAACACGACTGAGCTACATTCTAAATATTTACCAATTAATTCGACTGATATTTAACAATCAAGTCAATATCGATAACTTCATGTTCCTAAAAAATTATAACAGCGAATTTAATGGAAGAAGGCCTGTTGACTTGCTGCTTGAAGGCAGCATAGAAAATATGCGAGACACCTATCGGCACATCGAAAATTTGGTTTATGGTCGCTAGTAAATCTAAAGATAGTTTCATTTAACTAACTTACATGTTGAAAACCAAACCATAAATAGAACCAAAAACGCTGAAAATCGCACCATGAAACTGATAAATTTCAACAGGCTCTAAAAGCAAACCTGACAGGCCATGTCTGAGCTAGTACATCTGAGCTAATACAGCTAAACAGTTGCCGATAAAAGCTCCGCCAAAAGACTGTCTATTTTATAAAATAGTTGTTGTTTAGAAAGTTTATCTATTTCTAGCTCGCCTTTAATAATTTGTATTTCTCGATATGCTCCTTCAAGTTTAGAGCGCATTTCTAATACCTTATCTGCAGTATCCCATGCGTCTAATTCAGCAAAAGCTAAATCAATATAAGGTCTTAAACTTTCGGGGTTGGAATGACCTGACAAAGAAGCTACTTTGGTCAATATAGAGTTAGAAACATCTATTGGTAAATCACCTTTTCTGAAGTCTTTTAAACGGGTTGCGACTTGAATAGTGATAAACCTGTGACGAAACATATGAGCACATGTTTTTTCATTGATATTCGCTGCTCTTCTGAGATCTGACACTAACTTAGAAATGTAGGTTTCATACAATTTCGATCCGTTGTTTAAGTTGATGAACAACGATCTAGGGTCGGCACTGATTTTACCATTTTTAATTAATTCATTTACCTTCTTTTTCCTAAATGTATTAATATATCGCGCAATTGGTTCTATCCATTGTTTCGCAACAGGCACTTCACGTTCATTATTGTTGCTTTTCGCTGTCCTCAGCATTAGTCGCTCCGTAGTAAGTGCCAATTCAATATCATCAACTGTTAGTTCAGCAACTTCTACACGCCGTCCTCCTGTAGCCTCAAGTAATTTTAAAATACATTCATTTCTCTTTCTAACCTGAATATTTACCGTTGTTTCTCGTAATGCTTCATATAACTTAGTGATATTTTCATTACCTATTGCGAAAATTTTTTTAGGAGTGTTGTTGTTCGGAATGTGTCTATGATGGATATATTTCTGACGAGAGGTTTTTCCCGTTTTGCTTTTGGTCTTTATAGTGTTATGTGAAATAGTGATTTGATTACCAATATCCTCTCCAATAAGTTTGTCGTGATAAAGCATGTGTCGTTGATACCAAAACAAAAACGTTAATGCACTTCTCATAATAGTGCCGATTTGAGTATTCTTTCTTCTTTTTGAGTAAGGGTTCCGAGTGTCAACTTCATCTTTTAAGTTTTTTGCCCACCTCTTGAGGTCATCATCGTACAACGATGTAAAATCTTTATTGTGATAATTATGTACAAATCTAACAAAATGCGAAATTAGACTAGCATGCGTATTCGAGCTTCCTCCATTTGAGTTTCGCCGTCCTTTTGAATTAGCTCTGGCTATATAAGTTTTTGCCCGATCCATTAGCCATATTGTTATTGGCCAACAAACACTTCCATCAGGCCAAAACATAACTGGAATATTTGGCGCGTTAACAAGTGTAGAGCCCTTTTTGTTACTAAAATCGACCAATTGGCATTCATTACTTGTTTTCTTCCAAAGTTGCCTATTATTCATCTTTAGTTTTTTTACCATTGATAACGCTCAGGGTTGCATCGATGTGAGCATATCGCTTCAAATGTCTAGAAAACAAAACTGCGAAGTCAGCATCATTTCTTGCTTGAATGTGACAAATCTCGAGGAGGTGCTTATATTGCTCGGCAAAACGGCAAATCTCATTTAGATATGATTGAGCTAGGTATTTAGTCTCATCTAGTCTTCGCTTAAGGTCTTTATTTGAGCCACGAGATAATTCTTTTTGTTCGTTCCTTTTAATTATGGACTGCAGTGCTTTCTTTCTAAGTTTATCTAGTTCTTTCCAACCAGTAGGCATTATCTCATCTGCATAAGTCTTCCAACTATTTAGGCTCATTGGAATAATTTTTTCTTTTGGTAAGTTAAGCTGAGCAAATCGTTTTTGATCTGTGAAACATGAAATATCCAGATCTTTCACAGAATTGGGATCTTCAATAATACGTATTAAGAGTTTGTACGTATTTCTGATACTTTCAGATTTAGAATATTCAAAACTCATTTAGACTTCCTTCTCTGAAACAATCTCAAATACCATTTTATGCTTTACATTTTGAGCAGTGACAAACGAGTGAGGCCTAACGGTATAAATACCTTCTTCAAGTAATTCTTCGAGATAAAGTTCCAGATCAATTTTTTCAATAACTTCTATTTCATCACATTGAAAGTGCTGCTTAGCTAAGTCCCGCAGTATATTGAGTGAGTCCTCATTGTCATCATCTTTACTTGATTGAAGCATTGCACTAGCAGAGTATGTTGCTTCAATCTTAGTTAATTCTTTTCCTCCAGTAATTTCTTTGATATAGGCGTATGTATGTTCGATATCAACATGGCCCAACATCCAAGAAATTGCTGCTAAATTTGCAAACTTAAACTGCCAGAAAAAAACTATTGCAAAGAATCTACGAAATTCATGTGATTTCGGATACCACCTTCTGTTGTACGCTGTCATCTCTAAATTGATATAGTCACAGTAATTGAAGATATACCGGTCTATGCTATGATTTGATGGTTTATTGTTCTCATACTCTTTGGCGTTATAAGGTACTGAGAATAATAAGGCTTTATTTGACTTATCATAAATATTCTTCAACCCCTCATGAAGTCTTTCCAATATGAATATAGCCTTAGCGACAATGTTGGGTATTGGCCTCCTGATTTTGGTGCGCTTACCTTCAAATTCTGACTTCCGTAAATGAAATTCTAGTTCATAAGAACCATGCGAACCTTTAACACAACCACACTCTAACTCAGCTAGTTCCATTCTCCTTCTTGCAGATAAAGATGCTACAAGGCAATATGTTGAAGCAAACAAAAACCTTACTGAATCATCTAGTGTCATTTGAGATCTGCAGATACTAGCTCCGGGATGACCACCAAACTCATTACGTTCAAAACCAATTTCGTTACCCCACATCGATATTTCTTTAACGATGTTTAAGTCTTTTAATTGTTCAGGAATAACCAACTCTTTAAATGAGTTCTCTTTGAGTTCATATTTAGGTTTATTCCAAAGGCCTATATTATTCGCTTCAATCTCACGCCAGCTCATTTTCCAATCTAGAAATAAATCTACAATGGCATCGCCGTAGTTGACAATATATCCAATGCTTGAATCAATTAATTGTAATGCAATTTGAGGTGGCGTAGTTCGATGATGCTTATCCCCTCTAGCTCCAAAGTGGACAGCTATTTCAGCAAAGTTCATTGATTCCAATACATTTTGGTCAGGTAAGCTTTTAATGTAAGGGGATAACGTACGAAAAACATCGAGTAAATCAGTAATATGCCTACTTGAGCCCAAAGTTGCAGAAACCAAAGCAGCCTCTTCGAGGCTTAAATAGTCTGATGGAAGGTGTTCAATTGTTTCATACCTACCAGCTAAATCCACTATTTCAAAATCTTCCGCCATTTCAAACTGCCGTAAAAATAGCTTAGTTTTACTTCCTATTAGATTATTGCGTGTTTTGATGAAAGCACTTAAAAAGTTTTTATTTAACACATATGCAACGCTGTCATCGTCAACTTCAGTGAAAGAACGTGTGTAAACTTTTTGGTAAAATCCATTGAGATATAACCATGCTCTCAGTATTCTAGATTCATCTATAGAAAATGTGATTAAATTAAGATTAACCCAGTCTGAGCGAATTATATTTTTGGGGATTGAATGCAAATTTCTGGATACATACTCCATTGTCTTAGTGTCGGCTAGCAAGTTTTCTAAACCAGTTTGTGTTCGCTTAATTAGTCCTTGCAAACCATCTTTGCCGTCATTGACAAATATTCTAATTAAGTCTCGAATAGCGTCACTGTCAAGTCTAGCAAAGCCATATCTTTTGGTGTTGTATAAATCATTGTTGAGAATTGCCCACTCTGCTACACAAACAATCGAGTGATAATAATATTTAATTCTTTTACAACTCACATCCCTAGTTATGTAGTATGGATTCTTTAAGTTGAATAATGTACGACGACAAGCTTCCAGTAGTATTGAATTACTCAGATCTACCATGTTACTTCCATCTGGTAGTACAAAATCCCAACTTAATTCAATCTTTTCTTGACCTGCTTTCAGAACCCAAACATCAGCATAATAGTCTTCCAGCCAGTATGCATCTGGTTTAGTATCATCATTTGGCGGTTCTTCATTTAAAAACGCTAATTGACCATCGTACATAGTTAACACCCTTCTATTTCAATTTTTAACTAAATTTAGGGAAAGTAACTTTATCTCTTAATTCATCAGTCCTAATTAATGATTGATGATATATATAGCTAAGTTCCCGATTCGAAGGATGTTCTGGTAACAATCTATGCAGTGTTTTTGCCAAATCACGCCAAAAGGTTGGACAAGTGGTATCTTGGGAGGGGGACAAGCTTATATCATTAGCAAAAATATGCTCTTCATAAAGAAATAATGCTGCCAAAGAATCTATAGAAATAGAGACTTTCACTTGCTTTGTTTTCCCGCATAAATCTAGAGACTTTTCGAGCTGCTCGGCGTTATTACCATGTATATTTAATTTTTGATTCAATATTTGTTTTATTGTAAGAGTATGTTGAGCATCTTTTGCTCCTTCAGGTTCTCCTAATAACATATCTGCAAGAAATGCATGTAGCTCTTTTGTTGTGCTAAAGTCCACAGCTTCTAACATATAGTCTTTACCTGCGGTAGCAGCACAAATTATTAAATTCTGAAACCTCCGAATTATTCTGACATTCATTAGATACTGAATAGGTTTAGGAATATAACTATCCATTGTGACTTTTTTAGTGTTTCCAAGCACAGTAGCAGCCTTTGCTGAATCTCCCAGAGAATCGAACCATGTCAATATTCCTTCTATCGGTGGAAGTTTATTAATTGTTGCTGTATCAATATAGTTTTTAAGTGCACTATGAGACGCAAGGAAGGAATTATTAGCTACTGCAAGATCATTTCTTGCTAGCTTTCCACTCTTAATATGCCGAGCATTTAGTCCAAATGTTCTTCTAAGCGATTTGTGATTCATTGGTCTGGGAACACCGAAGCTATCTCCGCCATTCACGACTAACCATAATTTCTTGTATTTGGGGTTATTATCGTGTTTCAATTTATTTCTAAAGGGGGTTGTCAAATCAATTAATAAATTTAGTATTTCTTGTGATTCTTTGTCTAAATAACCTGATTTCTCTTCATGTGCTCGTGCTTTATCAATTGTAAAACGCAATACGTCATTATCTTCGCCTACACTTGTCAATGTTGTACTAGATTCAGGCTCACTTTCTATCTCTGCATTGAGTAGTGAGTACATTCTGTAATTTGGGAACTTTACAAGAAGATAAACAAAAAATGGAACAAGAGTCCGAGACGTGACACGACCAAGATACCCATCCCATTCAGTATTTTTGATAACGTTCGCATTCGTTGCTAAATATTGAAGAGCTAAATCTGGAGACAAATCTAAGCCACAATTTTCATATCCAAGGAATAGACCGTCGTGTTTATTCAAAATGTAACACAAGCTGTTTTGTATAAATTTTGGATGAGTGGGCCTAAACAAATGCAGTTTGCAATTAGTGTCTGTATCATGAAATGGCTTTCCATTTAAATCAGCATTAATTAGCTTAGTACTTAGGTTGGACCAGCTTACTTCATTAGCTAGCCTTTCCCCCTTTAAGTACTGTTCTTTGATTTCATTTATCTCTCGCAAAGCTGCGTTCAAGAATGCATTTTTTACAGCGCGAAACTCTTGTTCTAATTCATCCAGATACTCATCATCTGTTCGAGACAAACTAATGTTTATAATAGTTTTATTATCAATAGGTTCGTCGCTGTTCAATTTCTCAATTAATTGATTCTTTCTGGTAACATTTCGATTATTGAGCTTCTTATTTCCAGGGGGAATTAACCCTTTGGCAATTACCTTTTCTTGCATGGCAAATTCAATATACCGTCGAAAAGCCATCCAATAATTATTTCTAGTTGGTAGAGATGCTCTTAAGTTTGAAGTAGTGTAAATATGTGTTCGAAAGCCATAAAGAAAGTCAGTTACTGACTTTTCGCTTTTAAAATCAACAAACGACTGCTGAGCAAAATCAGGCATTTGCAGTAACACGGTACGCACAATGCCGTAAGGTGATGAACCGTTGTATCTAGAAAAGAAATCATTGTATGCCAGAACTAACTTTTTGCCAGTTTCCCCCCAAATAGAAAGAGATGCAAAGTTAGGATGGCGAATTGAAAATCCGTCATTAACAGAAGCTATGTAAGGGTTATTATTATCTTCACTCATAATCTTCGTTCTTAAAAAAATATGAAAACCATTAAAAAAACATAGCTGGATGTTCAACGTTTGTGTATGAGGATTGCTTACGACTTTCGGTCCTACAATTGGAGGTCTAAACTGTTTATGCTTATTTAATAAATACAGATAGTTGGATGGCTTTTATGATTTTTTATCGAGGCTTAGTTATATGACTAATGAACGTATACCTAAAAAAATGGGACGTCCTAAAAAATGTCTAATACAAATAATACGCACAAAAACGTTATGCCGCAGTCTTTGTGATGAACAAAATATCCCTTGCAATGCTAACCAATTTGAAAAAGTTTTTGAAACCACGAAATATAAACCAAGACGGGACAAGACAATACCGCGAAAGCAAAAATTTTATCGCCTATTCAACGGCGTAAATACAATATCTGAAAGTACGCTTAAACAAATAAGTGAAATGGAGAATACTGAAAACTCGTTAGCTTTATACTACAGCTCTCTTTGGGAGGCATTATCTCCACATAAAACTGATTTTGAAGATGGGATTATTTCATATGATGACCTTTATCTAGACAAAACAGACGATCAAAAAATACAAAATTGTCAATTGAACGCTGAAGAGATAGAAGAAAAAGAGCAAACCCTCAAAGAGAGGCAACTACACTGGCTTAGATTCTTTAAAACACTTAGGCCATCACTTCAAGCAATTGCTTTAAAATGTGACGATGATGGTATGTCAGACATAAAAGGGGTTAACCAATTTACCTGTAAACAGTTGTTGAAAGAAGGTGACATTGAAGCTCTTGCTTGTGCAATAGCAATACATAGAGCTTCGCCGTTGCATGCAAGGGATTTTAAACTCTCTTCAGCCATAACAAAACTTGCAGGATGGATCTTGGCAATTCCAGCCTTTAAAGACAGCCAGAAAGAAATACTAAATATTCTCGTGAATAAATACAGGGCACTTAATGCTGACGTTAGTATCTATGATAAAAATTTCTGCCACAGCCTCAATAGGCCAGGTTTTGTGCATTTTGATTTGATTAACAAAAATCGTGAATACATTAAACGCTGCGTTGAACTCGGTATAGATATTACCCCTAAAAATCTCAAACATATTTTTGCAACATCTGAGAAAGGTAACAAACAACTAATATTTGAAGAAATGGGAAAGGTATTAAAACATCAAGAATATGAGCTAGCGGATAGCAGTAATGGTCTACGCTGGCTAATTTCAGAGGTTAACACACTTTCGAAATAAAATCAGCATTAACTAGTTTGCACTTAAGGAAAGCGTATAAATTTGAATATCTGTAAAAGGTGATTATTTTGACAATTGTCAAAGAAAAACTCTCAAAATCACAACGTGGTTAAATTAAAAAAACAATACAATTCAAGGTACTAGCTTTTGAAAGCCTGTATATTGACAGCAAATTGCATTCAACAAAATGCCCCGGCTTGCCCACCTGAAACGGGTGCGTCGATAAAATCATTACCTTGTGCCTTTGCAAGCTCCGCCAATTCTTTCGCTACTTCAGCAGAGGTTGTGGTGTGATCCACAATAACAGCGCCCGGCTTTAATCCAGCCAGTATACCTTCGTCGCCTGTTACAACTTGACGTAAGTCATCGTCATTGCCAACGCAAATAAACACAAAGTCTGCGTTTTCAGATGCCGCTTTTGGCGTTTCAGCAAAGCTGCCATGATATTCAGTGGCCCACTTTTGCGCTTTTGAGATTGTGCGGTTATAAACACAGGTTTCATAACCCGCATTTTTAAGGTGGCCTGCCATCGGGTAGCCCATTACACCCAAACCAATAAACGCAACTTTTAACGACATAACTTACTCACTTTTAATCTTTACAAAACTGCGATTGAGTATAATCATTTAACACATTGAATTATAGGCCTACGTTTCGCCAAGGATATCTATATGACTACAGCCCCATTTCGCCTCGCATTTTTCAGTACACAAAAATACGATATCACTGCATTTGATAGTCAATTACCAAAACACATCACAACTGAGTACTTTTCGCAGCAATTAAACGAAACCTCGGTAAAACTCGCTGAAGGCTTTGATGGCATCTGTTGCTTTGTCAACGATGTGCTAAGTGAAGATGTGATTGAACGCCTTCATCAACTTGGCGTCAAACTCATTGCGCTTCGCTGTGCTGGTTTTAATAATGTTGATTTAAAGGCGGCGAAAAACCACGGCATTAAAGTAGTTCGAGTGCCCGCCTATAGCCCAGAAGCGGTTGCAGAGCATTGCCTCGCGCTAATCTTAACCTTATCTCGTAAAACCCATAAAGCTTATAACCGGGTAAAAGAAAACAATTTTGACTTAAATGGTTTGCTTGGCTTTAACTTGCACAATAAAACCGTAGGTGTGATTGGTCTTGGCAAAATTGGTACTGCGTTTGTCAAAATATTAAATGGTTTTGGTGCAAACGTGATCTATTTTGATCCATTTACCGAAAGTGATTTGGCGCAGTCTGTCAGCATCGAAACACTCTATCAACAATCAGACATTATTGCGCTGCATTGTCCGCTCACTAACGACACCTTGCATATCATTAATGAACAAGCACTTGAACAAATGAAACCAGGTGTAATGCTGGTGAATACGAGTCGTGGTGCACTCATCGATACTCAAGCCTGTATTAACGCGCTTAAATCGCGAAAGCTGGGTTATTTAGCGCTCGATGTATACGAGCAAGAATCTGAGCTGTTTTTTAAAGACATGAGTTGTGAAATTATCGATGACGATATATTTCAACGCTTACTCACCTTTCCTAATGTACTGATCACCGGGCATCAAGGCTTTTTTACTAAAGAAGCGGTAAGTGAAATCGTTGCCACTACATTAAACAACGTGGATGAATTTATTGCCAACTCACCGCTTACCAATGAAGTTAAATAAAAAAAGCGCGTGTTTACGCGCTTTCTATTCAATCCAATAAGTGCTATTTCAAGGCTACATTAGCAAATACCGCTAACATTAAAATTGGGCAAATAAAACGGATATAGTTTGCAAGCACCCTGTAACCAAGTTTGTTTGATTCGTGTAACTGATTGCCACGCTTCCAAAGCCAGCCTACAACCACAAAATAAAATAACCCCATTAACGGCAGTTGATACTGTGTAAACACCGTAATAACGAGGCCAAATAACCAATCAAAGTTAACAATAATCACACTTGAACAGATGCCTACTATGGCGGTCACCAACCAAGTCGCTGGTTTTCTATCAAAACCATGATTTTCAACTAAAAATGAAACCGGAATTTCAGTCGATGAAATGGTTGAGGTAAGCGAGGCTATCGACATTAAAACAAAAAACACGCACGCCACGGCTAAACCAAAGGCACCTAAGGTAGCAAACAGTTGAGGTAGCACGGCGAAAATTAGCTGCCCTTCACCAATCAACTTACCCCCTTGCATAATCTCAACACCCTGCGCTTGTGCTACATAAAGTGCTGGAATAATCAGTAAGCCAGCTAAAAACGCCACACTGGTATCAAGCATTGCAACCGAAATCGACATTTTTGCTACATTGGCATCACGCTTTAAGTAAGAGCCATAGATCATCATACAGCCTACACCCAAAGATAATGAGAAAAATGCCTGCCCCATGGCAGCAATGATTAAATCAGGGTCAGTGACTTTGCTAAAGTCAGGTACAAGGTAGGCTTTAAAGCCATTGCTCGCACCTTCAAGTGTGCCAATGTAAGCAATCAGTACCAGCAATAACACTAATAACACCGGCATTAAACGGCGTGACCACACCTCGATGCCTGACTTAACGCCTTTTAAAATAATACTGGCAGTTAAAATCAGCATCAGTGGAGTAAATATAAAATTACGCAGCAGTGAGTCTGACTTTAAAAAATTTGCAATCTCTGTGAATCCTAAAAGAGTGGCGATGGGCTCGAGTGCAAACGCTAACATCCATCCTGCAACTATGCTGTAAAAGCTAAGCATTACAATGGCTCCAGCTAAGCCAATATACCCGGCAGTTGCCCCCATCCTTTTGCTGGTCGATTGACAGGCCTGTGCTAATGCTTTGACAGGGTTTGCTTGCGCACTGTGGCCAATGTATAACTCAGTAAAAAGCGCAGGCAAAGCCAGTAAAAAAATCACAATGAAATAAACCAATAAAAAGGCGCCACCACCGTGATTTGCCGCTTGTGTTGGAAACCCCCATATATTGCCTAAACCTACGGCTGCCCCTGCTGCCGCTAAGACAAACCCTAAGCGACTTTGAAAGCCATCTCTAATTTGTGCCATATTGAACTCTTATTTTTATTATCTACACCACGACTTATAAAACCAAGCAAGATATACTGCAGCAAATATTAAGGCTACGCTTGGCTAAAAGACTAATCTATCGGGTATGGAAACGATTAACAACAAAAAACCACCAATAACAGGCATCTCGCCTGAGCGCGCGCATTTTAACGCGCAAAAGCCCAAGTCACCAATCAATTTAGTTATAGCCAATAGCCAAGGCCTTAATATTGAACAAATTAACATCGCCTCCATTTTGTCTAATGATGAAATTGCAACGTTAGAAAGGCGAAAGGTTGACACTGCAAAGCGCGAGTATTTGGCTTCACGTTATTTAATCAAACAACTTGCCTGTCAGTTTTATGCATTCGAGCCATCCGAGCTCACAACGTTTTTTGATGAATCAAATGCCCGCTTGGTAATTAAGTATCAAAACAACACTTTGCCACTGTCACTTGTGATAAGTCACTCGAAAGGTTGGGTAGCAGTCTATTTAGCAATGGAATATGAGCGTATCGGTATTGATCTTGAATTTATTTCAGAAAAACGCCCATTTCTAAAGTTAGCCAAACACTTTTATCATGAAGCTGAAATTCGAGAAATTGAAACTGCAAAGCCTATGTCCGATACTTTTTTCAGAATTTGGACCTTAAAAGAGGCCCTCGCCAAAGCCACCGCACTGCCGATTGCCAAGCTATTAGCGCCTAATGTATATAAAGGTTACGAAAACAACAAGTTGGCTGCATATTGTTGCCAAATAAACGGTTTTGATTTTTCATTGGCAGCGCCAGTTTCTGTCAAACAGCCACCAACGCTTATTGAAGTTTGCCTTAACGTTGATTTAACAGGCTTCAAGCAAACGGCTGTGAATCGCTTGCACCACGTTGTCTGATTCCGTTTGTTCAACTAAGAAGCATAAATTGTGCTTACTTGCGCCATGGCAAATTAAGCGAATGTTAAAATCACTCAGCACGCCCATTAAGTTTAATTCACCATGACGTAATTGAATTTCGGAACCAATTAACGCCACCAGCGTTAAGTTATTTTCAACCGTGACATGACAAAACTCGCTGAGTTCATCAAGGCACGCTTGATCCAGTTCCGGGCGAGATGCATTCGGCGCATTATCAAGGGTTAACGCCACACTGATTTCCGATGTGGTAACCAAATCTACCGAAATATTGTATTTCGCTAAAATTGTAAACACACGGGCTAAAAAGCCGCTAGCAAGCAGCATTTCAGGGCTTTTTACCGTTAATAAAATCTGATTTTTACGCTGTGTAACGGCGCGAATGCCTGCTTGTTCTGACTTTTCTTTCTCAATCCAGGTGCCGCCTTGTTCAGGTGCTCTGCTCGAACCAACAAACACACTAATACCGCTTCGACTAGCAGGTAATATAGTTGCAGGGTGAAGTACTTTTGCACCAAAGGTTGCCATTTCTGCCGCTTCATCAAAGCTCAACTTGGCAATTGGCGCCGCTTTTACACATAAACGTGGATCTGTACTAAAAATACCCACAACATCTGTCCAAATATAAACAGCTTTCGCATCAATCGCTTCTGCAAGCAGTGCCGCACTGTAGTCTGAGCCACCGCGACCTAATGTCGTTGTTTCACCTTGGCTATTTGCACCGATAAACCCTTGGGTTACGATAATATTATCAGCGAGCAAAGGACACAGTGCCGATTCTGCTAATTCGCTAGTACGTTCAACATTGGGTTCTGCTTTGCCAAAATGCGAGTTTGTTGCAAGCACATCACGCACATCAAAACGTAACGATGTTGCGCCTAAGCTACGTAATACTTGGGTAAATAAATATGAAGATAAACGTTCGCCAAAGCTCAACAACTCATCCGTTGCTCTGGCGTCAAACTCACTAGTCAGTGCATGTGCTTTAAATGCTTCAAGGGTTGCTAAAAAGCCATCTGTGATATCCGCATCTAATGTCAGTTTTTCAGTGATGTTGTGCTGAATTGCCACCACGGCATCGATATGCGCTTGGCGTTCTGCTTCACTTAAAGTGTCGTTTGCTAAGCTCACTAAATGATTGGTGACACCTGAACTCGCACTCACCGCAACTAAACGAGTATTAGGGTTTGAAAGTACAATTTCAGCACAGCGCACCATAGCGTCATAGTCTGCAACGCTAGTACCACCAAATTTTGCTACATTGATATTTGAATTAGACACAGTCTCTCCTTTAAATCTTAATAAGGAGAACTTGGCAAGGAACGATATTGATTACATCAGGATAGTCTCTGCCAGAAGCTCTCCACCTATAACAGGTGACAGTCCCGAAGATTCAACTTCTAGAACCGAAGCAAACTGGCCACAAATCCAGATTACTCCTCGGCAGTTAACCCCCTGATAGACCGTCGTCGGGAATGTGCCCTCGAATCTACTACCTGGTTAATGCACCTCTTCTGTGTTTGCAAACTAATTACAGCGCACAAACAAAAGCCTTCTAAAAAGAAGGCTTTTGAAATTTACCGTTTAGACGTCTAGCTGTCAATCATTAATTAAGAAATAAACAGCCGACCAGATACGATGAAGAATAACCAATCGTGTAGGCAACTAACAAATACAAAAACATGCGCAAGTAGCTTACAAAGGTTAGTTCTTTAATTTTGCTCATTGCAATAATGCCAGCAGCAGAACCGATAATTAGCATCGAGCCACCCACACCTGTTGCATAGGTGAAGGTTAACCACTGACGGGTATCCATAACAATGTCAGCTTTTAAAAGTGCTGCGGTAAGCGGTACGTTATCAACGGCCGCTGACAAAATACCCATAAAGTAATTGGCATACTCAGGTGCAAGCACTTCATAAAGGTGCGTAAATTGATTCAATATGCCAATTTCTTTCATCGCGCCAACAAGCAGTAATACACCCACAAAGAACAATAAGGTGTCGTACTCAATTTCACGTACATAGTCGATGATTTTTTTGTTTACGTCTTTCTTACGCATTAAAAACTGCGCCACCAAGAACATCATCGACAACCCACATAAAAAGGTCAACAAAGGTGGGATCTTATACCAAACACTAAACATCAACGTGGCAATAATGGTCGAAACAAAAATACAGGCAATGGTGATGTCGGTTTTTTCAATACGACGTAGTTCGACTTTTTCAAAGGTAATGGTGCCTTTCATGCCCATGCTGAGCATCGCAGCTAAAATAAAAACCGACAAAGCCGCGGGGGCAACTAATAATAACAAGTTAGCAATGGTGACTTTATCAGCAAGGAAGATCATTAAAGTCGTCACATCACCCGTAATAAGCGATACCCCACCCGAGTTCACTGCAAATACAATAAGCGTGGCATATTTAATGAGCTTTTTAGCATCAAGCTTAAGTGACATCACAACCGCCAGTGATATCAATGTGGCGGTGATGTTGTCAGAAATAGACGAGAAGAAAAATGCAAATGCGCCGATTAAATACATTAAATTGCGCTCACTCATTTCACTTGGCAATACTCTATGCACCAAGCTTTGAATAAACCCTTTGGAGTTTAAATAAGCAACAAAGGTCATCGCTGCCATCAAAAACAACCACAAGGTCGCAATTTCTAAAATATTATGATCGAGTTCTTTTTGAACAGATTCTGGGCTTTGCCCATGTAGAGGAGAAATAAAGAGGATAATCCAACACAAAGTTCCAAAAAATAGCGTTGTTTTGGCTTTGTTTACATGGATAATGTCCTCAATAACAATCAGCACAAAAGCGATTGCTATCAGCGCGAGAATAACACCTGACACCATCTTGTTATTTTAACCTGCTAGAGTTGAGTTAAAAATTTGAACGAACACCCAACCTGCGGCATTTTATGGGCAGTTGAGCGGCGCGAAGTGTAGCACTGTAGATTACCTAAAACCACTCCAGTTTTAGACTAATTACACAATATTTTTAAATAAAATTTACTTTTAAGATAAATATCAAGTTAACGTGGATAATTATGATCCCACCGAAAAGAATTTTGACCACTTTAGTGGACAATTGGTCATTGATAGAAGCCTTAATTAAACGTTTCGACTTCAGTGATTTTAGCTTCCAAGATGCCCAAAGCTTGCTAAAAATATTAGACCCCAAGCTTTCATCTGAAGCCGTATTTAAACAAATAAACAAGCTAATCCAGTTAGAGATTATTATTCCACTTGCTAAATCGTCTCAACTTGAGATTAACCGAGCAATTGCCGATTTTTCGCAATTTTTATTGCAAGAAGAAAGTCTAGGCCTCGTTGGTGAAATTCATGTTTTGGTAGATGATTTAGCCCGCTTAAACCAGCGTTTATCAAACGCTGGCTTTAACGATGACGAAATGGAAATTAAACGAAATGCCCGCATTATGGATGAGCGCGTGCGTAAAATTGTTAAATTATTCCAACATAATCAAAACGCTATTTTTAACCTTGTCGAACAAGCTAAATCTAACGATTCTAATTTAACGCTGGCAAAACGCTATAAAGCAGTCATTGAAGCATTTGATGAATACATTGAGCCAATGCTCAATATGGTGGATATTGGCGGCGAGTTTAAATTGTGTTTTGAGCAAATTGAAGCCTCACTGAGTGACTTAATTTTGCACTTTACCACCCTTGGCAAATTTAAACATGAGAAACGCCAGCTAGAGCAACTACGCAGCCGTATTTTAGATATGTACCTTATTGGTCAGCAGTCTCTCACCAAAAGTGCCGATGTATTATTGCCACTGCGTGAAGAATTGCGCCGCAATACGCAACTAACCAAACAGACCTCAGAGGTACTTGCGCTTATTCGTAAACAAGGGGTGGATAAAATCCTTGGCGAATTTATGCCGTACTTTAGCTCAGAGGCGCAGCGATTGTCGCTTGGGTCTAATAACCAAATCACTGCGTATATGGCTGAGCTTGCTGAATTTGAACACGACGAGTACGAATTACCAGATATCAGCGCGGTAAATCAGTACACTGCACCTAATATTCCTGATTACAATCAAGTAAAACAACGCTTTACCCAAGCTAAACGCAGCAAAAAAGCGTCTATTATGGATTTCTTAACGACCACCTATGATGAATTAGAAACTGACGAGTTGTTATACCTTTACCAAAAGCTAGCAAGCGATAACACGCTCGCTATTTCACACGGCGAGCAAGTAACCATTCAAAATGGCAATAAACAACTTACGCTCAAGCCGTATCTCGCACGTTCAGTTTCATCGGATTAATTTTTATGTCTCAAATCGATTTATCATTGCTTTCAGAGCTTAAAGCAATCAATAAAAAACTGGTGTCTGGCTACCATATTTGCGAGCAAGACAGCCAACTCTTTCAACAACTTGACCAAGAGTTTGATGCCTATGAAGCACTTTTTGCGGCACTTGGCCAAACCCTTGTTCACGACGCTCGCGGTTTTTATTACCTGCAAGTGGATGAGGGCACCCCGAATATGGGTAAAATCTCGCGCTCATTCGCCCTTACCATTTATGTGTTGATTGAACACTACGCCAACCTCGGTAAAGATCCACTAGTTGCCCTGTTCGATAGCGATATCGACCTTGAACTGATGATGACCTTAGTGCAAAACAACAAGCACTTATTTGATCAGCTAGAGATCTTTTCGGGTAGCGATATGCGCCGCGATGTGTTTTTACGTATGGTTAGACTGGGTGTTGCCCGCGAAACTGAACTGGGTTTTCGTATTCTTGCCTCAGCACACCGCTATTTAGATGCGCTCAACGACATTAGCAATTTTCAAAGTCACATGGACGAGGAGCAAGTGTAATGACTGAATTATATGGATTAACCAAACTTGCCCTATTAAATACTGCAGGTTACGCAAAATGCGTGATCCCTCTCAACAAAAGTAGCTCTATTTGTGCACCGAATAACACAGGTAAAAGCTCGGTTATCAACGCATTACAGTTTCCACTGATTAACGATTTACGTTTAACCGAATGGGACGGACACGACCTCGACGAAACCCGTAAATTCTATTTCGCGTCTGATCAATCGTATATTCTACTAGAAGCAGAGCTCCCCCATGGCCCAGTAGTCATTGGTGTAGCTGGCCTTGGTAAAGTAGCCGGTTATGGCTATCAGTATTTTTGCTACCACGGTAAATTAGATTTAGCCGACTACACGCAAAACAAACGTATTTTAAAATACACTCAGCTATTTAAAGAGTTAGGTGAAAAAGGTTACGCCCCGTATGAGCTTAAAGCACAAGAACTAAATGCCCTTCTGACGGGTGGCGCAACACCGTTTGATAGTGTGCTTAACCTTAAAATGATCCCGCTGAATCATGCCCATGACGCACCGATTTATAAAGAGATTTTCCGCCGAATTCTTAACTTACATAAACTTGGCGCGCAAGATGTAAAACGCTTTATGTTAAAAGTGTTTGAGCGTCATATGTCAAACGCCAAGGTGGACTTTTACGATGTGTGGCAACGTGCCTTTGAAAAAGTAAATCGTGCAAAAATAGAATTAAAAGCGCTTGAACAAAACGGCGAAGCCATCACCGCGCTTGAAAGCATGTTAGAGCATCAAAGTGCACTAAAAGGCAAACTTGCGGCTTTTGCACCAAAAATTGATAAAGCCTTAATTGATTACAGCGATTTTAACGACAACAAACTAGTTGAAATCACCGAACAGCTTGAAGGCATTGAAAGTGAGAAAGTCGAGTTTGAACAGCGCCAAAGCTTGTATGTCGGACAACTTCGTGAAATAGAGCGTAAACGCACCCAACTCGATGCCTGGTTTAGTGAATTTTCAACCCTTAAAAGTGAGTTTGAGCTGGTTAACGAAGCGCAGTTAAAAGCAGAGCTTTCGCAAGTAAAAAAAGAATACGATGCGCTCTCACATACGCTTGCCAGTGCCGAGGGGCAATCACTTGTTACCCTAGATTTCCGCATTAAAGATGCTACCAAGCAAATTAAAAGCTTAAAACAGCAGCTTAAAAACCTTGAGTACAACTTGTTCACTCGCATGCGCGAAGACTTATCACTGAAAGAAGTAGAAGATATTTCGTGCCTGCTTAATCACGATATTATGACCATGGCAACGACGGGTAAAAGCGACATCACCATTCATGATGAAACGGCATTTAGTGAACTGCTTGATTTAATTTCCCGCTCAATTGAGGGTAATGTCGCAAAATTGCCGGGCATTGATATTCCATTAAAGGGTTTAAACGCACTTAAAATGCAATCGGGCGATGACAAAGAAACCATTAAAGCGCAAATTAATGCATTTGAAACATCACTGAAAGAATTACTGGCACAAAAAGAAGTTGCCGTTGATTTAGAAGGCAAAAAGCAAGAAAAAGAAACCCTTTACCAAACAGTCATGTCGCACGAAGCCGCGCTTAGCCAGTATGCTAAATACACCACTATGCTTGCCTCAATTGAAGCGCAAGAGTTATTACTGTCACAGCTTGAAAGCGAACAAGATGAGGTAGAAGGGTTACTCAGTGAAGTGCAAAACGCCGTTGCCACCATTGCCGACAGACGCTCAATTATTAAAGCTAACCGCGATATGCTGGCGCGCCAAAGTGCCCGTTTAGCACAAGTGAAATCAGAACGTATTGATCATACCCTTGATTTTTACTCAGGTAAGTCAACGCCCTACCCAATTGATATCACCATTGATTTTGATAACTTGGCCGATTTAATTCATGGCTTTAACAAAGACTGTCATGAGCTTAGAAATTTTGCGGTTAACGTATCAAACACCTACCTGCATATTTACAACGCAGGCCTGACAAAATTTGATGGCGAAACCGACGAATACCTAAAGTATCAAAAAGTGATTAATGCATATCATAATCTTGATAACGAACAACAAGCGGTAGAACGCCAAGCGCGTGTGGCATTGACTGAAGTAGCTGCCACCATTAAAGGGCTACGCGAAGATTTAGATCGTCTTCGCCGTGAAATGAACAGCTTTAATAGCGGCATTAGCCAGCACCGTATTTCAAACTTAAAGAGCTTTAAAATTGAAGTACTGCCGCGCAAACAGCTTATTGAAAGTATTGATACCATTATCGCTACCTCAAATAAGCTTGATAACGGCGACACGCTCGATTTACTTAGCCAACAAGCGTTTGATGAAAAAGAGATTAATCGCGCAAAAGATCATTTAATTGAGCTTGCCACCGGCAATGGCGGTTTAACCTTAAGTGATTTATTTGATATTCGCTTTGTCGTGGTCAACCGCGCAGGCGAGCAAGATACCTTTGATAAAATTGATTCTGCTGGTTCAAACGGTACCCGTATCACCATTAAGCTACTGTGCGGCATGTTATTTATTCGCTACTTATTAGCAGATAAAGAACAAAGCAAATACCGTATTCCTATCTACATTGATGAAGCGGCTGATATCGACCCGCAAAACCAGCAAGCGATTATTGAAACCGCCTACAGTTTTGGTTTTGTCCCGTTATTTGCTTCGGTTAAACCGCAGGTCAGCTGTGAATACATCGTCCCTATTCGCACGGTAAGTGATGGTAAACAAAACTGGGTGGATGAAAACGACTGGATTGCAGTAAGCGATACTGAAAGTGATTTAGTAGCAAGCTAATTCAGCACAGCGCAAATTAATTAAAAGCGGCACAAAATAAGTGCCGCTTTTTGCTATAAATTGTTGAGTTCTTCACAGTTCTTGCGTATTTTGGTCACAATTTTGTTGTAAAACCATTGATTATGTTTAATACACTTCTGCCTTTTATTTTTATTTCGGCATACAGTCACATTTACTTTGATAGTTTAAAAAAAGATGCGTTGTGTTACTTTTTTAAGCCATTAACCACCATTTTGATCATTTGCCTTGCGTATATGCAAACTAACACCTTTACACCAGTACACTATTGGGTATTTGGCGGGTTAGTCTTTTCATTACTTGGCGACATATTCTTAATGCTGAAAAAAGATTATTTTCTGCAAGGACTTATCGCGTTTTTTATCGCGCATGTTGCCTATGTGATTGCCTTTACCGACACCGAGGGGTTTGAGTTTAATGGTTGGCTACTGATATTTTTATTAGTGTATGCAGGCGTACTCATTGCTGTGTTAAACAAACATTTAGGCAAGTTGCGTATTCCAGTATATGCCTATGCCACGGCACTCACACTAATGGTGCTGACAAGTTACAACTTCTTCCAACTTTCTTGGCACTATATGAGCTTATACGCCTTTGTTGGCGCGCTGTTTTTTATGGTGTCGGATTCTATATTAGCGTATCGACGCTTTGTTAAAGAGTATGTGTGGAGTCAACCCGCTATCTTGGCAACCTATTACATCGCACAAAGTATGATTGCGCTTAGTTTAACCAACTAACCATTTGACAGTTAGCTGAAACACACGTTTAAAACAAGGACAGTAAAATGAATGCCGTATTTTGCTTCGATGGCACCTGCAATGAACCCAGTGATGTGGATGACGTTTTTTATAATAGTAGTATCAGTAATATATTAAAAACGCACATTTTTTGTGGCGGGGATTTAATCAATGCGAGCCATGCCTTTGAGCAGCAGAAAAGTTTTTATTATGCCGGCATAGGGACTTACGGCAACTGGTTAAGCCAAGTATTTAATTCAATGTTTGCGCCTGAATACGCCGATTTAGAGTCCATTTACAACCAAGCTTATAATGATTACCTCACCCTTACAGGTGATGATCATATTTTTATTTTTGGTTTTAGTCGCGGCGCAGCGATTGCAAGGCGTTTTGCCAGCAAGCTGACTGAGCAAGGTCGTAAAATCACTTTTTTAGGTGTATACGACACTGTTGCCTCTATTGGTATGCCCGATTTAAATGCAAATACACAGCCTGTTAGTGATGTGGTATTTGAAAACAGTAGTGTTAGCCCGCTGATACAACAAGCAGTTCATTTGGTGGCGATTGATGAACGTCGTATTGCTTTTCAACCTTTATTGATGGCGCCAGGTGCCAATGTAAAAGAAGTGTGGTTTGCAGGTGTACACTCGGATATTGGTGGTGGCTTTTGGCACGATGGCCTGGCCGATATTTGTTTAAGCTTTATGCTTAATGAAGCAAAGCGCTTTGGCTTACAAGTGCTTGAGCTTCATCAAGTTGACTATTCTAAACTTAGTGAAAACAATATTTCCATCGGCTCTGACGACATTGCCATTTTCCCGCAAATTGATGCCCCGCTTCACCAAAAAGAACGCACCGGCTTTATGTCATCGAAGACATTAAACACACGTCAAGTGCGCGTAGACTGTTTTGAAGATTGCATGCCGCTGATTCACTACAGTGTGGTTGAACGCTTTATTAGTATTGCCGATTACCGACCAATTGCACTTCGCAACAAGCCATTTCAGCTGTTATTACCCAATGGAGAACGCAGTGGCATGATTTTTGGTATAGAAGGAATGAGGGAATATTCGGTTTTATAGTTTAAAACTAGAGTAAAGCTTGCTTCCATGCGGGTATCTTGCGCCATCCATGGCGCCCTCGTTCATTCTTTTTAAACGGCCAAAAAGAACGAACCAAGAAAAAGCCGACCCAAAATCAAACTAATTCTTCAAACAAAATTTAAATGTGAACATAACGCCATGAATCGGCATCCATGCCTCAGCATGGCTCGCTCGACCGCTTCGCTCCCTGTCTCGCATTATTCATTTAAATCTTGTTTTCAGGTTTGATTAAGGGGTGAAGAAGTGAATCTAAATACCTTCTTCTAAAGGCTGTTCAGTGCCAGAAGCTGTCATTCGTAACGCCACAATATGGGGCGTATAAATGCTTGGCTAAAATTTGCGACGAAGGAGCGTAAGCCAAGCGTTTTACGTCATTTTTAATGCGTTTGTTATATGCACAATTACATATTAGGTTCGCAATATTTAAGCCTTGGTTTCGGGTTAAAATAAACTAAGAAATTATTGGAGTCATCGTCTAAATATACTCTTAATATCTGCTCTCTACCCCAAGCCTGAAATGCAATGCTCGTAACTTGTTCTTTGTAAATATGAAATACTAATTCCGCACCCTGAAAAAGCTTCACACTTACTGAGTTATTACCAAACGGTGAATGAGTAAATATTAATTTTTCACCCGTGCCATAATCCATTAGGAACGAAAACTGTCCTTCATCATGGTCATATTCACTAGAATAACCAAAGCCTCTTTCAAAAAACTCTAGTTCTTCTGGAAATTCATAGGTCAATTTTTACTCCTGACTTCAAGTGCATATAACGCTTATTATCGAGAATGCCGGATATGTAATTTTCAGACATTACCTAAAATTTGATAAGAATAATAATAAGCAATTGATT
Organism: Pseudoalteromonas piratica; assembly: GCF_000788395.1. Classification (NCBI taxonomy): domain Bacteria; kingdom Pseudomonadati; phylum Pseudomonadota; class Gammaproteobacteria; order Alteromonadales; family Pseudoalteromonadaceae; genus Pseudoalteromonas; species Pseudoalteromonas piratica. The sequence goes on from NZ_CP009888.1 coordinate 2,551,827, forward strand.
AATATTAATAAATTAAATTTTAAAGGGCGCTAACGTATTTAATTTTCGAAAAGAAAGCGAGACCTGTCTTATCGAGCCCTTAGTTGTGTCCTATTAAATACGAAATAGCTTTAAAAATCTAATTACTAATCAATACGTTGAATTTTATGGGCTAGGTAAAGCGAGAATTAATAAATCTATTTAATAGGAAGTAAAATCACATTTTTGATTGGTCAGCTATTATACCTGTGCAAATACACATGCTTTTCAGGTATTCAACGAAATCAAAAAATAACATAGGTATGTTCTTTTGAAATCATAATTGTGAACGGCTGTTCCTCGCTCTTAGCTGCCTTAGAGCGACTAATCATGTTATGGACCTGAATTATTAATTCATCCATGAAGCTTGGTTCCATCGGTCACCTCGATAATCGCTCCTGCATTATTCTAATGCCCTACGTCCATGCAGGTCACACACCTCACTTCCTCAAGCTGCGAAGCGTTGCTTCGGTCTTTCGTCACCCCTTCAATCAAACCTGAAAGCAAAATTTAAATGAATAATGCGAGACAGGGAGCGAAGCGGTCGAGCAAGCCATGCTGAGGCATGGATACCGATTCATGGCGTTTATGTTCAGATTTAAATTCTGTTTGAAGAGTTAGTTTGATTTAGAGGCGCCGAGGAATTCCAAAGGGGGGCTGGCGTTAGCCCCCTTTTGGCTGCGGTCGCCAGCGCGACAAATATACGGTAAATAGAACTCAGTTGCTGAGAGAAAATGTCATTCCTCATTTCAGCGTTCATTAAAATGATTTGAAACCAATTCACGTAGCATTCTAATTGTCCTAACAGGCAAAAGTTAATCCAATTAGTTAATACAAGAGAACACTTCGCCAGTGCGACAATCCCCCTTTCCACCACCGCAAAAGTTACAACCCTACTCGCTAACTAATACCAATAAAGATCAAGATCAAAAACCCCAACTTATCCCTTGGAAATACCCTTTCAATCTTCTAGTATAATTACCTAACCGTGCAAAAAAGTATTTCAATGAAATCATTCCCTTCGCTTTATTTCACAAACTTATTTTTGATTGGTGGAACGGGGTTACTCACTACCTACCTAGCCCTGTATTTAGGTCAAAAAAATGTTTCCACCTTTTGGATTGGTTTACTCACTTCATTTTATTATTTAGGTTTGTTACTTGGTTCTAAATTGGGTTACCACTTAATCAAATCGGTTGGTCATATTCGTACTTTTGTGGCAAGCACAGCAGCGGTAACCGCTTGCGTTGCGGCGCATGCGCTAAGTGATAATATTTACCTCTGGTTGGTGCTACGTTTAATTGTTGGCCTTAGCATGATGTGTAACTACATGGTGTTAGAGAGTTGGCTCAACGAACAAGCTGCGCCTGAGTCGCGCGGACGGGTATTTTCTATTTATATGATCATGTCTTCATTGGGCATGGTATTAGGCCAATTAGCGTTATCACAATTTCCAGAGCTTGGCTATGAGCCATTATTTTTGGTGTGTATGGCGCTGTCGCTTGGGATTATTCCTATTTCACTCACCCGAAGAATTCACCCTAAGCCCCTTAAACCTATTCAAGTGAGTTTACTTGACTACTTTAAGAAAGTGCCTCAGTCACTTACCGCAGTGCATTTTGCAGGCATTATTAATGGTAGTTTTTATGCCCTTGCCCCCACCTTCGCAAGTCTTTCAGGCTTTAGTGCAAAAGAAATCGCAGTGTTTATGTCAATCACCATTTTTGCAGGTTTAGTCGCGCAGTGGCCAATGGGTGTTATCTCCGACAAGATTCGTCGTAGTATTCTAATTCGCACCAATGCCGTTGCCATCTGTGCAGTGAGCGTCGCGCTATTTTTACTGCCGCTTGCACAACATGTTGCCTATGCCCTTACGTTTGCTTTTGGCCTATTTGCCTTTACGCTTTATCCACTTTCATCCGCACTGGCGAATTCGCGCGTAGAAGACGAAGATCGCGTTGGCGTGTCCTCTGCCTTACTGATTATGTTTGGCGCAGGGGCAGCACTTGGTTCGGCAGTGAATGCCCAAATCATGGCCTATTTTGGTCACCAAGCTTTATATGGCTCGATCGCTATTCTTACTGTCATCATGTTTGTGTCACTGAGTATTATTAACTCCAAACAAAAAGCCGAGCAGCCAGAACCCAGCGATTATGTGGTGGGCACATCTGATGTCACCGCATCACCACTAGCTGCGACCATGGATCCGCGTATTGAAGAAACCACAGCGCACGAGCAATTGCTAGTGGTTGAAGAAGAACACATTAGCTCTGAAGCGTTAGATGTTGAAGAATGTGATGAGCAAGCGTTTAGTGAACACCGAAATCCAGACTCAGAACAAACGCTAGAAGCGAATGAAGAGAAGCAAAACCAATCTTTACGCTAACGTTATTGGATAAAATAAACAAAAAAGCCCGCATAAAGCGGGCTTTTTTACATTTAGAATAGTGTTTGCTATTTCACTTTCCACATAATTTCATCGCCTGCGCGAATTGGTACAACTACGTCATCACCTAGCGGGTATGACTCTGGTACTTGCCACGTGTCTTTTTCAAGTGTCACTGTGTCAGTATTGCGCGGTAAGCCATAGAAATCTGGGCCATTAAAGCTAGCAAACGCTTCTAACTTATCAAGTGCACCAGCTTCTTCAAATGCTTCTGCATATAGCTCAAGTGCTGCGTGCGCAGTGTAAGAACCAGCACAACCACATGACGCTTCTTTTTTATCTTTAAGGTGTGGCGCTGAATCCGTACCTAAGAAGAACTTTTTGCTGCCGCTTGTTACCGCTTTAATTAACGCTTCTTGGTGAATATTGCGCTTTAAAATTGGTAAACAGTAGTAATGTGGACGAATGCCACCAGCTAGCATGTGGTTACGGTTATACAGTAAGTGGTGTGCCGTAATGGTTGCTGCAACATTGTCGCCTGATGCCGCTACAAACTCAGCTGCATCTTTCGTAGTAATGTGCTCAAGTACAATCTTTAGATTTGGGAAATCATCTACAATTTTGCACAGAATGTTTTCAATAAATACTTTTTCGCGGTCAAAAATATCAATGCTTGAATCAGTTACTTCACCGTGAATAAGTAACAACATACCCACTTCAGCCATCGCTTCAAATACCGGGTACATGCCTTCAATTGAAGTTACGCCTGAATCTGAGTTAGTTGTTGCGCCTGCTGGGTATAATTTAGCAGCCACAATTTTACCACTTGCCTTCGCTTTTTTAATTTCTTCTGGCGTGGTTTTATCTGTGAGATATAACACCATTAGCGGCTCAAAGTTGCTGTTATTGTGCGCTTGAATTCGCTCATAGTAGCTAAGGGCAGAATCAGTACAGGTTGCTGGTGGAACAAGGTTAGGCATAATAATCGCGCGACCCATGTAACGACTTACGTCACGAACGGTATCTTTTAACTGGTCGCCATCACGTAAGTGAATGTGCCAATCGTCTGGGCGAGTAATGGTTAATTTAGCAGTTGTGTCTGTCATGATCCTACCTTTTATTGACGGTGAGCGGACGAACGTCCGATTGTGGTGATCTTATTGACTTGTGATGCCGCTGTAAAGCGCTAGCATGGAGGTTTATCGATAATAATTGTATACAATATCCCTTTTTGGTAAGTTAGCCTACACATTAACAAAAATAGAGACCAAAAATGAAACTCACACGCGCTACTTCTCTGTTGTTAACAGGGTTACTTGCATCGGGTTGTGCATCAACTACCAGCGAACCAACAAACACGCTTTTACAAAACCCTATTTCTATAAACGCCCAAGCCTATTGGCAATTAGGTTTAACCAATACTGACTTTGATGCGCTCGTAACCAACTTAAATGCTGGCGCCGACATTAATGAAACCCTTTATGCCCTGCGCGGCTTTAGCTATTTTGGCAATACTAAAAATTTAACCGCTGAGCAATTAAATGAGCTAGATGCTGCACTCTTTGCTCGCATGCAAAGTATTGCTAAAGACGACTATCGCACTATCGAAAACTATGCGGTTACACTTTACCGCTATTACTACTTTGATGACTTAAAAGATAAATTAGCTAAACATTTACCTTTATTACCTAATGTAACACTTAGCAATTCAAGCCCGCTTGCAGCACAATATGCTAAGTGGGAACAACTGCGCGCTATCGGTTTTTTAGCATTTGAAGCACGCGGTGAAGACGAAATAAAACAAGCTGTACTTGCACAAACTGACTGGCAGCAAGAATTACTCGACTTACTTCAAAACGATAACAGCTGGCAGCAAGAACACGCGGCTTGGGCGCTTGGCTACCTTCATTATATTTTAGATGATGAAGCAGCTGAAAAAGCACTTGATGAAAAAGTGTTGGCAGCACTTGAGCAAAACCCAATAACAAATAAAGAGTTTATCTTTTCACAGCGTTATTTAGTTAATAGCTTCCGTGGTAAATCAGCTTGTGATGATGAATTTAAAGGCCGCTGCAGCGAAATAACACTTGATGATGCCCTGCCAATTAATCACAAGTGTTCAGATTCGCTGTTTATTCGCGCACAAACTTTAACTACCGAGCAGCTTAATATCAGTTGTGAGCGTTTAATTTCGCAAGAATCACATTTCCATGAGGTTTACGCCACTAACCGCCAGCCAGTACCTAACGATTTTAATGAGGCGCTCCGTGTTGTTATTTTTGATAACTACACAGGCTACAACCAACACGGCCAAATGATTTTTGATATCAGCACCGATAATGGCGGTATGTACATTGAAGGCAAACCAAGCAAACCAGGTAACCAAGCTACTTTTTATTCTTTTAAAGCATTTTGGAAAGAAGACTTTTCAGTTTGGAACTTAAACCACGAATACGTGCATTATTTAGATGGGCGTTTTAATAAATACGATGGTTTTGGGCACTTCCCTAGTCACTTAGTATGGTGGAGCGAAGGAGGTGCTGAATTAATTGCACAAGGTAACAGCAATGACCGCGTAAATAAATTACTGCATGAAACAGAGCAAGCGAAATGGCCGACTTTGCGTGAAGTCTTTGATACGACTTATCAGGATGGCTCGAAGCGTGTTTATCAATGGTCTTATTTAGCACATCGTTACTTGTCTGAAAATGCTTTAGATGACTACCGTCAGTTAGCGCACTTTTTACGTACCGACTACTTTGAAGGTTACAGTGAGTTACTTGATAGTCTGGTAGCTAAACATAGCGATAAGTTTGCAAACTATTTAGTAACCTATAAACAAGCTAACCCATACCAAGAAGCTGCTGTTAAAGCAAAACCAAACAAATTGTATCGCTATTTATATCGTGATTACTTAATGCCAGAGGCGCTTAAAATTAACGCTCAGCATAATCATATTTTATAGCCTTAAAACAAACTTTTATTGAGCAAAAGTGCTTGCTGAGTTACATTTATGTTAACTTAAAAATACAAATGGCTAGCAAGCGCTTTTATGCAGTATTCATCAGGTGAAAACGTAGACGCAATGACCAACCGAGCGAATCAGCTCAGCATTATTAATGAGTTTGCTTCATCACTCATTAAAATTGTTGAACTCGATGAGCTCTATGACTACGTTACGCATCAAGTTGTTAAACGCTTAGGTTTTGATGAATGCTCTATTTTTATTGCTGATTTAGAAACCCAAACACTCAACCAGGTGTCATCCATTTACAAAGATGACCAAACAGAAAGCGAGCAAATAACGTTAGACATTAACGAAGGCATTTGCGGTCACGTTTTTGATACTGGTTGTGCAGAAATTATAAGTGACGTAACGCAAGACCCCCGCTATTTGCAAGTAAGTGGCAATGTGCACTCAGAAATTTGTGTGCCACTTGTCTATGACGGCCAAGTACTTGGCGTAATTGATTGTGAGCATCCAGAAAAAGATTATTACACCAAAGATCACCTCAATATTTTAACCACTGTGGCATCTCTACTCAGTGCCAAGATTGATCAATGTAAAACAGTAACCAATTTAACCGATACAATTAATCAGCTTAATTACGCCCAGCGATTAGAAAAAGGCATGTTGCAAATCGCCAATTTAAGCTCTGATTCACAAACTATGGACAATTTTTATAAAGGCTTACACGATATTGTGAATACGCTGTTGCCTGCTGAAAACTTGTTTATTGGTTACTACAACAAACAGACTCGCGGTTTAGAAATTCCCTATATTATTGAACATGGTGTTGAGCGAATTACGCTTAAGCGCTTTAGCAATGCGCAAATTCAAAAGACGGCTTCTGTTTACACTATCAATTTAAAAGAAGCGCTATTACTTTCTGGCAAAGACTACCAAGCCCATATTGATAATGATGATTTTCACTTAATAGGTGCTCTACCAAATTCATGGTTAGGTGTGCCATTTGATTTAAATAACGAGCTTTCCGGCATTATCGTCGTACAAAGTTATAACCAAAGTGTATGTTATAGCGATCATGATAAAGATTTACTAACTTATATCAGCCAACAAATACGCTTGGTACTTAACCGCGTTTTTGCAGAGCAAGCGTTACAACATAAAGTGATGCACGATGAGCTCACAGGCATCGCAAACCGTGCACTCTTAATAGATCGCCTCACTTTAGCCATCAATTCATTAGGCCGCAACGATAACCCTAAGATCCATGCTCTGCTCTATTTAGATTTTGATCGCTTTAAAATGATCAACGATACCTTAGGGCATCAAGTAGGCGATAAGTTCTTAGTTAAAATTTGCCAAATTATTAATGAATGTATTCGTGAAACCGATACCTTTGCCCGTTTAGGCGGTGATGAATTTGCAATTTTACTTTGTGATATTTTTGGCGCGGAAGATGTCACACCGGTCATAGAGCGTATCAAACTTGCCTTAAAAGAACCCATTTTAATTGATGAGCATTTATTGCAAGCCTCTACCAGTATCGGTGTAGCCTTTGCGAATAAAGATACTGACCAAGCGTATAAAATTTTACAGCGCGCCGATGCCGCCATGTATCAAGCTAAGTCGCTTGGCCGCGGCAAAGTGCAGTTTTTTAATGACACCATGCGACAAAAACTAAAAGGCGCAGCGCTTTTAGAGAGTGATATTCAAAATGGCATGTTAAAACAAGAATTTGCGTTGTTTTATCAACCTATTTTTGCCATCCAGTCAGGTGAAATAATTGGGTTTGAAGCACTTGTTCGCTGGCACCACCCAGAAAGAGGTTTTGTCTCACCTGCTGACTTTATCCCCCTTGCAGAAGAAACTGGGCAAATACTCGCTCTGGACTTACATATTTTAGAACTCGCTGCCAAACAATTAGGTTTGTGGCAAGAAGCGCTGCCTGAAAACTTTAAAGTAACCGTAAACGTTTCATCTAAGCACTTCTCTACCTTAGAATTTGCTGATTTTATCCAACGCTTATACTACGAATATAACTTGCCACTCGGCAGTTTATGCATCGAAATCACTGAATCAGGCCTCATTGAAAACTTATCTCTGGCAACAGAGATAATCGAGCAGTTGAAAACATGTGGCGTTAAATTGTGTTTAGATGATTTTGGTACAGGATACTCAGCACTGGGTTATTTACACCAGCTACCCATCCATATTTTAAAAATTGATAAAAGTTTTATCGATAATCTAAAGTGTGGTGAAAGCCATCCGTTAGTCGATGCAATTTTGACACTGGCAAGCTCGTTAGATTTTGATGTGGTAGCAGAAGGTATTGAAACTCAAGAGCAGCTTGAGGTGCTAAAACAAACAAAATGCCAATACGGGCAAGGTTTTTTAGTGGCGAAACCAATGCCCGCAAAACAAGCCTATACTTTTTTAACCACAGGAAAACTAAGCTAGTTTTCCTGTGACACGCATTAAAGGGAGTAATTGCGCTTGCCCGCTATCGATAGACTAATTGAAGTCAATGCAATAGCTATTATCTCGTTTAAATTCTCTATACACAACTGAAGCTTACTGAGTGCAATGCAATGCTGTTTTCATATGTTAAGGCTATTCGTTGGCTTTTAAATAGCTAGTTACTCCTTTAGTGACTTTTAACTTTATTTCACCCCCATAAAATGCCAATTTTCTAACAAAGCTCTGCATTAATTCACTTCCAATCTCAATACATAAAGCCACTCAAAACTGAGCGGTTATTTTAATCTCTCGCTATTCGTTTTTGAGATTAATAGATGGACAACCTCTTTATTAAAATTTCTTTCAATTAAATCGCCCAGCCATAGACTTAACTTGAATAAAATTAATATTAAACCATCACTGAAACTAGACGCATATTTCTTAAAATAAAATGACAACGCTATCATAACTATTAAAAATATATAAAATAGCATTTTATTATCATTGTGACGTTAATTTGAGCCGTTCAGCATTGAAACATGAAAAATAAACAGCTAGTATCGGAGCTCTCTCATGATCGTTCAAGTTTAATATGAGTATTCTTAAAGATGATAGATGTAAAACACCTTAAAACCATCGCAACACTAAAAGAAACCGGTTCATTAGTTAATACAGCCCGTGAATTATTTCTGACGCAATCCGCTTTATCACACCAAATCAAAGACTTAGAGAATAAACTTGATTGTCAGTTATTTGAGCGTAAAACCCACCCCGTACGTTTTACACCTCAAGGCATGTTACTATTAGAACTTGCTCATGATGTCTTGCCTAAGGTCGAAGCGACTAAATGTCGTTTGAAGGAAAGTTTAAATCAGCCTATTTCGCAGTTACGATTAAGTGTTGAGTGTCATGCGTGTTTTCATTGGTTATTACCAACTATCAAAGAATTCAACAATTTTTGGCCAGATATTAAAGTCGATTATGAGCGTGGCTTTAGCTACGACGCGATTCCTGAGCTATTAAATGATGAGTTGGATTTAGTGTTAACATCAGATATTCGCGAAACAGAACGTCTTGAATATGCTCATTTATTTGATTTTAAATTAAAGCTGATTGTGAGCCCGGATCATCCGCTTGCAAAAAAAGCATATGTAACAGCGCTCGACTTAAAAGACGAGACGATAATCTCATACCCTATCCCGCGTGAGCGCCAAGACATATTTAAACACTTTATCCAAAACGCCCGTTTTGACGGTACTTTAAAGACTGTTGATCAAGGTTTGTTGATTTTCCAACTAGTTAGTGCAGGCATGGGCGTTGCTGCATTGCCAGATTGGCTAGTAACACCTTATGAAAGCCAAGGATTGATTAAATCAATTCCATTAGGCGCACTTGGTTTATCAAGACCTATGTACTTAGCCATGAAGAAAACCATGAGCGAGAATCCAGTTTATCGTCATTTCTTAAATACCTGTAAACAAAAAAAGGGTTAGCCACGTGCTAACCCTTTTCTTTTTTATACCGTTATTTATTGTTCAATTTCTTCATTGACCTGCTCTTCACCTCCTAACAGTACCGCAAGCCATTTACCTTCTTCGCTATTTTCTAAGGCTATTTTCACAACCATGGTTAATGGCACAGACAATAACATGCCAACCGTACCTAGCAACCAACCCCAAAACAATAACGACAAGAACACCACAAGGGGCGACAAACCTAAGCCTTTGCCCATAAAACGCGGTTCTATCATATTGCCCATAACAGTATTAATTGCCATATATCCTGCAGCAATAACGCCTGCAACACCTACCCCTTGAAGTACAACAGCAAGTAATACCGCGGGAATTGCAGCGATGATTGATCCTATATTCGGAATATAATTTAAGAAGAACGCAAGCACTCCCCAAAGTATAAAGTAATCAATATTAAATGCCCAAAGCATCAAGGTTACTAGCAAGCCAGTCGCCAGGCTGACTAAGGTTTTTATTGCGAGATAGGAATTAACCGAGTCTAAAAATAAATCGATTTGTTTTTGCTTCATCTCTGGATCGTCTAACGCTAAGTGTACTTTTTTGCCAATATATGGGGCTTCAAGTAACATAAAAACCACCGTTAGAATAATCAGAAATAAATCTGCCATGATACCGCCTACACCTGCAAGGGTATTGGCCGCTACATCAATTAGTTTACCGGGATCTAAGAACGACATAATGCGTTCTTTGTCAATCAATATATTGTATTTTGCTAAGGTAGATAATAAACCGGAAAACTCATTTTGCAGTTGTGCTTTGTAAACCGGCACATTTTGCGAAAAGCCATTTACTGACTGACCTACAAGCCCTGCCAAACTTACTACAACCAATAGTATTAGTAGGATAACAATGGTGATTGCTAACCCTTTCGGTACGCGATAGCGCCCTAATAATTCAATCAGTGGGCTACAAATTATGGCGATAAAAACAGACAGAAGAAAAGGTACGACGATTGCGCTTGCTAACTTTAACCCTGCAAGTACGACAATCAGCGCTGCAAACACTAACAAGCTTTTACTGGCGCCGGTTAAATTTTGCTGAACCATGGCTATCCTTAGTTCGTATTATGACATTGTTCTAATTAAGGCTATGCTACAGTATAAGCGTGGCAAATAGGAAGCTATTTGATTTATCTATGAATATTTTAATAACTGGGGCCACAGGCCTGATTGGTTCACACCTGTGTAAGCACCTTGCAAACCATCACAAATTGGTGGTACTAACGCGTCGTAAAGAAAAAGCCTTTACTACTTTAGGCCATCATATTGATGCCCATGAATCACTTGATGATATTGATTTTAATAATATCGACTGCGTGATTAATCTCGCAGGTGAGCCAATTGCAGACAAACGCTGGACAGCCTCTCAAAAAAACAAAATAGAAGCGAGTCGCTGGCACATTACAGAACAAATTGCTGAAAAAATTAATGCTGCAACCACACCTCCGCACACTTTTATTTCTGGCAGTGCGATTGGTTTTTATGGCAGACAAAACGAGCCCGTTACCGAACACGATAATCAGCCATTTGATGAATATAGCCACCAGTTATGTAAAAAATGGGAGCAACTAGCTTTAAACACTGCTTCGGACAAAACCCGTGTTTGTATTCTAAGAACTGGTATTGTACTTGCGAAAAAAGGGGGAGCACTGGGTAAAATGGTACCGCCCTTTCAATTTTATCTTGGTGGCCCAATTGCAGACGGCAAGCAATATATGTCGTGGATCCATATTAACGACATGGTGAACATTATTTTGTTTTTAATCGAAAACCAATCAATGCAAGGGGTGTTTAATGCGACAGCACCAAATCCTGTAACAAATAATGAATTTAGCAAAAGCCTAGGTAATGCGCTCAATCGACCGAGTTTATTGAGAATGCCTGAATTTGTATTACGCTTGCTATTTGGCGAAATGGCTGATTTGCTGGTATTTGGCCAAGCGGTCTTACCTAAGGCAATGAATGACGCAGGTTTTAAATTTCAATATCCTGAACTAAAACCCGCATTAGAAAATGTATTAAGTGGGCGATAACGCCCACTTTTTTATAATGCACGCACTAAGCCTTGGGTATTTTTACGCAACGTTTTCGCCACTAAACCATAGCCTAGCAAAGCAACAAAAATCGCACCAACCACAGGTCCATATACCCACATAGCTGGGTGAAGATTACCAAGCTGTTCAAACATACGATATTGCACTATAAGAAGCGCTACATCACTGAAAAGTGCTGCTGCAATACCTGCAAATAAGCCAAGCAATACAAATTCATAAAGCACTGCATTTTTAATTAGCGTTGCTTTTGCACCCAGCGTACGAAGTATCACCACTTCTTGCATACGATCATGAAGGCTCGCTTGCACTTGCGACACCAACACCAATGCACCACATATCACGACAATAACCAGCACAAAGCTAATTGCTGTTGCAACCTGATCAATGGTAGATCGCACTTGTTTAATCATTGAGTCCACATCTATGATACTAACGCTTGGATGATTGCGAACTAGTTGTTGCAGTGCACGTTTAGATTCGGTCGGTGTGCTCACCGCGGAAATATAAGTAGCTGGAAACTGAGACAGCACTTTAGGGCTTAAAATAATAAAGAAATTTGGCTGCATGGTAGACCAGTTAACTTCTCGTAAGCTGGTGATTTTGGCACTAAAACGTTGTGAACCAATTAAAAATTCGAGCTCATCGCCAATATCAACACCCAAACGCTCAGCCATTGACTCTTCCATAGAGAGCTCATTTTCTTCTGGGTTCAGCCACTCGCCTTTAACAATGGTATTGTGATTTGGCAAAGTATCACGCCATGTTAAATTTAGTTCACGCCCTACACCTGAGCGCGCTTCTTCATCACGTTTTTCATTTTCTTCAGCAGAAACTGAACGCGCAACTAACTCGCCATTAATGCTGTTTACGCGCCCACGCACTACTGCGTAGAAGTCAGTTTGCTGAATATTATTCTCAGCGAGGAAATTAGCAATATCAGTACGTTCGTATTCACTGATATTAACTAAAAAACCATTCGGCGCGTTTTCAGGTAGCTGCGATTGCCAGTCTGCGATTAAATCGTTTTTCATAACAACTAAAAACAGAATTAGTTTGATTGCCAAAGCAAAACTAATCACTTGGACCGCATTTGCATTTGCACGTTTTTGCAATGAAGCAATTGCTAACGACCAGCTATTGCCCGGTTTTAAGCCTAGTTTGCGAGATGAGGTAAAGAGTAAACGGCTTAGACCAAATAACATGGCAGCAAGTAAGGCACAGGAGACAAACATAATGCCTGCGATCATAATGCTGCGACTAAATAGACACATTAATGCAAACACCGTAAGTGTTGCTAACAACAAGTGCAGTTTCGAAACTTTAAGTGAATCGCCTAGATTACGGCGTAATACCCGCATTGGTGGAATATCAAATAAATCCATTAATGGTTTAAGTGAGAACATCACCGCACAAATAACACCGGTGAATGTGGCAAGTGCCATTGGCCAAAATGATGCTGCTGGTAATGCTTTACCCATCTTTTCACTAAGTAAATCAATTGCAACCACTTGCAACACAAAGCCAAATAATAAACCAATTGCAACAGAAAAGAGCGTTACTAAAAGCAAATGAATGATGTAAATATTACGGATTGTGACACGTGAACCACCCAGTGTTTTCATCATAGCCACGGGATCATACTGACGTTCGCAGTAACGTCTTGCTGATACCGCAATAGCCACTGCAGCCAACATAATTCCTAACAAACCTGCTAGCAGTAAGAAGCGCTCTGCACGGTTTACCGAGTCTGACACTGGGCCTTGTCGGTCTTTAACCCCATACCATCGCTGATTTTCAAGAAGTTGTGGTTTCAACCAGGCATAGTAGTCGTCTAACTGCTGCTCGGTTCCGGCATATAAATAGCGATATGAAACGCGACTACCTGGTTGAATAACTTGAGTTTTTTCAACATCAGCAATGTTCATTAACACGCGGCGTGAACTCGAAAAAATGGCAAAAGGTGCATCTGGCTCTTCAGCTAGTATTTTTTCAGCAACAAAAATAGCCTCACCGATCTCAACTTCATCCCCTACTTCAATATTTAGGCTGTAAAATACTGTGTCAGATAGCCAGATATTACCTGGCTCGGGGTGAGCATCTGTTACATATTCTTCACCATCAAAACTATCTTTTAGTTTTAGTTGGCCTTTTAACGGATACCCTTCATCCGTTGCTTTGATATAGGCTATTTGCATTTCATCTTTGGCAAACAACATGCTATCAAAGCCATACCAAGTAGCAGTGCGTAAACCATCATCGATTGCTTTGGTAAGAAACTCTTCTGGTAGCTTATGATTGCTCTGTAGACCGCGATCGGCCGCAATAAACTCACTACTCTTTTGATTTATTGAAAGGCCAATTCGGTCAGTAATGGATGACAATGTCATCACTGTCATAACAGCAAGTGCAATCGCCAATAAAATAATATTAAGTTCGCCACGCTTTAACTCCTGACGAAAGAGTTTAAACGCTAATTTAGCCCACATCAGCCTGCACTCCGATACGATCATCGATAAGTTGCCCAGCATCAATATGAATGGTGCGTTGACATTTTTCAGCTAAATGTTCGTCATGAGTTACAAGCACTAAGGTTGTACCTGCTACTTTGTTTAAATCAAATAACAACTCTTCAATGATGCGACCATTTTTGCTGTCGAGGTTAGCTGATGGCTCATCTGCAAAAAGTACCTTTGGTTCACCAATATAAGCACGTGCAATAGCAACGCGTTGCTGCTCACCACCGGAGAGCTGCGATGGGAAATGATGAAGGCGATGAGAAAGGCCTACTTTATCAAGTAACTCTTTTGCTTTTTCTTCTGCATTACTTTCACCTGCTAATTCCGCAGGCAGCATGACATTTTCAAGGGCCGTTAAGCTTTGCACCAACATAAATGATTGAAAAATAAAACCGACACTTTTTGCCCTTACAGCAGCGCGTTGTTCTTCATCTAAATTATGAAGCGGTTCGCCATCGAGAAAAATCTCCCCTTGCGTGACACTGTCAAGCCCAGCAAGAAGTGCAAGCAAAGTAGATTTACCTGAACCTGACGCACCAACAATCGCAATTGACTCACCTGGCTTGACATTAAAACTGATGCCAGAGAGGATAGTTAGGTCGCCATCAAGTGTTGCGACAGTTTTTCCAAGGTCTTTAACCTGAATCACATTCATTTGCGAAAGTTTATTCATAGGACTCTCAATGTTATTACGTAGTTTATTTGTTATCTTTTTCGTTATTAGTTACTCGGTTACTGCCAACACCGATCACAGTGATGCGAAAACCCATAGTAAGCAAACAACTAAAATTCTCATCTTAGGTGACAGCTTAAGCGCAGGCTATGGACTAAAACAAGACCAAGCATGGGCTCAGTTGTTACAAAATGCGTACGAACAAGAAAAATCACCTATCTTGTTGATAAATGCAAGTATAAGCGGTGAAACAAGTGGTGGCGCATTGCAACGTTTACCCGCTTTATTGGCCGAACACTCACCTGATTGGGTGTTAGTTGAGATTGGCGGCAATGATGGTTTACGTGGTTATCCAGTTAAATTACTGAAACAAAATTTAAGCCAAATCGTCGATAAAAGTATTGCTGCTGACGCCAAGGTTTTATTGATGGAAATAGAAATTACACCAAACCTGGGTAAACGGTATGCCACTCTGTTTAAGGGGGCTTATCAGCAAGTTGCAAATGAGAAAAACGTACCACTTATTCCATTTTTTATTACATCTGTTGTGACCGATGCTAATTTAATGTTGCCAGACGGCATCCACCCAAATGCAGAGGCTCAGCCACTACTGAGTGAAAAAATGAAGCAGCATTTTGCGGATATCATTTTACAAAGTGACTAAAACTGAGATTAACGACAACTTTCTCCTTGAAATCGTTTATTAATCACGCAGTTAAAGCACACAGTAGTTGATTTTAACAAATAGCGAGAATACACTAGCAACAAATGTCGGCATATAGCGCAGCTTGGTAGCGCACTGTCATGGGGTGTCAGGGGTCGCAGGTTCAAATCCTGCTATGCCGACCATTTTTCCTAAACCCTTTCAATAAGTTACAATCAATTAAAAATTAATCGCCTCTAAAGCGTACCATTAATGTACCAGCAACGTCCCATTATACAGTAGTTGATAGTTACTTTCTGTTTCTCTTTTTCACGCAAAATATTCAACAGGTTATACATCTCTCTTAGATATGTGAAATCAATAAAATTGCGTAATCATTTATAAACCTAAATCTTGATTATCTATTTTGAATCTGAAATAAAAAAACGCAGCGTATTCGCTGCGTTTTATTATTGGTTAAGCTTAGCTCTTGGCTTTGGGTTTAGCTTTCGCTTTAGGCTTTGCCTTGGCTTTAGATTCTTCAACCCATTTGCCATTTACGAAATGAGCAGTCCACCCTGTTGCCTTGCCTTCAACCTCGGACATGACATACTGCTCTTTCGCTTTCCTGCTATATCGAACCACAGCTTCATTACCTTCAGGATCTTTTTCAGGGGCATCTGCTAAGTAATAAAATTTTGGTGAAATACGCTCACGGAAGCGCTTCAGCTCTGAAACTTTGGGTGCACGCGTTTCACGTGATTTCGGGAAAGTAGATGCAGCCATAAAGATCCCCGAAGCACCATCACGTAATACAAAGTACGCTTCTGATTTTTCACAAAGAAGTTCAGGTAAATGAACAGGATCTTCTTTCGGTGGTGCAGCTTCACCATTTTTAAGTAACTTACGTGTGTTTTTACACTCTTCGTTTGTACATCCGAAGTATTTACCAAATCGACCTGATTTTAATTGCATATCTGACTGACACTTGTCACATTCAATAACAGGACCGTCATAACCTTTTATTTTAAAGCTACCTTGTTCAATTAGATAGCCATCACAGTCTGGATTGTTTCCGCAAACATGTAACTTACGTGATTCATCAATTAAGTATGAATCCATTGCTGTTTCACACTTAGGACAACGTTTCATTTGGCGAAGTACTTCTGTTTCTTCGTCCTCAACATCTGCAGCAACTGCTTCTTCACCAGGCACTAGGTTCATGGTTTGTGTACAGCGCTCTTTAGGAGGCAATGCATAACCTGTACAGCCCAAGAATACGCCGGTACTCGCAGTACGTATACCCATGTTACGACTACAAGTTGGACATGATAAGTCAATTTCAACTACTTGGTTGGTACGCATACCACCTTCGGCTTCTTCTGAGCCAGCCTTTTCTAGGTTGGCTGAGAACTCTTGGTAGAACTTATCAAGGACTTGAGTCCATTCACGTTCACCTGCCGCAATGTCATCCAAACGTTCTTCCATTTTTGCAGTAAAGTCAAAGTTCATTAAATCACTAAAACTTTCAACTAAACGTTCGTTAACAATTTCTCCCATTTTTTCGGCAAAGAAACGGCGATTTTCAACGCGGACATAACCTCGATCTTGGATTGTTGATATGATCGATGCATAAGTAGATGGGCGGCCAATACCGCGCTTTTCGAGTTCTCTAACTAGACTTGCTTCACTAAAACGAGCAGGTGGCTTGGTAAAGTGTTGTTTTGGATCCAGTTCAACTAAATTGAGCACATCTCCTTTTGAGACTGGAGGCAGTGCTTGCTCTTCTTGGTTTTTCTTTTTAACTGATGGCTGCACACGTGTCCAACCATCAAATTTAAGCACACGCCCTTTTGCTTTAAGGGTATAGTCCCCTGCTGCAAGTGTAATGGTTGTTAGGTCATACTCTGCAGGAGTCATTTGACATGCAACGAACTGACGCCAGATTAACTCATATAATTTTTTTGCATCAGCTTCTACGCCATCTAAGTGGCCTGATAAGATTTCAACGTTTGAAGGACGAATCGCTTCGTGCGCCTCTTGCGCCCCATCTTTTGATGAATAACGAATTGGCGAAGCAGGTAAATACTTTTCACCAAATTCATTTTCAATATAGCCTCTACACGCTTCTACAGCATCATTTGATAAGTTTGTTGAGTCAGTACGCATGTATGTAATAAAACCGGCCTCATAGAGACGCTGAGCCAGCATCATGGTCTTTTTAACACCATAACCTAAACGTGTACTCGCTGCTTGCTGCATCGTAGACGTAATAAAAGGAGCTGATGGCTTACTTTTGCTCGGTTTTTGTTCTGTATCAGCAACTGTGTAAGACGCACTTTTTAGTGCTGAGATTGCTGTATCAGTTTCCGCTTTGTTTTTAGGCTCAAATGCTTTACCTAAATATTTGGCAACTGCAAAACGGATTTGTTCTTCCTGTGACTTAAGTTCAGCATGTATATCCCAAAATTCTTCAGGAACAAATGCTTTGATTTCACGCTCCCTTTCGACGAGCAGACGAACAGCTACTGATTGAACACGTCCCGCAGATAAACCTCGAGCTACTTTCGCCCATAACAATGGTGAAACCATAAAACCTACAACACGGTCTAGAAAACGACGTGCCTGTTGGGCATTAACCATATCAAGGTTAAGCTCACCCGGTTCAGAAAATGCATTTTGAATTGCATTTTTAGTGATTTCATTAAATACAACACGCTTGTATTTTGACTCTTCACCACCGATTACTTGCTCAAGGTGCCAAGCAATTGCTTCCCCCTCTCTATCCAAATCGGTTGCGAGATAAACATAATCTGCATCTTTTGCGAGTTTTTGCAGCTCTGCGACAACTTTTTCCTTGCCCGGCAACACTTCATAATGAGGATGCCAGCCCTTATTAGGGTCAATCCCCATACGCGAAACTAAATTAGCGTAATCTTTCTCTTTACGATATTTAGCCTTCTCCTCCGGAGACATCTTGCGTACTTCAGCTGGCGATTTAGTGGCGGCCTTATTAGCATTACCAGATGTTGGCAAATCACGAATGTGACCAACACTGGATTTCACAACAAAATCCTTGCCTAAATATTTATTGATTGTTTTCGCCTTGGCTGGTGACTCTACAATAACTAACGACTTACCCATATTTGCCTATTTTACTTACGCAGTGCGATTTAATCTGTTAACCCATTTTGGGCGCTATTATTAAAGGTATATCGACAAAGTGCCAGTGTGACAAGCATATTTTAAAAAAAACTCACTATTTTTACATGCGTTAGCTTTAAAAATGTTCGCTCTGGTTAAAAAATGAATAATTAAAAAAGAAATATCTTTCAGCGTGAAGTTAACATTTAAAAAAGACGTTACTTCACAGCGTTTGCTTTTTTCTATCTATTTATGTGATTTAAAAAGTCATAATACGAAATAAAATCAGCTTTTAATTTCAATAAAAAAAGCCTGTTTGATATCAACAGGCTTTTAATTTGTGAATTAGTACTATTTGATAGAATTAGCCATCATCATAAACATCCATTGTTACTTGACTAATATTACCTTTTGGAGTTGTAAACTTAACCGATAACACACCAAAGGTCTTTTTATTTGGCGTTCCTTCACGACCAACACCAACACCAACAAAAGTTGGTCGTGTTGTATTTGTGCTTGGCATTAAGAAAGAATCAGAACCGCCAAAGTCGCCATTAGTAGAACTAGGTTCAACATTTGTCTGTGAAGGCATTGGGTTGCCATAAATATCAGTAAAGTAAAATACTGGCGAAATAGCTGAAATACCAAGGTCAATTGCTGTGTCAGTAGCGTTACAAGTTTCTTCTGCAGCATTATAATCTGCATTTCGACCATCACAATTATGTGGTGTATCTGGATCATTATCATCATCTACATGTACAAGGTAAACCGACAGATCAACTGATGCAACATCACAATACACACCTGCGTAGCCAGTATAATTAGGTAATTCACTGTCTGATGGCTCTAACCTTAAGATTGGTTGGGTTGGCTGAGCACTTTGGAATACCCATCTTGGATTAGTGCCAGAAGGGGCTGTAAGGTATACGTCACTACATTGTGCAGTAATGCCTTCTAACCCGAGATTTGTACCATCTTCTGCTGTTAAATTACGTTGCCAATTTAAAAAGTCATCGCGGATAGCATAGCGACCATATGCTGTGCTGCCTGACATAACAACTTCAATATTGCGACGTAAGTGAACAAGACTTCTGTTACAAGCACCAGCAGCCTCAGCTTCTTCAGTACAAACTAAACCGTTAAAAATACCATCTGCCGAATTCCAAACACCATCATCATTGCTATCATCGAAGTTTGCTAAGAACTCTTCCAATTCACCACCATTTGTGGTCGTGGGTGTACAGTTTTGGCCAGTGCTACAGTCAACGTTACCATCAAAAACGCCATTCTCGTTGTTATCTAAGAACGCTTCTGGTAAATCATAAAGACTATAATATTCACCTGCATCGAATACACCGTTACCGTTACGGTCGATGTAACTTTCTTCACCTACAGCAGTGGCAAGAAGTGTAACCCTAGCAGCTAAAGGTACACCACGTTCACTTGCTGGAGTATTGGTTGTGTTGCTATTTGCACGTTTTAACCCGTTAGCACATGGCGCTGGAGAACCAAAATAATTATCACAGTTGATTTGACCTGTATTTGGGTTATTTGCATTTATCGCGTTGCCCCAAATAGGATCTGTGTATGGTTGAGGGTTTTGACTGCGCCATTGTACTGTACATGTACCATCAGTAGTTTCACATTGCTGTAATGGCGTAAACTGTGTGCCATCGATTGTACCAACTGCACCGCCTTCAGCACGAATATGCACTGATGTACCATCCGGAACAAAGTTATTAAAGTGGTCTGCAAGATATACCGAAATATCAACTGTTTCATTTACGTAATTTAGTGCTTCAACATTATAAATAGTTGAAGATAAAGTGAAGCTGTCATTATCCGGCAAACCTGACGAAATAGTTAACAAGTCAGAAACACTTGCTATTTGTGCATCAAGATTCACTAAAGACAATGTGCCATCTGGACAAACAGAATCTGATTTATCTGCTTGGCAACGATCATAGATTTCTTTCCAGCATGTTACATCATCAACAGGGAAATTAGCAGGGATTTGGTCACTTGGAACATAACAGGCCTGAACACGAAGTGGCATAGGTACTGTGCCAGCAGTTACCGTCACTTCTGCAATGCCTTCACTGTTTGTATCAACAGATTTACGGTTTAAAGCAACACCACCGTTGTATGAATTAAGTTTAAAATCGAGTCTGCTATTAGCAACCGGCTGACCTAGCTCATCTTTAAGTTTAAATGAAATGTTTGAAGATTCTGAACGAGATTTACCACCCGTACCTTTTAACGCAATCACAGTTTGTGTTGAGTCAACAAACTCAATTGATGCTACTGCTGAGCTCGATAAAGGAATCAAAGAGCTAACGGTCTTACCATTTACAACCGCAGTTACAGTATCTTCTGGGTTACCATTACAACCTAAAGAGCGATAAGTCGCTTCAGCCTTGCCGCCAATACTTGTCACAGAAGCGTCAAGTTCTGAACCACCTGCCTGAGTACAATTTGATGAAAACTCAACATCAAGAGGGAGCGTTAATGGTGAGCCATCCGTGTCAATTAAATTAACAGTAATTACAGTTGTAGCGCCTGATGCCAATGGTTGATATTCAGTCTGACTACCCGGTTTTAAATCAAGGCCATTTTCCATATTTAAGGTAAATTCAGCTACACCTACGTTAAACGCTTTTGACGCAGATACACCTTTGGCTGTCGCAGTGAGAGTACCTGCTTCGTTTGTAGTACCAGGTTGTAAGGTTAGTAATGCTACACCAAAACTGTCAGCAACTGCTTTACCCGACTCTGGCGATAATTTACCAACAGTAGTAACAACATCAACTAGCATGCCATTAAAACCGTCACCTGTGCTTGCGTTAGCTGCTGACACAAATACAGTACCCAGTTGGTCAGATGAAATATCACGGTTGATAACTGTACAGCCAGAGCTAGGGTCTGTTGGGTCTAACTTCACAAGATCTCGATCTTTTGTCCAGTCTTCATTACAGCCTGTAAGTAATTTAATATCAACAGTTGCTTCTGCTTGCTCTACTGAAGAATCATCTCCAGATGAGTAATAAAAAGCAGATTGACTTAACTCTTCGCCATCAAGAGTAGCAGTAATTTTACCTGCGCCCTTAAAGTCACCAGAACTAAGTTGAACTCGGGCCTGGCCTTGCGCGTTCAAAGCAGCCGTACCAGTTTCAGAAAGTATACGACCAGTATATTGCGTTGAGAAAACAACAATACCATTTGTAATTGGCGTGCCTTCTTGCGTTACAGTAGCTGTTACTGTGCCTAAATTATCTTTCGTAATTGGGTTCTCATCAGTAAAAGTATTATTGTTTTTGTCCAGAACAGTAACAGTAATGACTTTATTACCAACAGAACCAGTGTCGCCATCATCACCTAAACTAGTAAACGTAAGTGGCACTTCTAGGTCATCGTCTCTGTCACTTGGGTTAAAGACAGCAGTCACTTGGCCAGAACCTGCAATTGAACCAGCTCTTAAAGTAATTTCAGCGATACCACTGGCATCAGTTTGTGCCGTACCGATTTCTGGGTCTAGAGTTCCAACGGTTCCGCTATCAAATTCGGTTAGAGTAAATGTAATAAGTTGGTTTGCATACGCTTTTCCATTCTGCTTAAGCTCTGCGCGTAATAAACCTGGTTGTGCAGCCGAAACTTGTGAGATACCGTTGCCGCCATCAGATGAATGGAGTGTGACTTTAAGCTCATAGCTGTTAGAGGAACCACCATCAGGTGTCTCTAGGCTACCACCACCGCCACATGCTGTAAGTATAAAACTACACAGCAAAGCGAAGAGTAATCGGATCGAAGGCATGACTTCTCCCTTGCGTAAATAATTATAATTAGAGTTATGTAATCTATATTAAACTAATATTCCAACAAAAATCATAGCATTTTTAAAAAAACTTACCGTATTTCCTTTAATTTTTTACGTTCACTGGTAGGCTATGCACAAAATCACAATAAATATACATACTAAATTATGACAACCAGCACATTACAGCCAAAAGGAATGGGACTTACTGGCAAAATTCTCATCGGTATGGTGATGGGGATTATCACCGGATTTATTTTCAAAGCTCTTATGGCAGAATCGGGTGATTTCACATTATCATTGGGTGAATTTACCTTTTCATTTAAAGGTTTCTTTGTTGACGGTATTTTTCATATCGGTGGACAAATTTTTGTCAACAGTTTAAAAATGCTTGTAGTGCCTTTGGTATTTATTTCTTTAGTTTGCGGTACATGCAGTTTAAGTGATCCAAAAAAGCTTGGTCGATTGGGCGGTAAATCAATTGGGCTTTATTTACTTACGACTGCTATCGCAATCACAATTGCTATGACGCTGGCATTAGTCATCAACCCAGGTGAAGGCATTAATATGCCAACCACATCGACTTTTGACCCTAAGCAAGCCCCTACATTAGTTGATGTAATCATCAATATGTTCCCAACAAATCCCATTAACGCAATGTCTAGCGGAAACATGCTGCAAGTTATTGTTTTTGCATTACTATTCGGCATTGCAATGGCATTGAGTGGTGACGCAGGTAAACGCTTAACAGCAGTCTTTGAAGACTTAAATACGATTATCTTAAAGCTAGTAACCATTTTAATGAACATTGCCCCTTACGGTGTGTTCTTCCTAATGGCAAAGTTATTCAGCTACATTGATGGTGATTTAATTGTTAAGTTGATTTTTTACTTTGGAACCGTTTTATTTGCCCTATTTGTTCATGCATTAATTGTCTACCCTACACTGCTTAAAACTTTTACAGGTTTAAGCCCTGCTGTTTTCTTAAACAAGATAAAAGAACTGTCCATATTTGCTTTTAGTACCTCTAGCTCAAGTGCAACCATGCCAGTTACCCTTGAAACCACTACTAAAAAGCTTGGGGCTGATAACAAGGTGGCATCATTCACAGTGCCTCTCGGCGCAACCATCAATATGGATGGTACAGCCATTATGCAAGGCGTTGCGACCGTATTTATCGCACAGGTTTTCGCTGTGGATTTAAGCTTCACTGATTACTTAATGGTGATTTTAACCGCTACGCTTGCTTCAGTAGGTACCGCAGGTGTTCCTGGCGTTGGGTTAATTATGTTAGCCATGGTTTTAAATCAGGTAGGATTACCAGTAGAAGGTATTGCAATTATCATCGGTGTTGACCGCTTGCTCGATATGACCAGAACCGCTGTCAACGTTACAGGTGATTGTATGGTGACATGTATCGTAGCGAAATCAGAAGGTGAGCTTGATGAAACAACCTTTAATGATGTAAATGCTGGGCAAGAATTTGAAAAGTTAAAATAATTCAATTTTGTCTTTACATTAAAAAAGCCGCTGACGCGGCTTTTTTAATTTAATGGTACAATTCTTTTGTTTTTGACAATATTTTTTCAGCTACATTATCTAGTAAACTGCTCGCACCTAAGCCAATTCTATCGGAAAGTCCTTTTTTACTCTTATAGGCAACATGATATAACTCAAACTGATTATTTAAACTAAGCAATAAGTCATCACTCGTTTGTATTTCATCTACTAATCCCATTTTTAATGCATCTGTACCAAACCAGGTTTCCCCTGTAGCAACTTTTTCAACATCAAGTGTTGGTCTTGCAACTTGAACATGATCTCGAAATAGCGCATGGATTTGCTCTAGCTCTTGCTTAAACTTTTCGCGTCCACTTTCAGTGTTTTCACCAAACATTGTTAATGTGCGTTTAAACTCACCCGCTGTGATTTGTTCAAACTCTACACTATTTTTTTTCAGTAATTTATTGAAGTTTGGTAATTGTGCGATTACGCCAATACTGCCAATCATAGCAAAGGGTGCACAAACAAATTTATCAGATACACACGCCATCATATAACCACCACTGGCAGCGATTTTATCGACACTTACAATAAGTTCTAAACCGGCCTGTTTAAGCCTCGCTAATTGTGATGCAGCAAGACCATAACCATGCACAACCCCACCACCGCTTTCCAACTTAACAACCACTTTGTCGTTAGACTGTGCAATTTGAATAATTGCGGTCACTTCTTTTCTCAACGACTCGACTTCCTTTGCATCGATGCCGCCTTTAAAAGTCAGCACAAATACCTTATTTTTAGGCTCAGTCTTTTTATCCTTTAATTTTTTCTTTTCAGACTTTTCAAATGCTTTAAAAGCCTCTTTATCAAGGGCTACATTTAATAACTCTTTTTTTTGGTTATTTAATTGCTCACTTAGATTTTCCATTGTTAGTTCGCCTTTGCCGCTTTTTGGCTTTGCAGATGCCCCAACAATGAGGGCTGCGATAATGGCAAAGGCGATCACAAAGGTCACTGTTTTCGCAAAAAACAATCCATACTCGTATAAAAATTCCAACTTAAACTCCATCAAAACTGTTTTGCGTACTCTAATGAAATTACAAACAAAAAAAAAGCCGCACAAGATGTGCGGCTTTTTTATTTATTTTGATTACTCAGTAACAACAGATTCATTAGCAACTTGAAGCATTAAACCTCTGCTTGCTAAGAAAGATGCTACTTGGCCTTGCATTTCAGCGTTAGCAGCTGCTGCATCAGCTGGTGTAACACCGTATGCTGGAGCTGGTGTTAATACTGAGCCATGGTGACCCTTAGTAAATTTAACTAAATAACTCATTGGCTCTGCAGATACCTGTGAGGTAGCAACTGGCATAAGGCCCATTAGCTGGCCAGAAGGCACGGTACCTGATACTGGGCTAACCGTTGAATAAGGTGGAATTACAGTATCAGCTGGGTTCCCCTCGCCATCACCAACAACAACGTTTTGGTATATAGCAGCGCCTTGAGACGCTACTTTACTTGCTAATGAGTTTGAATCAGCAGCATCAACCGCTGTTTGAATTGCAAAAGCAAACTGACTAATTGTACCTGAAATGTTAGCTAGTTTTTCAGTTTCACCTGCCAAAGTTAACTTAGTTGTGTAAGCAACAAATGCACAACCAGCGTAATCACTTTGAGAGCCCGCGAACTGAGCACACGCTTGAATAGCTTCTTCAGATTGCATAAACGCGATAAATTCAGCTGACTCAGCAGTACCGGCAGCAGCGAGCACTGAACCTTTGATCACATTACCAAATGAACCTGACTCAAGTAAGAAACCAGCTAAACCACCACTACCACTTGCAAGTGCAACCGTATTTACTTTGAATAACGGATCAATCATTGCCGCAGCTTGTTCACCAACTAATGGTGCAACAGATTCATTGGCAGCTGCTAAAAAGCCAGGTGCAACAACCGCACCAAGCGAGTGACCTACAAAACTTACATCTGTTGGGTTAATACCTTGTAAGTTTGTCGCAGCAAGTGATAAGCGAAGACCAAGTAAATCAGCCATTGATTGACGTAAGTTATCACGAGCAACTAAGTTTGATGACAGATTCATATAGTGAAGCACATTGCCGTCATCGCCTGATGCGATAAAGTCAAACTCACCGTCACCATCAACATCAATACCACGTTCACCGTGAATCGGATGGTCAATAGCAACTGTCACAAAACCTTGAAGCGTTAATGCTGCGGTTATTGCCAGCATGCTTTCTTTTGTACTAGTAATACCATGTTGAAGCATAACTACAGGCCAACCCGTTGCTGGCATTTCTAATGCTGGTAAACCTAATTGCGAACGCACTACGTTTAACACAGTTAGGTCGTCAGCAGGTGTAGTTACCTGAACTGGAACGTTGGCATAACTATGTGGCATTGGCAGTGGATTAAATTTAGTTAAATGGCGTTGCTCATCTAAACCAAGGTCACGTAAAAGACCGTTTGTCGCATTAAAGCAAATCGCATCTTTTTCATTAATCGGTTCTGCAGGAACTGTTCCACCTTGTGCTTTAAAACCAGCAAGCGTTGCTGCACTGTCACACAAACCTTTCCAGTAAGTGTTATTTAGCGCTGAATCTTCAGTGCCTTGAGGTGTTTTTAAGTAATGCGGTAAAACAACTGAGCCGCGCTCATATTTTATTTGATCAAATACCGGTGATGGTGGCTGAGCCCCTTGCGAACGGAAAAGCACATCACCAACAGTCATCCCCGTTGATGGGCCCATCATTAATTGAGGCATATTTTGTTGTGTCGCAGCACTCATTGCATACACATTTTTTACCATGCTCATTACAGAGCCAGCAGACTGAATGGTCATCGCACCTGAGTAAATAATGTCTTCTTTGGTAAGTGAGCCAGACTGAATAACCGTATTCTCATAGCTGTTAATTACTGCTTGAAGCGCTTTTTGATCTTCAGTAACAAGCGGTAGCGAGTTAATATCGAGCTTAACAAGACCATATGTTTCAGAAGGTGCAAATGACTCGCCGCGGGTATCTCGCAATGAGTTTGTCACTACATTGATGTATGAAGAGCCTTGATTAAAAGGTTTTAAAGGCACAATTGCAATATTATTGCCATTCGCCTGTGCAAAATAATCTACACCGAATGTAAGTTCTTTTACGAATTTACATGCAATGCCAGCTGGTACCTGAGAGCATTCAGCATCTGTGATGCTCGCACCCATTACAACTTCAAATAATCGAACTGAATCACCGTTAACCGTGCTTGCATCAAGGGTTAAGCTTGCTGGCACATCCAGTGCAATTTGATAAGGTGATTGTGTTGACCAACCATCAAGCGCACCAAGTGACGTTTGTGGGTCTGAATAATCGATTTCGTCGGCGTCTTCACCTGGCATATTTAATGTACCATCGGTCGTGCCTAAGAAAAGTAAATCATTAGGTACCGAGACAACTCCGTTTGAGGGATCAAATGCGACAGAACCAGCGACTGTAGGTACAACTGTTTCTGACTCATTTTTAACATCTTCTAAGCTTTCACCACAGCCGTATAGCGCTGTTGTGATTGCCATTGTGAGTAGCACTTTTTTCATTTTATTGCTCCAAACCCGATCTTTTTTATTGTGTGTTTTTGGCCATTTAAAACCAAAATTTAATTTGTCGGTGGTTATTATTAAGACATTAGACCAGTTAAAGTTAACTTAAACAAAGCAATTTCTCCACCTAAATTTAAATAAATCGCAAAACTATTTTACTTGACTATGTTATGATACCGAAAAATTTCAAGTACCATAACTAATATGCATGATTATCAAGCAAGTAATGACGCTTTAAAGGAAAAAGTCATTCTCGTAACGGGTGCCGGAGATGGCATCGGTAAAGTTGCGGCAATCGAATATGCCAAGCATGGCGCTACTGTAATTCTTTTGGGTAAAACAGTTGCTAAATTAGAAGCTGTTTACGATGAAATTGTTGCCCTTGGTGCTCCGCAACCTGCAATCGTTCCATTAGATATGAAAGGCGCAACTAAACAACACTATCGCGATTTAGCTGCAACCATTGAGAATGAATTTGGTCGCTTAGATGGATTGTTAAACAATGCGTCGATTATTGGCTCACTTGGCCCGCTAGAGCACTTTTGCGTATCTACATTTGAAAACATCATGAAAGTGAATGTGACTGCCCAAGCAGTTTTAACCAAATCACTTTTTCCATTACTACGTAAAGCCCCGCATGCTTCTATTGTGTTTACCTCAAGCGGTGTTGGTAGAGAAGGTCGTGAATTTTGGGGCGCGTATGCAATCTCAAAATTTGCCACAGAAGGCATGATGCAAACTTGGTCAAAAGAAGTTGGCAAAACCAATATTCGTATTAACTGTATTAATCCTGGTGCTACGCGCACAGCTATGCGTGCTATTGCTTTCCCAGGCGAAGACAAAGATAAATTAAAAACGCCAGCAGATTTAATGCCTACTTATCTTTATATGATGTCTGACGATTCAATTGGGGTGAACGGTCAGTCAATTGATGCTCAGCCAAAAAATTAATTTTTTGATTTGACAAAAAAAGCGCATATAAAAATATGCGCTTTTTTAATACCTTTAATTTACCAAATTATGCACTTGCGGCTTTTTCATGACTTGATAACGACCACGCATTCAAAAGCGCTCTTACTAATGAAGCCAATGGAATTGCAAAAAACACTCCCCAAAACCCCCATAAACCACCAAAGAATAACACTGCCACAATAATATAAACTGGATGTAAATCAACAGCCTCTGAGAACAAGATTGGCACTAACAAGTTGCCATCTAATGCTTGAATCACACCATAAGCAATAATGACATACCAAAACTCACTGCCCACTCCAAATTGGAAAAGAGCAACTAACGCAACCGGTATTGTGACTAATGCTGCACCAACAAATGGAATTAAGACAGAAAAACCAACTAGCGTGCCCAATAAAGCCGCATACCTTAAGTCAAGAATGGTAAAGGTGATAAAAGTAGTTGAACCGACAATTAAAATTTCAAAAATTTTACCGCGAATATAATTCATAATTTGTTGATTCATTTCTTGCCACACTTGGCTAATTAGCTTTCTTTCATTTGGAATAAATTGTTCAAAGCCAGCAACTAACACTTGCTTGTCTTTCAGCATAAAAAACACTAACAACGGCACTAATATTAAATACACAAGCCAGGCTACTAGGTCTTTTAATGAATTGAGTGAGGTAGAAAGCACTGTTTGGCCAATCGTGACAATGTGCCCTTCTACATTAGACATAATCACTTTTACTTGGTCAGGGTTAACAAGCTCAGGATAATCCTTTGGCAGCGCTAATAAGTAAACTCTGCCCTTTTCAAGCATCGAAGGCACATCTTGCACAAAGTTAGATAATTGCTGCCATAAAACAGGCATGATCCCGACAACAATTGACACGACCAAACCACTAAAAAGAAGCATCACGATAGAGCTTGAAACCACACGACTGGTGCCAAACTGCATTAATTTGGATACCGGCCAATCAAGTAAATATGCAATGATTAATGCCACCATCACTGGAATAATATACGTGCCAAAAAAATAAAGCGCCGCTGCTAGCCCAATAGTAAGCATTAATAAGGTAATAGCATTCGGGTCGGAGAACTTTCGGGTATACCACTGTTTGAAAATATTGAGCACTAAACTTTTTCCTTCAACGAGTTAACCACGGTTAATTGATTTTCATACCATGAATAATCTATTTGTTGATTATCTAGGTAACGAAAAACATCACTTATTTGTGCATTTTCTGCAAATATAAACACCATGTCTTCAGAACGATTATGATTTTTCAGTATGAGTTTAAATTGGACAAAAAGTTGTGGGCAAACGTAGCGTGTCAAATCATACATATTTCATAATTCAATTTAATATTTCTGGGCTAAATTAACACATTATATAGTCTGTTACATTACTAACTCTCATACATCTGGTAATTCTTAACAAACCGCAAGCAAGTTAATGATGAATATGCTAAATTCAGGATATATAAGGTATCGTTTCTCGCTATAGTTTTTGTGTATGAGCAAACCAACAAAAAAAATTGAATTACCTAAAAATCCCACGTTAAAAGATATTAACTGGTTTAAAAAACAACTTAATTGGGGTGAGCTCCCTCCCTTTTATCATATGGTAGCGGCATCTGTGAGTGAAGCTGAAGGTATTTTCAGTCATGGCTTTGACAACGCAATTAAACGCATCACCGATAAACGAAATTGGAACCTTGGTTTACTGGGAGGCGAAGAGCTTGATTCTGGTGAAATAATCTGTGATAACCCACCTCGCATTGCACTCTATCAAGTATTTACAGAACGTGGTTTTGAACTTTTTGCCTACCCCTATGCCAAAGAAAAAGAAATTGACCAATATGTAAAAGACAACCGATTGATGGAATTTCATGTTTGGGACCCACACAGCATGAGAAACATACTTCGTATCAATCAATTACACAAATACATTCAGTTTTATTTCCAACGCGGTGATGAAGCTGACAAAGCATTAATACTGCATTCACATAAAGTAGTGCATAAAACCATTGAATATTTGAAAAGTGAGCTGAACGTCGTCAAGTTATCTGGCGTGTCAATTAAAGACTACTACCAAAAAGCAGAACGAACAGCGGCCGCATGTGAAGATGAATTAGCGCTCGCACAATTAATGGCAAATGAAATGCAACAAAAAAAGGACTAACATGCCAAAACCGACTCTTTTAAAAAAACTAGCTTGTTTTTGTTTTGCGCTCTCACTGCCAGTCGTCGCGCAAAATAACTTTAAATTGCCTGACTTAGGCACCTCGGCAGTGCAAGTTTTATCAATTGAAAAAGAGCGAGCAGTCGGTGATGTAATGATGATGCAAATTCGTGGAACTTCCCGCGTTTTGCAAGATCCCGTTCTTGATGAATATCTAACTAACATCGGAAACCGTTTAGTTGCCCACGCCGATGACATTCGTTTTCCGTTTGAATTTTTCTGGATTGATAATAATGACATTAACGCCTTTGCGTTTTATGGTGGCCATGTCGGTGTTCATACCGGTCTTATTATCAATGCCGATAACGAAAGTCAGCTCGCTTCTGTTGTAGGACACGAAATCGCTCACGTAACACAACGTCACTTGGCAAGACGTCTTCAAAAAGCGAGAGATAACCAAGGCTTAACTATTGCAGGAATGATTGCTGGCATTTTAACCACCATGGTTGCCCCAGATGCGGGTATGGCAATCCTTGCAGCCAGTCAAACACAGTCGCAACTAAGCCAATTAACACACAGTCGTGGTGCTGAGCAAGAAGCCGATCGAATTGGAATGCAAATTTTAAACAATGCAGGGTTTGATCCGAGAGAGTCTAGTGAGTTTTTGTCTAAATTAGCGGATCAACTTCGTCATATGCCAAAGCCCCCAGCATTTTTACTTACTCACCCACTGCCAGACTCGCGTGTCTCCGACGTACGTATGCGTGCTTTACAGTATCCAGAAAGGTTCATTGATTCTTCTATCGATTTTTCACTTGCAAAAGCACGGGTAATCGCTCGATACGGTCAAGACAGTGATAAAGCTGAGCAAGAATTTAGAAAATATCTACGTATCAATCGCTTTGCCCATACAACTGCTGCTGAATATGGTCTTGCCATCACATTAATCGATCAAAAAAAATATAATGAGGCCGCTAACTTACTCACTGCATTGGAAAAAAAAGTACCGGGAAGTTTATTTATACTAGACGCGCAAACTGACTTATTACTTGGTCAAGAAAAATATGAAGAAGCTCTTAGAATGCTGAAAGCAGAATATCAGCGTCAACCAAACAACCAAGTCGTTACTCTTAATTATGCGAATGCTGCCATTACCGCAGGTGAATTAGATCTCGCCAACAAACTGTTAAAGTATTTTCTCCTTGAAAAACCTGACCATGTGCTAGGTAAAGAATTACTTGCGAAAACCTACAAAGAACAAGATGATAAAGCGTCATACCATGAGTTAAGAGCCAGTATTTTCACCGATTACGGCGCTTACTCTCAGGCCTCTAATGAGGTACAAAAAGCATTAAACCATGTTGACACTTCCGACGATATTAAACAACAACGCTTAAAAGCGCGGTTAAAAGAATATCGCTTGATGCAAAAAGAACTCGCTAAACTTTAATTTAAAGCACAGTCGCATTACAATCACGCTAAAAATTGATTTGAGAACTTTATGACAATAAAAATTTACCACAATCCACGCTGCTCGAAATCCCGTGAAACCCTTGCATTACTTGAACAAAACGGTGTTACACCTGAAATTATTGAATACCTAAAAGATGTACCGAGTGTTGACGACATTAAGCAACTACTAACAATGTTAAATTTTGACTCAGCGCGCCAGTTAATTCGCACTAAAGAGACTATCTACAAAGACCTTGCGTTAAGTACTGAAAATGACGAGTCTAAGTTAATCGATGCAATGGTTGCACATCCTAAGTTGATTGAGCGCCCTGTTGTTGTAAACGGTGACAAAGCTGCAGTTGGTCGTCCACCAGAAAACGTGTTAGCGATTATATAATGTCCTATTTATTAGTGTTGTATCACTCTCGTACTGATTCCGTTAAAAACATGGCATACGAAATTGGCGATGCAGCACAGCATGACGGAATAGACGTAAAGATACGCTGTTTCAGTGATGATAGTGATGATTTAGCTGTGACAATTGATGACCTAAAACATTGCGCGGGGCTTGCATTTGGTAGCCCGACTCGTTTTGGTATGATGGCATCTAGCGCCAAACAATTCTGGGAAACCACTAGCGATGTTTGGCTTTCAGGTGAACTTATCGATAAACCAGCAGCAGTATTTACTTCATCGAGTAGCCTACATGGAGGCAATGAAGCAACATTACTGAGCATGTCTCTGCCCTTATTGCATCATGGGATGTTGTTATGTGGCGTACCTTATGACGTCCCTGCGCTAAGCTCGACTAAAACTGGGGGCACTCCTTATGGAGCAAGTCATGTCTCAGGGTTAACTAATTCAAGCCAATTGAGTGCTGAGGAACTCAGCATTTGCCAAAGCGTAGGCGCTCGCCTTGCAAAACTTATTAAGCAATTACAATGAGCAATATAGAAAAAAAAGCAATCACCAAGCGGTACCAAAAAATAGCGTTAGTTGGCTATGTTGGACTGTTAATTCTTATGCCTGTGTGGTTATTATGGTTAATGCCGCGTGAAGGTTATAGCACAGGCTTCGTCATTGGGTTATATATCGTACCACTGCTGCTGCCGCTAAAGGGGTTTATTCAAGATAAACCTTATACTTATGCTTGGGCTAACTTTATCGTTATCATTTATTTTCTTCATGGCTTTACCTCGTTATGGATTGCTGAGGGTGAATTACTTTTTGTACTGTTAGAGTTGCTTTTTGCTAGTTGTATGTTTATTGGCTGCACTTACTATGCCCGCTATCGGGGTCAAGAGTTAGGCCTTAAAATTAGAAAGCTAAAAGACGAACTGGCTGAAGAAAAAGCCGCTTTTGAAGATAAAGAATAGAACTAGAAGCGGCATTTGCCGCTTTTTTTTAATTTAGTGCTTTTAAAAATGACTCAAACCATGGCATAGCTACTGGAACAGGGTCACTGTTTTCAGTTGCATCTATTTGCAACATTGGTTGTACTTCTCTACCTGCTAGTGATGCTAAAAGTTCGCGAAATTTTCTGCCTGCACCACAAAACGTCTCACCATAATTACTATCACCCATTGCAATAACCGCAAATGGTTTATTCAAGATAGCTGGTTTTTCTGATTCTAACGCTATAAACAACGATTCAAGCTCATAAGGAATATCGCCCTGACCTGTCGTTGATGTCAGTATCAAAATAACATCACTTTCTAGCAAATCAGTAATAGTACCTGGGTTAAATAGCGCTAAGTCATGCCCATGCTTTTCTGCAACTGGTTTTAATTCTTCCGCTAACGATTCAGCCGCACCATACACTGTACCTATAAAGCACTTAATCTTTGCCATATTCTTTCCTTGATTTAATACCTTAGCTAAGTTTAAGTTGGCTCGTCTGTTTTTTCCAACTGATACGCATCTTCTTGATGTGGCCACCCCAGTTTCTCAAATAACGCCAGTTCTTGCTCTCCAATCGACGCTGCTATATGAACAGACCTCTCTGTAATTGGGTGAACAAAGGTTAAATCTTTGGCAAATAACATCAGACGATTCATTTCAAATTCGCGCTGAAAGAAATGATTCTGTTTGTTATCTCCATAATTCGCATCATTTAAAATGGGGTGATTAATATGATTTAAATGGCGTCTAATTTGATGTTTCCGTCCAGTCTTAGGAAAACATTCAACTAACGAATAACGCACTGTGGGAAACTTGCCCAATGGCTTATTAATTACTGCCTGATGCAAACAATTAAAGGTAGTCTGCGCTTCCTGAGCAGGTTTATCTTTATCGGCAAACTTATCTGCAATTTTATCATGCTTAAACTTAAGTGGATGATCGACTTCAATTGACGTTGGCGCGAAACCACGGGTCAGTGCTAAATAGCGTTTGCTAATTTTATGTTCAGAAAATAACGAACTCGCTATGCGTGCCACCTCACTGCTGAGCGCAAATAAAAGCACGCCAGAGGTTGGTCTGTCTAAACGGTGAAGTGGAAATACATGTTGACCAATTTGGTCGCGTAACATCTGCATGGCAAAATAGACTTCGCGTTTATCTAAAAAGGAGCGATGTACGAGTAAGCCTGATGGTTTATCAACCGCAATAAAGTACTCATCACGATATAAAATAGTTAATTCACCAAACATTAACTCATCGCCTTATCTATTTTTTTAATGATACTAATGACAGCAGCATGTTTTGGGATCATTTGCTCAGCCATTGGTGAAATACTTGCTCCTGTTGGAAGGGCCTGATTCGATGCGAGTAACTGTTGCACACGTTCAATAAAAACATATTGTAACCAGTTTTCAAATGGCATGGTGTCGTAGCAAAACGGTGCTGCTGACATAAACGCCTCAGCTTTCGGTGGGTTTTTTGCCCAAAGACCGCTAGCTTTCATGGTTGCTTCAAGTTCTATTAATAATGCGGCTATCATTTTCACGCCTTAATTGAAATTATATCGCGGCATTTTATCAAAAATTGCGGGCATTTCATTGTATAATAGCCAAAACGCAGTTATGGGTCTTTTTAATGCAACAATCTATTTCAAGCCTAGCCGAACTCCTTGATAATGCCGGTACTACCTGGCGTGTTTACGACATGGGACGACGAATCCAAAAAATTGATAAATCAACGTTTATCCAGATAGAAAATAATCAGATTCCCTATCCCTTCCCATTACAACAACATGCTTTTTTAGCTATTCAGTTTTGGAATAGCCAAGAATCACACACACCGTATATCTGGTTCTTAAAAATGCCACTGGATGAACAAAGTAAACTCATTCAAGCAAGCCGTAACCATTTTGCATCTATGGTTATGGAAGCATTAGGAAATCAACTTACAGGTAATGACGAAGCACAGAGTGAACTTGATAATAACCCCTATGTGTTCACGCCAAATGCAAATAAACTTGCTGCTTTTAATGCAATTATTAAAAATGAATTAAAACAAAGCGCGTCTGCATATTATGAACATGTCGAACTTTATTTTAGTGGTAAATTAGGATTTGATGATTGGCAGCACCTTGGTTTGCAAGGTATCGCTGATTTTGCAATTCGCCTTACTGAGCCTAATCAACAAAACCTTATTGATGCTTTTGGGAAGCTACCGCAACCTGTAGTCCAGTCACTTGCCGCAACGTTAGAGCACAGCAATATTTCGGTAATTTTAACTGAGGCACTTTATAACGAATTTGAAAAAGCGTTAAAAAATCAAGATAGCGAAAATATCATTAATTATTTACGCATGATGTCAAACACAACAGCCCTCGGAATTTTACAACGTGCTGTAGCTGATATCATGGCTGATAAAAAAGCGCTTAACCTCGATATAGTGCTCACCCTTACAGGTCGCTGCTGGCATGTGTTGGAGTCACATTTAGTTGCCCTAATGGAATACTTAGCCACAGAACAATCGCAAGATATATTCAGTGGTATTTTTGCCGACCTAGTTGCAATTCCAAGTTTGCGCCCTCATATGTTAGCTATGATCCGAATGCAAGATCGCAGTGAACAACTTTCACGAGCAATTGGTAAACTATTTCAACAATAAAAATGTGGTAATTCTATGGCGTCAATTTGGCTTATTCTCGGTGTAACATGTGTTATTTATTTCTTTTGGATTGACCGACAAGCAGCAGAAAGTGCACGAGAGTATGCCAATCGCCATAGTAAACAACTTAACGTACAGTTTTTAAGTATTGCATGCATAAACAAGCGTGTGGGTATTTTGAAAAATGGTAAACCAGGCTTAAAATCAAGCTTTGCTTGGGAGTTTTCAAGTAATGGGCAAGATAGCTATACAGGAGTCGTCCATCTTGAGAATGACAAAATTATCGGTGTTGACGTACCACCGCATAAAATCAGCTAATAAGTTAGCTTTATCTAGTACCACAAAAAACTAAGGCGCAACATAATGTCGCGCCTCAAATCAGAAAAAATATCCTTTTTTCTATGGTCATCCGTTTCCAAACCGTGCCTAAGCACTCCTTTTTCATCCATTGAAGGAAACCATTCCTTGATCCCCTTGCTATCCATGTCCCAATTCCAAACCTCTTCCTGAGGTGTCCCTTCGCATCCAAGCCTTTCCATGTAGTTTGGTTTATCCTAAACCATCCATTAAACGCTCCTGCGTTTGTCCTTATTGCTTCCAGCAAAACGCTAATTCATTTAGCGCACAGTCTTCCTTGCGTCCCTGTCCTTTGATCCTTTGATACGCCCTGTATCAATGCCTAAGTCCATTCCTTGGCAAGATGAACATAAATCCGTTATGTCCGCTTCCTTGATGTGTAAATAATAGGAGCAAATGGTCTTAAGTTTAATAAGCTGAAACGAAATAAAATTACTAAATATTTTAGTAATATTTAACTTTTTTATATTAAACAAGCTGTTAGGTGGTTTTATAGACCTATTTCAGCATACTTAAACATAACAAACTCACATTGATGTAAGATATTTCCTACACACTAATTACCCATTTTCTACTTTTGACTTTACAAACAATTGGCCTGTCACTTTGGTGAACGTCAACGCCTGTTCACTTCGGTATCCTTCACTTTCAAAAAGCGCGCAATGTTTATCTTGAGTAATAAATATCGCACTGTGATCGGCATTATCTGTATTGACCAAATCATCAATTGCACGAAGTAAAAAACGGCCAATGCCTTGATGCTGCACATGTGGGTCAACAGCAAATAAACTAATAAAGCAGCAATTAGGAAACTGAGTGACGGCCTGATGAATCGCCTTTTCTTTTTCAATTAATTGTTTTGTTGAAATCATACCGGTATTAAGCATCAACTTTAATCGCCAATGCCATACTCTATCTGCTGCGAGCGAGTCATTCGCTTTTTGTACACAACTTACCGCTATTAAATTATTGCCTGAAAAGACCCCTATAATGTGCTGATGACTTTGCCAAAAGCTTGCTAACTCTTCTCTAATAAGCAGTCTGAGCTTTTTTTCATAGGTTGCAGGGGATTTACTATCAAATGATAAAATTTGTTGAAACAATTCATCGTCGTGATATGCCTGATACAATACGCTAGCTGCAATGTTACAATCTTCAGCTGTGAGATAACTTGCTTTTAACTCAGTAGTCGGTCCATCCTGTGCTAATAATTCATCGTTCATGTTGTGCCCCTTATTATTGTTTTTACACATCTCAAGTTAGCACAAAATTTGCGCTATTCTACAATAATTTAGTGTTTTAAATGCACCATATCCTATTTACCTTAAAAGACGCTTTAACCATTTCCCCATTGACTGAAGAATTAGATGTAAAATCAGCAGCAGCTTAATAGCGAACTTTGCTAGATTACAGTAAACTTGGACAATTATTTTTGTAGGATAAGCACATGCAAGACATCGTTATTGCTGCCATCAGCAAACTTTTAGCGGCAAAGAAACAACCTAATGTTGCCTTAGTGAAAGCGAATCTATCCCAACCCGTACCAATGCCAGTCATTATTGATGTGTTAGCACGCTTTAAACAAAACCCCTCAGATTTTGAAAAAAATGCTGCAGAACAAACGACAAAGCCAACTGTGCAAACAGCACACTCACAGAGCCAGCTTGACCGCATCGAGGCAAAACTCGATAAACTTCTTTCACTTTTAGAAAATAAATAATCATTTATGTATATTGTTGATTTAACCTTTGACTGCTACCAAGACACGACCCTTGAAGCTGCTGAACAAGCTATCGTTCGCCTTGTTAATGCGCTTCGCTTTAACGGTCAAATTATTGGTGAAGAGTTTCCAACAACGTTAAAAGATGGCTTTTTTATTACTCGAGTAATGTGCCCTGAAGAAGATGCACTTCATCCTTTAAACCATAGCCCTTTTGTTAAATTTAGTTTAGATAAATTAAATGAAGCCGGTTTATTACAACCGAAAGTGAAAGTGATTGGTCAAGATATTCACTCTAACGGCTCAGATAGCTGCACGTCACCATCAAGCTATATTTTATACACGACATATCTTCACACATGCAGTCCTCTCTACTGTGGCGACGACTTTATGCCTGTACCACTTTATAAAGTGCCAGCAGTTGCCAATGGTGATTTTAAAGCATTATTAAAATGGCAAGAAGATTGGCAAGCATGCGATCAAATTCAAATTAATGGGGCTACTCGTTGTGAATTTGCTGCCATCAAAGAATTGGCTGATGTAGATAGTGACTTATTTAGACGCGGAATGGATCTTTCTAAACGTATTCGCTTTCTAACCAAGAAACCGGTTTATTACTATTTATACCGTGTTGGTGGGTTGTCTAAAGAACAAGAACTAAGTCGAAAATGTCCTAAATGTAACGGTGATTGGCGTTTAGCTGAGCCATGGTTTGGTTTATTTGATTTTCGCTGCGATGATTGCGAGTTGATATCAAACATTTCATGGGATTTTCAATAAGGCGCAAATGCGCCTTATTTTTTATTACGCATTTATTGAACGTAATAAAGCCCTTTACACTCACTTAAAAACGCAGCCATCGAATCTGCTAATTTGTGATGCGGTGCTTTACCTAAATACTCCAACCAAATACTGCCATCAGCTAAATCCATTACAAGTAATAGATCATCCTCTTCACAGGTTGCAAAAAAAACAGTATCCGCCTGCTTCAATCTGCGCTTCATTAACACGTGGCCTGTAATATTTTGCTGTAAGCGATCAAAATCTTGTTCACTCCACGCTTGTAATAAGCACAAGTTATGCTCCTGATAATTAGCAAATAAATTATCACTATAAAAGCTAGCAAAGTATTCTTTTAATTGTTGTGGGAATTGTGTTTCGAGGGCTTTTTCCAGTTTATCTAAACTGCCTTGCTGCGCTACTTGCTGCCAAGCCACACTCTTATTTTCAACCGAATTTGGGATCTCACATGGGCTCGGCCATTCAGTATCATGAAAGACACGAGGTGCACCGCCCGTTTTTTGTTCTGCTAATTGGGTAATCTCGGTATAAATGCGTTGTAAGTTTTCGCTAATTGACATACTGCCTTTGCCTAATTTATTCGTTACAATAGTAAATATTTTATCGATTTTAATCTGATTATGTCACATTACCAAGATGCACCTGAGCTAAAAGGTGCTTTACTCGGCCAACAAACCGAATACAAAGATAGTTATGATGCCTCTTTACTGTTTCCGATTGCCCGTAAACTTAATCGCGACGATTTAAATATAGATGAAAACGCATTGCCATTTAAGGGTGAAGACACTTGGACAGGCTATGAGCTTTCTTGGTTGAATCAAAAAGGAAAACCTGTTGTTGCCGTTGCTGAATTTATTTTTCCTGCCACCAGCAGTCATATTATTGAGTCAAAGTCATTCAAGCTTTATTTAAATAGCTTCAATCAAACCAAGTTTGATTCGATGGCTGAGGTTGAAGCGGTTCTTACACAAGATTTATCAAACGCGGCAAACTGTAATGTCATTGTGAAGTTATTTAATGCTGATCACTTTGACTGCTTAATGCCAACACCTTTTAATGGTATTTGCTTAGATGAATTGGACATTGAAGTATCACAATACGATTTAAATACTGAATTGCTCACTGCAGATGACAATGACGAGGTTGTGACAGAAACACTCTATAGCCACTTACTTAAGTCGAATTGTTTAATTACCTCTCAACCTGACTGGGCATCTGTTGTGATCCGTTATACCGGTAAAAAAATCAATCACGAAAGCCTGTTAAAGTATTTAATCTCATTTAGAAACCACAATGAATTCCACGAGCAATGTGTGGAGCGTTTGTTCTGTGATTTGCAATGTAAGTTTGCTCTAAGCAAACTTGAAGTATATGCGCGCTATACACGTCGCGGCGGCCTAGATATCAACCCCTATCGCTCTACCGACTATGACACAACTCAGTTCACACTAAAAAGTAACCGCCAATAGCGGTTACTTACCCTTACATTAACCTTTTAGAGACTTTTTAGAACGCATTGGCACACTCAAGCTACATACATCTATATAGTTAGCTTGATGTTGAAACCACGGCTCAGGACGATTGCGCCTAGATTCAATATATTGCTTGAAACTTGCGCTTTGTGTTTTCATAACTTCAATATCATGGGCAGGTGAATCAGCTAAGTCCGATGCTACAGCAAAATTAACAATCGGATTGAAATTAACATCTTCAATGGTTGTTTCTGGCTTGCGAGCTAATCGTTGAATATGCTCCATACCTGTTACAACTCGACCAAACGACGTAATATTCAAATCAAGGTAACGGTGATTACCTAAAATCACATAGAACTCAGTCCCCCCACTGTTGATACTGTTACTTCTTGCCATGGCAAAATTTCCAGTACAATGAGTTTGCCAAGTTTCTGTTCCTGTGACGTTCTGTGCAACTGCAAACCCGTTTAAAAAGCCAGTTTTATCAGCATAGCCATCATTTACATCAACTAATTGAATTGCAATTGGGTTTTTAGTTTCTTTTGTAAATTCAGCATTGACTGTTTTACTGCCCGTTTTTGGTTGCTTCTTCTCGGAAATGTCGCCCCCTTGCGCAACAAACCCTTCAACAAAACGATAAATGTTAAGCCCGTTATAAAATCCCTCTCTCACTAACTTTTTAAAATTAGCAACGTGATTAGGCGCTAGTTGCGGGTTTAGAGCAATCACCACATCACCCGTTTTCAACGATAAAATAACCGTGTTTTCTAAATCAAGGCTACGCCACTCATCGTTGGTCGAGTTTTCTATAACTGCCGCTGGCGACATCGCTCGTTCTTTTGCGAACAAAGGTAATGAAAAGAGCGCAATAATACTTGTCGCTAAGACAAATTGGGTTAGTTTTATCATTGTTAATCCCAGTCAAATTTATAAAGAATATCGAGTGAATCGTTGAGGCCACTAATTGCCTCTATGTATAACCGAGGGAGTAGTTGATATCGCACCGCAACTTCACTCATTGAATCAAAAATACCAATACTGTAACGCACTTGAATACCTGGTGCCACATAACCTGAAATTTCAACCTTGGTGTCTTCACCACTGCCACGAGAGGATAACGAAACGTCATCAATGCCTATTGCCTCACCAATTTTACTGATACTTCCCTCGCCTCGTGCAAG
The DNA here is from genome assembly GCF_000788395.1 of Pseudoalteromonas piratica. Taxonomy (NCBI): domain Bacteria; kingdom Pseudomonadati; phylum Pseudomonadota; class Gammaproteobacteria; order Alteromonadales; family Pseudoalteromonadaceae; genus Pseudoalteromonas; species Pseudoalteromonas piratica. Next base: position 2,593,313 of record NZ_CP009888.1, read on the forward strand.
TCCCCTTGCAAGCAATAATTGCGTTAACATACCGTCGCTGGCCGAGTTGGATTCACTCAGCGCTCGCCCAGAGAGTAAATAGGACAACGCCATTGCTTGATCCATATTTGGGTCCGAGAATACATCTAAGCGTGGTTCCTCAACACTTCCCGTTAATTTAACACCTGCAGTTACACCATCTTCAGTGAGGTCTGGGTTACGAATAGCACGCACATTTAATAACGGTTTATCAACGGCACCATTAAAAATAAGCTGACCCGTTTCTATCAATAACTCTTGGCCAAATGCGCGATATTCCCCTTCCAGTAAGGCAATTTCACCGCTAGCAATAAGCGGCGAATTATCAACTTGTTTAAATAGCACATCCCCTTTCAACTTTGAGCGCAGACCAAACGAATCAATGCGCACTTTATCATCAATTAGAATTGCTAAATCAACACTATAAGCAACAGGAGCTGATTTTTTTTGCTGCTTTGGGGCATCAACAATGAGTTCATCATCTGAAACACTGACAGCCCCCTCAGGGAGTTCTTTTACTTTAACGCGTCCATCAACCACATGAACCTTGCCTTTCACGTCGGCAAATTGATCTGCATAGTCAATACTAATATCAGGTGATAGCGCAAACCATACGTTAGGTTCCAGTGCAATTTTGAAGCTATCGCCATTGATTTGTGCATTTAACGCGGGCTCGTTTTGCCAGTCGGCATTTCCTTGAAGCGCTAAGGTGCCCTGATTGTTATCAGCAAGCTTACCTGTCAAAGTGGCACTGTGATCGTTAAAAGCAATACTAAGATCACCTTGCTCAATAAAAAGTGGTGTCCAAGGTGCCAAAAATGCCAAATCACTTAAAGTAAGTTCACCTTGTATTTGCGGTGAAAATGCCGTGCCAGAGAGGGTTACATTGGCATTTAATTCGCCATTGAGCTTATCAATTTGTTGGCTAAAGCCCTTTAAATTCGCAAAACTAAGAGATTGTAAAGCGAGCCTTCCTGTTAATGGACGCGTGCCCGTTAATTCGCTAATGTCGATATCGCCGATGATATTACCAAGTACTGAAGACTGAATATCTGTATCTAGCGCAATAGCCTCTTCATTGGCTTGTAACTTAAAGAAAAGTTGTTCAATGGGTACATCAGTTTTAATAAAGCTTTCGTTGATATCAAAGTGGATCGTATTTGAGTGAAATTCACTATCAATGGCTAACAACTTACCTTGTTGCCACTTCGCATTGAAATGCCCTTTTAACTCTCCATGAGGTGAGATTGTTTTCGGCATGACTAAACTTAATACAGATAAATCTAAATGAGTCAGGTTTAGAGCGATATTACCTTGCTCAGTTGAGGCACTTAAAGCATCTAAACAAAATGATGTATTGGTGCCTAACCAACAATGCTGATCAACAGTTGCACTTGCTTGGCTAACATCATAATCAAAATTAATCGCTTGCTGATTGCTTAAGTTAATTTTGTCATTTTTGAAAGCAAGCTGATTAATTTGACCTTTATATTGATGTTGCGTTAACCCACCCTGTGAATTTGCACTAACATTTAGCGTGTCTGAGATTAGATTCAATTTAAGAGAGTGTGATTGCAAATCGCCGTTTACATCCAATTGAATAAGATTGATTGCTTGCTCATCGATATTAATACCCGCAGCTTCAAGGGAAATATTTGCAAGGTAATTTTTGGCAACGTCTAAGTTGCCATTACTGACTATTTCATCAATGCGATAATTCTTAAGAGAAAGTCGCTTGAGTGCCATTGACCAACCTAATAACGGTGTCTTAACCTCACCGGTAATAGTGAAATCAGCATTTCCTTGACCTGACAGGCGACTGTCGATTGTTTCAGGATCCACCAGATTAAGATCACCTTTAATGTGCCATTGTTGATCTATCTTGCCGGATAGATTCAGCACATTTTGCGCACTTGCAATGGTAAATTCTGAAATCTCAGCGTGTAATTTATCATCCAGCGCAAGCACAAGATTAGCATCGAGCGGTGCATTATTAATTTGCCCAGCAACGGCGAGTTCTGGTACGTTAAGGCGCCAGTTTTGTCCATCTGAGACAAACTGAAGCGCCGCTTTTAAAGAGACGTCTGAAGCAATCGATGGTTCAAATTCCTCAATACTGATTTTATCGGATAACAAGGTAAATGATGCATCTATGCCCTGTTGCCAATCAACAGTGCCAGTTAACGATAAATTGCTAGCAGGACTCGAAAGCAACAAATGCTGTATATTAAGCTGCGTAAAACTGCCTTCGCCTTCACTTTCAATTCGTAGTGCGGGTAATTGATTATTGTGTAAAGCCGTATTGAGTTGGTATTTAAAGCTCGTTAAATCACCATTCGCTTTTATTTCAATATCATCAACAATAATTTTCTGGGCTTGTTTTTCAATTTCAAGATGTTCTGACTCCACTGATAGCGTGAAAGGCAGTTGTTTGTTTTCTAATGAGGTCAGAAATTCAAGTTTTGCACTGTAAAGACCTGATAACACACTGTTTAGCCTAAGCTCTGAAAAGTCACCATTGAGTTCACTGGACAGTTGATGCTGATCTGTTTCAAGGTTCACTAAAAGTGAGATTGGGTTATTTTCTGACAGTACTATATTACCCTGCAGGCTTGCGCTGAGCTCTTCATGGGCCAGAGAAAGTTGTGAAATACTGATTTGGTCTGCCTGCTGCTGCGCTTTGAGTTTTATATGTTCAAAGTGTTCAATGAGCTGCCCTCGATTCAATTCAACCCGCTCGATCGTTAAGTCATCAATCTGCCAATTTAAAGGCGTAACAAAAGTAACGGGGGAAATTTCGGGTAACAGTAACGGCTCTGAAGGCTTAGGCTGTTCATCTTTTTGTGGCGGTAATGTTATTGTTACTTTTTGCACCGCTGTTTTAAGCACATTGATATCACTATCATAAATACTGAACCGCGATGAAAAATCATCAATGGATGCGTGTATATCACCTTGCGAAAAAGTGAACTGCTGGAGTGCGATTGACTTAGCCGAAATTGACAGTGGCAATGTTATTGCTTCGAGCGGCCCTGCGTTTGCATTTTGAGCTGCTTGGCTATTTGTTTGTATGGTAACAGCAACTAGTTCTGCCTCTAACGCTTCAAAACACAGATCTGCACATGTCAAAAAACGCACATCTAACATCATGTTTTTAAATTGCAACGTTACTTCAGAGGTAACATAGTCGACATTGAAAATACCTCCTCGCAGAAGCGGTCTACCGTCTGTCGTAACTGTTACATTAGGTATTAAATGGTTAACGCCATAGACAAGTGCTTGGTTACCAATGCCACTAAAAAGTAATGCGACTACACCTATCAATAAGACTAGAAACGCCCAAAACGCATTTCTAACAACTCGAAGCACTCGCTTTGTTAGTGATGGTGTGTGTTTCACCTTATCATTCATATTTCAGGCCCTATGGTAATACTAAAGCGGCCTGTGCGATTTTCATCAGTAACAGCAAAGGCATAATCAATCCTGACTGGACCAATTGGTGTAAGCCAACGAACACCAAAACCTGTACCTATTTGAATTTCTTCGTCGAAGTCATTGGTTGCAGTTCCCGCATCTACAAAGAGTGCTGCTCGCCAATTTGGTAAGAAGCGATAATTGTATTCTGCACTGGCGGTAACTAAGTACTGTCCACCCACAACCTGATCACCGATTTTTGGTGCTATTGACTCATAACGATAACCGCGAATACTTTTGTCACCACCGGCAAAAAAGCGCATTGATATAGGAACAGCATTAATGTCTTCCGTCACAATTGCGCCCAAATTTACCCTCGCAAGGAACATATGACGATCGGCATAGGTGCGTAACTGTTGGCCTAAAATTTGTACCTTGAAGAGATCGACTTCCGAGGCTAAATGTTCACTAGCAAATTCAGTGGACACGAGCAGTTGTTCGCCCCAATAGGGTGTCGTTCCTCCTAGCGTGTGTTTACGAGCGTAGCTAATGCCCGGCAACACCATATTGCTGTGATAACTGATATTATTGATGTCATAATTCTCGATTTCATACTTAACAAACGCAGTACGCACCCAATTGTGTTCAGTAAGCCACTGACGCTGCGCTTGTGTTGTTAGCTTTCTTGACATTTTAAGGTCATCATAAATATACCCAGCGCCAAAACGCCACACATCATTATTGGGATCGTTCACCGGAATGGTATAACTTATTCTCGCCTGAGGGTCGACCTGACTGGCCTCAATATTGGTTTCTAGATAATGACCCTCATTTGTAATCCATGGTTTAGTCCACTTAAATCGTAGCTTTAAGCCATTGTCATCCGTGCTAATACCTCCACCTAACTCAAAGCTGTTTTTAGGTTTGTGCAAAAGTTGCACTATTACAGACACTTCCCCGTTTTGGCGATTAATAATATCAGGGTAAACCCGCACACTTTTAAAATAGGGCATATTTGAAAGGCGAATATTAAAGTCACTGACAATCGCGTTATCGTAAAAATTCCCAACCACCATTGGGTTGATGCGATGAACTAAGTTATTTGCTTTTATTTCTCTATCTAAAATCATCGGACCAAAGCGATAACGCTTACCAGAATCCACATGTAAACGAATGATGGCAGATGCAGTGCCTCTTCGTACCTCAATAGTGTGCCTTATCCATTTGGTATCGAAATAGCCTAAATCAAAAAGGGTATTGTTTATTAACGCTTTGGCCTTTTCATAAGCACCGTGATTTAAACTATCACCGACAGATATGTTGAGCTTTGATATTCGTTCTTCAATGATGGGATCTTTCGCGCCCTCACCTAAAAGCTGAATATCGAGTTGGCTTATTTTAGTTTGTTGATTGGGTTTAACTCTAACGTGTAACTTGACCTTACCGTCACTTTCGTCAGCTTTAACGTCTATTTGAGGCAAATAATAACCAAATGGTTTAAGTGCATTTTGGCTAAGCGTTTTGGCATTTTTAAGCAAGCTTGGTGAGAATGTTTGTTGTTTAAGCTCATTTAGGTATAACTCAACGTTTCGTTTTAACGTTTCATCATTGGCTTTTACGGTGATTTGCGTCACTGTTTGTGATGCAGAACAAGCAAAGCCCCACAAAACAACAGCAAAAAACACAATATAGCGATACAAGATAAAGTCACGATTAATATAAAGTTAAATTATTCTAACCCGACAAATAATGCTAATAAACAAAAACATTCGTGATTACTTATTTACCCCATCAAACGCACACAGTAAACTTACCCCTAAATTAAAATACATGAGTAGCTTGATGGAATTTCCAACTGACGATAACGGTCAAATATTAGCTGAGATGCACCAAGAAGGTGTGGATTTAAATAAGTCTCACACGCTCGATTTCTTCATTTTATTTGAAAAACAAGCTGATGCAGAAAAATTTGCCAAGGTAATTAGTGAAGATGACTTAGCACCAGCGACTAAACATCAAAAATGTCCAGATACTGGCGTGTTTGAGGTATTGGTAAGTATAGAAATGGTACCAGATCATCAGCTTATCACTGATATGGAAAACTACTTAGAGTCAATAGCCAACCCACTAAATGGCTATGGCGACGGCTGGGGAATTTTAGCTGAGTAAATTAAGTAAGCGCATTCTAAACTGCGCTTACTCTCTTCTTAACCTTTAAGCAACGCTCACGGTATTACGGCCAGACTCTTTTGACCGGTAAAGGGCCTTGTCTGCATCTTCAATCCATTGTTCATATTTGGTGTATTTTCCGTCAAACTCCGCGATACCTATACTTATGGTTAGCATGATTTCCGATTCTTCATAATGAATCACTGCTTCTTCCATTGTTTGTCGCAGGCGTTCAGCAAATACTTTTGCGCCTTCAATATCTGTATCAACTAAGGTGACAGCAAACTCTTCTCCACCATAGCGTCCAGCAACATCAGACTCTCGTAAAACTTTTTTCAAGGTTTGAGAAACAAAACATAACGCGGCATCCCCTCCCGGGTGACCATAAAGATCGTTAATCTTCTTAAAATGATCAATATCGAACATTAACAAAGAGCTTTTGTTTTGACTGCGTTGTTGACGTTTAAATTCTTTACTAAAGCTTTCTTCCCAAAACCCACGATTATAGAGGTTAGTGAGTCTATCAACACGGCTTAGCTCTTCAAGTTTCGCATTCGCCTGCTCAAGTTCTAGCTTGTTAACCGCTTCGTCTGTTACATCATAAATAATGACACATAAATGAGACACTTCACCCGTGGTATTTGTCAGGGGAATTAACGTACCATTTTGGTACATATAATCGGCCTTACCGGTAATAGGGCGATAGTTTTTAAACTTAAAAATGTACGGGTGTTGTTCCCAGATAGTGAACGAACGCGTTTTAAGTACAAAAACCGACTCTGCTTTTGAGCGAAACCACGCTTCATCGATACCAGGAAATGCATCGAACACATCTTTCCCTTTAACCGCACTGGGTAATAAGCCAGAATGCGCTTCCATAAAGCCATTCCAAACACAAATATTGTATTTTCTATCTAACACCACAAGACCGACATCGATGGTGTTAAACATGTCCATCATCCAGTGAATTTCATTAAGTTCAAAGTCTGCGCTCATAGTGTTAGTCTTCTAATAAATATTGAGTTTTAAACTTCAGTGTTTTTAATGAGTCTTCCGTGAACAGCAGCATTAAGTCACAATTTACATTATGGTTTTCAATACCATAACTTATCTCAATGGCTAATGTGCGTTGCCACCTGTCTTGGTTAGTGCTGACTAAATCGGCAACGTTACAGTGTTGCCCCATCACCACAGGATGGCCTTGACTGAAATGCATATCCAGTTGTTTTGCTAATCCTGTTAGTACCGCGCCAATTAGGATGTTACCGACATCCATTAACAGTTCTAACTCAACTTTTTGGTTGAGTTCACCTTCATAATTCATTAATGAGGCAATCTCAACAAAACTGGAATCATTAAGTAATAATAATGCTTCACCAGAGACACCACCGCCAATAAACCCTTGGCATACACCTGATGTCGAAGCGTTGGTATCAATTGACTGTAATGCCATGGAGAGTTCATTCACTTCCAGCACATTAACATTTGGGATCGGAAGCTCTACAAATACATTAAGCAAGCGTGCTAATAAATCCCCCGCTTGTCCCATAGCTACGTTGGTAATCTCTTGGTATATGTCGCGTAGCTCTGGGTCGAGTTGCTCACCCAATGCATGTTGCAGGCGCTCTCGCATGGCTTTATCTTTAATGCCATGCTTTTCAATGATTTCTTCCAGTTTCGCTGCATCACAAGGCTTTTTGATAAAATCGATTGCCCCTAACGCCATAACACGCTCGTGAGCAGTCGGTTGAATATCACCAGACACAACCACGACCAATACATGTAAACTTTGTTCTTGAATAGCTTGCAGCACTTCGTAGCCATCCATCTGTGGCATATTAAGATCAAGGAACAATATTTCTGGTTGAATCGCTCTTATTTGTTCTAAACAGTGCAAGCCATTCTCAGCGTATTCTATTTGTATGTCCCAATCATCTGGTAAAGAGCGTGCAAGTTGTCGTCGCGCCAAACGCGAGTCATCACATATTAAAACTGGGGTAGCCATACTATCACTCTTGTTATTAGTCTTTTTAAGTTTAGAGCAGGAAGTTGGTTTTCACTAGCACTGCATGAAATCTACGACTATTGTGCTAAAAAATGTAACAAATTACAAAAAATTAGTTCACAAAATAACTAAAACTTAATAATTATCATGTGGTAGGACCTGAGCATCTAAATAACACGAGTATTTTAAAAAAACGATTCCTTTAACAGTAGCTTAGGCTTATGCTAAATTAATTCAACTTTAACTTTAGGCGTGTTGAATTATGTTAAAAAAATTTATCTCTGTGACAAGTCTAGTCACGACTCTTATTTATTCTTCAAATGTGTTGGCAGAACAATTTCAATTTCCCGTAAATCAAATTGATTCAGGCAAAGTGTCTGCAAACAACAGTAAACTGACGCTGCGCGGCACCCCTGTAGAGCTTGGCCAACCTGCTCCCAATTTCAAAGCAGCAAATAACAAATTTTCCCCTGTATCACTCTCTGATTTCGAAGGTAAAGCAGTGCTTATCAGCACAGTACCGAGTCTAGACACCGGTATCTGTAGCCTACAAACAAAACACTTTAATGATAAAATTGCGAATAACTACAGTGATGTCGTGATGCTCACGATTAGTATGGATTTACCATTTGCACAGAGCCGTTTTTGTAAAACAGAAAATATCACGCAATTACATACCTTATCTGATGCTGTTTGGCGCGAATTTGCACAAAACTATGGTCTGTTAATTGAGGATATGGGTTTACTTGCCCGCAGCGTAATGATCTTAGATAAAGAACATAAATTGGTTTATAAACAGTTAGTCAGTAATCTTGCAAAAGAACCTGATTACATATCGGTCGAAGCCGCACTGAAAAAGCTCTAATCGATAAGCATAAAAAAAACCGCCAATTGGCGGTTTTTTTATGCTTGGTCTTATTAACCAAGTAATTCGGCTAGTTGTGCACTTACTGCTTCAACTGCTTGTGTACCATCTAATTTGTGGTACTGGGTGTTACCCGCATCTGCTTCAGCACGATAGTAATCAACTAGCGGCTTAGTTTGCTCGTGGTAAATTGCTAAACGCTTACGTACTGTCTCTTCAACATCGTCATCACGAATGATTAAGTCTTCACCGGTTACGTCATCTTTACCTTCCGTTTTAGGTGGGTTGTAAACAACGTGGTAAACACGGCCAGAACCTGGGTGAACTCGACGGCCGCCCATACGCTCTACGATGATTTCATCAGCAACATCAAATTCAATACAGTGATCAACTGTGATGCCATTTTCTTTCATTGCGTCTGCTTGAGGAATTGTGCGTGGGAAACCGTCTAATAAGAAGCCGTTTTCGCAATCAGCTTTTGCAACTCGTTCTTTAACAAGGCCAATGATGATTTCATCAGAAACAAGTTGACCTGCGTCCATTACTTTTTTAGCTTCAAGACCAAGTGGTGTACCCTCTTTAATCGCAGCGCGTAACATATCGCCTGTCGAAATTTGTGGGATACCGTACTTATCCATTAAAAATTGTGCTTGTGTACCTTTACCTGCACCTGGCGCTCCTAAAAGAATAATGCGCATGACCTTTCCTCAAGATGTTTTTTTAATTGTGTGGATTCTTTCACAGTGACAACTGATTCTCAATAGTGATTAGCCAAAAGTTTAATCTTTGTTTAATTACTATCACGCAATCATCATTTTGCGGCACAAGAACGCAATTAAATAGGCTAACTAATGCCAAAGTCGAGTTGTTCTCGCTTGCTTTTATCTTAGGCTGCTTTAAGCTGGACTTTGGATTAAATAACAATCAATAACAAGGAACTTATATGCAATCCGTGTTTATAGTGTTACTCGGCATTATCGGCATGTTGTTTGGCTGGTTTGTCTACTCAAAATTCATCGCCTTGCGTATTTTTCAAATGGACGATAAATACATTACCCCTGCACATCAAATTAATGATGGCGTTGATTTTGTTCCCACCAAAAAAGTCGTTCTTTGGGGTCACCATTTTACTTCCGTCGCCGGTGCTGCACCAATTGTCGGCCCAGCCATTGCTGTATACTGGGGCTGGGTACCTGCGGTTATTTGGGTTGTATTAGGCACCATTTTCTTTGCCGGCGTTCACGATATGGGCGCGCTTTGGGCAAGTAGCCGCCATAAAGGTAAGTCTATTGGCGCGTTGTCTGAAGAGGTGATCGGTAAACGTACCCGTGCACTTTTTATGATTGTGGTTTTTTTGGTGCTGCTCATGGTAAACGCGGTGTTTGGCGTAGTTATCGCAAACTCGTTTGTGAGCCAGCCAACAGCGGTTTTACCTGCGTGGGCTGCAATTGTATTTGCCTTAATCATAGGTCAGTTAATTCGCCGTAATTTCAACCTTGTGCTCCTTTGTGTGTTAGGTGTCATTGCACTTTACCTCACAGTGTATGCTGGCAGCGAAATGCCAATGGCACTGCCAAAAGAAATGTTTGGTTTAAGTGATAAAGCTAATTGGATTATTTTGCTATTTGTTTACGCCGCAATTGCATCACTATTACCGGTTTGGGTATTACTGCAACCGCGCGACTTTATTAATGGCGTACAACTGCTCGTAGGTTTGGTATTACTTTATGGTGCAGTATTTATGTTTATGCCAGACATCACAGCGCCTGCTTTTAATAGCGAAGTTGCGGAGTCGACTCCGAGTATTATTCCGCTGCTGTTTGTTACCATTGCCTGTGGTGCAGTGTCTGGTTTCCACGGTATTGTATCGAGTGGAACCAGTTCTAAACAATTAGATAAAGACACCGATGCCCGCTTTGTTGGCTACTTGGGCGCGGTAGGCGAAGGTTCGCTTGCGCTTATTACTATTGTTGCAGTCAGTGGTGTCACGCTTGCAATGAGCCCACAGGAATGGCACGAAGTATATAGTCACCTCGGCGCAGGCAGTGTTGGGGCATTTATTCAAGGTGGCTCTAACCTGATTTATCAAGGCTGGGGCATTCCTGCCGAACTTGCCTCCACCTTACTTGCAGTAATGGTGGTGTTATTTGCCGGTACAACAATGGACTCTGGTGTCAGACTTCAACGCTATATCATTCAAGAATGGGGGGAAATTTACCAAATCAGTGCGTTTAGAAATGGCATTATTGCAACGCTAATTGCGGTTGGCTGTTGTTTACTATTGGCCTTTGGTGCGGGCGGTTCGTCAGGCTCAGGCGGCATGATCATTTGGCCATTATTCGGCTCCACAAATCAAATATTAGCTAGCCTTACATTACTGGTTATTTCTGTCATGCTGATTAAGATGGGTCGCCCTGCCCGTTATACCTTAATACCTATGCTGTTTGTACTTGTGATGGCATTTTTAGCAGGTGTGCTAAAGCTGCAAGAATACTACAGCGCAGGTAACTGGCTACTTGTAAGTCTTGATATTATTGTTCTTGTAGTGTGTGTATTAGTGATGTTTGAAGCGTGGACCGTGATAAAACAACACAAGCAGATCGAGCCAAGCGTAAATGAATCAACTGAATAATAAACTACAAATGGGTTAATTTGTTTCATAAAAAAGGGCGCTAAGCGCCCTTTTCTTTTAACCTAAAACTGGTTACTTGCTTAAATCTAACATTAGTTTGTTTAAGCGAGATACAAAGCCCGCAGGGTCTTTCAAGCTGCCGCGCTCTGCAAGTAATGCTTGGTCAAGCAATACATCCGCCCATTGTGCAAAATTATCCTCATCCTGAACATTGTTTAGATGTTTCACCAATTGGTGCTCTGGATTTAACTCAAATACCGGTTTCGTTTCTGGTGCTTGTTGACCGATTTGCTCCATGAGCTTTTGCATTTGCGAGCTCATGTCGTGTTCATCGGCAACCACACAAGCTGGTGAGTCAGTTAAACGGTGAGTAAAGCGAACTTCTTTCACTTTATCACCTAATGCTGTTTTAACACGCTCAATTAAGCCTTCGACTTCTTTTTCAGAAGCTTCTTGCTCTTTTTTGCTCTCTTCATCATCCAGATCACCAAGATCTAAATCACCACGGGTGATTGAAGCAAGTTGTTTGCCGTCAAATTCAGTCAGATGGCTCATCATCCATTCATCGACACGGTCAGAAAGCAGTAAAACTTCAATGCCTTTCTTACGGAAGATCTCAAGATGTGGCGAGCTTTTCGCTGCTTGGAAGCTATCCGCTACTACATAGTAAATTTTATCCTGGCCTTCTTTCATACGTGCAATGTATTGCTCAAGCGATACATTTTGCGTTTCTAGGTCAGAATCAGTAGAAGCAAAGCGTAGTAACTTCGCAATTGCTTCTTTATTGGTCATATCTTCCGCTGGACCTTCTTTGATCACTTGGCCAAACTCATTCCAGAATGTTTGATATTCTTCCGGCTTGTTTTTACCCATACGGTCAAGCATTTTAAGCACGCGTGATGTACAACCTTTACGAATTGCTTGCGTTACTTTGTTATCTTGAAGTATTTCGCGCGATACGTTAAGTGGAAGATCATTTGAATCTAATAAACCTTTTACAAAACGTAAGTAGTTAGGCATAAACTGCTCAGCATCATCCATGATGAATACGCGTTGTACATACAGTTTTAAACCATGCTGACGGTCGCGGTTCCACATATCAAATGGTGCTTTTTTCGGGATATAAAGTAGGCTTGTGTACTCTGTTTTACCTTCTACTTTATTATGTGCCCATGTTAGAGGCTCTTCCCAATCGTGACCAACGTGCTTGTAAAACTCTTTGTACTCTTCATCAGAAATTTCTGACTTATCGCGCGTCCAAAGTGCTGTCGCTTTGTTAATTGCTTGCCACTCACCTGGCGTTGCAGGAATTTTCTCGCCATCAGGACCTTCTGACTCTTCTGTTGGCGCTTGATACATTTCTACAGGTATTGAAACGTGATCTGAGTATTTAGTAACGATTGAACGTAAACGGAATTCATCTAAGAACTCTTTTTCATCGTCACGTAGGTGAAGAATAATTTCAGTACCACGCTCGGCTTTATCAATATCAGCAAGCGTGTATTCACCCTCTCCTTGTGAGTGCCATTCTGTCGCTTGCGCTTCACCAGCTTTGCGAGTGCGAACAGTCACACTGTCTGCAACAATAAATGCTGAATAAAAACCAACACCAAACTGACCGATTAATTGTGAGTCACGAGCTTGGTCACCTGTTAAGTTTTGGAAAAACTCGGCAGTACCTGATTTTGCAATGGTACCTAAAGAGCTGATAACCTCATCACGCGTCATACCGATGCCGTTATCAGAAATCGTCACTGTGTTAGCGTCTTTGTCAGCACTAATGCGAACGCGTAATTCACCATTACCTTCGTAAAGGTCATTATTTTCTAGTGCTAAAAAACGTAACTTATCAGCAGCATCCGAGGCATTTGATACTAATTCGCGTAAAAAGATCTCTTTATTTGAATAAAGAGAGTGGATCATAAGCTGTAGAAGTTGCTTTACTTCTGTTTGAAAACCGAATGTTTCTTTTTGGGCAGACATTGATAACTCCGTCAAAATCTTCGTATTTAACCAATATGCAAACTTATATAAGGTTGAGATTTTAGATTTCAAGGGAAAAAATTTAATTCTCACTGTATTGCTGAATTAAACATCAAACAAACATCGAGTTGTTTTAAATGGTTCCTATTCTCGCTACAATCATTGGCTATTACATATTGATAAAATAACAATAATGACAACTGCTATTCGTACGTTTATTTTCCTTATAATTTTATGCTGCACAGCCATTATTTATACTGCTATCCACGACCGCAGTGTGCAACTAAGTCATTTTAACTTTTTAACGAATCATCAAGTTATTGCTGTTAATAACCAACCAGAAGTAAAAAATTGGCTTTTGTACGCTTACCCATATAACGATTACCGTTTCGGCGTATCAAAAAATGAAATTTATCACGGTAAATCAAGTGTATTTATTGTCAATAAATTACCGATTGAACAAGGGTTTGGCTTGATACGACAAACTATCAAAGCAGAGCAATTCTCAGGTAAAACAATTGAGTTTTCTGGTTATTTTAAAACTGCCCATTTAAAAGGCGATGTCACTTTTGAACTTGATATCATGGATGGCAATGACGAATTATTCAGAAGAGCGAAGGCAGTTTATCAACCCAATGACCCCGATCAACAGTGGCAACGCTTTTCAGTAATCGCATCAATTCCAGACAACGCATCAGCGCTAAGCTATTCTGCCCAGCTACTTGGCTCAGGTCAGGTTTGGTTTGATGACTTTAATATAACAGACGCACCTGTCGGGGCTAAAGACACGAGTGAACCTCTTCGATTTCAAAAACCTAAACATGCAAGCGATAGCCCCGAACGTACCAAGTACTTAAATATTGTTGGTTATAACACCCCCCCTTTTGGTGAGTTAAATGTTGGCAATCAAAGCATAAACCTAAAAGATTGGTGGATAACTGATGACCTCGCAGGTGAATATTCGCTCACGCAAGAAGGTAATGCATTATTACTAGAAAGTATTGTAGAAGAACCTCACTTCGGTGTTGCTCTAAAACGCTATCAGTTTAAGAATCCGAATGTTCAAGGCATAAAATTTAGTGCTCAAATAAAACATCAATTTGTTAAAAGCATGGCAAGTATTTGGTTGCGTATTGAAGATAAGGACAAAAATAATCTGGCTTTCGATAATTTACGCTTTTCAAGTGCAGGTGGTAGCAGCGACTGGCAAAATGTTGAAGTTGTCCTGCCATTGAGTGAAGAGGCAGAAATTATCTCATTTGGTGCATTACTGATAAGTAGTGGTAAATTATGGCTGCGCAACCCGCACATTGAGTTACTGTATACTCCCGTGAAAGTACATAGCAACGTACTATCAAACCCTAGCAATCTCAGCTTTGAATAATTGGCTGATGTATTAACTTAGTGTATGTTATAGCAAAATTGAAAAACACAAACTCTGTATGAAATTAACTTCAGGCGTAAGCCAACTTGTAGAAGCATTAAGATGCTTACCGGGCATCGGGCCAAAATCGGCGCAGCGTATTGCATTTCATTTATTAGAGCACGACCGTGATGGTGGTCGCCAATTAGGACAAAGCCTCACCTTTGCAATGGAAAATATTGGCCATTGTAAAAGTTGCCGCACATTTTGTGAAAGCGAGCAATGCGACATCTGCTTAAGCGCAAAGCGACAAGATAGCGGTTTAATTTGCGTAGTAGAATCGCCAACAGATATCCTTGCAATAGAACAAACAGGTCAATTCCAAGGTCGCTATTTTGTGTTAATGGGACATTTATCACCACTTGATGGCATAGGTCCGATGGAACTTGGCTTAGACATATTTGAACAACAGCTTAGATCTGGCGCTGTTGAAGAAGTTATTCTAGCCACCAACCCAACAGTGGAAGGTGAAACAACAGCACATTTTATTGCTGACATGTGTGCAAAACATGACGTCAGCGCATCGCGCATTGCCCATGGCGTGCCAGTTGGCGGAGAACTTGATTTAGTCGATGGCATGACTTTATCGCATGCCTTCTCAGGCAGAAAAAAAGTTAACTAAATTTGCCACAAAAAAGCCCATAGCGATAAACGTTATGGGTTTTTATAAAAGGTTACATAAGCTATTAATTTAACATTTTCGACGCAATACGCTGCTCAGCCACATAACAAATCAGTTTTACAATTGCACCGTAATAAAAAGTCAAAATTGACACCGCAAATGCCGGCCCTATTACACTACTAAATTCTTCCGCTCGAATATTTGATGCCATCGCAACCCAACCAATAAGCGTTGTAATACCACCACACCAAATCGCCGTATTGCCCAGCACTGAAAAAACCCGTCTAGATTGAATAAGTTCTTCTTCACTGAATTCCCCCTTTTCACTTACAACACAGCCAAAAGCAAAGAGAAAATCTTGCCAAGATGTGGCAGCAATAGCAAAGAAAATTGCAGGCGGAAATACCAACATGGCAGATGGTACGTCAATAAAGGCTGTTACATCCGCCCCCATTACCATGCCAAATACCATCATAGATAAAAATACCACTAAGCTCAGTATAAACATAATTAACCCTCGTTGTGTTGTCGGCATAAATCGGTATGCAAGATTCAACGTTTGTTGCCAATACCAGTATTGAATAACAATACTTGTTTGCCCTTGTTGTTGTTTTAAAAAATACGTTTCTTCTAGATCGCCAATCACCGCATCAACCAGAGTATCAGGGAGCGACCACGATAGTATTTTGTTCGCAAGCGTCATTTCATCACGCTGTTTTATCGGCGCTGAGTTATGCATAGAGAGCCTTTCGTTTTAGTTGTATGCCTTGCCAAAGTGTCTCTAACGCATTTTTAGAGCGGTTTAATGCCTGCTTGCCCTGCCCAGATACTACATAGAATTTTTTGGCACGCCCGCCACGCTGCGCAATTGCCTCACCTTGTGAACTTGTTAATAAGCCTTTTTTTTCAAGGCGCTCTAAGGTGGTATAAAGTGCTCCCACACTCACATCTCGCTCAATGGCTTCGACTAATAATTCTCGAATCGAAACGCCATACGCATTGTCAGCTAATTTTAAAATGGCGAGCATCACCATTTGTTCGAACTCGCCTAAATATTTTTCTTTCATAATGCATTGAATTGCTATTTTTATCACAATGTAGAGTAAATAATGTAATACGTCCAATTAATTCTACAATGTAGTATTAATATACGAAAAAAGCGTGATAACGGAGATTAAATAAAAGTGAGCGACTTCGCTTAAAAGAAATTAAGAAGCTAATTTGAAAATGTAAAAAGCCAAGCGCTTTTAAGCAGCTTGGCATTATTCGTTATGATGTGTACTTTACTTTTGGCTCAGGATATTTTGCAATTCAACAATTTGAGTCGGCGTTAAATCACTCGACTCGAGCAAATGTTTAATCGCTTTAAACGCACCATCCCCTTCATTTCCTTCAAATTTAAACTTAAACACTTGTGCATGCTTGGTGTCATCGCTCATTACAAACACATTGTTGCCTTCGGTTGTTGTAAAGTCTGTATCTGAATGAATTTCAATATGCTTTTCAACATCTGCATCACCCGTTTTAAAGGCAAATACTTTAATACCATCGTCACTGTGTTCAACATCTAGGTTTTTAACAATGTTACGTATTTTTTCCTGTTTTTCAGGGGAGAGCTCGGCGATTGCCTCTTCTAATTCCTGTTCACTCGGTTTACCGTCGAACACCAGTTTTATTGGTGCGTGATCGCCATCAGCGGACACAAGTTCAATGTCTGTTTTCATTTCAACAACTTTTACTTTTTTCTCTTGCTCGCCAGCAATAGCAGTCGCACCTACGAATGTTAATGTCGCAATAAAAGGTAATAGCAGTGTTTTTTTCAGTAACATAATCAATTCCTTATTTTATGGTTGTGTTAAATCGTTACAGCCAATTCTTTAGGAAATTCCATGCCAAGTTTTAATCTGTTGATTTTATTGGCTTTTACAAAAATGAGTTAGGGAGCATCTTTAAATAGATACTGATATGCGGTTGCAATATCCTGATATCGGGATTTATCAACTTGGTGACGATTAGCTTGTTCTATAACTTCTTTGCTTTGTAAGAATTATTATCTTACTTTCAATGTGTTATAACTTCTTAAACGAGAGCAACTATTATGGTACAAAGTTTGTAATGTAGATTGCTCCTCTTCTAATTTAAGGAATAGCTTTTTGAGTATTCGTAAACTGTTGATCATTACGTTAGTGTTTTTGTTTGCAAGTGTTGCATTAGTGCAAACGGCTTTGACTATTTATTTTAAACAACAAATTGAAAATGAGATTGTTGATAAAAGTGAACGATTAACTGAAAAGATCTTAACCACCACAAAAGATAAAGTACGCAAAAAGTTAATTGAAATTGCACCTAACGATGGCAGCAACAAAGAAGTTAAATTTGAGTTTCATATCAGCGGTCAAAGTGAAAGCGATTCACACAGTGAAAATGAATTAGTCGATGGCAATACAACCGTTGTGAAACGACAAATTGTGCTCGACCAAGACAACGAACGCAGTATTGAAATTTTTAGCAAAAACGCGGAACAGATTGAAGCGGTATTTATGGCGGTTGATAACCTCGATAATATGCAACTACATCATCAAGTGACGACAGAATACCTAACCGATAGCTCGAGCTTTGAGCGCTTTACCCATTTGATTCTCTGGAGCATAGCAATTTCATCGGCAATAGCACTGTTATTAGCGCTTTGGCTTACCAATAAAATTACACAACCAATTAATCAATTAATCGGCGCCATGGATGAATTAGACAAAGATAAATTAGGCATTCAAATTACGCCCAAAGGTGTTACCGAATTAAAACGATGTGCTCAGCAATTTAATTCTATGAGTACAAAGCTTGCCAATTTTGCTGAAGAGCAGCACATAATGGAGCAGAAAAAGCATTTAGCTCAACTCGGTGAACTAAGCCGAGGCATTGCCCATGCACTTCGCAATCCAGTGCATACGCTTAATTTAACCATTGATCAGTATTTCAAAGCACCAGAGAAAAATCGCGCTAAGCTTGAACATATTGCACATACCAAAATTGAGCATATCGATAAAAACATTAATGCCCTACTTACCTTATCGAAAGGTAAAGTTGAGCGTACCTTATCAGTTCCTATTAATGCGGTACTTAATGACATCAAATTAGAGTTATTAAACGAAGCAACCCCTATCATCATTAATTGTGATAACGACCTTAAAATAACCGGATTAGAAACAGAAATACGCAGTATTCTTCATACGCTTATTGTGAATGGTGTTGAAGCGGGTAAGAATAACAACACAATTAAAGTAGACGTGTGTGAACAAGGTGATGAAATACACCTTGATGTTTTGGATAAGGGCAACGGGGTATGCGCTGAGATAAAACCCCATTTATTTAGCCCACACGTTAGTGATAAACCAGACGGTGCTGGTATCGGCCTTTACCTTGCCAAGCAAATCATTAATTTATATTACGGTGGTGATATTCTACTCATCAATAGTGATGAGCATGGTAGTCACTTTCGCGCAATTTTTAAAAGAGAGCTGTAATGGAAAATGCACATATTTTATTGGTAGAAGATGATATTGCGCAAAATGAACTGATTGCATCAATGCTGAGTGCTGAAGGCTTTATTGTTACGGCCACAACGAGCGTAGAAGAAGCCATCGTCGCTTTAAAAGCAAATAGCCAAATTAGTTTAATCTTCAGTGATTGGAAATTAGGTCAATTAAGTGGCCTTAATTTACTTGAATTTGCGCGCAGCAATAATTTTCCTGTTGGTATTGTGATTGCGACCGCTTATGGCTCAATTGATCACGCCGCACTTGCAATTGAAAAAGGCGCAGATGATTACTTAGCAAAGCCTTTTCAGCGCCAAGAATTGCTTCTGGCACTGGCTAAAGCAAACAAAGCCAATCAACTTCGCTTGGCAAATCAAACGCTCAATAGCCAACTTAGTCAGCAAGATACCATGGTCGAGTTGATAGGTAGTGCGCCCTGTATGCAAAAGGTATTTCAGCGCATCGAAAAAGTCGCCTCCACCAGCGCAACCGTGTTAATAAGTGGTGAAAGCGGTACGGGTAAAGAGCTTGCCGCGCGCGCATTACATAAAATATCACCGCGCAAAGATTCCCCTTTTATAGCCATTAACTGCGGCGCCATTCCTGAGTCCATCGCAGAGGCAGAACTATTTGGTGCGAAAAAAGGCGCATTTACCGGCGCAAACCAAGATAAACTCGGTAAATTTGCCGCCGCAAATGGTGGCACACTATTTTTGGATGAAGTTGCCGAGCTAAGCCCACAATTACAAACAAAACTGCTTCGTTTTCTACAAGAGGGGGTGATTACCCCACTTGGTTGCCACGAGGAAGTCGCTGTTGATGTGCGTGTCATTGCAGCAAGCCATAAGCAGCTGTTGGCACAAGTGGAAGAAGGCCTTTTTCGTGAAGATTTATATTACCGCTTAAACGTAGTACCTATTCATATGCCTGCGCTTCGTGAGCGTACTGAAGATATTGGTAAATTGATTCATCACTTTAAAACTAAATTTTGCCAGCAGTATGGCAGTCAAGAGCAGCAATTGAGTGCAACTACTTTAAAACAATTACTCAGTTATTCATGGCCAGGAAATGTAAGGCAACTGTCTAATTGTATTGAACGATATGCCCTACTTGGTGATGAAAATGAATTAGTCGAAAGCCTCAATCATAACAGCCAGGCAGCTACTCAAAGCGAGCAATTTGTGATCCCAGATGAGGGTATTGATTGGCATCAATTTGAACGAGCTATCTTACTGCAAGCTTGTAAACGTGCCGAAAATAACAAAACCGCTGCAGCAAAATTATTAGGGTTAAGCTACAAAGCCTTTTTGTATCGGCTCGAAAAACACCAAATATAGCCGTTTATCATTAAACTTCACTTACTAATCCGTTTTGCATTAAGCTGATTACAACATTCAGAAAAAGTTAGGAGTGACAATGAGCGGAACAACAATGGTGGTAATGATTGTGTTTTTCTCTGTGGGTTTTGGTGTACTTGCTGATATGTATAACAAACATATTAAGTTTAAAGAAAAAACCCTAAAGCATAATCAAGCAAGTGACGCACAAACCGATGAGCTAAAACAACAAATAAACAAGCTAACTGAACGCGTGCAAGTACTGGAAAAAATAGTGACTGATGAAGGTTACCAAGTGGCCAAAGAGATTAACAAGTTATAAAAAAAGCGCTAAGTAAGCACTTAGCGCTTTTTTTATTCTAATATCCTAATTTATCGATAACCGATACACCATGGCTTTTAAGTTAGCACCGTCTTGTTCTTCAAAGCGCGGTGCCGCGGGTAATCGCTCTACCAGTGTTAGCTTACCTTCAGTGGCGAGTTCTATCATCTCAATAAACATGCTTTCGCTAACATCTGGGCTATTTGCACATAACAACAACTGAGTATCGTTATGGCACAGATCCGGTAAACGACGCAGTATTTTTTGATAATCTTTGGTCAGTACAAAACTGCCTTTTTGAAAGCTAGGCGGATCAACCACAATCAAATCAAATGGCGCAGCTTTTTTTAATTTACCAAAGGATTTCAGTATATCGTGAGGTAAATAACTAATATTTTCAGCCACATTGTTTAAACGATGATTATCAGCACCGGTTCTTAACACAGACTTATTCATATCCATATTAATAACTTGATGCGCACCACCCAATTTAGCAATCACTGAAAATGCGCAGGTATATGAAAACAAGTTAAGTACTTTTGCATCTTTACTGTTATTTTTAACAAATGCACGTCCTTCGCGCATATCCGGAAAAATCCCGGTATTTTGTGTTTTTGTCAGTTGCACCCAATAGCTAGCACCAAGCTCATTAACCTCAAACCGCTCTGGCACTTCACCAAATGGCACAGAGACCTGAGTATCGCGCCCTGCTCGATATTGAAATACTAGGCCACTTGCATTAAAGCCAGCTTGTTGCTGTGCTTGCCAAACGGCATGTGTTAACTCAGTTTGCACATCATCTTCAATGGGGTTGTAGCAGGCTAAAAATAAATACGGCGGATACCAGTCCAAGTTAATGAAATTTGTATCACCTTGGCTATCACCACGACCGTGATAAACGCGACATACTTCATCACTAAACGGCGTACCTTTTTCAATGGCGGCCAATAAATGGGTTAAATCTATTTTAGGCATTAATTAGTTCTTGATGTAGTTGCTGGATCTCATCACGTACTTTTGCCGCCTTTTCAAATTCAAGGTCGCGCGCAAACGCCAACATGTCAGATTCCAGTTGTTTAATTTTCTTATTAATTTCATCCGCAGATAAAATTTCTTTGTTAATCGCTGTGGGCGACTTACGTTGCTTAGTGTCTTTTTCGTCAACTTGTTCGCCGACATCCATAATATCAGTGATTTTCTTATTGAGAGCCTGTGGCGTAATGCCATTATCAATATTGTACTGATGCTGAATGCTGCGGCGACGTTCAGTTTCATCAATCGCGCGTTTCATTGAATCTGTAATTCTGTCAGCATATAAAATGGCACGGCCATTAATATGACGCGCGGCACGCCCTATCGTCTGAATAAGAGATCGCGTTGAGCGTAAGAAACCTTCCTTGTCGGCATCTAAAATAGCAACAAGAGACACTTCTGGCATGTCTAAGCCTTCACGAAGAAGGTTAATACCTACCAACACATCAAACACACCGGCACGTAAGTCACGAATAATCTCAACACGTTCAACGGTATCTATATCTGAATGCAGATAGCGTACTTTGACATCATGATCGTTCAAGTAATCAGATAAGTCTTCAGCCATGCGTTTAGTAAGCGTTGTAACCAACACGCGTTCATTAAGTTCAACACGTTTGTAAATCTCAGAGAGCAAATCATCAACTTGCGTGGCTACAGGGCGAATTTCGAGCTCAGGATCGAGTAAGCCTGTTGGACGAATCACTTGCTCTGCCACTTCGTTATTAGAGCGCTCTAATTCGTAATCCCCTGGGGTCGCTGACACATAAATGGTTTGCGGTGAAATCGCTTCAAATTCTTCAAACTTCAATGGACGGTTATCAAGCGCTGATGGCAGACGAAAACCATATTCAACTAAGTTTTCTTTTCGGCTGCGGTCACCACGATACATCGCACCCACCTGCGATACTGTAACGTGTGATTCATCAATTATCATCAAAGCTTCATCAGGTAAATAATCAAGCAACGTTGGTGGTGGCTCGCCAGGTGCTCTACCAGATAAATAACGCGAGTAGTTTTCGATACCAGAGCAGTACCCCAATTCACTCATCATTTCAATATCGTATTGGGTGCGCTGTGCAACCCTTTGTTCTTCGACTAAACGGTTATTATCAAGCAGCTGTTTACGGCGGATCTTGAGTTCTTCTTTAATATTGTCAATGGCCGCTAAAATCTTTTCGCGCGGCGTAACATAGTGAGTTTTAGGATAAATCGTGGCGCGAATAATATGCCTCTCCACCGCACCAGTGAGCGGATCAAAAATGCTCAGCCTATCCACTTCATCGTCAAACATTTCAACCCGAATTGCCATGGTTTCAGATTCAGCAGGGAAAATATCAATGACTTCACCACGCACTCGATACGTACCGCGTTGAAAGTCGATATCATTGCGTGTGTATTGCAACTCTGCCAGCCTGCGCAGTAAGTCTCGCTGATCAACCGTATCGCCCTGTTTGATTAGCAACATCATCTTTAAATAAGAATCAGGATCGCCTAAACCATAAATAGCAGACACTGATGCAACAATAATAACGTCTTTGCGTTCCAATAAAGCCTTGGTGGCTGATAAACGCATTTGCTCTATGTGATCGTTTATTGAAGCATCTTTTTCGATAAAGGTATCGCTTGCAACGACATAGGCTTCTGGTTGGTAATAATCGTAGTAAGATACAAAGTACTCTACCGCATTTTCTGGGAAAAACTCTTTCATTTCACCATAAAGCTGAGCTGCAAGCGTTTTGTTATGTGCCAAAATAATGGTTGGGCGATTTAGCTCTGCGATAACATTAGCCATGGTAAAGGTTTTACCTGTACCCGTTGCGCCCAACAAGGTTTGGTGGGCAAGGCCCGCTTCTAAACCATCCACTAATTGTGTGATAGCAGTTGGTTGATCACCACTGGGTTTAAAAGGCGATACTAATTTAAAATCAGTTACTCCATCTTTACTCATAGTGTCTCCTAAGCCGTTTGTGATGAAATATTACTTTGGCACTGTGTAATTTGTTTTTTAAACCAGTTATAGGACACCAGAGCCGTGCATAAATTACCAATCAGTGCACCGATAAAGAGCCCTTTTAAATCACCGATTAAACTGCCTACATAAGCAAAGGGTAAATAAAATACAAATAAGCGAACAATACTTAATACCAGTGCATGCATTGGCTTATGCAATGCATTTAAAGAAGAATTAGTTAGGATAATGATACCTTGTAAGCCATAACCCAGCGGTAAAATATAAATAAACAGCTTTATCACATCGATAACATTTTGCTCTTTAGCAAAAATATGGCCGATTACACCACTGAGTGCGATAAGCACTAAATAAATGATAAATTGCCATACGAGAACAAACTTCAGGCTGATCAAATACGCCTGTTCTACACGATCATAGCGGTTGGCACCAAAGTTCTGACTAATAAAAGGCGGTAAGGTCATTGAGAGTGCTAGTACAACAATACTAGCAATTGATTCTATACGACTGCCAACCCCAAACGCTGCGACAGCATGTGCTCCATATGTTGCAACTATCGCGGTCATAATTGCCATCGCAATGGGCGTGAGCATATTTGCACTTGCTGCAGGAACACCAATTTTAAGCATTTTCATGGTGGCAGACATAAAGCTTTGTTGGCACTTTTCCCAAGCCACCAATTTGCGTTTAATAATAAGTAAATAAAGTATAAATGCCACACCAAATGACCAAGCAATTACACTTGCAATTGCGGCCCCCTGAATACCAAGCGCAGGTATGGGACCAAAACCAAAAATTAAGATAGGGTCAAGAATAGCATTGATGACCCCTGCTCCCCCCATAATAATACTGGGTGTTTTTGTGTCACCACTGGCACGTAAAACAGCATTGCCGATCATGGGGGTAATTAATAATGCACTACCGATAAACCACACAGCCATATAGTCTCGAATGTAGACAAGCAGGTCTGGTGTTGCTCCTAATAAGCTAAATATAGGATCAATTAATAGATAACCAATAAATGACGTAAAAATCACAAGTAATGCAGACACTATTAATGCAACTGCGCCATCGAACCGTGCTTCCGCTTTGTTATTTGCACCCAAAGCCTTCGCTATAATTGCTGAGGTGGCAATACTTAAACCAATCGCCAAACTAATAACGGTAAATGTTACAGGAAAAGTAAAACTAATCGCCGCTAATTGGTCCGTACCGAGCATACTGACAAAAAACGTATCGACAATATTGAATAACATTAAGGTGATCATGCCGAAGATCATTGGCACGGTCATTTTCACAAGTGTTTTATCAATTGGCGCTTCAAGAAGTGATGCGGCACCATTTTCTGATTGCGATTTAGATTGTTGCATGAGGACCCTTATATAAGCACTGCAACATTCTAATGAAATGAACGCGTTGATACCATCTCAATTTATACTTTTGAAAGTCTTAGACACCCATGTAAAAAAAAGGTGAACAAAATAAACATTAAATTCACACCTTTTACATCAAAACACCTCGAATTTGCTATTGATATTAAGTTAGTAACAGCTAACACGGCTGTTAAAGGCCACTTTTTACACAACAGATAGAACAATAATTATACTAAGGTTTAGTTTCGAACATTTCTTAACCAAAAAGAACTAAGTTACCTAAGTTACTGATTAAAATATATAAAATATTTTTTCGATAAACTATTGCATTTCTCTTACAACCGATAAATAAAGGGCTCTAATATGTTCTCAAAGTTTCATAAACAGAGTTATCCACAGATTTAGTGGATAACTAAACACAGCCCTTTATTAATAAGCTGTTGTGATAATAAATAAGTAATAGTCACAGAGAGTTTTAACTTTAAACCATAATGAATATTTAATTCTGGTACTTTTTCACTACCAAAGAAATGATGTATTAAATTAAGCTGTTCTATTAGTTCTTATTCAAATACAAAAGCAGTAATTTAGAAAGGTACTCTGTAAACTAAAACAATGAATGCTTATAAGGTTTTATCATTACAAACAGCCTTTGATAATCAACATGACTTATTTAACAGCAACATATTGCTTCAGCTCTCCAAAATAAAGAAACGGTTTTCACTATAATATCAGTCAATAACAAGCCCAAAACGCTACCTATATAGAACGTTTTAGCATGCTTTTCATTATTAGCACTCTAAAAATTGGAAAGTAAAAAAGTACAATTGGTTAAATAAGCCGCACAAAAAGTTAAAAAACTAGCAAGTTGAACAACAAATACGCATTCAAACCACTTTTTTAACTTTCTTAAATAATAGTTGTTGACACTTCCCCATGCTGTCATTAATATTTCGCCCCGTTGAGAAGGCCATTCCCCCTTAGCTCAGTTGGTTAGAGCGACGGACTGTTAATCCGCAGGTCCCCCGTTCGAGTCGGGGAGGGGGAGCCAAATTCTTAACATGTAACGATTCCCCCTTAGCTCAGTTGGTTAGAGCGACGGACTGTTAATCCGCAGGTCCCCCGTTCGAGTCGGGGAGGGGGAGCCAATCGTTAATCTACTTTTAAGTATGCTTGTTCCCCCTTAGCTCAGTTGGTTAGAGCGACGGACTGTTAATCCGCAGGTCCCCCGTTCGAGTCGGGGAGGGGGAGCCAAAAGCACTACTCTATTGTTGTTCCCCCTTAGCTCAGTTGGTTAGAGCGACGGACTGTTAATCCGCAGGTCCCCCGTTCGAGTCGGGGAGGGGGAGCCAACTTCTACCTATTACAACTTATCACCAATATTAGACTTTTTTCATAATATAACTTACCATTTCATAAGCGATTTTTTGTATTAATGACAGTAAACTGGTTAGCCATAACTGTAACAATATGGTTATACCAAGCAGTCCCCTACTTCATTTAATACGATCTAACTTTTTTACATCGTGAGATAAGAAAAACCATGGCAGGATTAACTCGCTTTATTACGATTCAAGTATTTTTTTGTGTACTAGCAACAGCACTAACAGGCTATATGCTTAATTCTGCGTTGCACCAGTACGCTAATTCACAGCAATTAAAAGTACAACGTGCGATTGACTTAGAACTCACTCAATTGACGCCCGACCAAGATATCGAAGCGTTTGCTAAAAATATTAAATTGCAATACAGCCTTGATAAACTCATTATCAAAGACAAAGAAAATCAATCCATTTTTAGCCATCAGGGTAACCAAGATTACCTCCCTATTCTCGCCAAAAAGCTGCAAGAGTTTCAGCCTTTTATTCGCTCACAGCATGGCGCTGGAAGTGATCTAGGGTTAAAAATTGAATTTACTTTGCGTTTAGAGCAAGCTGCTGAAATCATGCAAAACGCATTTCTCATTTTATTTTTGGTAATTTTAGTAATGGCGCTAGTTCCATTCATTACCTTAAAACTCACCCTACTCCAAGCATCAAATAAGGTAGGTGATGCTATTTCCAATATGGTAGACAAATACATTGAGGCCGATAACAAAGACGGAAAACTAGATTCATCACTAGCAGATGGTACCGTCAGTAATATCTTTCCCAGCATTGTACGATTAAACACTTTTTTAAAACGTAAGCAAAAAGATATCGAAGCATCGGCACTTGATATTAAACGCGAAGCCTATAAAGATACTGTCACAGGCCTTGGTAACCGCAACCTATTTATTGAACACTACGAACATCAAGTGGAAAATGCCGAAAAGCCATGTTTTGGCACGCTCGCAGTTGTGCGTTGCACAGAGCTAAGCCTGATTAACCAAACTAGAGGCTATCAGCAAGGTGACGAGTACATTATTGATGTATCTGAGCTCATTGCTCAAGCGATTGGTACTTATTCTGGCAGTGCATGTTATCGTTTAAACAGTTCTGATTTCGCTATCTTATTGATGAATGTGCCATTAAAAGAAGCTGAAAAGCTCGGTGAAGTGTTACAAAGTAAATTTACTGAATTTCAACAACATGTGGAACTTACCAGTGTCGCAAACACAGGTATTGTGTCATTTGAAACAGGTAAACCGCTGAGCCCATTACTGGCACAAGTAGACACAGCCCTTAGTATGGCGCAAAGCAAAACAACGAATGGTTATCATATTCAAAAAGAAAGCGACCTTCTTGACAACGTGTCTGCTAGTTTCGGTAATCAAAACTGGCGTCAAGTAATTGATGATGTGCTAAACAACAGCCGTATTCAGCTAATGATACAAACGATTATGCCAACCAGCAGAAGTGCTAAGGCCTATTCTGAAATTTTTGCGCGCTTTAAAACATCTGAAGATCACATTCTACCGACGGCTTCGTTTCTTGCAATGAGTGAAAAGCTTAACCAGCATACTCATGTTGATAGATTGGTTATTGAAGAAGCAATTAATGCGATAAAAACACGTAACTTGAACGATCAGTTTTTTGGCTTAAACGTGTCTGCAAAAAGCGCCCATGACGAACAGTTTTCAATTTGGTTAGAGCGTCGTTTACTGAAAGACAATGCCATTGCTGCAAAATTAATCTTTGAAGTCAGTGAGTTTGGTCTTCAACAAAACGTCAAAGCGTCAAAACGCTTTATCGATATGGTACACCGTGTTGGAGCGCGTATTACCGTTGAACGCTTTGGTGTGGGCTTAACATCGTTTAAGTTCTTCCGTGATCTGAAACCTGACTTTATCAAAATGGACGCTACTTATACCCGCGGTTTAGAAGAAGATAAGAACAACCAATACTTTATGCGATTAATGGTTGATTTGGCACACCGTATCGGCGTTACTGTGCTTGCTGAAGGTATTGAAAGCCAAGAAGAAAAACACATCATAGAACAATTATGCTTGGATGGTGCACAAGGTTATTACATTGAAAAACCGAAAGAGATTTAAATTTGAGCAAAATTTAGTTAAATAAGGGGCCAAATGCCCCTTATTTTTTTGCGTAAATTTAACTTTCTACTTTGAATGCGCTTTGTTTAACGGAATAAGTTGAGCTTTAATCCGAAAATTCGGATAATAACGCCAAATCTAGCGCGTATAAAATATCAATGACCGAATATCTACTATTACTTGTTGCAACTGTATTAGTTAACAACTTTGTACTTGTACAATTTTTAGGCTTATGCCCTTTTATGGGTGTGTCAGGCAAACTTGATACTGCCATTGGTATGTCCCTTGCCACAACATTTGTACTAACATTAGCCTCGGTCACCAGTTACCTAGTTAATCAATACATATTAGTACCACTCGAATTAACCTTTTTACGCACGATGAGCTTTATTCTAGTAATTGCTGTTGTTGTGCAATTCACCGAAATGGTGGTGAGGAAAACCAGCCCTACACTGTATCGCCTACTCGGTATCTTCTTACCATTAATCACAACTAACTGTGCTGTGTTAGGTGTTGCATTGCTTAATACGCGTGAACAACACTCATTTTTACAATCTGCTATTTACGGTTTTGGCGCTGCTGTTGGCTTTTCACTAGTATTAATTTTATTTGCTGCAATGCGTGAGCGGTTGGCTGCAGCAGATGTCCCCACCCCCTTTAAAGGTGCATCCATTGCAATGATCACTGCGGGCTTAATGTCGCTTGCATTTCTTGGCTTCACCGGATTGGTTAAACTGTAAATGACTTTATTCTACGCCCTAATTGCTCTTGGCAGCCTTGCTCTGTTCTTTGGTGCAGTGCTTGGTTTTGCTGCCATTCGTTATAAAATTGAAGGTAACCCAATCGTTGATCAAATTGACGAGATTCTGCCTCAAACACAATGTGGTCAATGTGGTTACCCTGGTTGTCGTCCCTATGCAGAAGCCATTGCTAATGGCGATGAAGTGAATAAATGCCCGCCAGGTGGTGAGGCGACTGTACAAAAACTTGCTGATTTAATGGGTGTTGAAGCAAAACCACTTGCCGGTGGTGAAGAAAAAGAACCAATTAAAACAGTTGCCTACATACGTGAAGATGAATGTATTGGTTGTACTAAGTGTATTCAAGCGTGTCCTGTTGACGCCATTGTCGGTGCAACGCGCCAAATGCACACAGTATTAATTGATGAATGTACGGGTTGTGACTTGTGTGTTGAACCTTGCCCTGTTGATTGCATCGACATGGTCCCCCTTAAAACAACAAGTAAAAACTGGAAATGGGACTTGCAAGCCATTCCTGTTACAAATATCGATTAGAGGTTGTTTGTGGAATCTATTTTAGAACAAATTGAACGTGGTAAGCTTTGGTCTATTCCTGGTGGGGTTCACCCAACACCAAATAAAGCGAGTTCAACACAACAACCAATTAAACGTTTACCGCTGCCTGAGAGCTTAACAATACCAATCAAACAGCACATTGGTGATAATGGAAAGTTACTTGTTAAGGTTGGTGACTTTGTGCTTAAAGGACAAGCATTAACTGAAGCTGCAGGTCACTGGAGCGTGCCGGTACATGCTCCAACTTCGGGTACCATTGCAGAAATAGCAATGAAACCGTCCACCCATCCAAGCGCACTTCCTGAGCCAAGTATCGTTTTAACGCCAGATGGCGAAGACACATGGTGTGAGCTTGCCCCATGGCCTGATTTCTACGCCAAATCAGATCAAGAAATTATCGACCGTATTCAAAATGCGGGGATCAGTGGTATGGGTGGAGCTGGCTTTCCAGCTTACATAAAGGCGCAACCAAAAAACGAAATTGAGTTTTTAATTATCAATGGCGTTGAATGTGAACCTTACATCAGTGCAGATGACATGCTGATGCGTGAACATGCCAATGAGTTGATTAAAGGCATCGAGGTACTTCGTAAGCTTTACCAGCCAACAAAAATCTTAATTGGCATTGAAGACGATAAACCTGAAGCGATTGAGGCACTTACTAAAGCATGTGAAAACGATCACTACACGCAAGTGTGCGCAGTACCAACTAAGTACCCATCTGGTGGCGAAAAGCAGCTTATCCAAATATTAACGTCAAAACATGTTCCTCAAGGCGGTATTCCTGCTGATATCGGTATGGTTGTGCATAATGTAGGCACCATCTTCGCCATTTATCAGGCTATTTTCCATGGTAAACCACTCATTGAACGTGTTGTTACAGTAACCGGTGATACCATTACAACCCCATGTAATGTTTGGGGTTTACTTGGTACGCCAATTAAATTTCTACTTGAGCAAAACGGTTTTCAGCCCCAGCAATGGCAGCGTGTCATTATGGGTGGCCCAATGATGGGCTTTACCTTACCGAGTGTACGTTTACCAATAATTAAAACCAGTAACTGCGTACTCGCGCCAAGTGCTAAAGAAATGCCAATGCCAGGAGAAGAAAAAGCCTGTATTCGCTGTAGTGCCTGTGCCGACGCGTGCCCTGCAAGTTTATTACCGCAGCAATTGCAATGGTTTGCAAAAAGTAAAGAACACGACAAACTCGAAGAACATAACCTTTTTGATTGCATAGAATGTGGTGCTTGCGCGTATGTCTGCCCGAGCGAAATTCCGCTAGTGCAATATTATCGAGTTGCCAAAGCTGAAATCCGCCAAGAGCGCGAAGACAAAGTTAAAGCCGAACGCGCAAAAGAGCGCTTTGAAGCCCGTAATGAACGCTTAAAACGGGAACAAGAAGAGCGCCAAAATCGACATAAGCGTGCCGCGAAACGCACAACCGACGAAGCAAAATCAAAAGTTGAAGAGGCAACTAAACGCGTTGCATCTAATGATAAAAGTGCAGCAGTTGCCGCAGCCCTCGCCCGTGCTAAAGCTAAACGTAATGAAAGTGGTGAACCTGATAATTCCGAAATGGCGAAATTGCGCGCAGAACGCAAAGCTCAGGCCCGCGCTTACAAAGAAGAAAAGCCAATAGCCTCTAGTCGCGGAGATAAAAAGGATGCTGTAGCAGCTGCGATAGCTCGTGCTAAAGCGAAAAAAGCAGAACAAGCTGAAACGGCAAATGATGTAACAACTGATCCGCGTAAAGCGGCTGTTGCTGCTGCCATTGCCCGCGCTAAAGCAAAGAAAACCGGTAACGATGCTGAATCGCAAAATGCGGACACGCAAGCAGTCGACCCAGCAGCACCAAGCAAAGACGACCCGCGTAAAGCCGCTGTTGCCGCAGCCATTGCCCGTGCTAAAGCGAAAAAGGCAGCCAAAGAAGCTGAACCGCAAAACGACGATACACAAGCAATCGACCCAGCAGCGCCAAGCGAAGACGATCCGCGTAAAGCCGCTGTTGCCGCAGCCATTGCCCGTGCTAAAGCGAAAAAAGTAGCCAAAGAAGCTGAATCGCAAAGCGACGATACACAAGCCGTCGAACCGGCAGCGCCAAGCGAAGACGACCCGCGTAAAGCCGCTGTTGCCGCAGCCATTGCGCGTGCTAAAGCGAAAAAGGCTGCCAAAGAAGCCGAATCGCAAAACGACGATACACAAGCCGTCGAACCGGCAGCGCCAAGCGAAGATGACCCGCGTAAAGCCGCTGTTGCCGCAGCCATTGCGCGTGCTAAAGCGAAAAAGGCAGCCAAAGAAGCCGAATCGCAAACTCTTAATACTCAGGAAGACGAGTCATCAGTTCATAAGATCAATGGGGACATTGAAGGCCAAACAGAGCCTAAAGATGCGATTAACAACGATTCCCCTGCACCGCTTGAAGCAGAAGCGCGAAAAAAAGCCGCAATTGCAGCTGCGATAGCCAAGGCTAAAGCGAAGAAAGCAAAACAAGATAAAGGATCAGAATAACGTGCAATTATCCTTAACCAGTTCACCACATCACCATAGTCATAAATCACTCAGTGCGATTATGCTCAAGGTGTGTCTTGCTGCAAGTCTTGGCATTGTATGCCAAGTTTATTTTTTTGGTTTTGGTGTACTTATTCAGTTGCTGCTTGCTATTGCATCAGCAGTCGCGGCTGAAGCATTCGTACTCAAGCTGAGAAAACGCAATATAAAATCAGCACTTTCTGATTACAGCGCGGTGTTAACCGCCCTTTTACTCGCAATTAGTATTCCACCGCTAGCACCTTGGTGGGTGATTGTTATTGGTACCGCATTTGCCATTATTTTCGTAAAGCAACTCTACGGTGGCTTGGGTTTTAATTTATTTAATCCGGCAATGGCTGGTTATGTGCTGTTGCTTATTTCTTTTCCAGTACAAATGACAACCTGGTCACCTCCCTTGGAGCTTGCTCTTAATCAGCATTCATTATTGGATGAGATTAGCGTTATTTTTACAGGTATTACGCAAAGTGGTTTCACTACGGAACAACTAAGACTTGGCGTAGACGGTGTATCAATGGCAACACCTCTCGACAGCCTTAAAACGGGTTTAAGTAAGGGTTTGACCACATCTGAAAGCTTACAGAACCCTATATTTGGTGAGTTTGCAGGTATTGGCTGGCAATGGGTGAATGTTGCTTACTTACTAGGTGGGATTTACTTACTCCAATCACGCGTTATTAACTGGCATATACCCGTTGCCTTTTTAGCGAGCTTGGCCATTTGTGCAAGTATTGGCGTCGTTTTTCACCCAGGTGTCAGCACTGGTCCTATTTTGCATTTATTTAGTGGCGCGACCATGCTAGCAGCATTTTTTATTGCGACTGATCCCGTTTCGGCATCCACTACCAACAAGGGACGTTTAATTTATGGCGCGGCTATTGGTCTACTAGTTTACATTATCCGTACCTATGGTGGTTACCCTGATGCAGTGGCTTTTTCAGTACTCTTACTTAACATGGCAGTGCCTTTAATTGATTACTATACACAGCCTACAGTGTACGGATCGAGGGAGCAGTAATGTTAACGAAATCAATTTCAAAGAACTCCCTTATTTTAGGGGCTTTTGCCTTAGCTAGTACGGCACTAGTAACGCTTACTTATATTGCGACAAAGCCGGCTATTGAACAAAACAAACAACAAAAATTAATGACCACACTAAGTCAGGTTATTGATAGTAAAGAATACAATAACACCCTGTATCTAGACTGCGTTGAGATTAATGAGGATTACTTAAATCACTCTGCAGCAACTAAAGTTTATCGTGCTAAGCAAGACGGTAAACCCATTGCCGTCGTATTACAATCAACAGCGCCTGATGGCTATAGTGGTAACATCGATATCTTATCTGCAATCTATATTGACGGTACTATTGCTGGGGTTCGCGTTATTGAACATAAAGAAACACCAGGGCTTGGTGATAAAGTAGAGATCCGCCGTTCGGATTGGATCACCAGCTTTAATGGTAAGCGCCCTACCTCT
Source organism: Pseudoalteromonas piratica (assembly GCF_000788395.1). Taxonomy (NCBI): domain Bacteria; kingdom Pseudomonadati; phylum Pseudomonadota; class Gammaproteobacteria; order Alteromonadales; family Pseudoalteromonadaceae; genus Pseudoalteromonas; species Pseudoalteromonas piratica. The sequence goes on from NZ_CP009888.1 coordinate 2,626,833, forward strand.
CTAAAAGATACGTCATGGGCAGTAAAAAAAGACGGCGGTGAATTTGATGCTTTTACTGGCGCCACAATTACCCCAAGAGCTGTAATTAGTGCTGTTAAACGTGCAAGCCTTTACACTCAAAATCAACATCAAGATTTATTTAATAGTACTAATGTGTGCGGAGTAAATGATGACTGAACAACTGCGCGATATTATCAACCAAGGCCTTTGGAAAAATAACCCAGCACTGGTTCAATTACTTGGCTTATGTCCGTTACTTGCTGTCTCTGCGACCGTTACGAATGCCCTTGGCCTTGGACTAGCCACTCTTTTTGTTTTGCTAGGTTCCAATGTCACAGTTGCAATTGTTCGTGAGTGGGTACCAAAAGAAATTCGTATTCCTGTGTTTGTAATGATCATTGCCGCATTTGTGACCATGATTGAATTACTAATGAATGCATTTAGTCACGAACTGTATTTATCACTGGGCATTTTTATCCCGCTTATCGTTACTAACTGCGCTATTATTGGCCGCGCTGAAGCATTCGCTTCTAAAAATTCAGTACCGCTTGCCGCTTTTGATGGCTTAATGATGGGATTGGGCTTTTTAATTGTACTTGTGCTGTTAGGGGCAATGCGAGAGCTACTGGGCCAAGGCACTTTATTTGATGGTGCACATCTATTATTAGGTGAATGGGCAAAAGTATTGCGTATTGAAGTAATGAATACAGATACCCAATTTTTACTTGCCATTTTGTCGCCAGGCGCTTTCTTAGGTATGGGATTATTAATCGCGCTTAAAAATATTATCGATGCCAGACAACAAGCAAAACAAAAACAGCCTATTGTTGAAAAAGCACCGCGCGCGCGCGTAACGAGTTTGGATTGATTAAATGAACAAAACAAAACGCCTTGAAATCCTAGAGCGTTTACGCGCCGATAACCCTGAGCCCAAATCAGAGCTAGAGTATTCAAACCCGTTTGAATTGTTGGTTGCGGTTACCTTATCGGCACAAGCAACCGATGTTGGCGTAAACAAAGCTACACGTAAACTATTTCCAGTCGCAAACACACCAGAAGCCATAGTGGAATTGGGTGTTGAGGGTTTAAAGGAATACATAAAGACCATAGGCCTTTATAACTCAAAAGCTAACAATGTTTATAAGTTAAGCCAAATATTAATTGAAAAACATAACAGCCAGGTACCTGAAAGCTTAGAAGCCCTCGTTTCCCTGCCCGGTGTTGGTCGTAAAACGGCGAATGTTGTTTTAAATTGCGCTTTTGGCTGGCCAACAATCGCAGTCGACACCCATATATTCCGTGTATCAAATCGCACTAAATTCGCCATGGGCAAAGACGTCGATAAAGTCGAAGCGAAACTTGAAAAAGTAGTGCCAAAAGAATTCAAAGTTGACGTGCATCACTGGCTGATTTTACATGGCCGTTATGTCTGTGTTGCCCGCAAACCTAAGTGTGGCAGCTGTATTATTGAAGATTTATGTGAGTTTAAAGAGAAGACAGAATAGATAAAAACTTTAGTACACACTGCTGTCTATTTGCAGTGTGCACAATATCAGTAAGGTAACTTACATCTTGTTAAACCATTTTGTCGCTTTCTCAATGGATTCGTTTACTTCATCAGGCTGGTCGTAAAAGTTAAATTGGTGGAAAGGTGATTGCAAATCCGTTTCCATCCAATGTAACTCTTTTTCATCACTAGCGATGTTAGCGAAATACTTTTTAGTATATTCAGGCAGCACAGCTCCATCCGAATGAATCATCAAAGTTGGCGTATTAAGTGACTTTGCAGAAGGCATAGGGTCGAGGGTTAACCAATCCTCCCAAGACATAACCGCAAATTTGTCATTACTCCATTGAGAAACAGCACCTCGTTCAGGGTTTAAATAGTAATCATACGGCCCAAACATAGCAGCGCTTTCATCCGTAGTTGAAATGCTTGGTATATAGTCAATTTCGCCCGTTTTTTGAAACTTTTGCTTAGCTTTTTGAGCTTGTCTTATTTTAGCTGACACACCTTGTTCCCCAGCGTAGAACATTTTCACTGCTTCAGCATCATGAAGCCACGATGCTGCCGTGACTACAGATTTGATTCTGTTATCTTCTGATGCCGCAATAAGTGTATACATAGAGCCTGCACATATTCCTAATGCGCCGATTTTTTCATTGTTTACATTGGCATGCGCTTGTAAGAAGCTAACAGCACTTTTTATGTCGGCAACTTTTTGCTGAGGGTTTTCATAGAAAGGAATTTTCCCCTCACTTTCACCAAAATTTCTAAAATCAAAAGCTAAAGCTATAAATCCCTGCTCAGACAATTTTTTAGCATAGAGACCTGCCATTTGTTCCTTAACAGTTGTCCAACTGCCGGAAACTATCACTGCTGGATATTGCTTGCTGCTGTCATAATTTTCAGGTAAATACAAATTACCTACAATCTTCTCGCCTTCACTTAAAAAATCAATTTTTTCTACTTTTGATTCTTGATTCATTGCCGTTACCTCAGTTAAAAAATTGCGATTACCTTTTTGTCCATGCATTAGAAGCGTCATGCTTGAAATGGTCCATTTATCATCTTGTTTAATTAGTTTGTGGTTATAACGTCCATACGCATCCCAATTTTCAATATTGGTAGCATTATGGCTGGCATAAACGTGTGACATAACCTCGGCCTTGTTTCCGTCAACTTTGATATTAAAGTTAGTTAACATATGATGCGTTTCTACGTTTTGTAAAAGGGACTGCCAACCATTTACTAAATCAGATGCTTTAACTTCACTTCCTGCTTGACCTGAAAGGCTGGAATAGTCGACAAATACTTGCTGAGCAAATTGTGACTCGGCTTTATGCCACTCTTTACTATCGATAGCGTTCACCATAGTAATTATTGACTGCTTAATTTGTGCTTCTTGTTCTGAAGTTGCCATTGATGTACAACCTGACAGAATGGCCATAGCGCTAATGAATATTGGAAGAGTTTTCTTGGTAAAAGTTTTCATGAGTATCCCCTATTTGCTAACTGTGGTTCAGTTTAGAAGGTACCCTAGCGAAACTATTGTAGATTAGTGCTTGAGGTTTTGTACTTTATTGCTTGATTGAAGTAATTAGTTTTGATCTTTTAAAAATTGCCCCGGCGTCAGACCAAATTGAGATTTAAACGTTTTAGTAAAATGGGCTTGATCGTTGAACCCTAGCTCAAAAGCAATTGTCGCAATAGTAACGCCTTCTTTGATTAGCATATGTTTGGATTGTTCTAATCGTTTTTTCATCAAGTACTGATATGGCGTGATACCTACGAATTTTTTAAACTCTCTTAAAAAATGGAATTTACTGCAATGTAAAAGCTCAGCAAGATCTTCAACTAAAATCGCTGTGCCGATGTTCTCACTGATATAAAGATCTAGTTTTTCCATTTGCTGTTGGTCAAACTTAGAAGATGAGATTTGTTTTTTCTGAAGATCAAAATAGTTTGAATAATTTTGAATATAATACGTGCTCAATAGCGACAAAAGGTTTTGTGTATAAGCTTTACCATTTTGGCCGCCAGATTTTATTTCCACCAAAAACAGTTCAATAATCCCTTTAATGGTTTCATCAACTACATTGTAATTATTCAAAAACTGTAGTGATTTTCCATCAATGTTCAACGGACAAGAATCAAGAAAGTTTCGCTCTTCAATCGCCAAAATCACAAAGTGACATTCTTCATTAATCTCATGAGTAAAAGGCGTTTTCGGCGGGTTAATCCAAATGTTTCCTGGGCTTGATCTTAGTGGTGTCAGACCTTGTTCAGTCTCTATTTTCCAATTTAGATCCTGTTCAAGCGCTAAAGCAAAGTAAAAATAAGGGGTATATACATTGCTAGGATAAAAATACGGCGAGTATCCCTTCTCTAATATAATACCTGACCATCCTAGATGACGATTTGATAGTTTTATCTGCAGAACTTGTCCGCAATCAGATACTTCGTTGGTGTCAAAGTTGTAAAATTTAAGGTCAGAGTTCAATGTACTAATACTGTGTTGTTTTTTAAAAATAGTATATGGCTTGAGGCTTGGTTTCGTCTATCAAATTGGTTTAGAATTTTTGTCTGCATCAGCTTGGTTTAGAAACAATAACTATAAAATGAATGCTTTATGAGGCTAAAGCCAAATGTCATATCTAACGTAATTATCTTTAACCTTGTCAACAATCGCTGCAGACACGCATATACTCCGCACTAATTTCGCGATGGGCAAAGACGTCGATAAAGTCGAAGCGAAACTAGAAAAAGTGGTACCAAAAGAATTTAAGGTCGATGTACATCACTGGCTTATTTTACACGGCCGTTATGTGTGTGTTGCCCGCAAACCTAAATGCGGCAGCTGTTTAATTGAAGATTTATGTGAGTTTAAAGATAAAACTGAATATTCCCTAAATGATAACGACTATATTAAAACCTTGCTCTAGCAGCATAAAAGCATAACGTAAATTTTTGTAAATACTTTGTAAACCCCATAATGCACTCAGGAATCTGAACTAGAATTGATTCAATGTGTAGTTTAACTGGGTAGTTTTTATGTTAAATAGTCGTTTACTATTAGTTTTTGGTTTTTTATTTTTCGCCGTATTAACAGGCTGTGGTGGTGGCAGCGACGATTCAGTAAATTCCCTGCCAGTTTCTTCAGACCCTGCGCAAGATAATGGCACCCCAATGGTGAAAGCTGAATCAACCTATTTAACCTTAGTAGATGAAGATATCACATACGCAGAAGGGCTGAGTCACACAAATACAAGCACGTCACCAGTTGCTACTCCAATAAAACTCGATGTCTACTACCCGAGTAACGATACTACTAAAAGACCTGTTTTTATGTTTATTCATGGTGGGGGGTTTACTGGTGGCACAAAAACCAAGCCCGAGATTATTGATATGGCGGGTTATTTCGCTTCCAGAGGATGGGTCTTTGTGTCCATTGATTACCGAACAGCCGAAGAGTTAATTACGATATCAGGCACATCTCAAGAAGAATTATTATCGTTTTATAAAGGTATCGCACCGCAAGAGTGGATCGAGCATGCCCTACAAGGTGTTGAAACTGTAAAACAGTTCGAACAAGCTATCGCTATGTATATGGCTCAAAGAGATGCAAAAGCAGCACTTCGTTGGATAGTCGCAAATGCCAGCATCTATAACATAGACAGCGATTACATCACTGTTGGCGGAGCCTCAGCTGGTGCAATTACAACTATTGCTTTAGGCATATCAAACCTAGAAGATTTTAGAGACGAAATTTCAATTACTGACGATCCAACACTTTCAACGACGAATTTAGATGAGAGCTATGAAGTAAAAAGTATGGTTTACTTTTGGGGTTCAAATGTAAAAGTAGAGCTTTTCGAAGCTGTATATGGAACGTATTTATATGATGACAACGACCCAGAGTTATTCTTGGCTCATGGAACTAATGATGTGAATCCATCAACACCATATTCCGAAGCAACTGAATTAAAAGATATCTATGACTCTTTAGGACTTCACAACGAACTTGTTACTTTAGAGGGAGCAGGACATGGCGCTTGGGATGCAACCGTTGATGGAAAAAGCTTATCGGATATGACTTTTGATTTCATCTTAGAAAGGCAAAAACTTTCTGTTGAATAATCACATCAATCAACTTGGGATCTCTTTAGCTTTTTGTTCGGGCTAATTTAATAAATAAAAAAGAGTCAAATTAGCATCATCATACTATCTACTTTAGTCATATTTTTGCTGGCCAACAACCGCTGCAGACTAGCATATATTCCGTGTGTCTAACCGTACTAAATTCGCCATGAGCAAAGACGTCGATAAAGTTGAAGCGAAACTAGAAAAAGTAGTAACAAAAGAATTTAAAGCCGATTTACACCACTGGCTGATTTCACACGACTGTTATGTATGCGTTGCCTGAAAACCAAAATGCGGCAGCTGTATTATTGAAGACTTATGCGAGTTAAAAGATAAAATTAACTATGCCAATTTAACTACATACAAATTGTTAATATCAAAAAGCCATGAAGATAGCTTCATAGCTTTTTTATTAGTAATCAGAGTGAAATCGGGCCACCACTTAACACTTGTAACAAAAACGGGGTTAACCCTACTACACCGACTAACATCAAGACTGTAAGCAAGACCAACAGAGCAGTTGCCAAAAGTTTTAATTTAAGCCCCTTCTTTTTATCTGCAATAAAATAAAGTTCAGCCATGCCTAATGGCAGTAAAAAGCATGCAAATGTCCAAATAGTGAAAAAGATATCACCAAAGGCGGGCTTACCACCCAGCATGGTACCCGTAATCAAGTAACTAAATACGCCAACACGCAAAAACCACTGTGCATTTGATACTAAGAATAGTCTTACTGCCCATTTTCGATGATTATTAAACTGCTTAGCTCGCGCAGTTTTTACCGTCAGGTAAGCAAAGCCCAAAATGAGAAACCCATTCACGGATGTTCCTATTGCTGCCAGTAAATCAGGGCTCGCACCACGTACCCAAGTTAAATAAAAACCCGATAATGCAAGGCCAAAAACTGTGACTAAATAGATATAACCATTTATTTTATGAAACTTGGGTGCCACAGCTCTTAATTTTGGCACAAGCTGTAATGCACCACCAAAGGCGACAATACCCGCACCAATCGCATGCACAGCAAACACCGTATTCCCCATGGTATCACCCACTTTGAAAGGTGCGCTTCCCATAGCTTCCCATCGGTTCCAAATTTCAATATTGTCGTTTATGACAGAAAACCCATAAAACGCCATAATGTAATAAAAGAAAAACCACTGCCCCAACAAGATCGCAATAAACCAAAATATCGCTGAATATTTAAATAGCAAATTAATCATCTTGCGCTGTGTTGTTTGCACAGTGTTAGATTTCTGCTGTGTAGTTACCTCGTTTTTAAGTGCCGATAAATTATCTGTTGACGAAGTCATACCTTATCCCTCTATTCGAAATTATTTGAATAAGATTGTGCTAAGACAGGGATTATTTGTCGTCCGAATGGGCATATTCGGACGAATTCGTCATTAATTTGTTTAGTTTTTAGTCATTAATGCTTTTTTAAAAGCTGTCGGTGTGGTCCCCGTCATTGTTTTAAATGCCGAGTTAAATGTCGATTTCGATTTAAATCCAACATCATAGGCTATGGTTGAAACTAACTTGTCACTATTGGTTAACAATTTCTTGGCTTCTTCGACACGGTAATGATTAACAAACTTGAAAAAATTAGTTTTCAAATATTGCGAGAGGGTTTCTGATATATAGTTTTCGCTTACTGAGATTGATTTCGACAAGCGATTTAACGATAAGTCTTCATCTTTGTAGAGCGTTTTTTCGGTCATTGCCAAAATGAGTTTTTCTGATATTTCTTCCATTTTATCATGTGAAATGACCGTCTCTCGCGGTTTATCTTCGGGCTCTGAGTCCTCTTCATTTTCAAAAAACTCTATCTGCTTAAGGGCAAAATGCGTAAATGTTATCAGAACAACTAGTTCAATAAAGGGAAATATAGAGCCCAGTATGTGCCACTTAAACCCAAGTAATCCAGCAACATAATTGATGGCGTAGACAAGCCAAATAAAGCCCCACAATACCAGCAATACTTTTAACCAATCCATAGCCCGCTGTTCAATAGTAGAATACTTTTCCATTAATTTAGCGGTATGTTTTGCATGTAAGCGAAAAGCGGCAAATAAATAAACAAAGGTAAATACAAGAAAGACGATCGCGGTAACAACACAGGTAGTGACTGCTAAACGCCATAAACTGGGATCTCGAGTTAAAGGATCAGCTAATGCTAACTTTTGTTCTGGGCTAATGAAAAATAAAAATGGCACCATCAGCACTAAAATAGCAATAGGCCCTGAAAGCGCAAAGACACGCTGCTTAGTTGTAACCTTAAACTTTGCAAACATTGCTGTTGCAGCATAAAAATAAAATGCAGGTCCCACTAACATACGAATTGGTAGCTGAAAGCCTGCTATTGCAGGGGCATATTGATACACACCTGTAAAAATATAAAGCTCACCTAGAATATGGATTAACAGTAATAACAGTAACGCAAAAAGATAAACACCTTGATTAGAGTTATATGACTTCGCACCACGAACAATCGAAGATACAACGACTCCCATCATACTCGAATAAACAACTGTTGGGATCAGATCTACTGCCATACACTTCACTAATAACTAAAAAGAATTAGAAAAATGATACACCAAGATCAATAACGTTAACATGCTCTATACGTTAGACTCTGTTTATAGGCAATATTTTAAACCCTGTGCTTTAAGGTGATTAAAAAGAAAGGCAGTATTCTGCCTTGCTTTATTATCTGAACTTTATGCACTTACAATCAGTTCGTTCACTGCGGTTTCATTGAGCACTACTGTTGTCGCACGTTTGAAAAAATTAAAATCTGTTGCCGTACATGATGTATATGCACCCATCATGGTTGAAATGATAAGGTCACCATTTTCCAATTTAGGTAACATAATTTCTTCGCGGATCACATCAATGCTGTCGCATGTTGGACCCGCAAGTACCGACATAAAACGCTCACCAGTTGTTAGCGCTGAATCAATTTGATACTTAGCTTCATCAAACATTAATCCGCTAAACGAACCGTATAAGCCGTCATCCAAGTAATACCACGTTTTACCGCCGCGCACCGCTTGCCCCATTACCGAAGCAATATTAGTTACCGCTGTTGCTACAATAAAACGCCCAGGCTCAGCAATTACGCGCACTGTTTCTGGTAATTTTGCTAATGCATCACGAATAGGCGCACAAAAATCAGCAATGTTTGGCACTTCTGGTGTGTACTTCACAGGGAAACCACCACCGATATCAAGTGTGCTAAGTGCTGGTAAGCCTGCATTAATTACCGCCATCATAATGTGATGGCATTTGCTAATCGCATCGGCATATTTCACACCGCTCTTGGTTTGTGAACCAACATGGAACGATAAACCTTTTATGCGAATACCTAACTCAAAAGCATGTTGAATGAGTGTTACAGCATCTTCAGGTAAGCAACCGAATTTTTTCGACAAATCAGCTAATACTTCAGGATTTGGAAAGCTTACACGTACCAATAGCTCAACCTGATCTTTATATTTTTCAAACTTCTCAACTTCGTTTAAGTTATCTACCACAAACACATTGCAGCCATAGGCAAGTGCGTGCGAAATATCAATATCACGCTTAATTGGGTGCGTTTGAATTGTGCGCTCGCTCGGTACACCTACTGATTGAACGAGGTCGACTTCACCGTTTGTTGCTAAATCAAAATACGCGCCTTCAGCAAGTAATGTCGTTACTACCGCAGGGTGTGGTAATGGCTTGAGTGCATAGTGTAAATCAACATTGGGTAATGCAGACTGTAACGCGCGATATTGTGTTCTGATCAGATCACAATCAAGCACCATAAGTGGGGAACCAAATTGAGCAACTAATTGTTCAGCTTGTGGTTTTTCAATTACTAAACCGTTGCAAACATCAAAATGGGTAATCGGCGCAAGAGCAGCCATTACAGGTGTTAAAGACATAGCGATTCTCCGAGCAGTGTCAATAAAACTAAACTAATCAAATAAACTCGTTATGAGTTCGAGCGAGTTAAACATACTTAAACATTCAAGTTCACTCTTGGATAGTTGCTCTATCGCCTTGCTGCAATAAATTGCAATGTACTCGGATTGGCTATCAACAAGAAGCGTGCGAATAATAAATTACTTTTTATCAGATGCAATCTTTTTTTAAATAATTTTCCACCTTAAATTTAATTTTATTTAAAGGCACAACCCGATCCAAACCTTTAAAAACCGCAATTCAAGCCCAATAGTTTATTAATATTAAATATCGCATCAGTAGCTAATCACACTAGTTTCAAAATGCGTATTTATCTGATTAAGTGAGAGAATTCTTTATAGGGGCAATTATGCGTTTACTACATACCATGATCCGTGTTGCGGATTTAGAAAAATCAGTTGCGTTTTATACCAAAGTGCTTGGTATGAAAGAGCTAAGACGTTCAGAAAATACCGAATACCGTTATACGTTAGCCTTTGTCGGCTATGGTGATGAAAAAGAAAACGCAGTGATCGAGCTCACCTATAACTGGGATACTGACAGTTACGATCATGGCAATGCTTTTGGTCATTTAGCCATTGAATATGATGATATTTACGCAGCTTGTGAAAATATTAAAGCATTAGGCGGTGTCGTATCACGTGAACCAGGACCGGTAAAAGGTGGTACAACAGAAATCGCTTTTGTTAAAGATCCTGATGGCTATGCCATAGAGCTTATTCAAAAGAAAGATCAATAGTTATACCAAACCGCATAGATAATTGGTCATTCAGCGAGAATTAGAAGTATTTCAGGCAAGGCATTGACTGCAAAAAATGGTGGCTCCCTTGTTAAAGTCAATAACGCAGTATGAAGTGCTTTTAAACTCGCCTCTTAAGAGCTAATTATTTATGAGGATTGGTATTATTATTGATTTGGGTTTTGTCTTGCGCCCTTTTAAGCATGTGAATACCGAGAATCAGACACTTAAAACAATAGGAGATTTTGGATTTGATGTTTTAATCTAAATAATACGAAGGAATTCTGAAAAGGAAGTTTTACATTTTCACCATGACACAAGTGGCGTCCCCTAGGGGATTCGAACCCCTGTTACCGCCGTGAAAGGGCGGTGTCCTAGGCCTCTAGACGAAGGGGACAACATGGTGTTGTCACTAGGACTGGTTATTTTTACTCTTACCATACGAGCTTTTAATGACTCACCCCACTCTACAAAAGTAAGTGGCGTCCCCTAGGGGATTCGAACCCCTGTTACCGCCGTGAAAGGGCGGTGTCCTAGGCCTCTAGACGAAGGGGACAACATGGTGTTGTCACTAGGACTGGTTATTTTTACTCTTACCATACGAGCTTTTAATGACTCACTCCACTCTACAAAAGTAAGTGGCGTCCCCTAGGGGATTCGAACCCCTGTTACCGCCGTGAAAGGGCGGTGTCCTAGGCCTCTAGACGAAGGGGACAACATGTGTTGTCACTAGGACTGGTTATTTTTACTCTTACCATACGAGTTTTAATGACTCACCCCACTCTACAAAAGTAAGTGGCGTCCCCTAGGGGATTCGAACCCCTGTTACCGCCGTGAAAGGGCGGTGTCCTAGGCCTCTAGACGAAGGGGACAACATGGTGTTGTCACTAGGACTGGTTATTTTTACTCTTACCATACGAGTTTTAATGACTCACCCCACGCTACAAAAGTAAGTGGCGTCCCCTAGGGGATTCGAACCCCTGTTACCGCCGTGAAAGGGCGGTGTCCTAGGCCTCTAGACGAAGGGGACAACATGGTGTTGTCACTAGGACTGGTTATTTTTACTCTTACCATACGAGCTTTTAATGACTCACCCCACTCTACAAAAGTAAGTGGCGTCCCCTAGGGGATTCGAACCCCTGTTACCGCCGTGAAAGGGCGGTGTCCTAGGCCTCTAGACGAAGGGGACAACATGGTGTTGTCACTAGGACTGGTTATTTTTACTCTTACCATACGAGCTTTTAATGACTCACCCCACTCTACAAAAGTAAGTGGCGTCCCCTAGGGGATTCGAACCCCTGTTACCGCCGTGAAAGGGCGGTGTCCTAGGCCTCTAGACGAAGGGGACAACATGGTGTTGTCACTAGGACTGGTTATTTAGACTCAAACCATAAGAGTTATTGGTGGAGCTATGCGGGATCGAACCGCAGACCTCCTCGCTGCCAGCGAGGCGCTCTCCCAGCTGAGCTATAGCCCCAAACTGCATCTTCAAGAGATAACTCGTGTATCGCTGAAGACGGGGCGCATTTTATGGAGCCAGCCAAATAAAGTCAACTTTTTTTTAAGCATAGTGCATTGTTCGCACCATTTTTAATCAAGATGCACATTTGTTCGTCAAAATAATGATTTTTCAACCTGTTTCAATGTGCTAGCAGTGAATATAAGCGTGATAAAATGATCATTGATTACTTTAATTCGCACTTTCCTAATCATAACAATTCACTTTTTACACCCTTATATAGGAAATCGAAACACTGTCTTTTATTAACGCTTATACCTTGTTGTGCTCAACTAAATAAAAAGTAAAGGCTCAGCTTACATATATAAATGGCAATCTATTAATGGAAGCACTTCACGCCAACATTATGCAATAGAAAAATACACCATTCTTTGCCCTGCCTAGCTTTACTTTTTATAGACTTCATTGTCATTACTGAACATGCCCTGTTACTTTTTAATTTATTTGAATGGTAATTAGGCATAATCCCTCAATGCAGTTTAAGTTGAAGACATACATAGAATTAAAACGATTACTTGGTTATTTATATGTAGCCAATTCAAATAAACCTAAAACTCCCTCGTTTAAACCTAGTGTCATACACACATCGATACAGTTTCGACAACTACCTACTATTAACTTAGATAAAGTTGGACTCAATAAAGTAACACCCTTACTCAACTAAGCCCCCTCTTTTTAAACTCTTTGGTTTACCTATTTAATCAACTTACACTAAACATAAATCAAATTACCTAATTACTTGCGTATATAAAAGTACCCCAATCTAAAATAGCCCTTTTATATAAAGTAACTAAATAATCACTTTGCTTATTAAAGTATGTGCAGTTACCTAGCTTTTTAAAACGACATCATTATTTTGTTTTCAAATTAAACATCGCAACTTTACCTAACAGGTGATCCCGTGGAAGCATTTTAATAATAAAAGGCACCTTCATGCTCTTTTTATAGTCGTTAATTTACTCATTACTAATGTGCCTAAAAAAACAAAGCGAATAAAAAACACTCTAAACGCCCTACTTTTACGAATAGACTTGCTCTAAAAGCGCTCAAGGCGTTTGACATTTGCCCAAGTTGTTCATTTTAAGGCCACTTAACACATTTTTGTGAAAACAAGTATTGACTATAGTTGAACTAAATCTATAATAGCGCCCCACAACAACGCAGCAATGTGTTGAGATTCTAAAGCGGGTCGTTAGCTCAGTTGGGAGAGCATCGCCCTTACAAGGCGAGGGTCACTGGTTCAAGTCCAGTACGACCCACCACTTTAGAAATGACTATTTGGGGTCGTTAGCTCAGTTGGGAGAGCATCGCCCTTACAAGGCGAGGGTCACTGGTTCAAGTCCAGTACGACCCACCATTTAGTTAAAGTTTTGCATGGGTCGTTAGCTCAGTTGGGAGAGCATCGCCCTTACAAGGCGAGGGTCACTGGTTCAAGTCCAGTACGACCCACCATTGCAAAACACATTAATTTAGCGGGTCGTTAGCTCAGTTGGGAGAGCATCGCCCTTACAAGGCGAGGGTCACTGGTTCAAGTCCAGTACGACCCACCACTAAATTAAAATCTATAATGGGTCGTTAGCTCAGTTGGGAGAGCATCGCCCTTACAAGGCGAGGGTCACTGGTTCAAGTCCAGTACGACCCACCATTATAGAAAATCAATATGGGTCGTTAGCTCAGTTGGGAGAGCATCGCCCTTACAAGGCGAGGGTCACTGGTTCAAGTCCAGTACGACCCACCATATTGAACTCCTTATCTAAATCACCTTTAAAATCAAACAATTCATATATTTATAAGCTATTTTATTGCGACAATTGCCGCTGTTTTATATAGTTTAACTATGACCGCGCAGCCAGAAATGCGATGAAAAATAAACGCTTATACGATTCAAGTATCTTACTGATAGATGACCAAACATTAGCTTTAAGCTATATGAAACAATCACTTGAAAGCCTTGGCTTTAGTGATATTTCAATTGCTGAGAATGCTAAAATGGCGCTTGGTCTTTGCCAAGATCACGCTTTTAATCTGGTATTATGTTCATTTAATCTCGGTAAACATAAAGACGGTTATCAACTTTACGAAGAATTAAAAACGAAACGTTTAATCAAAAATACCTGCGGCTTTATTTTTGTCAGTGCTGAAACAGACACCAGTTTAGTTCACAGTGTCATTGAACTGCAGCCCGACGATTTCCTTGCTAAACCCTTTTCGTTAAAAGTGTTTGGTGAACGCATCATAAAGCTGCTCAAACGTAAGCAAGCACTGGCTCAAATTTATGACTTTATTGATGTGGGTAATGATTCTAAAGCGCTTCGCTATGTCAATGAGATGCTTTCTGATAGCAGTAAAAATAACCTCTCCCCTATCTTACTCAAACTACGTGGAGAATTATTATTACGCTTAAAACGTACTGCAGAGGCCATCGAATTTTTTAAGTCTGTGCTTAACATTCAAAAGTTCACATGGGCACGTGTTGGTCTTGTCGAAGCTTATATCCAGAACAGTGAATTTACCCAAGCCAAAAACATCTTGGAGATTATGCTGTCAAAAGCAGAAACCCGTTTGGTTGCCTATAACTTACTGGGAAAACTTGAGCTTTATCTCGAAAACTATGCACAAGCACAACATTACTTAGCACTTGCATCAAAACTCGCCCCCCGCAATATTGACAGGCAAGAAGACCTCATTTTACTCACTAAATACAATCATGATCATGAAAAGCACTTTAAGGTGAATAAAGAGCTAGTAAAATACGCTAAACACTCAATGCACGATAAACCAGATATCTACCTTAATCTTGCACGTGCTGGCATTGATTATGCACTCACACTAGATCAAGCAGATTTAGTTAACCGATTAACGCGTCAAAGTAACGAGTGTCTATCAGAACTGCGAAAACAATTTCCAGATAGCAAAGCACAAGAACAAATCGATGTGATCAATGCACGTATTCATTATTTAAAAGATGAGCGTTCGAAAGCAATTGCTTTAGTAGAACAACTTGAAGATCAACCCATTATTCGATCAGTCGATGACACGCTTGATAAAGCCAAAGCATTTCATGAATTAGGTATGCATTACAAAGCCAATCAGCTATTTACTCAATTAGCCGAGCACTGTGAAAAATACCAAAGTGATAATTCTGCGCTTAATGCTTATTTGCAACAAGAACGCCAAGAGCGCGATGAAATCCGTTTTTCACCGAAAGAGCTTAATAATAATGCGGTGCACAGCTATGAAAAAGGGAAATACGAAGAAGCTCTCAGCTTTTTTACACAAGCATTTCGCGTAATGCCAAAAAATGCCAATATTGCCCTAAATCTACTGCAAGTGATGCTTGATAATCGACACCCTACCAGCCAAAGTATGAATAAAGACCTTATTTCACACTGTTATGAAACGGTTCAAAGCGCTAAATTAGATAACGAGCAGCAAGCACGTCTAGAAAAATTAAAACCTATGATTCAATCGGTTTTATAATTACTAATCTTTGTCTTTTTCTTCTGGCTCAGGCCACTCGTTAAAATATACACTTAAATAACGACTTTTAAGTAGGTATAGCCCTGCCCAACTGAGCAATACCAATTGCACGGCCAAGCCTATTGAAAAGCTATAATATTGGCTTTTTGCCTGCAACAATGACCAGGTTAAGTCCATCACCACATTAGCAAGTAACAACCAGCGCGCATACCGCCAAATAGACTTAGGCCATTGCATTGCATTTGGGCGCCTAAATAAATAACAAAAAGTCACCAAAATACTTATGGCAGCGATAGCAAGGGCAACAAAAAACTGTTGTTTTTGCGGGTAGAAAATCGCCATCAAGTTTAAATCTTCACGTCGCGATGCTGCTGCAAATAACCACAAGATATATGGTCTTAGCAGTAGCACCAGCACCAAGATAAAACCTAATGGGGCACGAAAAAAGCCGTTTTTATCCCAATATTCAGGTCCAAACCGGCTCATACTTGATTTTTCCTATCAGCCAGCACACCAAGAACAACAAAAAGTGAAAAGACTAAAAGTGGTAAAAAGCCTCGCTCGATTTGGTGAAACAATCGCACTAAATAAGGGCTTACAAAAACAATTAAGCTACCAACCCCTATGCCCGTAACAAGAATAAAAACCAAAGTCCGCGCAAAAAAGTTACGCTGACCAATTAAACGTTTTACTGCCTTGTTAAGACTCGCACCGTATATCGCAGTTAAACAAATTAAGGCGATTAATACTATTTGGCTTAGATAAGGTGAAAGCCAAGTGGCAACTTGGCTATTTAATGATGAAAAAAAGCTCACAATTTCTGACATTGGTTACTCGTACTTTGCAAAGAGGGCTAGCATGTCATCTTCCGTCAACACATCAACTCCTAAGTCTTGTGCTTTAGTCAGCTTTGAACCTGCCTTCTCCCCAGCAATTAATGCATGAGTTTTAGCAGAAATACTGCCTGACACTTTTGCACCAAGGGCTTGCAGTTTTGCTTTTGCTTCGCTGCGCCCCATTTGATTAAGTGTACCTGTCAGCACATAAGTGAGGCCATCAAGTGGCATTTGATCTTGTGATTTTTCTTCAATTGCCGGCCAATGTAATCCTGCTGCAATTAAGGCATTAATCACCGCTTGGTTATGTTCTTCTTTAAAGAAGTAAAACACATGCTTGGCAACTA
Source organism: Pseudoalteromonas piratica (assembly GCF_000788395.1). Lineage (NCBI taxonomy): Bacteria > Pseudomonadati > Pseudomonadota > Gammaproteobacteria > Alteromonadales > Pseudoalteromonadaceae > Pseudoalteromonas > Pseudoalteromonas piratica. Next base: position 2,643,367 of record NZ_CP009888.1, read on the forward strand.
TCTCGCCTACATCAGATACGTCCTGTAAGCCCTCTATAGACGCATTTTGAAGTGCTTCTAAGGTTTTATAGTGGTTTGCTAGGTTTTGCGCTGTCGCTTCGCCTACTTCGCGAATACCCAGTGAATATAAAAATTTCGCGAGCGTAGTTTGTTTAGCTTTTTCAAGTGCCGCAACCAAATTCTCAGCAGATTTAGGCCCCATGCGTTCAAGTGATTCAATATGTCCTTTGCTTAAAGCAAATAGGTCAGCGGGTGTTTGAATCAATTGGCGATCAACGAGTTGCTCAACCACTTTATCGCCTAAACCATCCACATCAAGTGCTTTGCGCGAAGCAAAATGCTTAATCGCTTCTTTGCGCTGTGCTTCACATACTAAGCCACCGCTACATCGGGCAACAGCCTCTCCTTCAATACGCTCAACATGTGAGTCACATACTGGGCAGGTATTTGGAAAGACAATTTCTTTAGCATCACTTGGACGACGTTCAAGTACCACACTTGCTACTTGCGGGATCACATCCCCTGCGCGACGAATAATCACAGTATCACCAATGTGAACGCCTAAACGCGCTATTTCATCAGCATTGTGCAAAGTTGCATTTGATACAGTTACACCGCCCACATAAACAGGCTCTAATCGTGCTACAGGCGTTATCGCACCAGTACGACCCACCTGAAATTCAACATCTAATAAAGTGGTGAGCTCTTCTTGCGCAGGAAATTTACACGCAATCGCCCAGCGTGGTGCACGCGCGACAAAGCCAAGTGTTTGCTGAATCGCTTTGTCATTCACTTTAATCACCACACCATCAATTTCATAGCCAAGCGTTGCACGGCGGGCAAGAATATCTGAATAATAGGCAAAGGCGTCTTTCGCATTGTCTGCAGTTCGAATTTCAGGACACACAGGTAATCCCCACTCTTTTAATTGCATTAGCTGCTCGTAGTGAGTTTCTGCCAACTCAAAACCTTCAACCACACCGGTACTGTAGGCATATAGCATTAACGGGCGAGACGCGGTAATTTTAGGATCTAATTGACGTAAGCTACCTGCCGCCGCATTACGCGGGTTGGCAAAGGTTTTATCTCCTTTGTCTTGTTGCGTTTGGTTTAGTTTGGCAAAGCCTTTATCATCAATAAATACTTCCCCGCGCACTTCTAAACGTGCTGGGATTGATTCACCTCGCAAGCGCAGGGGCACATTACGAATAGTTTTCACATTCTCTGTAATGTTTTCACCGACTTGACCATCACCACGTGTTGCTGCCCGCACTAGCACGCCATTTTCATAAAGAATCGATACCGCTAGGCCATCAAGTTTCGGTTCACAACAAAATGCAAGATCACTGCTGTCTTTAAGGCGATCTTTCATACGTTTATCAAACGCATAAAACTCTTCTTCATCAAACGCATTGTCGAGCGACAGCATGGGGACTTCGTGGTTAACCTTGTCAAACGCAGCCAGCGCCATACCACCCACTTTTTGACTCGGGGAATCGGCACTCTTTAATTCTGGATTGGCCTCTTCTAATGCGATTAGCTCGCGCATTAGTCGATCATATTCAGCATCAGGGATCGTCGGATTATCAAGTACATAATATTGATAGTTATAATTTTCGATCTGTGCTTTAAGTTGCTTAATTTGCTCAGCCGCGCTCACGGTAACTTCCTCTAAATAGCTAAAAAAGCCACCGAATCGGTGGCTTTTATTAAATCTGTGACGCTGACGTTATAGACCGTCAAACTCTCTAATTTTTTCCACGTACTGCCTTACTGTTGCAACATCAAGTTCTTGACGATTATGGTCTAAAATTGTTGCACTGAATTCATCGGCAATTTTCTTTGCTGCACTGTGAAGCATATTGAATGATGGTAAGCTGTCACCTGCACAAGGTAACGTCATAAATAAGCTTACGCCTTCAGTTGAGAATTGCTCCATATTGTCAATATCAAACGTGCCAGGGTTAAACATGTTTGCTAAACGGAATAATACCGGACCTTGGCCAGATGCGTCTTCATGACGATTAAAAAAACCGTCTTCAGAATACTTAAAGCCCAGAGTCAGTAACAAGGGTAATAGCGAAGACCCCTGCATAGGTAAACCCTCTTCCGTTTGAATATGGATAATAATGTAATCTTGCACCGCTGTTTTGCCATCTTCAGCCTGTTCTGGCTCATTAGCAACTTCAGGCTGAGGCTCATCGTCATCAATTGTAATGGATAGATCACCCAGTTCTGGCTCATCATTTACATGTAACTTGGCATCAACTTGAGGTTCGATTGCTGCACTCTTAGTGGTAGCAGGAGCAACATCGTCCTTGTTGGGTGCTTCACTTGGTTCTTGAACAAGTGTACGGCTGTCATTTTTACGAATCGACCAAAGGCCATGAAGCAGTACGCCGCCAATTACTAACGCACCACCAATAATTAACACCCACCTTAGTTCGTCACTCATTCAAGTACCCTTAAATTATAATTTTTTCCGATTTACAAAATTATTAAGCAAGCGCTGATTAATTTCAACTGCTTATGCTTAGCAATGCAAAGAGATAAGACTAGTTGCCGATAAATTATACCAATTCGAGTTGATATTAAGCAGACTCTGACATTTCTAGCGCTTTCTCAATATCAACCGCCACAACTCGTGATACACCGGGCTCCGCCATAGTGACACCAGTTAAGCGCGCTGCCATTTCCATGGCAATCTTATTGTGACTAATATACACAAATTGCACGTCTTGTGACATTTCTTCCACCAAACGACAAAAACGTCCAACATTGGCATCATCCAATGGCGCATCCACTTCGTCTAACATGCAAAATGGTGCAGGATTCAATTGGAAGATTGAAAAGACCAGCGACAACGCCGTTAAGGCTTTTTCACCACCACTTAATAAATGAATGGTGGCGTTCTTTTTACCCGGAGGCCTTGCCATAATAGCCACGCCGGTTTCCAATAAATCATCAGATGTTAGTTCAAGATAAGCTGAGCCGCCGCCAAACACTTTTGGAAATAAGTCTTGTAAGCCACTATTAACTTGATCAAATGTTGCTTTAAAACGCTGTTTTGTCTCGCGATCAATTTTAATAATTGCAGACTCTAACGTTTCTAAGGCGCTCACTAAGTCGTCATACTGCTGATCTAGATAATTTTTACGCGCAGAAGCTTTATCAAACTCTTCAATAGCCGCTAAATTGATTGCCCCAAGCTGACTAATCTCATTGGAAACTTTGCTTAACTGGCCTTGTAGTGTCGTCAGTTTGGTATCTTCTGGCAAATCTGCGATGACATCTTTCAACTGTGTGTTTAATTCAGCCAATGGGGCGAGCGCTGCTTCTGATTTTAATTGGAAGCTTTGTTGCTCTAAAACAATACTTTGCTTTGTTTGTTTAAGCGATTCTAGTTTTTCTTGCTCGGAGCCAATGCCTGACTCTGCTTGTTTAAGCTTTTCTTTAGCATCTTCTAAAGCCAGCTGTTTCTGTTGTTTTTGCTCTATTTGCTGTTCAAGCAGCAAATGTTGCTCAGCAATAGTCTCATCAAGTTCGACTAGCGGCATTTGCACGTCTTCAAGCGTCAGCTTTGCTTCTTCAAGCTGTTCATTTAATTCGTCATAACGCGTACTAAATTGGTTTAGCTTAGATTCGCTTAGCACGATTTGATTTTGCATTGTTTGCAAATGTAACTGCACTTTATGACACTGACTTTTTTCGCCTTCAAATGCCGTTTGTAATTGACGGGTGACTAGCTTGGCATTGTGATAAGCTGCCTCAAAATGTGTTTGACGCTCTTTACTCTCGGCTTGCTTTTTGATTATGTCTTCGAGCTCTGTTACGAGGGGAGTTTTATTATCGCTAAGTAACTGTAATTGCGCTTCAAGCTCCGCCTGTTTGTTTGATACTGTATTAAGTTGCAAGTTGATTTCATCAAAGCGTTTTTCGCTAAACGAATATTCTGCGCGGCTTTGCGTCAACTCACGGTCGATTAATGCAAACGCGCTGTTTAATTCTTTTTGCTGACTTTGCAGGGATTCGACCAAAGACTGCTGAGCAGTCAATGTTTTTTGCGCCGATTGCAATTGCAGTTCACTTTCAGGAATTGATAACTCAATCTCTTTGAGTAATTGGTGTTTAACTAAAAGTGAATTATCGTGATCAAATTGACAAGGTAAAAACCAATTGTCTCCACGTAAGTTACCTTTTGAATCAACAGCAAAATGAAATTCGCCTTGCCAAAAATCGTCGTTTAATGCATTCACATCATCAACCACGGCAATCAGGTTAAAGTAACTTGGGTAAGCACCTTCCATCACTTTTTCAGCTAATGAGCCAATCGTCACCTGCATTGCTTGTTGCCAAATCTGTGGCTGAATTAAGTCTTGATCTAATTGTTCAACACGATGCGCAAAGCGTAAATTGAATAAGCTTGCTTCAACTGCCAGATGCCAGTCTTGGCCTACTTTCAATGATGGGAGCAAGTTAGCCACTGATGATGAATTGTCATTATGCTCATTCAAAACCAGTGCTAAGGCATCGCGTTTAGTGAGTAATGACTGTAACTGATGTTCAGCCTCTGTCATCTGGGTATGCTTTTCAGCCAACGCCTTTTGCGCAGTCGCGACTTCACCATTAAGCTCTGACAAATTATTGCTAACCTGTTCATGCCTTGCTTGAATTTGGTCGAGTTTAAAAGTAGCCAACTTGGTTTCAAGAGTTACATATTGTTCTTGAAGTGCAGCTTTTTGCTCACATTGTGCTAATTTTTGCTGCGTAAACCTTGCTTCTTGCACTTCTAGCGAAGACAGTGAAGATTGCAGCGATTGCTGTTCTTGAACTAGTCCGTTATTGTCACCTAAGCTGACTTGATACGCGCTATAAAGCTCATCTTGTTGTGCTTTTTGCTCTTCATATTTTGCCAAGCTTAATTCAACTAATTCCTCATACTGTTCGAGCTCAGCTTGGCACAGTGCAAGTTGTTCTTGCTGATCTTGATAATTATCTTTCGTTTCAAGCTGGTCTTGATCGAGCTGTTTAAATTGTTTTTGTAATTGGCCAATACGCTGACTTAATTGGACTTTCTGAGCTTGCTTATGAATTTTATCCTGCTCATCCCGGGCTAATTTATTACGCAACTGAAACTCTTGATGCTGCGCATCATTGAGCAGGTCATTGGCTTGCTCAATGGCTAATTTTAACGCCGAAATAACATCATCATGGCCAGTATGGGCTTCAGTTAAAAAGCCAATCTGCTCATCGATATCACTTAATTTCGCTTCACTTTCCAACAATTTTTGCTGTAGCGACTGCCATTTGAGTACGCAAATTTGCGCCTTTAAGGTACGCTCTTTGGATTTTGCCGTGGTGTAGATACGCGCTTTATCAGCTTGCTCCGTTAATACATTAAGCTGGTTTTCAAGCTCGTTGCGTAAATCAAGTAATCGCTCAAGGTTATCGCGTGTACTATTTAGACGTGTTTGCGTTTCTCTGCGTCTTTCTTTGTACTTTGAAACGCCCGCAGCTTCTTCCAAAAAAATACGTAAATCTTGCGGTTTACTCTCAATTAAACGCGAGATCATGCCCTGTTCGATAATTGCATAACTACGTGGACCAAGCCCAGTACCGAGAAAAATATCGGTAATATCACGTTTGCGACATTTCTCGCCGTTGAGGTAATACTGAGATACACCCTCTCGCGTCACTAAGCGTTTAATCGCTATTTGATTACGCGATGCCAATGTGCCAGGCAAACGCCCTTCGGTATTATCAAACAGTAACTCAACAGATGCTTGAGAAACTGGTTTACGTTCTGTTGAGCCATTAAAGATAACATCTGTCATGGCATCACCACGTAAGTTCTTTGCTGAACTTTCACCCAATACCCAGCGTACAGCATCGATTACGTTTGATTTACCACAGCCATTTGGACCTACAACACAGGTCATTTGGTCTGGAAATGGAATTTTGCTTGGCTCAACAAACGATTTGAAACCCGCGAGCTTAATTGAGGCTAGACGCATTATATTCTTATTTGACTGTCTATTTGATGAGAATATTAAAACTCAACTTTATCAGATTTACCCTAATTGAAACAACTTGTAACGCTTAACAGTAAAATCTGGTTTAAAGCCACTTATCGACTTATTATACTAACAAGGTTAGTCATTGTTTTTTGGAGTTTTCCATGCAGTTAGGAAAAGGGTTCGAATATTTTTTATCGGGCTTTAGTTTAATTAGCCAAAAAGGGCTAAAGCGCTTTGTGCTGATCCCTCTGCTAATCAACTTTGTGCTCTTTGGTAGCTCACTGTTTTTTATCATCGGTTGGATTGAGCAAGGTGTTAACTACGTCAACAGCTACCTGCCGGACTTTTTATCTTGGCTGGAATTCATTATTTGGCCGATTGCGTTACTTTTAGTGCTCTTTATCTATTCCATGGTCTTTACCGTTATAACCAACTTTATTGCGGCGCCGTTTAATGGTTTGCTCAGTGAAAAAGTAGAGCTTTATTTAACCGGACAACGTGTCAATGACGATGGTTTAGCAGACTTACTCAAAGATGTGCCGCGTATGCTCGGCCGCGAACTGTCAAAGTTGGTTTATTATTTACCTAAGGCATTGCTGTTTTTAATTTTATTGTTATTTATCCCAGTGTTTGGTCAAGTGATGTGGTTTTTATTTAGTGCCTGGATGTTTGCGGTGCAATACATTGATTACCCGTTCGATAATCATAAAATCCCGTTTGGTGAAGCGCGACAACATTTAAAACACAAGCAAGGCTTAAGTTATGGCTTTGGTACTGCCGTGTTAATTTTTAGCATGATACCAATTGTAAACTTAATTGTTATGCCTGTGGCGGTGTGTGGTGCAACACGTTTATTTGTTGAAAACTATCGTATTAATTACCGTGCTTAGATGCTAACACTCACAAAAAAGGCTGCAATTGCAGCCTTTTTTAATTTGAGTACCTTTCACAATTAACTGTATACGTTTTGTGGCACTTTTAAGATTTGAATATGCACTGTAATTTCTTCACGGTCATGATACAAATGCTTTGCTTGCAGTTCATATTTAATGTTGTACTTAGTCAATTCTTCATGAATTAAGTTTAAACACTGATAAACTGCATCAAAACGCTTTTTCATCGGCAACTTTAAGTTAAAAATTTGCTCTTTTACAAAACCGTTTACCGCCCAATCAATCATTAAGTTTGCCACTTTAATTGGTTTTTCAACCATATCACAAACCAACCAATCAATATTGCGCTTATCCGGACGGAATTTAAAGCCATCTTCACGTTTATGCTTAACCTGACCTGTTTCCATCAGCGATTCAGCCATAGGGCCATTATCAATCGCTTGCACCATCATGCCACGACGAACTAGTTGATAAGTCCAACCACCAGGACAAGCACCTAAGTCAACACCACGCATGCCTGGTTGCAAACGCGATTCATGCTCATCTTTTGGCACAAATACATGAAATGCTTCATCTAATTTTAGTGTCGAACGGCTTGGCGCATCTTTAGGCATTCGCAAACGTGGAATACCCATGTAAAACGGCGAATTGTTGTAGCTATAAGAAAAACCAACATACGCTGCACTGTTAGATAAAAACATAACATGCAATACAGGACGGTTCTTAACTTCGTTTGCTAGTAATGTCTCTTGTGCTACCAGTGCCTTTCTTAATGGCACTGAAAACTTTTTACAAAACTTTTGTAGCTCTTTTCCATCATTAGTATCAGGTGTTTCTACGCGTAATTCACCACATAATGGAAACTCTTCAACCGCTGCTGAAATCGCTGATACACGATCTTCAATTGGCATTTTGTCAACAAGTTGACCTACAAACCACTGGCGGGCAAATACCATTTCTTTGAATGGCAATTTACGCACAACGACTTCCGCTTCTAATGGGTCATAACAGTTAAAGGTAATATAGCCGCTGTTGTCTTTCGCTTTTACGAATCCACCAATTTCACGCAGCGCTGCGTGATGGCTGATTTCCGCTGCACAGTCATTTTCAAAACCCGGTCGACAATAAATTACAATCGCTGACATTTTTCTCACTTACTTAGTTTGAGCTGACTGATGCTTTACAACAGTGATGATGAAGAGCAACCAACTCACAATAAAACACACGCCACCAATTGGCGTAATTGGGCCAAAAATTTTGTTACTCGTTGTTGCCAACAAGTATAGGCTGCCACTAAAAAAGACAACACCTAACATAGCAAAAATGCTGGCCCATTTTAATTTGTATCCCAAATGGCTCAATATACCGAACACAATAAGCGCTATGCCGTGCATAAACTGATAATCAACACCGGTATGAAACACCGCAATCATACTTGGGCTAATATGCGACTTAAGCCCATGTGCAGCAAACGCACCTAGCATCACTGCAAGCCCACATAATGTGCCGCCTGTCGCTAAGATAAGCTTATTCATAGTTGTTTTGCGATAAATTGAGATGCAAATTCAGCAGCTGTTTGCCAATTTTGCTGTTGGGTTAAACCACTCGCTTTTCGAGGTACTAATGAATGGTCCCCATCAGGGATCCAATAAGTAGTCACATTATCGCATATTGGATAACTTTCTACCTCATCTTTTTTACCAAAGGTATCACGTTCCCCTTGAATTATTGCAAGTGGCGCTTTTAGATCCGGAAAATGTTCAATTCTCAGTTTGTCGAGTTTACCCGGAGGGTGGAAAGGATAACCAAATGCTAGCACCCCTTTAACGTCCACATCACACGCAAGCATTGATGCCATTCGACCACCCATCGATTTACCACCAATAAATAAAGGCAAATCAGGCTCTGCGTTTGCAATCACTTTATGAAAGTATTCAAGTAACTTAGGAGCACGTTGCGGTGGCCGTTTTTTACCTTCAACTTTTACTTGTTGCATATATTCAAAATCAAATAAGCCGACATTAATACCCAATTGCGCTAACTTACCTGCCATAGTCACCATAAATTCAGAATCCATACCTGCACCGGCACCATGAGCAAAAATAAGTTGCGCTGAGGGATTGTCAGCTTTTATCCAGTTAATCATTAAAACCTGCCTCGATTTGCTCTTTTTCAACCATACTTAACATCCATTCTTTAAATGCCACGATCTTGCCCAGCTCTGCTTGAGATTCACGTAACACCAAATAAAAAGCGTTCTTACTTTCTAAGTGATGATTAAATGGAATCACTAATCGCCCTGCATCAATCTCAGGTTTTGCTAATACACTATTTACTAATGCTATGCCCTGACCGTGAACCGCTGCTTGTAGCACCATAGAAGAGTGACTGAATATCGGACCTTGGTTAACTCGGGTATTATTCACCCCCAAGGTTTTAAACCAGCTTTTCCATGGTTTACGGGTCATATCATGAAGCAAAGTGTGATGTTGTAAATCAACAGGTTCTGCAAGCGGTTTGTGACCATTAAGTAAGAGTGGACTACACAAAGGCACTAGGTACTCTGTATGCAATTTATGGCTTTGCACCCCACTCCAATGACCTCGGCCATAATAAATAGCCACGTCAACATCATCTGTTAACGAGTTTTCATCTAAGTCTTGCGCTTTAATTCGAATATCAATATCCGGGTGAAGTTCATTAAACGCTTGCAATCGAGGTACTAGCCACTGAATAGCAAAGCTTGGCGTTAAACTCACCGCCACCGAGCCTTTCGCGCCTCGCGCTAATAGTTTTTCTGTCGCATCAACTAACTGAGTAAAGATTTCTTTGATATCAAGAAAATAAGCTTGCCCTTCCTCTGTGAGTAATAATGAGCGGTTACGACGTAAAAACAGTTTGAGCCCTAAATGCTCTTCAAGCGTTTTAATTTGATGGCTCACTGCAGCTTGCGTGACAAATAACTCATCTGCTGCTTTGGTGAAACTTAAGTTACGCGCCGCAGCTTCGAAGGCTTTCAGGGAGTTTAACGGGGGCAATCTTCTTGACATGACAACCTGATGACATATTCATTAGTTTTTTTTATCTGAATGCATTATAAATCATCGTTTTTAAAAGGCAATAAACTTGGTTAATATTTGCGCCAAGAGGAAAAACCGCCAACCAACCATAGGTTTCCCCCTTACCAAATTATGTAATGTTTTAAATATTTAATATTTATGCTGCCCAGAAGCATAAATATAATTTGTTCAATTAGGAAGATAACTGAAATGACCAAATGGATTCTGTGTTTTACAGCAATGACGAGCTTCTCTTTATTAGCAGCGCCTTCAAAAGAGGAAGTAAACGCTATTGAAGAGTTTACACATGGTATTCACGCTGAGCTAAAAACTGAAATCAATGATTTTAGTTCGCAAAAAGTAAAAGACACAGTGCATTTAAATGTATCAGATGTGGCAAAACAAAACGAAAAGCTGAAGAAAGAAGCTGATCTTATTGCCAAAGTGACCTATTTAAATGATAAAAGCGCGGATTAGTCCATTAGTCCCGTTTTCTGCCCAACAAAAAAGACGCATACAGCGTCTTTTTTAATACCTAGACATACAAAATTAAACTAGTCTTCTTCGATATTCTCAATGCCCTTTGTGCCTTTATGCGCTTTTAGCTTATGGTGTATTGCTGTTTTAATTAGCATGTAACCACTAATTGGCGCGGTGATCAGCAAGAAAATGGAGATCAGGATCTCTTTTGCGCTTGGTTCATTTACTATCGCACTAAAATAGACAATTGACGCGATCAGCACCCCTGCCATACCAAGCGTTGTCGCTTTTGTTGGGCCATGAAGGCGCATGAAAAAATCAGGCATTCGATTCATACCAATAGAGCCAATAAGAATGAACAAGCCACCTAATAGTAATAATAATGAAACTATAATCTCTGCCATGGTATTTACTCGATAATATCGCCACGTAATAAGAACTTACACACTGCCACTGTGCTCACAAATCCAAGCATTGCAATTAATAATGCAGCTTCAAAATAAAGCTCTGACGCCACCTTGATGCCGTACAGTACAATTAGCGCAATACTATTAATATACATAGTATCTAGGGCTAAAATGCGGTCAGGAACTGACGGACCAAGAAGTAAGCGCCACAAATTAAGCAGAAGTGACACCCCTATCATTGCCGATACGATTAAAATAACAGTGCTTAACATTGAAAAATCTCCTTAAGCGGTGCTTCGTAACGACGTTTAATCGTCGCAATGAGTTCTGCTTCATCTTTTAAATCAAGTACATGAATAAGCAAATAACGTTCTTTTACTTCTTCGCCTTCGGCCAAAGACTCTGGAAACGGGTAAACTTCAGCACTTACCGTACCTGGCGTCAATGATACCGTGCTTGCTAAAAGCGTAATTGGCATCTCATGGGTTAAATCCAGCGGTACTTTAACAAAGGCTGGACGCAATTTTTTAATTGGTCCAAGAATCAAAAAAGCCACTTGAACATTTGCAGTGACAATATCATAAAGCACTAATAACAGGTGCTTAAACGCCAACCACTTCTTAATAATTAAAGGTTGTGGCTCACGAAAGCGCAGTGTTATTAGTGGGATAACCGTCGCTAACAAACCACCCAAAATAATATGGCCAAGTGAATAACTATTGTTAAGTAGCAACCAAACGAAAAACAGCAAAATACTGCGAAAAGGAGTTGGAAACAGGCTAAAACGAGCTTCAGTACGCATCTTATTTGCCTCCTAACACTGCATGTTGTAAACCGGAAGTATCAAACACTTGACTGGCAGCCAATGTCGTCACTTCGCTAATATAACCGGCAAAAATACTCAAAAGAGGCGAACACAACAACAAGCTGATCACTGCCACCATTTGGCAACGTGTCGCTCTTGTCTCTGACGGTTCTTGACCGTTATGACGCCAAAATAGCTGTGAACCAGCGCGGGTCAGTGTAACCAATACGAACAAAGACACAACTAAATAGATTGCCCAAAACCAAGGTGCCTTTTCAGCACTCAGCGCCTCTTGCAACAGCCAAACCTTGCCGATAAAGCCAGATAAAGGTGGCATGCCAACGACTGCTAACACTAATAAAATAAAACTCGTACCCAATAGAATTGGCTGACCAACAGGTTTCGCTGGCACTAAACGAACCGCCACCTTACCGCGTTGCTTACCTATCACATCTGCTAATAAAAATAGACCCGCCGTCACTAAAGTAGAGTGAATCAAATAATACAGGGCCGCAGCAATAGCACCTGGTGTATTAAAGGCTACTGCGGCTATCAGTGTACCGATTGAAATAATCACTAAATTTGCCACTATCATTCGCAGATCTTTACTCGCTAGTACCCCTAACAATCCCATCACAAGTGTGATTAAGGCAGCAGGCCATAGCCAGTCTTGCGCAATATGCGTAGTGGCGTTTTCTGGGTCAACAAAGATCGTTGGGTAAACACGAATAATCGCATAAATTCCCACTTTGGTCATAATCGCAAACAGTGCTGCAACAACAGGTAATGCAGACGCATACGTTGCTGGCAACCAAAATTGCAGTGGAATTACCGCAGCTTTAAGCGCAAAAACAATAAGTAGTAACATACCACCAATATTTAATAGCGCACGATCATCACCTGATAATTCAGCGGCTTTCAATGCCATATCAGCAATATTAAGTGTGCCTAGCACACCGTATAAAATACCGAGCGCAACTAAAAACACACTTGAACCAACCAAGTTTAATACTACGTAATGAAGGGCTGATTGTGTCTTATGTTTATCTGAGCTATGCATCAGTAATGCGTATGATGAAATCAGTAAGACTTCAAAAAATACGAACAGATTAAATAAGTCACCTGTTAAGAAAGCACCATTCACACCTAGTAATAAAAAGTGCAAAAGTGGATGGAAAAAACTACCTGCTTCATCATCGCCACAGAGTGAATAAAAGGCACAAACTAGAGCAAGAAATGACGTTAATGTCACCATTAAAGACGACATCACGTCCGCGACAAGTACGATGCCAAACGGCGCTTGCCAACTACCTATTGCGTAAACAAAAATCTCGCCAGCCAAAACTTGGTTGAGCATATTCACACTAACAGTAAAGGTTAATACCGCCATAATAATTGAGGTAATTCGACGTGCTTGTAGATTTTTACCCGAAGGCGGTAACAGCAATAGAATGCCTGCTAACATCGGCATTAACACTGGCAAAGATACAAAATGTGGCATCAATACTACTCCTTGCCTTTAATCTTAGGAAAACGTGCGTGCACATGGTCGTGGCCTAAGTCTGCACGAGCACGTATTGCTAAAATAACCACGAAAGCTGTCATTGCAAAGCCGATTACAATGGCAGTCAATACCAATGCTTGAGGCAGAGGATCAGCATATTGTGCTGACTCACCTAACACCGCGGCTTTATTGCTATGAATACGACCTGATGCAAATAAAAACAAATTCACACCATACGACATCATGGTTAAACCAAGCACAACAGGAAACGTTCTTGCACGTAATATCAAGAATACACCGCAGGCAAATAACACCCCAACACAAGTCGCGTATAGTACTTCCATTATTTTGCCTCCTTCTGTTGGCTTGCTAATGTGAGTTTACCTAGACTTGCTAAAATCATTAAGGTTGCACCTACTACCGTTAAATAAACACCTAGATCAAATGCAATTGCACTTGCTAATTCAATCTCACCAATTAATGGGATATCAAAGTAATCAAACCATGAAGTTAAGAAAGGTCTATCGAAGAACCAACTACCAATACCTGTTACAAAGGCAATCGCAATACCTGATGCAATAATCTTACGATAGTTAATATCTAAACGAGAATATATCCAATCAGAACCCCTAGCAATGTACTGTAAAATCATTGCAATTGATGTGACTAAGCCCGCAATAAAGCCCCCCCCAGGTAAGTTATGACCTCTTAAGAAGATATAGACACTCACCATAAGCGCTAGCGGTAAAAGGGCTTGTGAAATACTGGCAAGCAGCATCGGGTAACGCTCAATTGCCCACGGTCGTCCCTCGCCATCACTGGCAGGCATAAATAATGGCAAGTTGAGTAATAACTTGTAGATACCCAGCGCAGCTATACCTAAAACAATAATTTCACCGAGTGTATCAAAGCCACGGAAATCAACCAGAATGACATTAACGACGTTAGTACCACCACCGCCTACTTTGGCGTTTTCAACAAAGAATTGCGAAATAGAATTAAGTGGACGGGTTAAAATGGCATAACAAATTGAGCCAATAATCACACCCACCGCTGAAGCAATACCCACATCACGCACCAAGCGTAAAGAGGTTGATTCTTTTGGTGTACGATGCGGTAAGAAAAACAGTGCTAACATAAGCAGAACAATAGTTACAACTTCTACTGTCAATTGCGTTAAGGCTAAATCTGGCGCTGAAAAACGCGTAAATGCGACAGACACCATCAGACCTACTATCGAAATCATTAATAATGATGTCATACGTGAGCGATGGCATATCACTGTAGCCACAGCACCAACAATCAATAAACCTGCTCCTATCATATTATGCGGGTCAATCGGTTGAAGTGGTTGCTCACCAGCAAGCTGCAGCATATCGAATAGCGGAATACCAGCAAATATCAATACAGTGACAAGTAACCATGCAATATAACGTTGCAGCGAGCCTGTTTCCATTCGATACATGATTTTTTCAGAAAATGACGCAATGCGATCTAGACCATTTAAAAACATCGTCTTAGGGTCAACATCAGGCAGAGACGCATTAAATTGAAATAAGTACTTGCGCTGCCAGTAGATCAATAAACCAATAGTCACTGCTAGGAAGCTCATTAGCAGCGGTAAATTCAGACCATGCCATATCGCCAAACTGTATTGAGGCAATGAATCTTCACCAACAACCGCTAAAGACGCACTCGCCAAAATTGAATCAACAGCGAAATTTGGAAACATGCCCACAATAATACACAGTGCAACGAGCACTTCGACCGGTACACGCATGTAGCGTGGTGGCTCATGAATGTCTTTTTTGATGCCAACCGGCTCACCATTGAAGAAAACATCGTGAATAAAGCGCATTGAATACGCCACTGAGAACGCACCAGCTAAAGTTGCAAGTACTGGGATCAACCAAGACATCGAGCCAAGTACATGTTGATGCAGTGTTTCAGCAAAAAACATTTCTTTTGATAAGAAACCATTTAACAAAGGCACACCCGCCATCGACGCTGCTGCAACCATGGCTAAAGTCGCTGTGTAAGGAAGGTATTTCCACAGACCATTAAGCTTGCGCATATCACGCGAACCCGTTTCATGATCAATGATGCCGGTTGCCATAAATAGCGAGGCTTTAAAAATAGCATGGTTAATAATATGGAAAATTGCAGCAACAGCCGCTAACTCAGTATCCAAACCTAGTAACAGCGTAATAAGGCCTAAGTGAGAAATAGTCGAATAAGCAAGTAAGCCTTTTAAGTCGTGTTTGAAGAGGGCTACATACGCACCCACTATTAAAGTTGATAAACCTGTTAACGTGACAATTGCGAACCACAGCTCTGTGCCTGATAACGCCGGGTAAAAACGCGCAAGTAGGAAAATACCCGCTTTAACCATAGTCGCTGAGTGTAAATACGCACTAACGGGTGTTGGTGCTGCCATTGCATGCGGTAGCCAGAAATGGAACGGGAACTGGGCAGATTTAGTAAATGCACCAAGTAAAATTAGAATAAGGGTCACCGGATACAGCGCGTGTTCCTTAATTACATGGCCATTATTTAAGATATCATCAAGGTTATAACTTCCGACAATATTGCCTAGTAACACTAAGCCCGCTAGTAGCGCCAAGCCACCGCCGCCAGTAATCGTTAACGCCATGCGCGCACCTTGACGAGCATCTGAGCTGTGCCACCAATAGCTAATCAGTAAGAACGAGCTAATACTTGTGAGCTCCCAGAACACCCACATTTGAATCACATTATTTGATAACACAATGCCCAGCATTGCAGTCATAAACAACATTAGGAAGGTATAAAAACGTGCCATATTGTCATTACTGCTTAAGTAATAACGCGCATATAAAATAATTAACAGGCCAATGCCTAAAATCATCAAGCAGAAAAGTAATGCGAGACCATCAAGTCGGAAACTGACGTTAATCCCTAACAGAGGTATCCATTGCATACTCTCTCTTATCACATTACCGTCAAGTACACTTGATGTGTGATAAAGCACAATTGCAAGCGCTACAACCGGAAAAATCGCAATTGTTAATGCTGCGTATGTACGAGAAAGTTTATTTGTCGTCGCTGCAAATAAGCTGCCTAATAGGGATAACACAGGTATCCACATTAATGACATAATTATATCCTTTGGCTTTTCCCTATTTTTACAACAAGGTTAAAGCATGAGTTATGCTAGCAAGTAAGTTGCGTAGCCGCGCATGATTGCGCTATGCATACATTTTTATATTTATACGTTAAAAACGCCCATCATGTCTAGATTAAGCGTATGTAATTGAACACAAAACAAGCCATTTCGCAGTTTTAATAAATATAGTGTAAATACTAAATAAAGACTATTGAAAAAGGATGTAAATCTATTAACTACAAACTGTTATCTTGCACCATCGCTTGCTGCAACCAAAGGCGGTACAAATCTGGCAATGGCAAATCTAAAAGTTCTAAGTTTGAAGTCATTGATACTGGTTTGAACGCTTGCCCATTTGCATTGTTACACGTATTTGTTACATACCAAGTTTGACCATCAAACGACACGCGATTTTGTAAATCATTAGAATCGGGAAGTACCAAAATGTTCTTGGCAATGCGTGTTGGCTGTTCAATATTACACAAACGTTGTGCTAAGTTTTTTTTCAACGGATATTCATCAATAAAGCCATAAAGATGCATAAGCTCGTGCAATAAAACCCGCTCGGATTGCATGTAACTCATGTAAAGTCGCTCCCCGACTGCATTTGCAATGCCCTGCAAGCTGAAAAACGCTAATTTGTCGTATTCAAACTGCGCTAGATTAACATCGCTAGTTAAAACACAGGCAATGCGTACGTTTGCATGATTAGAGCAATCAATTTGAGTTGCATCAAAATACACAGGCTCACTTAAACATATTGGCAAATCAAACGTATTCTCAAATCGATTTTTCAAGACTTTCACCCGTTCAAAACTTGTTAAGTCAGTTACAATCAACATCAGTTTTGCTGCGCAATTACGCTGAGTGTAAGTCAGAGTGACTTGTTCTGCGTTTGCAGTAAGCGGTTGGCGCAACGCCATTGCGGTTTGGGTTTGTAATGATTGACTGACTTGCCATGGTAACCTTTGCAGCTTCTGCCACTGTGAAGTTGACTTTAAAAAGGTTTCAAGTTTGCGCTTCGCAAGGGTTGAACCACGCCGACCGGCATTTAACAAAGTACTCTGATAAAGGTCCGAGTTTTCTCTGAAAGAATCAGCTAACAACGCTTCTGCATCTGGGTTTTTAAAATTAGCATAAACCCGTAAATGCGCGGTTGAATTTTTGAGCGAATTAATATCAGGCAAAATTGCATGGTGTTGTAGAACAGGATAAAGCAGGTTCGGATAATCAGAAAACGCCTGTAAAAGGCGTTTTTCGTTATAACAGTAACTTGTAGAAAGTAAGCTACTTAATAAAAAGACAATAAGCCACTTCACTGGATTTTGTCAGGCGTTTGGTCATCACTGTAAAGTAAACGCAATTCTAATCGCGCATATTTGTACTCAACAAACTCATAGACATTTGTTGCCATTGCTAAATTGAAATAGTCTTCGGCTTTTAATGGCTTGTTATCAGCCACAGCATCCTTTGCTAAGTAAAAATACGCTTCACATAAACGTTCAAGGTATTCTCGATGACTCGATAAGTCTTTTTGTACGTTTAGTAATAAATCACGTTCCGTCATCTCACCTAAAAAATACTGAACGAGTTGATATGACCAGCGTGTTTTATCGAGTTCTGATGCATGCTGCTTTAGTTCATTATAGGCGCGTTCTGCATCGACTTTTCTGGTGGCTAAATAAACCCACACAGCACGATAAGAATCACTGGTGTCAGCAGCTAAGAATTTCTTTAAATCATGTTCAGCGAGGTCGGGACGCGAACCATAATAAAGCGCAATACCGCGATTAAGATAAGCATATTGATGATCAGGCAGCAATTCAATTACTGCATCAAAGCTTTCATAGGCTTGATCATATTGCATACTCAGTGTGTGATAAATACCCGTGAAGTTATACACTTCGGCAAAATCCGGTTTTAACCTCAATGCATAATTAAAATCAAGTCGTGCCAAGGTCGAAAGACCCACGCTATCATATAAAGCGCCCCGTTTGTGATGCAGGCCTGCACGTTGCTCAGTGGTAATATCAACATTATTTAGTGCTTGGCTGATACGTGCAATTTCCAACTCTTTACGAAAATCATGTTGTAATGGGCCAGCAAATGGGACGTTGACAACCGGATGGTCTGCCACCTCAGTTTCATTTGTCGCCTGACACCCAACAAGGCTTGCGCCTATCGCTAATGTTGCAAAAAGCCGTTTCAATTTACTCACTAAACTCTATCCTTAAAAATAACCGCAATAAAAGGGGATGTTTATTTTTGTTTAATAATACCAATTCTATTAATCATTTGATCATTCTAGCGAGTTAAATGACCCATAAACTGCGTTTTAAAATTCTAAAGTAGAACAACTACATGTCGAATTTTAAGCCTTGTTTCTGAGCCATTTCTCTGTCGCAATAAATAAATAGCTAATTAATGCAATTGGTATAAAGATAAACAAATTCTATTAGAGCATAAAAAAAGGGGCTATACAGCCCCTTTTTTATCGCTAAGTCTTATTTAATCGACTTATTCTTCTGATGCTTTTTCTTCAGCTGGTGCTTCGTCTTTCTTCATCGCTTCTTTGATGCTTAGACGTACACGACCTTGGCGGTCAACTTCTAGTACTTTAACTTGTACTTCATCGCCCACTTTCAGGTGGTCAGCAACGTTGTTTACACGTTCTTCGCTGATTTGTGAAATGTGCACTAGGCCATCTTTACCTGGAAGTACGTTAACAAATGCACCGAAGTCTACGATACGCACAACTTTACCTGAGTAGATAGTGCCTACTTCAAGTTCAGCTGTTAACTGCTCAACGCGGGCGATTGCAGCGCGTGCACTTTCGCCATTTGTTGCAGCAATCTTAACTGTACCGTCGTCTTCAATTTCAATTGTAGTACCTGTTTCTTCAGTAAGTGCACGGATTGTCGCGCCACCTTTACCGATAACGTCAGCAATTTTCTTAGGTGGAATGTTTACTGTGTAGATACGCGGTGCAAATTCAGAAAGCTCTTCGCTTGGCTTGTCGATTGCTTGGTCCATTACAGAAAGAATGTGCATACGTGCCGCTTTCGCTTGGTTAAGCGCGATTTGCATGATTTCTTTGTTGATACCTTCAATCTTGATATCCATTTGTAGTGCAGTTACACCTTCAGATGAACCTGCTACTTTAAAGTCCATATCACCTAAGTGATCTTCATCACCTAAGATGTCTGAAAGAACAACGAAGTCGTCGCCTTCTTTCACTAGACCCATTGCGATACCAGCTACAGAAGCTTTAGTTGGTACACCTGCATTCATAAGCGCAAGTGACGTACCACATACTGAAGCCATTGAAGAAGAACCGTTTGATTCAGTGATTTCTGAAACCACACGAACTGAGTACGGGAATTCTTCAAGGCTTGGCATTACTGCTGCAATACCACGCTTCGCTAGGTTACCGTGACCGATTTCACGACGCTTAGGTGAACCAACAAAACCAGTTTCACCCACACAGTATGGAGGGAAGTTATAGTGAAGCATAAAACGATCAGTCTTAGTACCTGTTAGGTCGTCGATCATTTGTGCATCACGCTCTGTACCAAGTGTTGCTGTTACAAGTGCTTGCGTTTCACCACGAGTGAAGATAGCTGAACCGTGAGTACGAGGAAGTACACCCGTCATTACGTCTAGTGCACGAACCATGTCTGGTTCACGACCATCGATACGCTTTTCGCCAGCAATGATGCGGCCACGTACGATTTTCTTCTCTAGAGAACCGAATAGTTTACCTACTTCTTGCTCGTCTAGTGATTCGTCTTCTGCAAGTTCAGCTGTTAGTTTTTCAACTACTTCAGCTTTAGCAGCAGAGATTGCTTCTTTACGCTCAACCTTGTCAGTGATTAAGTAAGCCGCGCCTACTTTCTCTTCTGCAATTACAGCAATTTTATCAGCAAGTGTTACGTTCTTCTCTGGTGCTGTCCAATCCCATGCTGGTTTACCTGCTTCAGCTTGGAATTCTTTGATAGCTTGAATTGCCGCTTGTGATTGCTCGTGGCCGTATACCACCGCACCAAGCATAATGTCTTCAGAAAGCACTTCAGCTTCTGATTCAACCATCAATACTGCGTTTTCAGTACCTGCAACAACTAGGTCAAGTTTACTTGTTTCTAGCTCAGTTGAAGAAGGGTTTAGAACGTACTGGTCATTGATATAACCAACGCGCGCTGCACCTAGTGGGCCATTAAATGGAATACCTGAAATAGCTAACGCAGCCGATGTACCGATTAATGTTACGATATCTGGCTTGATTTCTGGGTCAATTGAAACAACTGTCGCAATAACCTGAACTTCGTTTACGAAACCGTCAGGGAAAAGTGGACGAATTGGACGGTCAATTAGACGTGCCGTTAGTGTTTCGCCATCGCTTGGACGACCTTCACGCTTAAGGAAACCACCTGGGATACGACCTGCAGCGTACATACGCTCTTGGTAGTTAACTGTTAGTGGGAAGAAATCTTGACCAGGCGCTGCATCACGCTTACCTACTACTGATACAAGTACTGCTGTATCACCAATGCTTGCGATTACCGCAGCATCTGCTTGACGAGCAACTGCACCCGTCTCTAAGGTCACTTCGTGTTGACCAAACTGAAATTTTTTAATAATTGGTTGCATTAAAAAATCCTATTTTATTTATAACTATTTGAAAAATACCAATTACAGTAGGTAATCGTATTTAAACTGTAATGTTGAAAATCGATTAACTACTACAATTGGCATCGGTTTATTTAGTTAAAAAAGACACAATAAATTCAATGTCTTTTATAACTCGTGCGCTAGTATACTGCATAGCGCGAAAGATGGTAGTCTCGTATTACAAAAAAGCAGCTTATCGCTTGCTTTTTAGCATTCATGGTAAAGAGTGTTGATGAATTTCAGGCACAAAAAAAGGAGCCGAGGCTCCTTCTTTAGAATCAAAGTGATTAGCGACGTAGGCCAAGCTCTTTGATTAGCGCTGAATAACGCTCAACGTCTTTACGCTTTAGGTAGTCAAGTAGGTTACGACGCTGACTTACTTTGCGAAGAAGACCACGACGTGAGTGGAAATCGTGCTTGTGATCTGCGAAGTGACCTTGAAGCTTGTTGATGTCGAAAGTTAAAAGAGCAACTTGTACTTCTGGTGAACCTGTGTCGCCTTCAGAACGTGCGAATTTAGCTACGATGTCAGCTTTTTCTTGAATGCTTAGCATTGTTAGACTCCAATAATTTAGTGAGTTAATTAAATTTACCTTAGCCGATCACTAATTCAGCCAAGGTAAGCCGGCGTATTCTACCAGCATTTGAAATTACTACAAGTGGTCTTGCCGAGTTTATGGCTAGGCATTTGACAATCCGCGTTTAGACTTTAACTGACCATCGCTGTTGCGTTCGCCAATGCCCATAAAACGCTTGTCACTTTGACGGATGACTTTAAACTCACCATCAGGTAAGTTTGGCATGGTTGCCGCTTGACCATGACTAAATGCTTTCGCTTGCCCATCGGTTACTAATACTTCTGTCATACCATGTAATGCGGTATCCATTGGCAATAATAACGGATCAAGCTTTTCGCTTGGCGTGATGTCATTTGCTTTGGCGTCATCGAGAATCGCTTGCAATTCATCAAGCGACATCATTTGTTCAGCGGGATAATGACCCACAGCACTGCGATGAAGCATAATCACATGTGCGCCACATCCTAGCTTTTCACCTAAATCGTCAACAATAGTGCGAATGTAAGTACCTTTACTTACATGAGCGGTCATTTGAATTTCGTTATTGTCAAAATCGACTTCGTCTAGGGTTAAACTAAACACATTGATTTTACGGCATTTACGTGGCACTTCGATGCCTTGTCTTGCGTAGTAATATAAAGGTTTACCTTCATATTTCAACGCCGAGTACATCGATGGGTATTGGTCCGATTCGCCTTCAAATGATTTCACTGCATCAACTAACTGCTGCTGAGTGATATTAACAGGCTTAGTTTCAACGATTTCACCATCAGAATCTGACGTGTCTGTGCGTTCACCTAATTTAGCACGCACCACATAGGTTTTGTCAGTGTCTAACAAAAACTGTGAAAACTTGGTTGCTTCACCAAAACAAATTGGCAACATGCCCGTTGCCAGTGGATCAAGTGCACCGGTATGCCCTGCTTTTTGCGCAAAGTAAATGCCTTTCGCAATTTGCAGTGCTTTGCTTGATGAGATACCAGTTGGTTTGTTTAACAGTAAAATGCCGTCAATTGCACGGCCTTTTTGCCTACGCCCCATTAGTCTTCTTGACCTTCTTGCGGATCATCGCCACGTTTTTCATTGTCGTCGCGAATTACTTGGTCAACTAAGTTCGAAATGCGCATACCTTCTAATAATGAGGTATCCATTACAAACTTAATTTCAGGCACGATACGTGCGCGAATGCGTTTACCAAGTAGTGAGCGAACAAAACCTTGTGCTTCACCTAAAATTTTCATGATCAGTTTTGACTTTTCTTCGTCATGATCATTAAGTGTTGTGACAAACACTTTGGCGTACGATAAATCACGAGAAACCTCAACGGCACTCACAGTAATCATACCAAGACGTGGATCTTTTATTTCACGTTGTAAAATAAGTGCCACTTCTTTTTGGATCTGTTGACCCACTCTATCTGTACGAGAAAATTCTCTCATAAACTTTTCTTATTCCTCTTAAATACTATTTGAGAAAATAGCATAAAGGGGGCATAAAGCCCCCAAAGAATTATCTAATTATTGAAGTGAAAGTTACAGGCTACGCTGAACTTCAACAACTTCAAATACTTCGATTTGGTCACCAACTTTAACGTCGTTGTAGTTCTTAACACCGATACCACATTCCATACCGTTACGAACTTCTTGAACGTCATCTTTAAAGCGGCGTAGTGATTCAAGTTCACCTTCGTAGATAACAACGTTATCACGTAGAACACGAATAGGGTTATTGCGCTTAACAAGACCTTCAGTAACCATACAACCAGCGATTGCACCAATTTTCGGTGACTTAAACACGTCACGTACTTCTGCAAGACCAATGATCTCTTGCTTGAATTCTGGTGCAAGCATACCTGACATTGCTTGCTTAACTTCATCGATAAGGTCATAGATTACGCTGTAGTAACGTAAATCTAGGTTTTCGCTATCGATTACTTTACGTGCTGATACGTCGGCACGTACGTTAAAGCCAACAACGATTGCGTTTGAAGCTGCAGCTAGTGTTGCATCAGTTTCAGTGATACCACCAACACCAGTACCAACAATCTTAACTTTAACTTCATCTGTAGAAAGCTTAACAAGTGCATCAGAGATTGCTTCTACTGAACCTTGTACGTCTGCTTTAAGAACTACGTTCACTTCAGACACATCACCTTCGGTCATGTTAGAGAACATGTTTTCAAGCTTCGCTTTCTGCTGACGTGCAAGTTTCACATCACGGAATTTACCTTGACGGTAAAGTGCAACTTCGCGTGCTTTACGCTCGTCTTTAACAACGGTTGCTTCGTCACCCGCCGCAGGCACACCTGAAAGACCTAAAATCTCAACAGGGATTGATGGACCCGCTTCTTTAATTTCTTTACCATCTTCGTCGCGCATTGCACGAACACGGCCGTACTCTAGACCACACAGTACGATATCGCCTTGTTTAAGCGTACCCGCTTGAACAAGTACAGAAGCAACTGGACCGCGACCTTTATCTAGACGTGATTCAATTACCACACCAGATGCCATGCCTTCATGAACAGCTGTTAACTCAAGAAGTTCAGCTTGCATTAGAATTGCTTCTAATAGTTCGTCAACACCAGTACCTACTTTCGCAGAGATATGAACAAACTGTACATCACCACCCCAGTCTTCAGGGATTACGTCGTGCTGTGAAAGCTCATTCTTAACGCGATCTGGATCAGCGCCTTCTTTATCGATTTTGTTCACTGCAACAATCAGTGGTACTTCAGCTGCTTTCGCGTGTTGTACCGCTTCGATTGTTTGTGGCATTACGCCATCGTCTGCTGCAACTACAAGTACTACGATATCAGTTGCTTTCGCACCACGTGCACGCATTGAAGTAAACGCTGCGTGACCCGGAGTATCTAGGAAAGTGATCATGCCGTTGTCTGTTTCAACGTGGTATGCACCAATGTGCTGTGTAATACCACCGGCTTCACCATCTACTACGTTTTTAGAACGGATGTAGTCAAGTGTTGATGTTTTACCATGGTCAACGTGACCCATAACAGTAACAACTGGTGCACGTGGCGCTTGCTCACCGTCTGCACCACGATCTGAAAGTACTTTCTCTTCCAGCTCGTTTTCTTTAACCAATACCACTTTATGACCCATTTCTTCAGCAACAAGCGATGCTGTTTCTTGGTCTAGTACTTGGTTAATTGTTACCATTTCGCCCATTTTCATCATGGTCTTGATAACTTCAGTACCTTTAACCGCCATACGAGAAGCAAGTTCTGCTACTGTGATTGTTTCGCTGATACGAACGTCACGTGTTACTTCTTGCGTTGGTTTTTGGAAACCGTGTTGCAGTGACTGAGGTGCTTTTAGCTTGCCTTTTTTAGCTGCTTTACCTTTACCACGTGGTGCAGGTGCATCCTCTTTTTTCTTTTTCTTCTTGCCTTGACGACGTGCAGTCTGCTCTTCTTTCATATCAGACTCGTCTTCAGCAAGACGCGCTGCTTCAGATGAAGTGCTGTGGTAATCAGCCGTTTCTTCACGACGCTTACGCTCTTCTTCTTCCGCTTTCCAACGCGCTTCATTTTCTTCTGCTAGGCGCTTAGCTTCTTCTTCAGCACGCTTTGCTTCTTCTTCAACTTTACGCTTAGCCGCTTCTTCAGCTTCGCGTTGAAGACGCTCTTCTTCCGCTTTTTCTTCAGCAGATAATTTTGGTGCTGGCGCTTCAGCTGGCTTTGCTTTCGCATCAGTAGCTGCTTTTTGTTTCGCTGCTTCTTTCGCTTTTTGCTCAGCTTCTTGCTTTGCTTTCAATTCAGCTTCTTGCTTTGCTTTCAATTCAGCTTCTTGCTGCGCTTTTAACTCAGCTTCTTGTTGTGCTTTTTGTTCAGCTTCAATACGTGCTTGTTCAGCTGCTTGTTCTGCCGCTTGCTCATCAAGTGCACTCTTCTTCACATAAGTGCGCTTTTTACGAACTTCAACTTGTACTGACTTTGCTTTGCCTGAGCCACTTGGCACACTTAATGTGCTTTTGCTCTTGCGTTGCAGTGTCATGCGTGTTGGCGCGCTTGTACCTTCGCCACCATGTGCGCGGCTTAAATGATCTAATAACTGCGCTTTTTCGTCTTCAGTTACTTGATCTGACGGAGATTTCTCAATTCCAGCGTCTTTAAACTGTTGTACTAGTTTATCAACAGTTGTACCTATGTCGCTGGCGAGTTTATCAATACTTACTTCTGCCATTATTTACTTTACCTCCGTCAATAATTATTCGTCGCCAAACCAGCAAATATTACGTGCAGCCATAATTAGCTCACCCGCTTGTTCTTCGCTAAGTTCAGTAATGTCTACAAGTTCGTCAACACCTTGCTCTGCAAGATCTTCAAGGGTAACTACACCTTTGCTCGCCATTACAAATGCGAGGTGACGATCTAAGCCTTCTAGGCCTAGTAAGTCTTCTGCTGGCTCTGCACCTTCTAAAGACTCTTCTGTTTTAAGTGCTTGCGTAGTTAACGCAGCTTTTGCGCGCTCACGCAGTTCTTCTACCGTTGCTTCGTCTAAACCTTGAATTTCAAGGAATTCAGAAACTGGCACGTAAGCCACTTCTTCAAGTGAAGAGAAGCCTTCTTGAATTAAGAACTGAGCGAAATCATCGTCGATATCTAGACCTTCAGTGAATAAAGAAATCAGTTTGTCTGACTCTTCTTCATTTTTCTTCTGCATATCTTCAACAGTCATTACGTTTAGTTCCCAACCAGTTAGCTGGCTTGCTAAACGTACGTTTTGACCATTACGACCAATCGCTTGCGCTAGGTTATCGGCCTCTACAGCGATATCCATTGAACGCGAATCTTCATCAACAACAATCGAGGCTACCTCAGCTGGTGCCATTGCGTTAATTACATATTGCGCTGGGTTATCATCGTAAAGCACGATATCAATACGTTCATTTGAAAGTTCAGTTGATACGGCTTGTACACGTGCGCCACGCATACCAACACACGCACCTACTGGATCAATACGTTTGTCATTTGACTTAACCGCAATCTTTGCACGTGAACCTGGATCGCGTGCAGCTGATTTGATTTCAATCATCTCTTCGCCAATTTCTGGCACTTCGATGCGGAAAAGTTCAATTAGCATGTCAGGCTTAGAACGTGTCACAAATAATTGTGCACCGCGCGCTTCAGGCTTAACTGCGTATAATAAACCACGTACACGGTCACCCGGACGGTGGTTTTCACGTGGTAACATGTCATCACGGTAAATAACCGCTTCAGCGTTATTACCTAAATCAAGTACAATTGCATCGCGCGTTGCTTTTTTAACAACACCTGTGATCATCTCGCCTTCTTGATCTTTGTATGCTTCAACAACGAGTGCGCGCTCAGCTTCACGTACTTTTTGTACGATTACTTGCTTTGCCGTTTGTGTTGTAATACGGTCAAATTTAACTGACTCAATTTGTTCTTCAACAAAATCACCCAGCTTAATTTCTGGTTCATCAACCTGTGCAGCTTCAAGGGTAATTTCACGGAATGGATGCTCTAAGCTACCGTCTTCTTGAGGTTCTACTACCATCCAACGACGGAACGTGTCGTACTCACCAGTTTTCTGGTCGATACTTACACGTACATCAATATCACCTTCGTGCTTTTTCTTTGTCGCTGTCGCTAGTGCGAACTCTAGTGCTTCAAAAATTTTATCTCGTGGTACTGCTTTTTCATTCGAAACAGCTTCTGCCACCAAAAGTATTTCTTTTGCCATCTTCTTGCCTCGCTTGCCCTATTCCTTTCGCACGATTAAAACTTAGCGATGATGTTCGCTTTTTCAACATTCGACAGCATGATCATAAAATCTGCACCATCGATGTTAAGCGTAATCATATCGCCATTAACCTGAGTTAAGTCACCTTTGAAATTACGGCGACCATCTTGTGGAAGTTTGGTACGTAAACGTACTTCCTCACCTGTGGCTTTAACAAAGTGTTCTGGTTTAAATAATGGTCTGTCAATGCCTGGCGAAGAAACTTCCAAGTTGTATTCATTAGTAATTGGATCTTCAACGTCTAAGATAGCGCTAATTTGTCTGCTGACATCGGCACAGTTATCCACATTTACACCGTTTTCATGATCGATATACACGCGCAGCGTCGAATTGCGGCCCGCTTGCGCCAACTCTAAGCCCAATAATTCAAAGCCCATATCTTCAATGGTAGGCTCAAACATCGCTATTAAATCTTGTTCGAGTTTAGTCACAACATCTCTCCGTACAAACAAAAAAAGGGCATATGCCCCAACTTCTAGCGTTTCAGATACAACAACGCCCCGAACCAAGCGGGGCGTCACATCAAAAACTAATCTGTGTGGCCGTTGGCCAAGCTTGGTGCGGGTCGAAAACCACATTAGGCAAATACACTTCGCCTAAACGCAAAACGCGCATTAAGTAATGCGCGCAAGTTACAAAGTAACAGGGTGTTGGTTGCGGGAGCCGGATTTGAACCGACGACCTTCGGGTTATGAGCCCGACGAGCTACCAGGCTGCTCCATCCCGCGCCAATCAAGTAAGTATTTTATGTCGTTTTACTATCGACACTGACAACTTAGTAAAAGGAGCGTTAAATAACGGCTCAATAATCTTTGTCAGATAACTTGCGAGTCATGTAAGACACAACCCCAAAATATGCAGAGGATTATATGCTTCTATAAGCTAATAAGCAACCTCTTATCAAGCTTTTATTGTTGCGATATTGTTAAATAAAAAACAATTAAAAAAATCATTAAAATCAAAAAAACGTCATCTGCCATGGTACACTCGCGCTCCCCTGAAAAAACAAGTACGCACTCACATTTTATGAAAATCATCCCAGTTTTGTGATGTTTGAATTAATGGGGTTTGCGTATTCATTCATTTTTAAGGGAAACAATAATGATTAAAAAAGCACTTTTCTGTGCAATCGCATTTAGCTTCACAAGCACCGTAATTGCAGACACCTGCCAAGGTTTTGGTCCACAAACGCCACGTGATATTGACAACCTAATTGGCGAAAACAAAGTCGTTTTTAGTAAGGCGCCCGCCAAAGAACAACTTAACTTGTGTAATATCCACTTTCATAAAAATGCCGAACATAAAGCGAAGGATTTCTCGTTGTTCGCAGGTGATGGAAAGTATGGCGGTTACCAATGTAATGTCACTGAGTCACTCAGTGCTGCTGAATTAAAAGCGCCAAAAGGCCCTATCTGTAAAGGTTTAAAACCAGGCGATACGATTGAAGTACATTGGGTTCATACATCGTGTGATGTGAAACCGGGTAAAGGGCTCGGTTCATGTTTAAGTGATAAATGCGCAAACCCAGATTTGCGTGTAGAGACTCAAGTATTTACCTTAGTAAATGATGACGATGCACTGGACTTTAACGACTTAAGCTATGACGGTAATGTCGTAAATGGTTATCATCAAGCGAAGCATATTCCGAATAACACAGGTGCACCGGTCGAGTTTTTAGGGTCAACTACAGGTCCAAGCTTTACGGAGAAATCATGTTCACCACTGCAAGTGACATGGAATGTTCGACCACAATGTGCCAAGTTAAACATCAATACGATTGGTAAATGGTGTGAAGCAAACGTATTTGAAGAAGATTATGCACATGGTGTTCGCCAATTAGTTACTAATCCAAAGTTGTTATCCCCGATTAACTAATTTGAACCCTTAAGCTGACACAGCTTGTTACATTTGTTTTCTAAAGGGCAGCCTCACTGCCCTTTTTTCTGCTTGACTTAGCAGCTAAATCAAACCAATCTATGGATTCTTAAAGTAAAAATTATTTTGTACCAATGAACTCAATTAACTCGCTACAAGTATGGAATACATGGCAGGCCAAGATGGTCAATGCCCTACTTCGTCGTACTTAACGCGGTTAAATTGTATTAACCGCAGATAAAAGCGGTTAATCATTCTCTTCACTTCTTTTATCTGCCAAATCTAGGAACGCTATTATGCCTGTAAAGGTATCGTATTTTTTTGTTGTATTGATTTGGTCTACAACACCGCTTGGCATTGTGTGGAGCAGCGATTCTATTCCACCCACTATGTCAGTATTCTTACGCATGTTTATCGCGCTGGTGCTCGGTGCATTTGTGATGGCGATAGCCAATATCCGCCTGCCTTGGCATGGCAGAGCAATAAAATTATACAGCTATTCTGCTCTTGGTATTTATGGCGGTATGATGCTGAGCTATTTCGCTGCGCAATCGGTGCCATCAGGTGTTATTTCTCTAGTTTTTGGCCTTGCCCCTATTTTATCTGGGTTACTGGCACAACGTATTTTAAAAGAAGCCAAATTCAGCAAAATTAAAATTGTAGCGCTGGTAATGTCAGTGTTGGGGTTAGCCTTAGTGTGTAAAGATCAATTGGTTGGTAAGTCAGTTTTTAATGTTGGACTGTTGTGCGTATTTGCCGCGGTGTGTTGTTTTAGTTTAAGCGGCGTGATGGTAAAAACAGTTCGACTTGCAATTCATCCAATGGCCACTACTTTTGGCGCCTTGATACTTGTAACACCGCTGTTTTTTATTACTTGGCTCGCAGTCGATGGTACATTTGACCCCAGCTCTTGGAGCCAGCGTGCGATTGGCTCGGTCATTTACCTTGGTGTTTTTGGATCTCTGCTGGGTTTTTTAGCGTATTTTCATGTGCTACAAAAATTAGAAGCCAGTACGGTTGCCCTCATCACTTTAATTACGCCTGGCTTTGCGATTGCACTCGGTACTTTGTTAAATAACGAGTCATTATCATTTTCACTGGTGATTGGGGCCATTATTATTTTGATAAGTCTTGGCTTATTTCAGTTTGGCGATAAACTGATTAAAACCAAAAAAGAAAGTGCTTTAGGCTATGAGTAATACTTTATATATCACTGGTGCCGGTGTAAGTAGCGCCAGTGGTATTCCAACGTTTCGTGGTGAAGACGGGTTTTGGACCATTGGTAGTAATAATTACACACCACAAGAAATGGCAACACGTGCCATGTATCAACACAATCCGGCTGAGTTTTTGGCTTGG
Source organism: Pseudoalteromonas piratica (assembly GCF_000788395.1). Taxonomy (NCBI): domain Bacteria; kingdom Pseudomonadati; phylum Pseudomonadota; class Gammaproteobacteria; order Alteromonadales; family Pseudoalteromonadaceae; genus Pseudoalteromonas; species Pseudoalteromonas piratica. Next base: position 2,673,946 of record NZ_CP009888.1, read on the forward strand.
TATTACAAACGTTTTGTGACCTATCGTAACCATGGCCCCAATGGCGCACACTTTTGGCTTGCCGACAAAAATCTAATCACCCAAAATATTGATGGCCTTGATGGCAAAGCGGGTAATCAAAATTACATTTCAATTCATGGCCGTATTGATGAAGTGACTTTATTTCATGAACAAGGCCCTGTTGTAGAGCGATTTAAAGCGCCTTGGCATGAAGTAGACGAACAAAATCTCAAAGCTTCGCTACTCGATATTTTTAAAATTTCAAAACACGGACCAGAGCTCAATATGTCACTAAAACCTTATGTGCTCTTGTTTGATGAATTTTATACCGAGCTTTACCAAATCAGTGAGGCACAAGAGCGCATGTTTGAGGCTGATAAAATGGTGTTTATGGGCACATCATTTAGTGTCAACATTACCCAAATGGCGCTTGAAATTGCACGTCAAAATCAAATTCCTATTGAAATTGTTGACCCAAATCCAGCCCATGTAATGCACAGTCAAGCTACCTATCATCAAATGACCGCGCTTGAATACATTGAAAAAATAGCTTAGCGGTTTTGCTCAACTGCCTTTTTCACCGTTGTAAACGGTACAGAATCGAATACTGCATACCCTGCCATTTTCGACGCTTTTACTTTTGTAAATACAGGCTGGGTTAAGCCTAGTAAAAACCGTACTGCTAGGGTGTCGCTTAATGTGACCCCCTGTCCACTTAGGGCAATATCTAACGGTGCTAAATAGTCATGTATTTGACCTTCAACTACTTGCTTTTGTGTATCGATGTATTGCAATTGAGCGACTTTCCCACGGCACACACTGCAATGTCCACACTGCTGTGGCGCACCTTGGTCATCAAAATAACGGGCTAAGTTGTAACTTAAACAGGTATCTAACTGAAAATAACGCAGCATGGTATTGATGCGGCCAACTTCGCTTTTTTCATTGCTTAAAAAGTACGAAGCTAACTGCGGTATCAGCTCTGAATTTGCAAGCTTTGATGTATCCACTTGATAAACATCAATAAGCTGTTTACTTTCAAGTTCAATATCGCCCTGCTCATGAAGGTATTCAAGTGCCGATAACACCCGTGCACGTTCAAGTCCCGCTTGCAATGCAAATTCGTTGACATCAATACTGCCCCACTTTTTCTTAAAATCGGTTGCATCAAATAACTGATTCAGGAAGGCTTGGCGCTCTGTGTTGAATTTATTTAAAACCTCTGCACGATCTAATTTAAAATAATAGCGATATTCAGCAAAGTAGCTGTACTTCGGTTCCAGTACACCAAGTAATTCACATTGCACGAGTAATGTTTTTAGCGTCAATTGACGAATATTAGTCGATTGCAACAAGGAATAAATTTGGCATTGCCACAAAGAATCTTGCGTATTGTCACGAATATCAGCGAAAAAACGCTCTAAGCTTGATTTCTCAGGAGTATCGCCATAAACAAAGTTTTCAAGCGTGGTGATGTCATCCAAATTACCTAATACAAAACAGTTGGATGGCAAGCCATCACGCCCTGCACGGCCTATTTCTTGCGAGTAATTTTCGATTGATTTTGGTAAATCGAAATGCACCACAAAGCGAATGTCACTTTTATCAATACCCATACCAAAGGCAATCGTCGCCACGACCACTTGGCTATTGCTTTGCATAAACTGGTTTTGTAATTGCTGACGCACATCACTGCCAAGCCCTGCATGATAGGCCACAGCATTAATGCCAGCTTGCCTCAATTCTTCTGCAATACTTTCAGCGGTTTGTTGTAACGTAACATACACAATGCCACAGCCATTTTGTGAGCGAATAAGATCAATTAATTGCGACTCTTTTTGTCCTGCCAATGCAGGAATAACCGATAAATCTAAATTCTGGCGATAAAAGCCAGTTTGCACGATATGTGCTTCATCTATCGCAAATTTACTGGCCATATCCAACTTCACTTTTTTAGTGGCTGTCGCAGTTAATAGCAACACCAAAGGAATGTTTAAGTCAGTTCGGTACTGAGGCAATTTTAAGTAATCTGGCCTAAAGTTATGTCCCCATTCTGAAATACAATGGGCCTCATCAACCACTAACATAGAAATGGCAACCGTGTTAATAAACTGTCTAAAACGCTCATTCTTAAAACGCTCGACCGATACCATTAAAATTTTAATCTCACCTTGCCTAACGCGATTAACCACATCAAAGTAACTGTCTTTATCGAGGCTTGAATCTAAACTGGCCGCAGCGATACCTTTACTATTTAAAAAGTCCACTTGATCTTTCATCAAGGCAAGCAACGGCGACACCACCAAAGTTAAATGCGGTAATAAAAGCGCAGTTAGCTGATAACACAATGACTTACCTGAGCCGGTGGGAAATACCGCAAGACTAGAATGTCCTGACAACAACTGTGAAATAGTTTGCGCTTGTCCTTCACGGAACACATCAAAATTAAAATGGTGTTTAAGGGCTTGCTGCAGTTGTGTTTGATTCATTTCGGCTCACTAATAATTGATAACGGATGACAAATGCAAGTTCATCGCAAAATCATATTTTGAAAGGTAAAACTTTACTACAATCGCCTTCTTTGGGCTAATACAGAATAGAAATGGCATTTACAGAACAAGAAAAACTAACCATCGAAATTATTGATAAACAGCTTGATGCGTATAACAACCGTGATATCGAAGCATTTGCAGCGACTTATCATGACGATGTAGAAATTCATGCGTTTCCTGGCGGATTACAATACCAAGGAAAAGACGAGTTAATTAAACGTTATGGCGCTAAGTTTTCGTCACTGGTTTATTTAAATGCCACTTCCCTAAACCGCATAGTTAATGGCAGCTATTTAATCGATAAAGAACGCGCTTGCAGCGCATCGGAAACCCCAGAAAACATCGAAACAGATGTTGTGGTAATTGCCAGCTATCAGGTAGAAGATGGTTTAATTAAACGCGTCTGTTTTATGCGTGACTAATTGACTAAAGTGAAAGATAAAAATGAATCGACTATTTATGGTATGCCTTGGCGGTAGGATCACAGGATGTAACATCGAGATGCATGATATTCGCTTTGTTATTGGCGAATCTATCGAGAGTACATTTGCCACCCTTAAACAACAATGGTGTGGCGATAAAGCCAAAGTGCATATGGATAGTTATTGTGAAATTAAACATGTTGATGGTTTTGATGTCTCATTGACGAAACACGCGTCACACAATGAGCTGAAGCTCTATTTTGTCAATTTAGGCGCTTATTATCCAGACCACATTATGGAACAACATAGCTTTGAGTTAATCGTCGCTAAATCACCCGATGAGGCAAAGCAGATAGCGCTTAAACGCACACCAAAACAACTGCAAAAACCGCACAAAGACAACTTAATCGACGTCGATGACCTACTGCCCATTGACTTAGTTGATGGGTATTTTGTGCAATTAAACTATTCAGGCAAAAGCCAAGCGATTAAACCTGAATGGTTTGGTTACCACCCGCTATAACCAATACTATTTTCCTATTAAAAACCATTTATTGCATTTAAAGCAAAAATCAAAATAAATTACACACACTTTTATTCTCATTATTTTTTATTAATTACCTAAAAACCAGACATATGTCCTGTCAATTAAATCGTAAACCATTGAAATATAGCCATTAACATCCATTTACACTACAAAAACCTGCGCTAAGCAAGTGTTCCTCTTACTTATAACTGTTTGCTATTAAGTTATTCGTTTTTAATAATTTATTTGTTTTCATTTCACATTAAATTAACAATAGATCCCATTATGGGCACAAAATAAATACAATAAACTAACTTTAGGGAATACTATGAATAATAATAAATTACTAAAAAAGAGCTTATTAGCTTCGCTAATACCGCTTGCAATCAGTGCAAATGCAAATACGCTTGCTGAGCCTACGCAACTTGCTGAAGTAAAAGCAAAGCTTGCAGGTCAAACACAGCTTTCAACGCAGTTCATCATTAAGTATAAAAACCAAGGCCCTGCGTTATCTGAACTTGGTCCTCAGGCAGACCAACACTCTTTCGTACCTGGTGTGTCTGCGCAATCTTTTGTTTCTAACTTCAAAACAAAACTAAACAAGCAATCGCGCTATGTACGCCCAATGGCACTTGAAGGTCTTCACGTAGTAAAAGTAGATGGCAAATTATCTGCGGAAGAAACACAGCAATACATGGATGAAATGGTTGCCTCAGGTGATATTGAATACATCGAAATCGACCAAATGTTAAAACCATTTGCAACACCAAGCGATCCTCAATATTCAAATCAGTGGCACTACTTTGAATCAGCAGGTGGCTTAAATCTTCCAGGTGCATGGGATAAAGCGACAGGTGCAGGTGTAACGGTTGCAGTACTTGATACAGGTTACCGTCCTCATGCTGATTTAAACGCAAACCTACTACCTGGTTACGACATGATCTCTAACACCTTCGTAGCAAACGATGGTGGTGGCCGTGATAGCGATGCACGTGACCCGGGTGATGCAACAACTAAAGGTGAATGTGGTACAGATAGTTCAGGACAACCAGTTCCGCGTGCAGATCAAAACTCAAGCTGGCACGGCACTCACGTAGCAGGTACTGTAGCGGCTGTTGCAAACAACGGCGAAGGTGTTGTTGGTGTTGCATATGGCGCAAAAGTTGTACCAGTGCGTGTACTTGGTAAATGTGGTGGTTTAACATCAGATATCGCTGACGGCATTATTTGGGCATCGGGTGGTTCGGTGTCTGGTACAACTGCAAATGCTAACCCTGCGTCTGTAATTAATATGAGCTTAGGTGGTTCAGGTGCATGTAGCGCTACGACACAAGCAGCAATTAATACAGCACGTTCAAATGGCGCAGTGGTTGTGATTGCAGCAGGTAACGATAATGACAACTCTGCGAACTATAACCCAGGTAACTGTTCAGGCGTAGTAAACGTAGCGTCTGTAGGTCGTAACGGTGGTCGTGCATACTACTCAAACTACGGTGCTAACATTGATGTTGCAGCGCCAGGTGGTGCTCAGAGCTTTGCTAACGACCCTGAAGGTGTACTATCAACTTACAACTCTGGTACAACAGGTCCTGCAAGCGACAGCTATAGCTACTCTCAAGGTACATCAATGGCTGCTCCGCACGTTGCAGGTGTTGCTGCACTAATTAAGCAAGCTAAGCCTTCAGCTACGCCAGATGAAATTGAACAAATCTTAAAGTCTACGACACGTTCTTTCCCTGCAACATGTACTAACTGTGGTACAGGTATTGTTGACGCACTTGCTGCTGTAAATGAAGCATCAGGCGGTACAACACCTCCTACAGGTGGTAACGTTCTTGAAAATGGCGTTGCTAAAACAGGTCTATCAGGCGCTAAAAATGCGCAATCATTCTTCACTATGGAAATTCCATCAGGTGCAACGAATGTTACATTTACCTTAGCGGGTGGTTCTGGTGATGCGGATCTGTATGTTCGTTCTGCTAGCAAACCAACAACATCAAGCTATGACTGTCGTTCATGGAGCTCAGGCAACGGCGAAACATGTTCGATTGATAACCCAACTGCGGGTACTTACCACGTAATGTTAAACGCTTACAGTGCATTCTCTGGTGCATCACTAACAGGTAATATTACCACTTCAGGTGGTGCGACTGGTGGTGGCGGTTCTGTTGATAACGTATCTGCAAATCGTGGCTCATGGGCTCGCTACACGCTTGACGTACCAGCAGGCATGTCTTCGTTTACTGTAACACTTTCAGGCGGTTCTGGTGATGCGGATCTTTACATTCGTAACGGTAGCCAGCCTTCAACGTCAAGCTATGATTGTCGTTCTTGGAACAATGGTAACAGCGAAACGTGTACTATCAACAATCCTTCAGCAGGCACATGGCACATTGGTGCATATGCTTACAGCACATTCTCAGGTGTAACTGTTGATGCTAAGTACAAGCCTTAATTAGACCCTCTCTGAAGATAACAAAAAGGCCGCGGATGCGGCCTTTTTTCTATCGCTTTTTTGTTGTTTTTAGCGAACAACATCACCCCACAGGTCATATTCGTCTGAATGTTTGATTTCAACATTCACAACATCGCCCGCTTTAACATTAAATTCTTCGTTTAAGTAAACCACACCATCAATTTCTGGTGCATCAGCATAAGTGCGGCCAATCGCTCCTTCTTCATCTACTTCGTCGATGAGCACCTGCATAGTTTGACCAACGCGTTTTGCAAGACGCGCTTTACTGATTGCCTGCTGTTTAATCATAAAGCGTTCAAAACGATCTTGCTTTACATCTTCAGGTACTTGGCCGTCAATTTCATTAGCTTTTGCGCCTTCAACCGGTGAATATTTAAAACAACCCACGCGGTCAAGTTGTGCTTCTTCAAGCCAATCTAACAAAATTTGGAAATCTTCTTCTGTTTCACCTGGGAAACCAACAATAAAGGTTGAGCGGATCACCAATTCTGGGCACAATTCACGCCATTTTTTAATACGATCTAATGTACGCTCAGCCTGACCAGGACGTTTCATCAATTTCAGTACTTTCGGGCTCGCATGCTGAAATGGAATATCAAGGTAAGGTAAAAGCTTACCTTCAGCCATCAATGGGATTACATTGTCCACATGCGGATACGGGTAAACGTAATGTAGACGCACCCAAATACCTAGTTTGTTTAACGCCTGACACAGATTCAGCATATCGCTTTTCACTGGCATGCCATTCCAAAAGCCGGTCTTGTGTTTCACATCCACGCCATAGGCACTGGTATCTTGGCTAATAACCAATAATTCTTTCACGCCGGCTTGTTTCAAACGCTCGGCTTCAGACAGTACATCGCCAATTGGGCGCGAGTCTAAATCACCACGCATTGATGGGATGATGCAGAAGGTACAGCGGTGATTACAGCCTTCCGATATTTTTAAATACGCATAGTGTTTTGGTGTGAGCTTTACACTTTGGTCAGGAATTAAACTGGTGAACGGGTTTGCTTTTGGTTTTGCTGTGTACTCGTGCACATGCTCCATTACATTTTCGTAAGAATGCGGGCCTGTAATGCCTAAAACATTTGGGTGTACTTCACGAATTTCATCTTCGCGCGCGCCTAAACACCCAGTTACAATCACTTTGCCATTTTCTTTGAGCGCTTCACCAATGGTATCAAGCGATTCTTGCACTGCACTATCGATAAAACCACACGTATTGACAATTACCACGTCTGAATCATGGTAGCTATTTACCACTTCATAACCTTCGGTGCGAAGCTGAGTAAGAATACGCTCAGAATCAACTAAGTTCTTAGGACAGCCCAAAGAGACGAAACCGACTTTAGAGCCTTTATCAGCTGATTGCGATGGCGAATTTTCTTGTGCCGCAATGGTCTTTTTAGCCGTTTCTAATGTCGTTGTTTTATTTGGATCAAATTGTTCGACTGTCATAATGCCCCTAGTCAGTAAACACGAAATTTAAGGGCGGCGATTATAACCCAAAAGGTGGAAGGAGTGAATTTTGTAATGCGTTATGGCGAGGAATAAACGCTGAAAGTAAACGGTAGTAATTTAATTCATATTTTTTCACGTTAGCCATCGCTTCAACTTGCTATAAACAACGTCTTTTTCTATTGGCTTTGTCATATAGTCATCCATGCCCGCTTCAAGGCACTTTTGTTTGTCGCCCTGCATGGCATTGGCAGTCATCGCGATGATGGGGATGTGCTTGGCGAGCTCTCCTGCTTCGCCTGCTTTAATGCGTGATGATGTTTCATAGCCATCCATTTCAGGCATTTGGCAGTCCATTATTATCACTGCATAAAGATTTTTATCTGTCATTGCTTGTAATGACGTAAGGGCATCGTGGCCATTTGATGCAACATCAGCACTGACTCCTAGACCTTTTAACACATTCAACGCAACAATTTGATTCACTGGGTTGTCTTCAACTAACAATATATGCGTGCCGCTAAAGTGTTGCTGCGATAATTCGTTTTTGTCAGGCTCTTGGCTCTGCTTATTTTCCTCTGGTAACTGTTTCTGTGTTCTCATTAAGCTTGTTATGGCAGCATGTAAACGTGTGGGTGTTACCGGTTTAAATAAGTGAAGATTGATGCCCAGTTGTTGATAGTCCTGATGTTCAAGCGTTTCACTGAAAGGCACTAATAAAACGACTTTCGTTTGTAAACGTTTTAAGTGTTGTTTGGTATGCTCATCCAACCCATTAAATAAGGCGCGATCGATAATAAAGATCTCTAACTCTAATGTAGGTGCATTAAATTTATTAGTAATTTGGTTAATGTTTTGGCACACATCCACCTTTGCAGATAAACGCATTAACTGCGCTTTTAATACCTCACAATTATCCACATTGCTGTCAGCCAACAGTATCTTTAATGAAGAAAATTTAGCTACGTCTTTTGGTGTTACAGGCACATTTACCTTTTTAACCAAACAGGTAATTGTAAAGCAACTGCCTTTACCCAGTTCACTGCTAACAACTACATCCCCGTGAAGTAAATTGCATAACCTACGCGTTATGCTCAAACCAAGTCCTGTGCCACCATATTTTCGTGTCGTTGATGCATCCCCTTGGCTAAATGCATCAAATAAGCTTGCTTGTTTATCTTTTGAAATACCAATGCCTGTATCAATAATCTCGCAACTAAACTGAAGAAAATCAGAGCGAGTGCTCTTTTCAAGTTGCGCGCGAATTAACACTTGCCCAGCGTCAGTAAATTTAACCGCATTACTTAAAATATTAGTGAGAATTTGACGAATACGACCAGGATCAGAATTCACATGAGTCAAATAAAGCCCATTTAAATCTAAAATAATATCCACATTTTTCTGCTCAGCATCTAATGCAGCGGCCTCGGCAAGCTTTTCAATCACATCTTGCAGATCAAAATCGATGTACTCTAGTTCAAGGCGATCCGCCTCGATTTTTGAAAAGTCCAGAATATCATTAATCAATGTCAAAAGAGATTTAGCACTGGAGCTGGCAATATCCACCCGATGCGTCTGTTCAGTTGTCAGTTCACTGTCTTTTAGTAATTGCAGCATGCCAAGCACACCGTTCATAGGTGTACGAATTTCATGACTCATATTCGCTAAAAATTCTGATTTTAATTTTGTGGCGGCTTCTGCTTTTTGTAACGCTTCTTTTAGTTCATTGGCTTGTTGAGCAAGTGATGCTGTTTTTTCAGCAACTTGTTCTTCAAGTGCGGTTACAAATTGTTTTTGTCTCGTGATTTCATTTTGTTGTAAGCGTGTTCTCAAATAAATAACTAAGAAAATCAAAGCTAAAATGATGATGGAGTAAGTGGTATAAGCCCACCAGCTTTTAAAGGGTGATGGCGAGACATGGAGGTTGATTGATAATTCATTTTCATTCCACTTTCCCGAGCTGTTAGTGGCCCTAACACGCAATGTGTAGTCTCCACCATCTAGGTTAGTGAATGCAGCTGAATTACTATTGCCAAGTTCAATCCAATTATCGTCATACCCTTCTAATTTATACGCATATTGGTTTTTATTTGGCGCGCTAAAATCAAGCACAGAGAATTCAAATGAGACAAAATAATCTTGGTAGGATAAGTCGATATCGGTGACATACGAATATGGTGTTGCAAGCTTTTGACGCTCCCCCATTTTACTAAAGCCTGTAAGCACTATATTCGGCGATTTAGTTTGTTTATCTTCCAGATCAGTGTTGAAGTATTCGACCCCACGTTGGCTACTGGTAAATAAAGTATCGTTTGCCCCAACGACTAAACTATTGGCATAGTAGTTAGAGCCTAAAATGCCTTCTCGCCCATCGTAATTAGTCACCTCACCCGTGTGAGGATTGAGCTTAGAAATACCTTTATTGGTTGTGAGCCATAAATTGCCATTTTCATCATCAACAACCGCTCGGATCAGTGACGTAGGCAAGCCATTTAATTCACTAAAGTGTTCAAACTGTTGGGTGTGTGGCAAATAACGGTTTAATCCTTTTTGTGTGGCTATCCAAATATCGCCATTTTTTGCTTGGTAAATATCTTGTACGATACTGCCCAGTAAACTAGTGTCGTCATTGTCTTCCATTTTAAACACACGAAAACGTTGTTCTTTAGGAAGCCAAAGGCTTATACCAGCCCCCGTACCTACCCACATATTGTGTTCGTTATCGTAAAAAAGTTTTAAAACTTCCGGATGAGATAATCCGTGTTGATTATTCAAATGCTCGAATGTTTGTGTCTTTGTATTGTAAAGATAAACGCCATTTTTATAGGTACCAATCCAAAGGTTCCCCTTATTGTCAAAAGCAAGGGAACGTAATTCACGAAACTCCTGATAGTTTTCTGCCGTTTTAGGATAATGGATGATTTCAACCTGTTTGCTCACAAGGTTAATTTTTGCTAGCCCCTGATCTTGCGCTAGCCAAAGTGTTTCGGGGTCTTGTTTCAGCAAAATAGGCTTTTCAACAGCACCACTATTTATAAGGCCGTTTTCTTTTGTAAAGATCGGTTCGAAAAGGCTTTCTAACATTTGTGCACGAACATGCCATTTAAATAACGCAGAAGAAGAGGAAGCAATCACTATGTCGCCATTTTCATCGACTAAAAACCCATTAGGCGAAGCCAGTTTAGGGCTATTAATCGATTTAAACTTACGCTGTGGTGTTAATTTAAAAATGCCATGCACTTCGTTAGTAATCCAAATCACCCCATACGAATCTTCAAAAATAATGCGAAAGCCATTGCTGTAGCCTAAATTGAGCTTCTCCAACGACTCGATACTATTATCATATCGATAAATACCAGACGCTGTAACGAACCAAATGTAACCTTCGCGGTCTTCAATCATCGAATTAACTTGACCAAGTGGTTGTTTTTCAGCGCTTAATATTGGAGTAAATATCCCTGTATTCGCCTCGAAAATAAACGGACCTTGTTGGGTTGCAACATAAAAGGTGTTTTTCTTAGAGATTAAAATACTTCTTATCTCATTTGCATCTGTTGGGGTTTTATTGGCAGGATCTGGATAAAAGTGCGAAAACGCTTTGGTATTTTTATTAAATCGGTTCAAACCATAGCTCGTTGCGACCCACAAGTGTGCATCGTCTGCGTCCGCAATATCCCAAATGCGATTATGCGATAAACTTGTATCGCCGCCGTCTGTTTTAATGATGGATTCAAACTGGTTATTCCCTAAGTATTGATTAAGTCCTTTATCGTAGGTACCAAGCCAAATCGTGCCTGTTTGATCATGCAGTAGCGATTGAATACGATTTGATGAAATTGAGTTGGGTTCTGAATCACTGTGGATAAAATTTTCAAAACGACCCGTTTTGGGATTATATAAATTTGCGCCCCCACCCCATGTACCTATCCAAATATTGCCTTGCTGATCGAGCATTAAATTACCGGCATCGTTGTGTGATAAACCGTTCTCACTCATTTTATCAAATTCAAATAACACGACTTTTCGACCATCAAATCGCATCACGCCATTTTCAGCGGTACCAAACCACAAAAAGCCTTGTGTGTCTTGAATAATGGAATAAATTTCAGAGGAAACAAAACCGTCTTCTGCAGTTAATTTTTTAACAGAATATTCGTTAATCAGTGAGGAAGTTTGGCCACTCGAAAAGGCATTATTTGCAACGAACGCAAATAATGTAAAAGTCAGCCAGTAGATTATTAACCTGATGGTTTTTCCCATTTAAATATCGAATATATTCAGTTCCTTATATCAATAATAGTCGCTAAATATTAATCTTGTAGGTCATGAACATGTTAATTTAAAAATTATTGAATTAATTCTGCGTAAAATATAAAAAGGCAGCGGTAGCTGCCTTTTTATAATGAAATAACTAATTCTAACCACCAACTTGAATTTTAATTTGCGGCAACTTAACACCAGGTACTATCGTATTCGCTGTTTTCAAATTTCCATTGGATAAATACTCTAGGTTGATTGGCTCGCCAACTTCAAATTGCAATAAATCATTAGGTTTTTTTGCACTTGCAACTGCAACACCATTAACGCTTGTAATAACATCGCCGCGTTTCAAACCAAGGTCAGCCCCCATACCCAGTTTAGAAATTGACACTACTTCAAAACCAGCTGCTTTTTTACTGGGTTTAACTAGCATGCCTAAATCGGCATAGCTTTTTGCTGGTATGGTACGGGTTAAACCTAAAGATGACACACCGTTGTTATGTGCTTCAATTAATTGAACTGCAATTAACGTATCTATAACCTCTTCTTTCAGTTGTTTAGTAACTAGTTGTGAAGCCACAAAATGATTGGACTCTGCCGCCACAAATTGACTTGAACAGGCAAACAGCGCTAATAAAAAAACCTTTTTAGTAAATAACTTCATGTTTATCCTCACTTAATCCGTTCACTATTTGCTAATTACAATCCATTGGTTCAGTTTTCCACACGAGTGGAAACCAAGTATCTCGTGTTCGTAAATGGCTGCTTTGGAGCGCTAATTTGCCAACAATAAAATAACGTGTATTAGGCTCAAGCTTCATGGTCATCGGAATATCCTCTTCATTACCATTCCACAGATCATTATTAAGGCGAAAAGCAATCTGTTGCTGCTCAGCACTGTTGAAAGTTCGTCTGCGGATATTTTTATTGATTCCTGAACTTCGAACAGGCGTACCATTTATTTTGGCAAAGTCTAATGCCTGTAAGGTGCCTAACCCTTTAGGCACTTTTGTAATGTCTAGCACAACAGCGCTACACCCAGCGCTTTCAGTATGTGATTGATTCTCAAATATTTCATCGCCAACACTAATTGTGATACTGGGTATTGAGATTGCAGGTAACACCAAAGACACTTTACGCGCTTCCCCATTACTCAATAATGTTAAAGAAAGCGATTTTTCAGGTGTGATATCCCAAAGTGTATTGATATCGTCAAATTGACTTGAGTGGGTAAATATCTCTGCTGAGCGTTTCCGGTTTTTTGGCTGAATATTCCACAGTGACGTAAAGTCCCACTCTTCTTTAAGGCGCTGAATTGAAACACGATTGATATGCGTAATAATATCGCCAACCTGCAAGGCTTGCTCTGCTGCTACACTGCCTTCAATTACCTTAAGCACTTTAAAGCCAGTTGGCTCACTCATAAAATCAAGTTCAACCCCTAAATCCGCGTAACGTTTGGCAGGAATTGTGAAACTATAATTGGCATTGTCTAATGCATCGGATTTAACACTTTTTGCTAAAGACAAAAACGTCGCAGAAATATCATTTTCAAGCTGAGTTAACAGTTGTTCTGATTGTTCAGTAAGCGAATAAGTATTTGAACTTGCAAACGCATTTTGTTGCCATGCCATTGCTGCCATACTTAATAATAAATATCCGTACTTTTTCATTTTAACGCCTTCCTTATATCTGATTATTTACAGAAAACTGTTCAATTTCTTTCAGCAATGCTTGCCTTGTTTGCCATAACTGGAGAATTTGCTGCTCACTTTGATTTTCAAGATATGCCTGCTGCAATTTGTTATCGAGCTGGTTAATAAGGTAATCAATTTTTGCTAGCTGAATATCGTATGCAGTTTCACTTGAACGCATATTTTCGAGCTGCAAATATAATTGTTCGTTTTGGGCAATAACGTTTTCTAATTCAAATTGCGTTTTACTCAGCGAACTATGAAGTACATATTGATAACCTGCTAACACCATAAAACCTAGGCATGCTGCAACGCGAGCGCCTATCTTCCAATTTAAAAATATTGGGGATTTAGCGTCTTCAACTACTTCATTTTGTTTCAACGTTTTCTGTATTCTTTGCCAACTTAATTCAGACGGTGCAAGCTCAGGTAAAGCATTCAACTGTGCATTCACTTTTTGTAAGTTGTCTAAGCGGGATTGGCATTCTGTACATTGTTGTAAATGGGCCAATTGCCCCTCGCTGGGTGCTAATAATGCGAGATCATTTAAGTGCATAATGTCTCTCCTGTGACTTAATTTCATTATGAATAGTGCGAAAGGCTCTTAATAAGGTCATTTTCGAAAAGCTCTCAGTTTTACCCAACATTTCTGCTATTTCGTTGTGGGTATATCCTTCTACTTGATGCAGTATCAACACGGTTCTTGCAAGTTCACTTAACAAACTGAGGTAATACTCAATTTCGTTGGTATTAATTACCCACTCACAATTAAAAATACTGTTTTCAAAACCGGTATCTAAATCGTCTTCAAGATCCATTACTTGATTAAATTTTGATTTATTAAAGTTAATCGCCTCATTTACGACAATTTTTCTTATCCAACCGGCAAAATTGCCAGCAAACGCATAATTCGCAATGTTTTTAAACACTTTAATAAAGGCTTCTTGCGTAATATCTTCAGCGCTAATGCGGTTGTAACAAATGCGAAATGCCAAGGTGTAAGTTGCATTACAGTAAGTGCGATAAATTTGTTCCATAGCAAATTGATCACCCGCTTGCGCTTGCTTAATCACTTCCATTTGTAGTTGCGTATTGAATCCAGTCATTTTTCTTTTTATTTATGAGTGCTATCTATAAAGACAAAACAAAGATGTAAAACGTCACAGATTTTTTAATTTAACATTAAATAAAAAGTGAAGTGGGATAATTTGTGAAAACTTAATTTAAAAAAGCAAATAACAACAAGTAGTTACTAAAACTTCGATTGCGGCAATTGAAGGCAATAAAAAAGGCAGCCTAAGCTGCCTTTTTACTCATTTTGAAAATTTATTTTGCCCAAACAGCTGCAACACCTGGCTCTTCGCCTTTAGTCCACCATTTAGCTGTGTATGTTTCGTTGTTGTGAGTTACCTTGTCACCTGCGTTGTAAACAAGATCAGCACGCCACGCACGAACTTGACCATCATTTGGGATCACTTCTTCCCACGGGCCGCCAAGATCTGGGCGGTCACCTTGTGTCCACCACTTCGCTTTGTATTCAACACCGTTGTAAAGCACAGTATCGCCACCTGTGTAGATTGCATCGGCATTCCAAGTTGTAGTGCCACCCGCATCAACATTTGTAACTGTTACCGTAAAGCTTTCTGTAACGTCATCAGTACCATCCGACACAGTAACAGACACTGTGTAGTTGGTATCTGCTGTTACTTCACCCGCAGTAAGTGATGCATTTGCGCCACTGCCTGAAAGTGTTAAACCAGTTGGTACATTCCAGCTATAGCTCAGTGTATCGCCGTCAGCATCGCTTGCCGACACGCTTACCGCTACCGATTTACCTTCTTCCACGGTTACGTTAGCGATTGGCGAAACCACAGGCGGTTCATTAATCACGACAACATCTGAAACCACACGAATAATCGCTGATTTAGTCACTGTGTCAGTACCGTCTGATACAGCAACGGTTACTGTGTAATCAGTATCTTGCGTTACCGTTGGTGCAGCAATTGATACTGTATCTGTATTAACACCAGAAAGTGTTAAGGCTGCATCACCTGTCCAGCTGTACGTTAGTGGGTCGTTATCGCGGTCACTTGCCGTTGCTGAAAGTACAACACTTTCACCTGATTTAACTGTCGTTACACCTGGTACTGATACCACAGGTTTAGTATTGCCACCTACAACGCCTAAGCCTTCGTGCATTGCATTTAAAATATCGCCGTTATCTGCGTCAATTTCCCACGCAAATAAACCTGCAAGGCCTAAATTACGTGCATATTGGCCTTTTGCTTTTACTGAGCGCGGGCTATCGTAAGTAATTAATTTACCTGTTGATTTATTCCAAACATAAGCGCCTTCAGCCACTTCATCGTAGCCAACTTCAAAACCGTTGATACCAGTTTCAGCCGCGCCAATCATATGGGCTTTAATGCCTTTATAATCAATTACACCTGCTTCCCACACACCTTGTGCTGAAGTACCAGTTAGCTTGCCGTTACCCGGTGCAGTCATTGGGTTAGTGCCATCGCTTGCGTTTGCTGGGTATACACCTTCCCAACCACGGCCATACATAGCTGTACCCAGTACAATTTTGCCTGGCTCTACACCTTGTTGCAGTAACAACTGAATGCCGTTATCTGCGGTGTAAGCTGGGCCTTTGCGCGGCTCGCCTTTATCATCAAGGCCTGTGCCATCACACTCACCAACACTCATATGACTGCCACAATAAAGCGCAGTTTGGTGACCTGTTACATTGTTCCAACCACCATAGAAATCGTAAGTCATGGCAAAGATGTAATCCATATACTGCGCCGCTTGCGGGTAGTTTACGTCTTCAATTTTGTCATAGCCCATGCCGATTGCTGAGGTTAACTGGTACGGTTTACCCACTTCAGCTTCTAGCTCATCAAGCATGGCGCGCAGCTCTTTCATCAAATCAATGTAAGCTTGGCCATCTTTTGCTGGGTCGCCTAAGTTTGGATTAGGGCCGCCACCACCTGGGAATTCCCAGTCAATATCCACACCATCGTAGAATTTCCATGTTTTTAAGAACTCTTTCATCGACGCCACAAACACATCGCGGTTTGCTTTTTCTGTGAAGGCATGGAATGGGTCAGACAATGTCCAGCCACCTACCGACGGTAAGATTTTTAAATCTGGGTAACGCTGTTTAAGCGCCATTAATTGCGAATAGGTCCCACGAATTGGATCTTTTGCATCAACACCTGGCAGTGACTTTTGAATTGCCGCCCATGGGTCGTGAATAACTACTTCATAATCTTGTGAATCTGCACAGGCTTTTTGTAACGCACGCCAGCTATTGCCGTTTTCAATTTCTTTCAGTGACTCGTTCGCGCCACAAATTGGAATGAAGCCATACAAGATATGCGTTAAGTTTTGGCCTGGCACTTTGGTTACATCAAAGTCACGGCCGTAAATGCCCCACTCTACAAAATACGCGCCGACTACTGTATCTGGCGATGTGCCGTAGTTGCCGTTATTTGGATCAACATTCATTGGTAATGGATCTAAGTGACCACCGTCTGTGTCTGCAATCACAATTGCTTTTGGTGCGCTTGCAGCACAGGTAGTGCCTTCACATAACTCTACTGTCATTTGATGACGACCCGATTTAGTGTAAGGGAAAGTAATAGTGCCCGACTTAGTACCCGCAGGCAGACTGCCTTCGTTTACGACAACACCATCAAATTTAACTTTGTAGCCATCACCACCATCACCGCTCCACGAATTCCATTTAATCGCAATATCAACCACATCTTTGCGGGTAACAAGCGACTTGTATGAGCCTTGTCCGTCAATATTGACATCAACAAACGAATATTTTTGATCTTCCCAGCTAATGCTAGGGGCTGAAGGTGCCGCAAATGCTTGTCCTGAACAAAGCGCAGCTGCGACTGCTAGAGATAACTTTTTAATCATAATTTAACTCTCTTAAATTTTAAAAAACCGCAACGACCGAAACCAAGCCGCCGTTGCGGCAAGGGGTAACGGGTTAAAGTTGTTGCCACACGGATGCTGTGCCCGGCTCTTCGCCTTGCGTCCACCAACGTGCTTGGTATTTTTGACTGTTGTGAGTTACGGTATCGCCTGCCGAATAAGCCTTACCAACTTGCCAAGCATCACCTTGAGAGGGTGTTTCTAGCTCCCATGCGTTGCTGGTATCGGGTGTTTCACCTTTTACCCACCATTTGGCTTTATAAATCTTGCCTTGGTAGCTTGCTTTTTCACCTGCGTTATAGGCTTTGTTAGCATCCCATGCCGGCACATCAGGGTTAACAACCACATCGTTTACCGTCACAGTAAAGCTTGCTGGCGTTGATAACTTGCCATCAGACACTGTTACATTTACGGTAAAGTTTTTGGCTGCCGTTACGCTTGGCGCTACCAGTGTTAAGTTCGGGCCATCCACTGAGTAGGTAAACTCACTTGGCACCGTAAATTGGTACGTAAGTGGGTCGTTTTCATCGTCAAACGCATGCACATGCACAAGCGTTTCAGTGCCTTCGTCCATACTCACAGGTGATACTTGATGTACCTGAGGTGCGGTGTTTTCTGGCGCACTAATAACAGACAGTGCAAAACTGTGGTCACTCGACGTCGCAAACACTTGATTAGACGCTAAATTTGCATCATCAAATACAATTTCGCCCGTGCTGTTTTTAACGCCTACTTGCATTTCGCTGGCGTAATCAAGGTTAAGCTTTTCAGCGAGCTTGCTTTGCCAATTGACTTGGTTTTCAGCAGTTACAGCAAAAAGCTGATTTACAACCTCGTTGCCTGTCGCATCAAACAAACGCACATGTACGCTATCGCCTGCGACTGCGTTTTGCCCTTGGCGTACAAAGTAACCAAGTGCAAACCAATCCGTTGGGGTTACTGTGTCGCGCTCAATCACAATATCGCTACAGTTGTAAAACCCTTCTCCTACCACATCAACACGCTGCCAGCGGCTATAAAGCACGGCATCGCCACTGCGATCAGCTGGAATAGCCACACTCATTTCGTAATAACGTTTGCCATCTGGGTCTTTCACAAACTCAATATTGTCGTGGCTTTGAATAAGCTCAATATTTTGCCAAGTGAGGGTATCGGTTGCTGGGTTAAAGCCTGGCTTGGTTAAATAAAACTGCCAAAAGCTCGGGTTATGTGGCGTTGTGGCACGGTAACGAATTTGAATATCACCATTAGCATTTGGCGTAACCACGGTTTTTTGCCAATGGGGTGACGGTAAATCCATACCGCGTTTTTCTGCACTGCCCGCCGCACATAAAGTGCCATTTGGCACATTGGCTTCAACCGCAGCTTGGTTTAGGTAATCGGGTGTATTGACTGCAAATTCATGCTCTTGAATAAACTGCACATGACCTGATTCTAAAAATGCCGCACGACATGCCAAATTTGGAATATTGCTGCCATCAGCTGGCCACCAATAACCACCTTGCGCTTGGCAAAATGCCTGACGTGCTTTAGGGCTATCCATGTAGCCATGAGCGCTGACATTTAATGATGCCGTTGCACACGCTAAAACCACCGAGCCAGACAAAACACTTAAATTAAATTTAGTATTCATAATGTTCTCCAAACAGTGAGGCGCGTGGCCTCACATAGGTTGGTTTATAACGTACAAGCACGGTCCCAATCGGCAGATGTGCCAGGCTCGGTTGATGTCCACCACTTAGCTTTGTAAACAGCCGAGTTTGCTTTATCAATCATAAGGTCACCACCTGCTGCATGAGATGGGTTACCCGCCCAATCTGTTTGAGGGAAGTTTGGATACACTGGAATATCAGCGACTGCTACGCCTTCACATGTGTCTATATTGCCACCGCCTGTGCCACCACCATTACCTGGCGTTGCATCTGGTAGGTGTGGGTATTCAAATTTAGCGGCGTATTGCTTGCCATCTTTTTCAAATACAAGGTTTACAGGGCCTGTAATTGGCATGTAGTACATCACTTGCGCGTTGACGGTTTCGCCCGGTGCAAACGATTTTGCTTCGCCACCCCACTCATTAACAAATGAGATTGAGAAACGGTGGAACTCGTTTTCAAAGCCGCCAATGTTATTGCCCGCCGCATTTGAGCGATTAACTTCAACTGCCATGCCTAGCTTTTCTTGTGCATTCCAGTTTGATTTGAAAATCGCAGAGGTTGCAACTGGCACATCAAACGATACTTTTGCACCACTCAAATCAATGTTTGAGTTGTTGGTAAAGCTAAAGGTTGGCGAAATTGGGTAGTTGTCATCACCTACAGGGAAGTCTTTCACTACAAAGCTTACGTCAACTGCCTCTGCTGGTAATTGATGCGTTTTTTCACCTTTATTGATGTCGTACTTAGAGCCAGCTTGAGCAAACTTGTTGTACGCAAGCGACGTCATGGTAGAGCCCATAAAGTACTCTTTTTTAACGCTATCGTAATCAAAGTCACCCGCCAGTTCCCAGAACATAATGCCGCCAAGCCCTTTGTTGATAACATAATCAAGCTTAGTGCCCATTGACTCTTCATCTTCAATTGATAGGAAGACTTTTTTGTCTGCATTCCAAAGCCAAGGTGCTACCGCCACTGAATCGTAATGACGAGTGTAAGTACCTACTAGTTTGTCAGTTGGATCGTTTGCAGGGTCTAAACCATAGTCAGCTAAATAACTTGGTAAAATGCCATTTTGTAGGTTTTTAACATGCCATAACGGGTTGCTACCTGCTGGCATTTCGTTGCCGTTTTCGTCAAGGTCATGCCACATGTTGTCGATGCCAACTGCGCCATTACCGCACTTGTTATCGCCAGCACCAGTACCCTTAGCACAATCAGCTTGGTTAGGTAACGCCGCGCGTCCCCATAAACCATTATCACCACCCGATACATCTTTAAAGCCACGAGTATAATACGGCACACCAATGTTGATACGGCCTGCGCTTAAACCACCGCGGAAATACGTAACCGCCCAGTCAGTGTTAAGGTAACCAATCCCTTCAAACTCTTTGGTGCCATACACATTCCACTGCGCAAGCTCTGAATCTAGGCCAGTATCGTAAAGCGCTGCATTATGACCAACGTGGTCGTTCCATGCACCGTGTAAGTCGTAAGACATGATGTTTACGTAATCGAGATACTTAGTTGTTTGGAAGGTTTCCATACCACGCAGTAAATAACCTGATGACGGTGATGCAATGGTAAGCATGTAGTGTTTACCTGCAAGTTCACCTGCTTTATCAAGCTCTTCACGCAGTGTTTTCATTAACACTTGATAAGAGGCATTTAGCCCTGCACGACGTGCATTTGAAATTGGGAAATCATCAGGGTGGCCTGAATCATTCATTGATGATGGGTATTCGTAGTCAATATCAACCCCATCAAAGCCGTATTTTTCAATAAACTCAACGGCGCTTTTGGCAAATGCATTAATGCCTGCCGTATTAACTGAGCCATCAGCGTTGGTTGTCATGGTGTAGAAACCACCACTCGCAACACGGTTGCCGCTTGCGTCAAAGTAACCACCAGTTTCTGCCCAACCACCCACAGAAATTAGCGTTTTAACGTCTGGATACAGTTTTTTGTATTTATTCAGTAAGTTGAAGTGACCTTTGTATGGCAAGCTTGGATCTAGCTCGGCACCTTCAACACCAGGCCATTCCATATTGGTTGCCGCATTGCCTGGAGCATTTGGATCGCCAATTGATACCTTGTTGTTTGCATCAACATGAGCAAACGCGTAGTTAATATGGGTAATTTTATCCCATGGAATATCATCCACTAGGTAAGACGGCTGACCATTAGCGCCATTTCGCCAACTAGTGAAATAACCAATGACTCGACGTGGGTGATCGGCACCCATATCTTCACGGCCATCAGCATCGTAAATGGTACAGTAAGGCGTATTTACACCCGGTGTTTGGTAAAGCCCTTCTGGTTTACAGGCATCGCGATCGTCTGGACCTGTGGTGTTATCAACTACACGTAAGCTCAATACTGCAGCTTGTGACACAGCGTTTTTATCATCGGTTGCCACTAGGCTAAATTGCGTATTGCCTAACGTAGTTGCATTAAACGTATAACTGCCACTTGCGCCAGCAACTTGCAGAACCGAAACACCGTCTTGAAATAGCTCTAGGCTAACAACCGTACCGTCTTGATCGCTACTGGTTAAATTTAAGACAACGCTGTCATTCAAATTGACTGAATTCGAACCCGCATTGCTTGTAATACCTGCCGTTGGCGCATAGTTGTCTGGCACCACTTCTGCCACGCTAATGCTGGTTGCAGCAGACACTGTTTCTGCGCCTTTGTCATCGGTTGCGCGTACGCTAATTTGATGCTGCCCTTTCACTGCTACCCAACTAGTTGAGTAAGGTGCTTGCGTAAGCGTTGCAATAGCAACCCCATCAACTAACACTTCCAGTTTAACCACTGTACCGTCACTGTCTGACGCTTGCGCCTCAATGACAACGCTGTCACCCTCAGTAAAAGAACTACCGCTCATAGGTGATAAAACCTCAGCCAATGGCGCTTGGTTTTGTTGCCCATCGCTACATGCCCCCAAGTTTTTCCACTCTTGATATTGCCCAGAGTGTGTTACAGGATCTGCCTGTGTCCACCACTTTGCTTCATAAGCGGTGTTGGCTTTTTGTACTTGCTGCCCGCCAGTATACGCCACACCCGATTGCCATTCGGCAATGTTGCTACAATCAACCGCTGCTTGGGCTGCCCACCCAGTTACAGCTAACGACAACACACTCATTTTAAATAAGCGCTTGCCCATTGCTTTGTTACTCATACTTCCCCCTAATGGAATTTAGCTAACTGTCTTTCGACCCCATTAGTGATAACACATGATTAACAATTAATGAAATTAGAGCAACAACACCAACCGAAAAGAAAAAACAACAACAAAAAGCATTAAAAACATTAAGTTAAAAGGTTTTAAATACCTTTTTACTAGTACAAGCTCACTAGCACACAAGTATTAAGAACCCCACACAGGTACATATGTTAACAATGAGTAAATTTAATTTATCCCCTTCCAACACCAGTAATGACCTACATATAACTAAATTAAGCAAAGATATGCATTTAAGATCTAGCCTATTTACGAATTTTCACAATTAAGTAATTATTTTGACTAATAAATGTCATAAAACAAGTCAAAAAAGAGGAAGAAAGACGCATTTTAATCACTTCACCTACATTAAAATGCGTATGGAAATACTATTTTTGAAAATAGCGCTGCTAATTTTCAGAGGTTAGCTTAGAAATAATTGCCTTAAGATTGGAGTAAGTAAAATTGATTGACTAAGAATTTAAGCAAATTATTAAAGCACTTTTGGTAGGTGCCTTAATAAAACTCAATACACTTCTTAAACAACAGTGGCTTCTACTTTTTCTTGAACGCGCATTATTAAAGCATTGGTGCTTTCTATTAACTGCTCTAAAGCGCCTTCTTCCATCAAATCTGAAATATTCATCTCAAATTGAGCGCTTACAATAGAGTATTTATCAGAAAGAGTAGGCTCTTGATTTACGCTTTCACCTACACATTTGCGCCAAATATCATGATACCAATATAAATCGAGCTCTTCCGTTGGCGCATATACTCGTACTGAGAGCTTACTTTCTGCTTGCTCTACAGATGTAGCCAAATTAAGTGCATCTGGTTGCTGACCGCGTTGAACTTTACCGTCAAAGCCTGTATCTGAATCCACTTTGATTTCTACCATATAATGGCCGACTTCAACCTGTTTTGACTCACAATCCGTTTTAAAAATAAAGTAACTCGCCATTGCTGGCAACATATCCCACTGCCAGCGCTCTAGAGGGTTTGTGCTTAAATTAGTAGGTCTAGCTGTATAAACAGGCTCCCACACGTAAAAATTCAAATCAAGCGCAGCGCCTAAATCGCGGATATTGCTATGAAGCCTTTGATAAAAAGCAGCAAGTAAACGGTGCGCAGTGCGAACTTGCTCTAATAATGCATTATTGCTCATATGAGTTTTTCCATGATCGTAAATTATTTAATGTATTTTGATTTAAGCTTGAAGTGAACTTAGCTAAGGGCTGCCAATCTTTAAGTGAGCTTTTACTTACTTGCTGTAAGTTATTATGTTGTAAACATAATGGTTTAAAATTATGTGATTTAAATTGTTGCCAATTAAGATTTAACGTATTTACACCATACAAACCTATCGCAGCAATTATATCGTTAATAATACAAGTATCACGTTCATCGCAGCCCTGGCAATCATTCAACAAAAAGCTAGCAACCTGTTGCCAATTAAGAATATTCGCTTGAGTGATAAAGTCAGAAAATTCGCCTTTTAACTTAGTTAATTCATCATTATGAATGGCTTCATTAACCCCACCTAATGCAACAAAATAAAGTTTTTTATTGCTATATAGCGGGTTATTTTTTAACGCTGAAACCTCTCTTTCCCATTGCGCGTAATACTGCCCTCCTCCACTTGGAGGTTTAACTTCGATGAGTACATTAGCGTTTTCAAAACACAGGATTAAATCAGGTTCCACCGAACTTTGGCTATTATTTTCAATAGAAAAACGCGGCCAATATTCAATATTAAGTAAATGACCTAAATCTAAGGGACTCTTCAACAAAAAGGATATAAATTGATTTTGAGTGTGTTGACTCAAATAATTAAAACGTTCAAATACAGTAGCTGTGAGTAAGTCTTCGTATGTTTTAAATACATCACGCCAAGGTAAGCTTTCACCAGCCTGCTCTATACGGCCTGCTTTGTTATTAAGAATTGCGGTTAGCATGTTATTTATAAAATCTGTACAGGTAATTAAAACCTTTTAACGGTAGTTGACTTCCCTTGTAACAATAACATTGTCGTCTTTTGGGATAATTACCAACGAATCATTAGTCATAAGATAAATATTATGTTCAGTCATGGTAATAAGATAACCATCATACTTTTTTCCCCCTTTCATAATCCTGTAGCAGCCCGATTGGCCCCAACCATCATTACAAGTACCATTCGTCTTAAATTCTTCTAACCTTATTTTTGACTGCGCGCTGCTCTTATCATGGACAAATATAGCGCTAATCAATAAACCTGAAAGCAGGAAAAAGAATAATACTGATACTAAATAAGAAGAAGTAGCCATATTAAAAACTTTCGCTTCTCCTTTCTCGCAGATACTAATAAATATTCGTAGTTTTCTTTTAAACCTACTCTGCACCTTTTTTTGGGCAGTCTCTTTTTTAGATTTGAATATATTAACTTTTCTAAAATAACGCCTTATAGATCGATAAAACCCTAACGAAGCAAATAACAAACATAAAGTAATAAAGAACCAGAATGGGTAAACAACAATCTCTACAAAAGAATAGAAAATTTCTCCCCATAATCCTTGCGCTTCAATACTATTTCTTAAAATCAAATCATAATTAATCCCAAATGTGGATAAATAACCTATTTGATACACCCAAAAGAATATTTTAAATGGAACAACTAACAGAAGTGACAAAATTAATGTATTACTGAGAATGAATTTAGTTATTGGGAGCAAAACTCCTGTATTCCTTCTAAATTCATCCATTAAATTGTTGGAAGTCTGATTAAAATCCATTTTGTTTTTCCTGAATAATTAATTAATCCAATTCAAATGATTTGATTTGAATATTTCGATACCTCTTTTTCTTATCCGCTCAATCCATTCTTCGGCTTTAATGACACCAACTTTATAGTGCTCTTGAGCTGCTTTTTGTAACACTCGGTGTTCATTCTGAATTGTGGTTGGCATAATTGCAGCATCATCAGTATTCACACAAACTACAATAGACCCTTTTCGTATTCCAAATCGATTGTATGTTCCGCCTTCTCTTAACCATTCTTGTTCTGGTGGGTCCCAACGATAAATTGGGTGCTCAAAATAATGTTTAAATCGTCCAATATAAATATTAGACGTTGGACAGGCCTCAATAATTATCCCTTTAGCTGCATACTGCTCCATCTGCATATCTTGAATTGCTTCATAAAGATCAAGTTCAAGTTTAGACACCGAGTCGTACAGACGCCCTTGCTCAATTGAAAAAGGTTCATCATCGAGTTTAGGACAACAACTAATTGAAACAGGAATTCTGCGCTTACTTATATATGAATCATTCCGATTTTCCACATTCAAATAACGTTGCCACAACGAATATGCAGCTCTTGAAGGCCTTGTACCATTATTTCGATCAAAGTCAATTATCCAATCAGTCATTGCTGGGTCTAATGTATCAACGTTAGGAACACCATCTTTTTGACTGGAGAAATTATAAGTACTAGGGCAGTTTCTCCTTAATTTCCATGCTTCAAACATATCTCTTGTAGAAACATTGCTAACTTGTATATCTTCATAAAGATGGGATCGCCAGAAATTAATTTTATCTTGTAGTAAAGGAATTACTCCAGCCAAAGATGGTGCTTTCAAGCTTACCTTAAGAGCTTTTTGGTAACACCATACTAGATTATCTAAGTGATCCCCGAGACTGACATATGCTGTATTTTGTCGTTTAGCCCATTGTTCTGGATTTACTCCTAGCGCTAATGCATGCCCAAGCCTATCACCTTGTTTAAATTCACAGAAAATTACGGCTTCATCTATAGATCTTAGTCCTGAAAGTAAATGACTGTAGTCTTCACCAGCATGCACTGTCAAAAAAGGCTTTTGAAAGCGTTTACCAAATAAACTCGCGCTAGGATGTTTAGAACTTCGAATTACTCGTAGGGCAGGTGCGAACATTTCAATTGGTAAATCATTCTCATTTCCAGCTACATCATAACCACGAACTGCTTTTCTTAAATCTATACATTTATCTGTGATTTCCACATCATTTGGTATTTGAATATCAGCAAAATGAACAGAATTATTAAGCTTTTGAAATGATAAAATCTGCTTTTTTAATGATTCCCTATACTCACTTAAATATTTATCTTCTTTTTTATCTTTTAATTTTAAGCTACGGGAAAAGTGAATAACAAAATGAATATTTTCGTTAATCGAGTGCTTGTAAGCTTTATGTAATAATTTACTTACCCTTGCACCGGTTAAATTATCATTGCTATTTAATAACATTCCAGGAGCAATGCGAAACTCTCTACATACGCTTGAATTCATATCAGTTTGCAAATTATCATTTCTATGGCTTGCTTGGTTGACTGAATCTCGAGAGTTTCTCGCGGAAAAACCAAAAAAAGTAACAAACTGTGAAAGACCAACGCCCCACACTACCATGTAGTTTCTCAGTATATTGCTAACACGAACAAATTGATCTATTGCTGTTTTGTTTTCGTTAGTTTGTTCTAACCACAATGTACCTAAGCAAAAAAGTAACCATTTAATATCGGACCGAACTGGTTTGCAATGTGCAGTCAAAAAAGCATGCTGACTAGGTGTTTTTGAATTTTGAGTCTTAAATAAAAAAGTATCGTTTTTTTCACTAACATTTATGGCTATATTAGCTTCTTGCTTTCGAGCTGGATCCTGATAATGAAAAATTTTTTCTATTAATTTGCTTGTTTTACATATAGATGAAACGCCCTCTTTGCCTAAATTAAAAGCTGAGTTCACCAAACTCCCCCCAAGTAAATAAACAGCTTTAGGTAATAGTTGCTTATCAAGTAAACCACTTTCGAACAGAGTATATTCTGGCCGTTTAGGCCATAAAGAGCCTTTTATTTCAGCACCGTACAAAGCAAAACTTATTAAAGAAGGGCCTGTATGGCCATGACCGCCGAGGTGAACATGGTTATCAGCAAATTCTTTATTTGAATTCAAATTCGAAAGGGCATGTGGGCACTGATTGTGTTCAATTGCAGCAATAATATCTGCACAACTCACATCATTAATGTTAAATAGTTCAACATAAGCTTGTGCAATAATCCAAGAACCATCAACTAAACTTAATAGTTCTAACCATTGCTCTAATTTATTTGCTTTAACCTCAAAATGATTACCTTGCCACTCTAAAAAACGAAAAGCTAAACGACTTAAAACATCATTTACTCGCAAGTTTTCATCAAATCCTCCAGCAAGAGTTAAATACCTTAAATCGTCATCACGCATTACACGGTCAATGTAAGGTTGATAGTCGACAATAAAATTAGGAAGGTTTCTATTTTCCTCATTAGGATGATTTAACCCTGTGATTCCCTTATCCCCTGCAAGAAAAGCTACCTCAGCTAATGACAAGTTATTGGCTAACAACATCCTAAATTAGCTCTTCTTTCTTAAATTAATTGTCAGCCATTTAATAAAGCAGAGATCCCTATCACCATTAAAGTCTCTAATTGTTGTATTCAGGGGATAATCTTTTGCTAAATTTTCGTCATAAAACGACTTAAATTCTATTGCTTCAACTTTTAATTCCTTGAGCTTTTTCCTCATATATTCATAATTAGTAAATTCTCTAATTGGTTCTAACTTACTATCTTTATTTATAAGTTTAGTAACTGCGGTTTTACTACTATTAGTATTTGAGCCAATTTTAAATAAGTTTAATATTAAATCTTCGTTACTATTATCTCTGATCAGAGTAAATATTGGGTGACTTTGCAATGCCTTAACAAACTTTTCCCCATAATCAAAACCAAATTGATTACCATTAAAACGCTCCATATTTTCAGAAGAACATGACTCGACTTGCTGCTCATAACGCTTCTTATTTGCAGACAATACTCTATCTGAACGTTCAAAGGCTTGAGAAGAGCGAATAGTTTCTTGAGTCCTAGTGATAGCTACACTAGCAGTAATAGCTGGCCCCTCAATCATTGCTGTATAAGCCGCATTAGCCAACATATATTCAAATCGTTTGATGTTGTCTGTTAAGTATTCATTCTCGAAAGACTCGTTACTTTCGAATCTAAAAGCATGGAGAGCTGTGAATGTTTTATTAAACATATATACGAATAATGGTATGAGATTGTTTGTATTTACATTTTCAAAGATGTGGTGATTTTCTTTTTTCCATATAAATATTTGCTTACTCAAATAAGCACTAACATTAGCAATAGGTAAAACTTGGTCTTTCTCTAAAATTTCATCATTGTCTCTATGGTCCTCGTCTTGAATAGCTTTAGTAGGAGCCATGTTAAAAATACTATAAAATGGTTTTCGCTTGAGAATCTGACTAAGCGAATACTTTGACTTATCATCACTCTCTTCTACCAGAAAAGAGTAGGTAATAATTTCAAATGCACGACTCATAAACACAAATCGATGACTAGAATCCAACTTACTATAAAAATCCCTTGACGTAAAAATACGAAGAATTGTGCTCAAAGATATTTTTTCATCCTCTGTTGCCCCTTCAAAAGTATTATCAACATTATTTTGAGTAATTCTTGTTTTGGTAGGGTTAATAAACTCTAATGGTGGAAGACTAGATAATGTTTTTTCTTTTTTATCAAATGCATACTCAACAAGTGCTTTACTGTCGGAATACCACCTTTGCTTATTGTTATTACTATTGTCAAGTGCATTAATCTGGGTTTGATAAAAACTCTTCTTTCCCCAAGCAGCAGTATATTTACTCGCAATTTGCGCCTTAGGATTAAAGCTTATCAGGTCAGAAATATTAAAAGAACTTAGATCACTTCTGTTTGTCAAAGTTAGGAAGCTTTCACAGTTAGTGTAAGCAAATCCATTTTGTTTCTGTTCTGCCCATGTTTGATACTTTTTCCAAAGCTTATAACTAAGACTTGGTTTGTTTTTAGCATCTTCTAGTTCTTCAGGTGATATTGCTCGAACTAGTTGAGTAAATTCACGAGCCGATTCTGGCTCTGGCCACTTGGAGATTACTTCTTCATTGATTGCCAATGGATAAAATTCTGCAAATAGATCTTTTTTATAGTCTGAATATGAAACAAGCTTCTCATTGTTCTTATGTGATTTATTAGACTTAACTTTTAAAGATAAAGTAGGAGCAATAAATTCAATAGGTAATAAAGAAATACGCATATTGTTAGGAAAAACTTTAGTTAGATATGCATCTGTCAACTCATGCGCAAGCTCTATACCTTTATTTTTTTGTTCAGTATCTCCCGAACGGTCTCGATATGCTTTTTCATCAAAATGATTGCTTACCATTTGTTCGTAAAGGCTATAATCACCACTTACAATTGGAATTATATAAGGACAGCCCAACAAACGCCTTACATCGTCGACAACTTCATATGCTCTTTCCAAAGCCATGTCTACATCGTCTATAGGAAGTACAAAAGCACTACAATCAATAATCTTAAGCGCTGATTCAATAAAGCCATGAAAATACTGTTCAATACTAATGCCGGACTTATACTGCATTATCTTATCAATACCACGACACCCCTCGAATTCTTCTTTTTTCCCAAGGGAATCTGCTAGTTTTTTAAGATAGTTATAAAAATAGTTTTTCTGTTCTTCTCGACTATCAATGGTAACATTTGCGCAACAACTATCTGTATTAAGTTTGTTTTCAACTTGTGTATAAATTTGTGCAATTACTACATTCGCAAAGTTGTCATGATCTACCAACATCGTCGGGTCAATCTCTGGCAAGAAACAGATTGATTTAAATAGAGATTTCTCATTATTATCACAATGTGCTTTCCACATTGCTGCACAATTACGTAAAAAAACGGTCTTACCAGTGCCACGTTTACCAGTAACCAATATAGAATTGTGTGATAACCAAGTTTTATTGGGATTTTTATTTCTATCTTCCCTATACTGCTCAGCATCTTTTAAAAATATTTCGAGCTTATCTACAAGTTTTTCTCTGGCCTCATATTGCCAAAATTGCAATTTTCCTTCAGTCCCATCAGATAGGCCTAAAGCGATAAAGTCATCTCGATATTCGTTATTTGTTAAATCTAATAAATAATTTGTAACCATAGTTATTTCCTAAAACCTTTTATCCAATTAAAGGTTCCTTCATTTGCGGCTATATAATCACCTACAATGTCTCTTTGAGTAGCGATACGATTTTCAACTTCTAAGTCAAAGAGCTTAACCAATGTATTTTCTTGTTCAGCTTTAATAGATTCATCATCTAAGGCGTTTTCTTCGTAATTTGATAAAACATATTCTCGTTCAATAATTTCGATACGTTCGCGCATTAAACGATTTCGACTCCACGCTCTTGTGAACCCTTTTAGTCGACTCCAAAAATAATTCACTAGAAACAAGCTCAAAGAAATAACCAAAAGGCAAGTAACTTCCAATCGAATATTCCAGTTTCCGATCAAATCATCTCCGAAAAGAAATGGTGAATAAATAACGCATGAAGTAACTATAATTATAAAAAGTAAGATTAATGAGATAGTTTCATTCCACTTTCTCAAACGCTCAAATTTAGTTTCACGCTTTCTATATGTTGCAAGATAAAATTGAATTTCAGCAATTACATAATCATCCGTATTTCTCTCTTTTTTGTGACGATTATCAACAATACGATTATTAGAATCAGACATTTAAAATCTCATTTATGTACAAATTTGAATGGAGAAGCATTAGGGAAAATGGCAAGCAAAGAAACACTTTTGAATTAGATGGGTCATCATTCATTGTTTAAAACAGTGTCTAAACTAAAACCGCTCCATGGTTACAATATACAAAAATGTAACAAAAACCCTTGATGAAAAACAAGTTTTTATTATCGTAACTTACTAATTTATAAATATGTTTCTAAAACTGGCACTTGTTTTAAATACTTTTTCATTATAAAAATATTAATAATAAAGAATACTCATAAATTACATATTACTTTCTATAACAATCGTGGTTATGCTTTAACTAAGTTAAATAAAAAGGAAGAAACAATATGGATATTGAAATTCTTCATCACGGGGCGGTTAATGGTGTTACCGGCTCATGCCACCAGCTAAAAATTGATGATGCTGCAAGTGTGATAATTGATTGTGGTTTGTTTCAGGAAGATGAGCAGCGAACTGGTGGCAATAATGCCCTTGCCATTGAGTTTAATATTGCAACTGTTACAGCGCTTATTGTTACCCATGTGCATATTGATCATGTTGGGCGCATCCCGTATTTACTTGCTGCGGGGTTTAAAGGGCCTATTTATTGCTCTAAGGCATCGGCGCAGTTGTTGCCATTAGTGATTGAAGATGCGCTTAAAATTGGTGTTACCCGTGATGAGTCACTTATTAATACGTTCTTAAAACTACTTAAAAAGCAAATTATTGCCCTTGATTTTAATTGTTGGCAGCCAATTACTTTGGCAAGTAAAACATCTCTGGCAAAGCTGCGTTTACAGCGCGCTGGGCATATTTTAGGTAGCAGTTATGTTGAGGTTGAACTAACCCAAGGCAAGCATAATCATCGTGTGGTTTTTAGTGGCGATTTAGGTGCACCTTACACACCGCTACTACCCTCGCCCAAACCCCCTTATCGTGCCGACACCTTAGTAATCGAATCAACCTACGGCAATAAAATACACCAAGGGCGAAAAACCCGCGCCAAAGTACTTAAACAGGTGATTGAAAAAGCGGTTGCCGACAATGGCGTGGTGATTATTCCAGCGTTTAGTATTGGCCGCACGCAAGAACTGTTATACGAACTAGAACAATTTATTTATCAAGAACGCAAGCACAACTCTGTTTGGCAATCGCTTAATGTGATTGTAGATTCGCCCATGGCGGCTAACTTTACTGCCCATTATTTGCAGTTTAAAGCTTTGTGGGATGATGAAGCCAAGCGCAAACTTAACGCCCATCGGCATCCGCTCGATTTCTCTCAGCTGATTACTGTCGATAGCCATAAAGAGCACCTCGCCATGGTCAGTGCCCTTGCCAATCATAAACAACCTGCCATTGTAATTGCCGCCAGCGGCATGTGCAGTGGTGGCCGCATTGTGAATTATTTAACCACGTTTTTACCCAACAAAACTGCCGATATTATATTTGTTGGCTACCAAGCCAGCGGCACGCCGGGGCGCGATATTCAACAATATGGCCCAAACAATGGCTATGTAATACTTAACCACGAAAAGGTCACGATTAACGCTGGCGTGCACACCATTAGTGGCTATTCAGCCCATGCCGACAAAAACGATTTACTCAATTTTGTAAAACGCATTAAGCGTAAGCCGCACACAATTAAAATTGTCCATGGCGATAACAGTGCCAAAAATGCTTTAAAACAAGCCTTTTTAGAACTATTACCCTCATGTAATGTTGTGATTGCCGAGTAAATATAACCCTTGTTACTTAATGCTTGTTCTCGGCCAATATGGTTTCGATATAATCGGTTAGCTCGCCTTTAAAATCAGCGCGTTGAATGGCGTATTCTATATTAGCTTTAATAAAGCCCAGTTTATTGCCGCAATCGTGGGTTTTGCCCACCAGCTGGTACGCCTCTAACCCTGTTTGGTCTAATAACGTATAAAGTGCATCGGTTAGCTGTATTTCATCGCCAGCACCCGGTGGGGTTTTGGCTAAAATTGGCCAAATACTTTCAGAAAGTACATAACGGCCTGTAATGGCAAGGTTTGAAGGGGCTTCTTCGCGTGGTGGTTTTTCTACCATGCCAATAATTTTAGCGGTTTCGCCTGCACACAGGGTTTGGTTGTCTAAATCAACCACACCGTAACTATGCACCTGTGCCATATCTACCGGGTTTACCATTATTTGGTTAACGCCTGTTTCGTTATAATTACTGACCATTTTTGCGAGGTTTTCTACGCCTAAGTCTGAGTGGTATTTATCAATAATGACATCGGGCAAAATGACTGCAAATGGCTCTTCGCCAATTACCGAACGCGCACATAAAATGGCATGACCTAGCCCTTTTGCCTCGGCTTGGCGCACCGAAATCATGGTAATGCCTTTAGGGTTAATGCTTTTAACTTCTTGCAGTAGCGAGCGTTTAACGCGCGATTCTAGCTGCGCCTCTAACTCAAAACTGGTATCAAAATGGTTTTCGATGGAGTTTTTACTGGCGTGGGTGACTAACACAATTTCTTTAATGCCCGCAGCGGCTGCTTCTTCTACCACATATTGAATAAGTGGTTTATCTACCAGTGTTAGCATTTCTTTTGGAATGGCTTTGGTTGCTGGCAGCATACGTGTGCCAAGGCCAGCAACGGGGATCACCGCTTTGGTTACTTTTTTCATTATTATTCTCCCGTGTTTTTATTGGTCAGCCAAATAGTTTGATATGGCAACAGCGCAAACTCGCTGTTTAAATCGGTAATGTGTTGGCCTGTAATTAAGTCGTGCCACTGTTCGGTTTCAATTAAGTTAAGCTCGTTTAAACGCAGTGAAAGTGGTTTGTTTGTAATATTCGCCACACAAAAAATACTTTGACTGCGATTCATGCATTGTCGCCATACACCAAACAGTTCTGGCCCGAGTTGCAACACAAATTGGGTGGCATTGGGGTGAAAAGCATTTTGCTGCTTTCTAATAGCTATTAATTTTTTTAAGCCTGCAAGCACCTTACTGTGATGACTATAAGGATTGGCAAGTTGCTCATTTAACAATTCGCTTTGCCAGCGGTGGCGGTTAATTGCACGGTTATGATGGGTGTTATTGTATTTCTCATAGTCGTTTTCGGTGCCAAGCAAACTATGAATATAAATACCGGGAATGCCTTCTAAGCTCATCATAATGCTGTGCGCGCAAATAAAGCGCTGGTACTGATGTTTATCTGGGCCATCAAGCGTACCTTTCAGCGCATCATACAAGGCAATGTTCATTTCGTAGGGTTTTTGGCTGCCATCTTCCCCAGTTCGCCACGAAATAAGCCCACCAAAACTTTGCATGGTGTTAACCATGGTTCCAATTTCGCTTTCGCTCAGTAAACCTTCGGCTGGCCTTAAGCCAATGCCATCGTGCGATGCAATAAAGTTAAAATAACAGGTACCATTTTGCGCAGGTGGCATGCGCATTAACCAGTGTTTTAGCGCCTGGCAATCGCCTGAAATCAAGCTGTAAATAAGCAATGGCGGCAATGAAAAGTTATAAATAGCATGGGCTTCGTTGGCATTGCCAAAATACGCTAGGTTTTGAATATTCGGTATGTTGGTTTCGGTAATTATTATGGCGTTTTCATTGGCGCATTCAATCAGCGTGCGTAATAGCCTTACAACCTCATGCGTTTGCGGCAAGTTAATGCAACTTGTGCCTATTTCTTTCCATAAAAAGGCAATGGCATCTAAGCGAAATATCAACACGCCTGCATCTAGGTATTGCTTAATAATACCCACAAAGGCAATAAGCACCTCTGGGTTTGAAAAGTCTAAATCGACTTGATCATGACTAAAGGTACACCACACAAACTGCTCACCTTGTTTGGTGGTTACTGGTTTTAATAAAGGTGATGTGCGCGGCCTAACCACTTTATCAAGCGGATCGTTTGGCGATGCGGTAAAAAAGTAATTGTGGCCTGTGCCCTCGCCTTTTATAAAGTTTTCAAACCAAATGGAACGCGCTGAGCAGTGGTTAATCACTAAATCAGCCATTAACTTGTAGCGCTCACTTATGGCGCTAATGTCTTGCCAATCACCCAGTGATTCATTCACGCTTGAATAATCCAGCACTGAAAAACCATCGTCTGAGCTGTACGGGAAAAACGGCAAAATATGTACGCCGCTTAATTCATTACTTAAATGGCTATCAATAAACTGTTTTAGGGTTACCAACGGCTTTTCACTCTCGTTTACTATGCTGTCACCATAGGTGATCATCACAATATCCGATTCATTCCAGCGATTTAAAAAAGGCGTTGGCCCTTGTGCATCATCGCTTAGCGCCATTTGGGTTATTAGCTTATCGGCAATGGCATCCACTGAGTCATTTAGTGTGACCCCTTCATAAATAACTTGCAGTTGCTTAAGCAGTTTTTCTTTTAATGGATAAGTCATCAGCTTACCTTTTTGCGCAGTTTTGCTGAAAATTCGAGGTAGTCTTCTTCTACCGCTTCTTCTAAGCGCGAAAGCACATCGGGCATGGCGCTAATTACACGGTTCCACGATGGAATGAACGGTGTTTCCATTGGTTTTTCTAAAAACGACTGCCCTGCCGCCATAATGTTTTTAGCAAACATTTCGACTGATTTTTCTTCGGTGTGAATATCCACTTTAAGGCCATTAATAATCGCATCGTTTTTGTACGTTTCGATGTAATCGAGCGCAATGCGGTAATAGGTGGCCTTTATGGTGCGCATGGTTTCGGTGTTTAAGGTGTAACCTTGGGTGGCGAGTTTTCTAAAAAACGCTTTGGTTATGTCTATCGACATTTTAGACAAACCACCTTCGCTATTATGAAGCGATAAGTCTTGATGCTTGTGGTCATAAACGTTGGCAATATCCACTTGGCATAAACGGTTGGCGGCATAGTTGCGTTGCATTTCAGACAGTACGCCAATCTCTAACCCCCAATCGCTGGGAATGCGAATATCGTTTAGCACGTCGCGCCTAAACGAAAATTCACCCGACAGCGAATAACGGTAGCTATCCATATAATCTAGGTAGTCGTTATGACCCATCACGCGTTTAAGGGCTTTTAACAGTGGTGTTACAAGCAAACGTGCCACGCGGCCATTGAGTTTGCCATCGGAATAGCGGGCGTAATAACCTTTACAAAATTCGTAGTTAAACTGCGGATGCGCTACGGGGTAAATTAAGCGGGCGAGTAAGCTGCGGTCGTAGGTTAAAATATCGCAATCGTGCAGCGCGATAGACTCTGCCTCTTTAGTGGCTAGCGCATACCCCATGCAATACCACACATTGCGACCTTTACCCATTTCGGTGGGTGCTACACCAAGCGCTTGTAATTCAGCGTCGAGCTGTTTTAATCGTGGGCCATCATTCCATAAAATTTGATGCGGCTGGCCTAAATATTTAAAGAACTCAATGGCTTTACAAAACTCATCTTCAGTTGCTCTGTCTAGGCCAATAATCACTTGCGATAAGTATGGCACCTCGCTGATATGCTCAACAATTTTAGGCAGCGCTTCGCCTTCAAGCTCGCTGTAAAGCGACGGTAAAATTAGCCCCATTGGCCGTGTTTTAGAAAACTCAATAAGCTCGTTTTCTAACTCTTCCACACCTCGATTAGTTAAGTTATGTAGAGTGGTTACAATGCCGTTTTGGTAAAAATCAGCCATAGTGTTTCTCCTTTAGAGGGTGGTTAATAATCGATTTGATACGCTCAATATGATGGTTATCAAGCTCACTGATTAGTTGCATCATCACTTCGTGCCAGCCTGTAGGCCCAGGCATGGTTGAACGCATAACGCCTTTTTCGCGCTCTAAATCAATAAATGGATGGGTCATGGATTTAATTTGAACGGCAATATCGGCTTGCTCAAGCATGGCGCTGTCGTTTTCACTGTCGCCCAATGCCACACTCAGCCAATCACCCGGCAGTTCGTGTTGTATTAAGTTAAATAACCAGTTAAGTGCTACACCTTTATTTTCTTCGCCACACACATGTAAAAAGCGCCCGCCTTCAATAATGGTTGCGCCGTTTTCGCGCATGCGTTTTATAAATGCCTTTTTCTGGCAAGCATCGCCTAACCATTGCAGCGGCTCTGAGTAATGACGGAGTTTGGCTTTTTCTGCGTCTTTTTCACTTAAGCCTGTAAGTATCGCAAGCTCGCTATTTGTCATTTGGGCAAAGCCCTGATAAAGGTGTGCAAAATCACTGGCGTGCTGTTTTAACTGACTTAACCAAAAGCTGCGGGGCTGACCAAATTCTTTAATGTAGAATTCGCCAAATTCAATCAAGCCTGTTGGCTCAATTAAATTAGCTTTTAGCCATT
Source organism: Pseudoalteromonas piratica (assembly GCF_000788395.1). NCBI lineage: Bacteria > Pseudomonadati > Pseudomonadota > Gammaproteobacteria > Alteromonadales > Pseudoalteromonadaceae > Pseudoalteromonas > Pseudoalteromonas piratica. The sequence goes on from NZ_CP009888.1 coordinate 2,711,120, forward strand.
TTTTGGGTAGAAACACGGCGGCACCATTTTCCACAATAAACGGCGTGCCAAGTCCTAGCTGAGCGCGAATTGCGATAATTTCTTTATAGGTTTTGCTGGTGCAAGGGATAATAGGAAAGTCCAATTCGTGGCATAAAAACACGCTAACTTTTGCAGGCTGAAACTCATAGCTGTAATGATCAAGCAAGGTGCCGTCAAGATCGGTAAATACTGCGAGTTTTTCAGGAAAACAGAGCTGTTTAAAACGCCCTGTTACCTCAACTATTTTGCGTGTTTCATTAAGGTGCAAGGTGATGTCGGTGGTTTGGCTAAACTCAGCTAATCCAACACGGGTGAGTCTTTCAAAAAACAGCACAAAGCGCTCTATTTGTTGCTCACTCATAATTTTATTGGCTGGCAGTTTATCTTGTTGCAAACGCAGTTTGGCCTCTTGCTCTTTGCGCCACTGTGCCACTACATCAAAACTCGATGCTTTTAGCATAATCCAGCGGTCTACCCGCTTAAACACATTTTGGTAAGTGCCGTTAAGTTGATTATTAACATATTCTCGCCATGTACCGTTTTGGTCTTCTATTGCTTCAAGCGCATTTATCGGTGCTTTTAAAGCATCTTGTGGTTCTGCGTTAAGCCCTACGCACCACCCCTCTAAAATAATCACATCGGGGGCTGAACTCACTTTGGTCCATTTATCTGATGGGAATGGATTGTCAGTGGCTTTATTAAATCGGCGAATAAACAAAGGTCGCTTTAGCGTTTTTCGCGTAAGCTCTGCTAAGTCGTGCTCTAACTGCGTGATTTTGTGAGTACCCGGTACACCACGAGTATTCAAAAGTGGATGAACTTTTTCTGCAAGTGCCTCTCGCTCAGTGGCTGATAGGTAATAATCATCGAGTGAAATCGACACCACATTTAAGCCAAAATACATGCGTAAATATTGGTTTAAAAAGTCTGTAAGTGTGCTTTTGCCTGAACCTTGGCAGCCGTTTATGCCAATCACTAATGGCTGCTTTGTTCTATTTTGGTGCAGTGCAATTTGCTCTGCGATGGGTGCATACCAAGTTTTTATTGTTTTTTTAACTTCCTGAGAAAGCGAATGTTTTTCTATAAAATGAGAGAGAAACTTGGCAGATAGCGCTTGCACCATAATAATGCATCCTTAAAACGTTTTAATAAACTATCTATTAATAACTCAAGGAATGTGCCAAAGCATACCAACTAGCAATGTGACTTGCATAATATAAAGGTTTTCGTAATTTAAATTGCGAACTATTGAAGCGTCGTTTTTATAGCGTTATTTTTGCTGTTTATACGTTCCATAACCCAAACAACGTATTAAAAAGTAAGCTATTTAGTTAAGATTTAAATCACTTAATACTTGGTATTTAATGTAAAAATAAAATTCAGATAATAAAAACAATAGGCTGAAAATGAAAAATGTAATCGTTGCTGGCGTCGGTATGACACAGTTTTGCAAACCTGGCCAACAAGAGCCATACCGTGTAATGGCTGCAAACGCTATTAGATTGGCACTTGCTGACGCTGGGATTAATGTAAGCCACATCGAACAAGGCTATGCAGCTTATATTTATGGCGATAGTACCTGTGGGCAACATGCATTTTATGATGTTGCACAAACTGGTATTCCCATCATTAATCTTAATAATAATTGCTCAAGTGGCTCAACAGCCCTCTATACTGCACGGCAAGCAATATTGTCTGGTGAAGTTGAGTGTGTTGTGGCTTTTGGCTTTGAGGAAATGCAACCTGGCGCGTTAGGATCACATTGGTCTGACAGAGAGAACCCGTTTGATAGAGCCAATGCAGTGTATGATAAATTTGGTATTCCAAATGCACCGATTGCGCTACGTGCATTTGGTGCAGCCGGAAAACATTATATGGAAAAATATAATGTAACCAGCGAGCTTTATGCAAAAGTGGCCGTAAAATCACGAAGTCATGCCATTCATAACCCTTATTCGTTATTTTCAACGCCACTTACCGTAGAAAGTGTACTTAATGACAAAATTATTTTTGATGACTATATGACACGCACTATGGCGTGTCCGCCTACCTGTGGGGCTGCTGCTGTCATTCTGTGTAGTGAGGCATTCGCTAAAAAACATGCGATTAAATATGGGGTGAAAATTATTGGTCAAGCAATGGCAACCGACACCCAAGAGTCATGGCAAGATCCAATTCTCTCTGTTGGCGCGGATATGACTAAACGCGCCGCCGAAAAAGCGTTTAACCTCGCAGGTGTTTCTCCTCAAGATGTTGATGTAATTGAATTACATGATTGCTTTACCACCAATGAAGTAATTAATTATGAAGCACTTGGATTATGTGAAGAAGGCGAAGCAATAAAGCTTATTTCAGACGGTGATAATACTTACGGCGGTAAGTTTGTGATTGGCCCCTCCGGAGGTTTGATGTCAAAAGGTCACCCTATTGGTGCAACGGGTATCGCACAATGTGTTGAATTAAGCTGGCATTTACGAGGCCAAGCAGGAAAAAGACAAGTTGAGGGCGCAAGATTAGCATTACAGCATAATGTGGGCTTGGGTGGCGCTGTGGTAGTTACTCTTTACCAAAAGTAGTTTTGAATTCTGATAAATATAAAAATAGCGCCAAAAGGCGCTATTTTTATAAACATTAAATGCTTTCTAAATTAGAACGGCATTTTGAAGCCAGGAGGCATCTGCATACCACCAGTTACGGTAGCCATTTTCTCTGCTGTGCCTTCTTCTACGCGGCGAACTGCATCGTTGATTGCTGCTGCAACTAGATCTTCGATCATTTCTTTGTCGTCTTCCATTAGTGACTCATCAATGTCGATGCGACGCACATTATGGCTACCTAGCATAGTTACTTTCACAAGGCCTGCGCCTGCTTCACCAACCACTTCCATATTTTTAATTTCTTCTTGGGCTTTTTGCATGCGCTCTTGCATTTGCTGCGCTTGCTTCATCATGTTACCCATTCCGCCTTTAAACATAATTTTTCTCTCTTTTAATGCATGGCAGCTAGGCTACCAACAAAATTATAATGCCTTTATTGTACCTTCATCTAGCTCTGCGTCAAAGTGTGTCATGAGTTGAGTGATGATTGGATCGTTTTTAATGGTATGCACGGCTTGTTGATGACGAAATGCATCAATCTTTTGCTGAATTTTAAACGGCGTATGTTCAACTACATCGTTAAATTCTATTGCGAGTTCAACCTGCAAATTTTTTAATTGAGATAACGCTTGCTGTAATTGATTGCGAAGCATTGGCGAATCTAAGTGCTTTTGCTCAGAATCGACTAGCAAATTAACCTGTGCACCCTGCTCTTGGTAAATACTGTGCAATGCAAATTGTCGCACGCGACCACCCAGCCCCATTGTTTCAATTTTATTTGCCCACTCGTCTTGCTGATGGGCAAAACGTTCTTGCGAAATTGGGCTTTCAAAGCCTTCAATTATTTGTGGCTCTGGTGCAGGTGCAACTTCTTGCTTTGGCTCTGGCGCTAATTGTTCGATTAACTCAGGCGCCACATGTTTTGTTTCACCACGGTATTTTTCAAGAGGGCTTTGTTTTGGTTTTGCACCATTTTCGCCCCTTTGCTGGGGCTCAGTCTTTTTTATCGATGTTTCGCTACCATCCGGTTGAATAAGTGAACCAGAACCAGATACATTGCGACGCGCTAAAATTTTAGCAATGGCTTCGGCTTCGTTATTAAAGCTTTGCTCAAAACTTGGCTGTTGTGTTTCTTCAGCAATAGGCTGAGCTGGCACAGCAGGTTCACCTTCTTGCACTGGTGCATTGTCAAACTGTTGCTGTTGCTGTTGCTGTTGCTGTTGCTGTTGCTGTTGCTGTTGCTGTTGCTGTTGCTGTTGCTGTTGCTGTTGCTGTTGCTGTTGCTGTTGCTGTTGCTGTTGCTGTTGCTGTTGCTGTTGCTGTTGCTGTTGCTGTTGCTGTTGCTGTTGCTCAAACATTGCAGGCGCTGGCGATTGCGCTGTCAACTGCTCAGCTTGAGCAAGTACATCATCCATTTGTTGATTTACTTGTTGCTCTAATTCAACTTGCGCTATCTCAGGCGCACTTTGTACTGGCTGTGTTTGTTCTATTGTTGGCGCTTCAACTGGCGCAGGTGCAGCAGAAATAGGTTGAACTGGTTCAGATTGTGGCTCTGGTTGTGGCTTTTGTTGAAGCTCTGGTTGCGCAGTCGGCTTATTTTCAAGCGCTTCTTTTTGTTTTTTTAATTGCTCTTTTAATGAAACACGTGCGCTTGGAGTTGCTTGTGTTGTTTGCACTTGTTGGCTTTGCTCAGCTGACGGCTGTGCTTGCATGCCTGCTGGCTCAAACGCCAATAATTTTAGCATGACCATTTCAAAGCCAAGTTGCTCTGTAGGGGCTAGCATTAAGTCTTTTTTACCGTTTAACAGCAGCTGGTAATACACTTGAATTTCGCGGGTGTCTGCCTCTACAGCAAGCTGGCTAATAAAGTCAGCATATTGTTCACTCAACTGTGCGGCTGTTGGCACTAATTTAGCAACCAATACCAAATGACAAAGCTTAATTAAATCATCTAAAACAGCGCCATAGTTGCCGTTTTGTAAGCACAATTTTGCACTTAGCTCTAATAAACTATCACCATCGCTTGCCATGGCCGCAATCAATAAACTTTGCGCCCACGTAATATCCATTAACCCCAGCATTTGTTTTGTTGCTTGGTGGGTAATATTGCCGTTGGTTTGCGCGATTGCTTGGTCTGTTAAACTCAGTGCATCACGCATACTGCCCTTGGCACTTTGCGCGAGTTGTTTGAGCGCTTCAGGTTCGAAAGCTAACTGTTCTTGATTAAGAATATGCGTTAACTGAGTGTCGATTTCATTTTCAGAAAGCGCTGCTAAGTTAAATTGCAAACAGCGAGATAAAATCGTAACGGGTAGTTTTTGCGGATCGGTCGTCGCAAGTAAGAACTTTACGTGCTCTGGTGGCTCTTCTAAGGTTTTTAAAAGCGCATTAAAGCTGTGCTTAGAGAGCATGTGTACTTCATCGATAAGATACACTTTATAGCGGCCACGGGTTGGCGCATATTGTACGTTATCGAGAATTTCACGGGTGTCTTCAACTTTGGTGCGTGACGCTGCATCGATTTCAATCAGGTCGATAAAACGGCCCTGCTCGATATCAACACAGGCATTACAGCTGCCACACGGCTGACTAGTAATGCCTAATTCACAATTAAGGCTTTTTGCAAAAATTCTGGCAATAGTGGTTTTGCCTACACCACGGGTACCGGTAAATAAATACGCATGGTGCAATCGCTTTTGATCAAGCGCGTTAACCAAGGCTTGTTTTACGTGTTGCTGTCCAACTAACTGATGAAAGTTTTGTGGACGCCACTTTCTTGCCAGAACTTGATAGCTCATTTACTCGCCTTCAAACTCAACTAGTTTAAGAATATTTAAGCCAAGACCTGCTAAACGGTCTTCACCACCTAGTTCAGGTAATGAAATTACAAATGCAGCATCACTTGCTTTACCACCTAACTTTTCAACAAGTTTTACGGTTGCTTCAATAGTGCCGCCTGTTGCAAGTAAATCGTCTACAAGTAACACTTTGTCGCCTGGCTTAATTGCATCTTTATGAATTTCGAGTGTGTCTTCACCGTACTCTAGTTGATACGATTGCGAAACTGTTTCACGTGGTAATTTGCCCGGCTTGCGCACTGGAACAAATGGAATGCCTAATTCAAGCGCAAGTGGCGCGCCAAAAATAAAGCCGCGTGACTCTGTGCCAATAATGACATCAAACGCTTGGTTTTTATATGTTTCTACGAGTGCTTTTTGCACTGTTTGAAATGCTTTTGGCTCAGCTAACAAACTAGTAATATCGCGAAACATAATGCCTGGTTTTGGATAGTCTGGCACAGTCGCAATACTGTTTTTTACTAGTTCTAAGTCTGAAACTGACAAGGTCATGGTTTTCCCCAATATTTTAATTACAGGTCATTATACAAAGTTTGACATAAAAACGAATATCAAATGCGGAGGATTAGTGAGATTAGCGTATTTCAGAAACAATAAAGGCCGATAAATCGGCCAAATCATCACGAAAATACGTGGCGGTATTTAAATTAAGCGCTTAGTAAAGTCGCCCAACCTAGAATTGCATTTAAACAACCAATGCCTGCAAACACAGCTAGGAAACCAATGAAGTATTTTGCATTGAACGGGTCTTTAAAATCACCTTTTTGCGCCATAATTACCTCTACATCTTAAGCACGAAAAATCGCCGCATATGATAGAGGAAGTTGATCTAGATCAAAAGTGTTATTTTGTGACCAATACGCCTTTTTCGGCCAGATCTAATAATGTAGTTTTTAAACCACTTTCGAGTACCGCAGCTTCAACTTGTGGTAACACCGATTGCATCACTTCAAGTAAAGCAGCAAAGCTAATACCTGCGTTACTTTCTATATGCTGTAATAAATGTGCGGTAATGCCATTTATAGCAACAAATTGAATGTCATCGTCGTTATCACGGTAAATCACTAAGTGGTTACCTTCGTCCATTACATTCAAGTGCGGGTTATCACTTGATGCAAATTGCACTGGGTAGGCATAACTTACTCGCCATGCAAGTGACGAGAAACACATTGGTTGGGTTTGAATATCGGCAATTTTCCCTTCATTTGGGTCTTGATCTGCAATTGAAAGTGCAAGCTCAACCCATTCATAGTGGGCTAGCTCCAGCATGTATTCAGGATCAGCATCTGTGCGTTGATATTCATTTGATAAAAACGCCATGAACTCTTCTGAAATTTGTAAAAAATAAGGCGATTTGCAATCGTGCTGGCTAAAAAACTTGCGCACTAAGGCGAGCCAATCATCTTCGCTATAGAGCGAGTGCAATACTGGAAATGCAGAGCTAACAAAGCCTTCTACATTATTAAAAAAGAGTTCGCGATAGATTGCTAAACGGCGATCTTCAATATCTGGAAACGCGTTTTTTTCAGGGTCGCGAATGTGTTGCATAAAAGCATTTTGTGTTGCTTGAAAACTCATTAAGCACTTTCTCGCTTGCTTTGCTCGGCTTGAATTGTCGAAATTGTATTTACTTCGTTTAATAACTCAGACATTGCAGGAATATTAAAATCACGTTCTAACAAGGTTGGGAAAACCCCGTGAATTTGATAAGCCTCACGTAGAAGCTGCCACACTGGGTCGATTACATCTGCACCATGGGTATCAACAATTAAATCTTCTGCTTCGTTGTAATGACCTGCAATATGGCCATAACGAATGCGCTTTGAAGGTAAGCCTTTTAAAAATTCAGTGGCACTGTAACCATGGTTTATAGCGTTAACATAAATATTATTTACATCGAGCAGTAACTCACAATCCGCCTCTTCAAGCACTAAATTTGTAAAATCTAATTCTGAAATTTGTTGTGCTGGCGCAGCATAGTAAGAGACATTTTCCATTGCGATTGGCATTTCGAGAATATCCTGCACAGTCCGAATACGCTCTGCAACATAGCGAGCTGACTCTTCACTAAATGGAATTGGCATCAAGTCATACATATGGCCTTTACCAGAACAGTAACTTAAATGTTCACTGTATGCTTTGATATTGTGCTGTTTAAAGAACACCTTAAGCTCTTTAATAAAATTAATATCCAGCGGTTCTGGCGAACCAATAGAAAGAGAGAGTCCGTGACATACAAAATTATGTTGCTCGGTAAGTTGTTTGAATTTTTTACCTAATGCACCACCTAAGATAAGCCAGTTTTCGGGCGCAACTTCTAAAAAGTCGACTTGCTTTGGGTAGCTTTCGATGAGTGGATCGAGCATTTCTCGTCTTAGTCCAAGCCCTACCATTCCAAAGTTTTGATTTTTCACTGCCCCTCCAAACCTAATTATTATGTAATTAACAAAAAGGCCAGCTTAGCTGGCCTTTAAATCTATTAATTAACGGTGGCCACCGCATTTACCTTCGCCACACTTGCCTTCTTTTTTAGCTTTTTTGTCGCCACCGCATTTGCCTTCGCCACACTTGCCTTCTTTCTTAGCTTTGTGGTCGCCACCGCATTTGCCTTCGCCGCACTTGCCTTCTTTTTTAGCTTTGTGGTCGCCGCCGCATTTGCCTTCGCCACACTTACCTTCTTTTTTAGCTTTTTTGTCGCCACCGCATTTGCCTTCGCCACACTTGCCTTCTTTCTTAGCTTTGTGGTCGCCACCGCATTTGCCTTCGCCGCACTTGCCTTCTTTCTTAGCTTTTTTGTCGCCGCCGCATTTGCCTTCGCCACATTTGCCTTCTTTCTCAGCTTTTTTGTCGCCACCGCATTTGCCTTCGCCACATTTACCTTCACCTGCGTCAAGCATGTAACCCGCTTGCATTGCCGTAACTTGGAATGGGTTTGCGTTTGCTGCCGTTGCTACAAGGCTTGATGCACCAATTACTGCCGCACCTACTGTCATTGCTACTGAATTTTTATTAAGTGTTTTCATAGTTGTCTCGTTTTACGTTTACTTGATTATTTAAAATGACCTAGCTTTTAAATATATTCTTTCAAATAAATTTAATTTTTTAGTCAATTATTTAGTAAATCTCATTATGGTACAGCTAACCCATTGAGCAATCTCAGTTTAGCCTTGTATTTAAAAAAATAATAGTGTTTAGCTTTCAAGCTCGTTAAAATCGCCGCCGAGAATTACCAGGTATGCATTGCAATGAAACTAATTTTGGCCCCAATGGAAGGCGTTGTTGACTTCCATATGAGAGAACTACTTACCGATTTTGGTGGGTTTGATTTATGTGTTACCGAATTTGTTCGTGTTGTCGATGCCCTTCTACCTCCCCGTGTGTTTTACCGCTATTGCCCTGAGCTTAACTTTTCTGGCAAAACAAAAGCAGGCACACCTGTGCGCATTCAATTGCTTGGGCAAAACGCGCCTATTCTGGCCGAAAATGCTGTTCGTGCCGTTGAATTAGGCTCTTATGGCGTAGATTTAAACTTTGGCTGCCCTGCAAAAACAGTGAACAAAAGTAAAGGTGGCGCAGTGTTACTTAAAGAGCCTGAACAAATTTATCAAATTGTGAAAGCTGTTCGAGATGCTGTTCCTGATGCACATGAGGTATCAGCCAAAGTGCGACTTGGTTTTGATGATAGCTCGCAAAGCCATGAGATTTTTGATGCGGTAAATAGTGCCGGTGCCAATAGCATTGCAATTCATGCCAGAACCAAACGGGATGGCTATCGTCCTCCGGCTTATTGGGAAAAAATTAAGCCTCTTAAAGAAAATAAGAATATTGAAGTTGTTGCTAATGGTGAAGTGTGGAATTTTGAGCACTATTTACTTTGTCAGGAACGCAGTGGTTGCGAGCACGTCATGCTTGGACGAGGTGCATTAGCGCAGCCTGATCTTGCCGCAGAAATTGCGGCTAGACGCGCTTCAAAAAGTTATACCCCCATTTCTTGGCAACAAGTACTTGCACATATTGTCGACTCCAATATGCACTGCGATGGCGGAAACAGCGAACGCTATTTTGCCAGTCGCACAAAACAGTGGCTTGCATACTTAAAGCTGCATTACCCTGAAGCTGAAATTTTCTTTGAAGAAATTAAGCGCTTAAAATCAAGCCAAGAAGTGCTAGATAAAATTTTACAGGCGAGTAACAAAGTCACGACTTGTTGATTCATATCATGTCAGATTTTTAAGCTGCCCCTATAATCGACAATTGCACTATCTATGTGCTTGGAATTGAAAGGGGAATGCGAATGACAGTATCACTTGAGTTATTCAGACGACGGTTAAAAGTAGAACTTGATACTTTACGCGAAGAGGTTGTTGAACATTATGGACAAGTACAGCCAGCGTTAGTAAATGACTTACATTCGATCAACTACAGTGATTGGCCAGATTTTCTGGAAAAGCATTTTCTATTGAACCACGAACCTAAACTGAATCGTTTAGTTCAATTAGAAGCTGCGTTGGCGCAATTTGAAATTGGCCAATATGGCTATTGTGCCGACTGTGAAGAGCCGATTGAATTAGAGCTATTAGATGCGGATCCTGCAGCGCAACGCTGTAAACGCTGCAGCCATTAGATTATAGCAAGTAGCTCTTCTCTGTTTGCAGCTGCTTGTATGGCATGTGCACCAACAAGGGCAATTGTGTTGGTGTTATGCCGCGTAATGCGCGAAACGTTTAAATGCCAAACAAGCACTGCAAAGAACCATCACTCTTTAATTAACCAATGGTAAGTTCACCATTGCAAGGGCAGGTTCTTTTAATATCTTACTCAGAATAACCTCTGCCTGTGACTGGTCTATTTCTAATTGTTTGATTAAAACTGTTAGTGCGTGCTCACTACTCCACGATTGAGCATGAACACCATAATCTACTTCAGCTATCGTAGCTTGTTCTAAGCCAAATCTGATATTTGCAAACTCTTGCAAGCGATTGCTATAACCTGTTCGCCAATCTAACCCTAATGTGTTTGCACACTGAGTTGTTGTAAAGCAGTTGATAAACTGCCCTTCAGATTTAACCGCTGGCTTCATCGCAAGAATACTATTAAGAATATCACTCGGTTTCACAGCACTACCTACAAAGTAATTCAGACGTGCTTGATACCAATCTTTGCCATTTGGCAGTGAACCAATACCATTGCCTCTTCGTGGTAAATAGGTGTTTAAGTAGTCATCAAATTGACCGAGTGCTGAAAAAGCTTGCTGGTAATCATTCAACTTAGCTTTGGTTTGTGCGACTTGAGCTCGCAATGCTGCTAGTTCGAAATGACTTAATCTCACTTTATCTTGATATGCTCGGCTCATTTTCTTTTGTGTAAAGTTGATAAAAGTGATGATGGCTTGCTCGTCTATTGTTGAAGCCGTTTTTAAATAGTTAGTTATCGGGTTCGCATTATGTGGCCAAGGGAAGAAACGTTCAGTAAAGCGCTGTTCTATCATAAGTAATGCAACCTCAGCATCACTTGGCATTGCCTGCATTAGTTGCTTTAAAAGTTGGTCTCTTTGGATTAAATACGCATCATTAAACGGCCATAGAAACGCAGTATTTTGCTCTGAAACAGGCAACAGTAAATTGTTGAGTTGTTTAAACTCAGCAACCAGCTCTTGCTTTGGTCTTGTTTGTGCTTGCTTTTCACAACCAATTAATAAAAAAGCCAAACAAAAAACAACGAATAATTGCGTAATTTTATTCAATTTAATCTAACCTTAATAAAGAGTATAAATCTGGAGCGCATATGATTTTTTCATTTCAAAACGCCTCATTTCGCGACACAGAGACAGGATTATACAACCAAGCTTACTTTATGGAAATTTTTAACCGCGAATGGCACCGATTGATCCGTGATAAAGATAGTTTATCAATTTTATTATTTAACCCACATATCAAAATGTTAAATGATGCTGATACCGCTAAATTGATCCAAATAGCCAATGTACTCACAGGGCAAACACTGCGAAGCACAGACATTACTTGCCGTTTCAATAAGCACTGTTTTGCTATGGGATTATTTGGCTTAGATACAGATGGCACCAAAGTGATTGTTGAGCGCATTCAGCATGCATTGTCAGAACAAGAAAAGTTAGGCCTGTTACATTGCAACATTAGTATTGGTGCAGTGAATGTTATGCCTCAGTTAGGCATTGAACCAGAGCTTGTGTTTGAGAAAACAATTTCGGCGCTACATTGTGCTGAAGAGAGTGGTGTTAATACCTACCAAATAGAAACTTACTCTATTCACTGAGTACACCACTGGATTTTAGCCAATAAAAAAGCCCCATCAGGGGCTTTTTTTGCGCAATACATATTAGATTTTAACGCCTTTACGGACCGCTTTATCTTTAATGTACTGAGACCAGCTCTTAGCAAATTTCTTCGTTTGCGGGTAATCTACCGCTTTACGAACGTTTTGATAAGCCAACTTGTACTTTTCTTGCTGAAGGTAAGCTTCTGCAAGGTCTAAGTAAATTTGACCTTTCTTGTTATTGCCAAGCTCTAATGCTTTGTCTAAGTATTTCACAGCTAATGCATAGTTTTCGCTAGTAACTAACATTGAGCCAGCTTTACGATATAACTCAGAGTCATTATCGAAATCAGCTGCTTCAACATATAGTTTTGCTGCCTTCTCATAATGTTTTGCATTATGGAAGTATGCACCAAGTGTAGAAACTGAAGATTTGTCTTTCTTAACTTTCTTTGCTTTTACCGCTTTTTCAAGTGTTACACCTGCTTGGTAAGGCATTTCGTTAAGTGAGTATAAACTTGCTAAGAACTTAAAGTGGTTCGCTGTTTCAAGCGCACCATTTCGCTCTGCTACTTTCGCAGCTGCAAGACCTTTTTTGTAGTCTTCAACTGTCATGTAGAAAGAAGCTAAACGAGTCCATAGTTTGTACTCAGTTGGCCAAATCTTAACTTGCTCTTCACTTGTTTTAATCGCGTTATTAAATTGTTTAAGCTCAACGTAAGCACCTACTTTTAAGTCGTAAGCGTTTTTAATTGGCTCTTTTTTCGACAATTCAATTGCACGATCTGCTGGAGCAAGGATGTTCTTATACTCTTTTGTTTCGTAGTAAGTCGCTGCAATTGCAAGATAAACTTTTGCATCTTCCTCACCCGTAAAGTCCATCCAAGCATAATAAGACTCACGAGCCTCTTTATATTGCTTTTCTTGACGTTGTAAGTCTGCAATTAGCTTCATTACCGTCGCTTGGTCTTTAAAGTTAAGAACATCTGGCTTAGCTGCCGCTTTAGCAAGACGAATTGCGTCGTCAAACTTTTCAAGCTGGTAGCTCATTTGCGCCATGTAGTAATCAACCTGCGCTTTATCAAACTGATCTGAAGGATCAATGTCTTTCAGCATTGTTAAAGCAGCTGGAATGTCACCCTCGATTCCTTTTTCCTGGTCGCCGTTGTAAACATCAAATGCTTTAACAACTTTTTTACCAGTACGTTCACCCATTACTTTGGTTTTGCGTTTCTTGCGTTCTTCAATTTTTGCAGGATCAGCTTTTGCCAAAGTAGGTGCAGAGTAAACTGCACCACCAAGCGAAATTAATAAGGCAAGCGCTGTTACTTTAGATAAAGTTTTCATACTGCCTCCTAACCTTGGTCAAGTTTAAAGTCGAGTTGAACTTCAATGCCAGCTTGACGTTGTGGTTTACCATCAACGATCTTAGGCTTGTATTTCCACTTACGTAGAGCACGTTTTGCTTCACGGTCGAAAATACGTTTCGGTTCAGCGTTAATTACTTCAATATCAGTTACACCACCCACTTCATCGATAGTAAAGCGAAGTTGTACCCAACCTTCTTTACCATCACGCGCAGCTTGTGGCGGATATTTAGGCTCAATTCGAACGATAGGTGTAGCATCACCATCTCGGCCAAATGCGCCTGGGCCATCTAGACCACCTGCCGTACCACCAACATCAATTGATGGCATATTAAACTGTAATCCAGAGTTACTATTACTCGAATTATCAGGTTGTGGCGGCTGCGGTTTAGGCGGCTGCTTAGGTGGCGGCGGAGGCGGAGGCGGTACACGCTTCCTCTCCTGCACCTTTGATTCAGGCGGATTCGTCATAATTTCGACTACAATCTGCTCTTGGTCATTGGCGGCGCGTTTATCGCCGCCAGAAATCAAGAACGCCATGAAATAAAATAAGCCGAAAGTAACTGCCCCACCTGCAATCAGTGAAAACAGAAAACGAATCATTACTTATCTCCAGCGATTGAAATTTTCAAGTCACCAGTGGCCTTGATTTGGTCCATAACTTTCATAACCACACCGTGTTTCGCTTCTTTATCCGCCTGGATAATTACGATTTCAGTAGGTTGTTCAGCTAATAGACGCTCGATGTTTGCAGATACACGCTCTACATCTACCTGACGCTTATCCATCCAAACTTCGCCGTTACCACGAATTGCAATAAAGATATTTGCATTTTTCTTCTTGGTAGCTTGCGCAGCTTTAGGTTTGTTTACATCAATACCGGCTTCTTTAACAAATGACGTTGTTACGATAAAGAAGATAAGCATGATGAAAACAATATCCAGCATCGGTGTCATATCTACCGCTGCATCTTCATCTTCACGGATACGTTTATTACGTGCCATATTCAAATCTCTCTCTAGTGATGCGGCAAGCTATCAATCAGTTTATTCTTAGCCATCTTCGCTTTCGCTTCTAGACGTGTGCTAAAGAATACACCTGATAGTGCTGCAACCATTCCAGCCATTGTTGGGATCGTCGCCATTGAAATACCTGATGCCATCAAACGTGCATTACCAGTACCTTGAGTCGCCATGGTTTCGAAAACCGCGATCATACCCGTTACGGTACCTAGTAAGCCGATAAGTGGACAAACAGCTACTAATGTTTTGATCAACAACATACGCTCATCTAATTTCTCAGACGCTTCAGAAATCCATGCTTCGCGGATTCTGTGTGCGTACCAAGACGTAGTGTCTTGGCGGGCGTCCCAGTTAGCGATGATCCCTTTTTTCATTTTAGGGAACACACTAGTTAGGAACCAATAGCGCTCAATCATTAATACCCACATAAGAAAGAGTGCTATTGCGACCACATAAAGTACTTGGCCGCCTGTAGCAACAAAATCCCTGACAGATTCCCAGATCTCTATCAGGACTAGCATTAGGCTTTCTCCTTCTCCGCGTGAGCAGCAATGATACCAGCGCTTTGCTCATCAAGGATGTGTAGTACAGACTTAGAACGGCTCGCAACGATAGCGTGAACTAGGATTAACGGAAGTGCCGCGATTAGACCTAGAGCAGTTGTTACAAGTGCCATTGAGATTGAACCAGCCATAATCTTCGGATCACCTGTACCGAATAATGTGATTTGCTGGAATGTTTCGATCATACCTACAACAGTACCTAATAGACCCATTAGAGGTGCAATAGCTGCGAAGATCTTGATGATGTTAACACCTGCTTCGATGCGTGGCGTTTCACGTAGAATCGCTTCATCAAGCTTAAGCTCAAGGTTTTCAACATCTTCTGCTTTGTTGTCTTGGTAAACTTTAAGAATACGACCAAGCGGGTTGTTTTCGTTTGGTGTGTTAAGGTTCTTAAGTTGTGATTTGATCTTACCAGTAGTCATAGTTAGGTCAGCAAGACGAATGATCGCGATGATGAAACCAATAACTAGTAATACTGCGATTAGGTAACCAACTGTACCACCTTGGTGGAAACGCTCTTCGTGAGTAGCTTTCTGCGTGTTTAGACGAAGAATTGAACCACGAGTAGGGTCAGTGTAGAAACCTGTGTATGAACCAGCAGCTGTTGACTGTAAGTTAGCAGCTGAAGAAAGAACGTAACCATCTGGTTGACGACCTAACGGCTGGATTTGCTTTGTTTCTGGGTGGTAAATTAAGTAACCTTGATCAGAGATAAGGTTGAAGTTACCTATACGCGTTACTTTAGCGTTAACTTCTGAACCGTCTAACTGAGCAACTTTAGCTTCGAAAGATGATACTTTCGCAGACTCAGTCATTTCAGTTTGAAGACCAATCCAAAGTTCTTCTAGTTCGCGAGTAGTTGGTAGTTCTTTAGCAGCAGCTAGAGAACGAAGTACTTCTTCACGTCCTGGCTTTTCAGCAGAAACAAGTGATGCTTCAATTGAACCAATTGTTTCAGATGCAGCACGACGTACAACACCGAACATTTCACCAAGCGTACCTTTAGCAGTTTCTAATTCTGCTTCTTTAGACGCTAGTGTTGCTTCGTTTTGTGCGTATTGCTTTTTAAGACGATCACCACGAGCTTCTTCAGCAGCAAGTTCACGCTTAGCTTTATTTAATAACGCTTGCTTGTCAGCACGAGCTGATAAAAACTCTTGCTCACGTTGCTTGTTGATTTTACCAGACGAGATACGCTCTTGTTTAACTTGCTCAAGGATTTTATCTAGAGCAGCTGTATCTGCGTGTGCATTTAGCGCAGCACCTGCAGAAACAGAAAGAACAGCAGCAACTGCTAAACCTTTAAATAGTTTCTTCATCGTGATTACTCCGCGCCAAAGATTGGAAGTTCAACTAGATCTAACGCTTTTTGCTTACGCGCCATACGGATAAGATCTGTAATTGGGCTTAGGTATTCGTCACCTAGCTTATCCCACTGCTTAGTAGAGTTGTTCCATACCCAAGCATTCTTAAGGTCTAGAGACTGAGCTACATAAGCGATACGACCAACACGACCGAAGTCTACAGTGATATCACGACCATCAAGGTTAAGTGCACCCTGAGTAGCAGTAACAACTGTGCTGTAATCTTTTTCAGTTAGGTATGCTTCAAGAACCTGACGGTATTTCTCTGAAGTAGTAACTGATGCATTAGTCATTAATTCACGTAATTTTTCAACACGGTCTAAACGCTTTTCAGTGTCAAAAGGAACGTCCGCTTTGATGAATTGCTCAAGCGTATCGATCATGCGATACATCAAAGGCACAACGTTACGTTTAGTTGTATCGATTTCTTTGATTTGCTTATTTAATGATTCAATGCCCGCATTTTGGTCAGCAACCAAACGCGCTAGGTGATCATTATAAACTTTTAGGATCTCAGTTTGGTTAACCGTAGAATCATATTCAGCTTTCAGTTCAACTGTTTGCTCGAATACGTTATCGATTTTGTTCTGAGACTTTTGTGCAGCCTTAATAGTCTGACCTTCAACATTGTGAATGTCTTTCAAAGGATCTGCCATCACATTGCTGCTTGTAAGTGCAACCGCGCCAACCAACGCTGAAGCTACAAGACTTTTTCTGATTTTAACAGACATAGTTCCCAACCAATTAAGTAATGTTACTTTTTTAGAATTTAAACTGATTAAAACTCAATCATAAATGGGTGCACTTTAAAAATGCACCAACTCACCAATAATGCTAAATGGATACAAAAGTGTCAACTCTCAAACTTAGTAAAATACTGCTTCGAGTTGAATTTGTAGCGAACCGCCACAAAACTGTAAACATTCCATTTACAATTGATCTTTTTTTGAATCAAGATTGAGGCATTGAATCTAAACCGCTAGCGACATAAAGACAATATTTTTAGTAAAAACATATTAACAGTTTAGGCATTGAATATTTTTTTAAAAAAAAACAGTTTTTAAAATGCAAAAGGGGCGTAATTCCTGCCCCTATTTAATATTTATGCAATTTGAGTGATTAATTTAATAACCTAATTAGGCTATTCAATTGCTCTTTGTACTGCTGCCAAAGATTAATCGTGCGTGTATACATAGGTTCTCTCACCTGAACTGCACTAGCAGTTTGCACAAGCGATGGCGTTTTATAAAACTCAAGGCACTGTTGTTGCCACTCTAAGCCGCACTTTTCTAGTAAAAAAGGTACTTCTTGCTCTGGATTTTGTGCTAATTGCTCGTAATTAACATCGATTATTTCTTCTGGAAATTCACGATGCCAATGTGCCATTAGCTTTTCATAACCATTATAATAGTGTGCAAGTGCTTCTAAGTTATAAGCAAAACGATAATTGTCATTGCTAAAGTTTTTCTTATAAATCGATAAACAGGTATCCTTTTTATTTCGCTGACAATGGATAATTTTAGCATTTGGGAAAAGAATTTTAATGATACCGACCATCAAAAAATTTAATGGCAATTTATCTGTTATAAATTGATGGTTGTTTGTCAGTGAGGATAACTTTTCAAGATACATTTCTGTAAGCTGAGTTACTTGTTCTTTATTAACCGAAGCTAAATCATCAAACATATAATGCTGTTTGTTTAAAAGCGAGCAACCCGCAGAAAAGAGTGTTTCTATCTCTCCTGCGCTATAAACATCACTGTGTGACCCTATAATTTTTTCTATCAAGGTAGTTCCTGAACGTGGCATACCTATAATAAATATAGGCTTAGCTGATTTACTACCAAACTGTTGTAACGGTTTAACTGCCTTCCGAGTGAACACCGATTTGATATTTTCCATAAATGCTAAATCACTGTTTACATCGTAATTAAGCATACTAAACCTTAGATCGTTACCCTGCTTTAGATAACTAAAGGACTTATCGAAGTGTCCCGTTTGCTCATTTGCTTTAGCCAATGAAAAAGCAAGCAGTATACGATCTTGCTGAGTAAGTTGTGTTTCACTCCAGAGAGACTCTAATTGCGTCAGATGCTTGTGCCCTTCAGTTTTATAATTAGTAACAACCGATAAGCCATAATGTGCCATAATAAAAAAATTATTCAACGCAACCGCTTTTAAGTAGTAGCTTTTGGCCGCCGTAATATCGCCTTTCGTTTTATTTATTGTGGCAAGTGAATAATGGGCCTTTGCGTTACTGTCATCATCATTTAACATCTCTTCAAATAATGCTTCTGCTTTGTCGTACTGATTTGCTTGAATGTATAAATTACCTAAATAGTCAGTGAGCAGTTTTTTTGCTGCTTTATCTGCTAATTCTGTTTTACACACAGATATAGCTCGCTCCAAATCACCAACTTGAGCAAAACAAAAACTCATGCCGAGTAAATCCACAACTGAAGTAGGCATTAATTGGCATGCTTGTTGGTAATGGGAAATTGCTCGGTTAAAGTCACGTTTATTTTTTTTAATTACTGCCAAGGCATGATGTTTTGAATATGCTTCATAAGGTGAGTTAATTAATTGCTGCAACACATTTTCTGCGTAATCAAAATTATTTGTCTCAAATAGGATCAATGCAGCTTCTAGAATCGCAGGTTCATAGTGTGCCAAATGTTGGAAAATGTCATTCACATAGCTCAGCGCTTCTGAATAATTTTTATTACGCCTAGCAGTCGTAGCTTTTTGCAAGAGGTTTGCCTGATGAGGAGTTAATTTTACGTCGCCTTGCTTCATTATTTCCCTACTTTATTATCTAACCACTTTGTTTTTATTTTCACATAAAAAAAGCCTGCAATTGCAGGCTTTTTTACTAATTTAGCATTTAAGCATAAATTAGAAAGTCATGTTAACACTTAGGTGAATGAAACGACCTAGCGAATCATAGAAACCTGAGATAGTGTTAGCATTTGTAGACAGTGAGTTACCAACCATTGGCGGCTCTTCATCAAGGATGTTGTTCACACCACCGATTACTGTTACGTGCTCGTTGATTGAGTAGCTACCTGATACATCAAAGAAGTTGTATGAATCTACACCACCAGCTTCAGCAAGTTTTGTATCTGCAGTGCCGTCGTAATCAACTTCACCGTAGAAACGCCACTTAGCAGTTACACGCCAATCGTTCATTGAGTAATCAGCTTGGAAAGTGTGACGCCACTTAGGAGTAGTGAAACAGTCTGTGCTGATAGTACCTGTACAATCATAATCAAGGCTAGAGTCAGCAAGTACTGGTTGTACTAGCTTCTTGATGTTGTAGTAACCGTTGATACCTAGGTCAAGAGTACCTTCACCTAAATCCATGCTGTAGTTAGCTGTAAGGTCAACACCACGCCAGTGACGGCCACCGATGTTGTCGCTAAGGTTAGAGATATAACCTTCTTGACCTAACCATAGGCTACCTGAAGCACTACGCTTGATGTTATCACAGAAGAATGCATCACCTGTTGTAGCACAGTTGTTAAGAATACGTTCTGCACCTACTGACGCGATTACATTTTCCATTTGGATATCGAAGTAATCGATAGTGAAGTTGAAGTTATCAAATGGGTTAGCAACTAAACCAAATGTAATTGTATCAGCTTCTTCTGGCTTAAGGTTCGGGTTACCACCTGCAACTTGGTTGTATTGACCAGCTGGAGATTTAGAAACAGCACCTGTACCGTATTGTGCAGCTGTCATACCTGTACGCTGACATTGCTCAAGTGAGTAAGAAGGATCTGTACCCGCACACGGATCATCACCAGTCCAAAGACCAATGTTCTGTGCTGAGAATAGCTCACCTACGTTAGGAGCACGAATTGCTTTTGCAAAGCTTGCACGGAATTTGTAAGCGTCAGCTAGTGTGTAATCTGCACCTACAGTGAATGTAGTGTCAGAACCAGAAGTTGAGTAATCAGACCAACGGAATGCCGCGTTCATGTTTAACTCGTCAAGTACTGGTACTTGGAATTCTGAGAAGAATTCTGTTACTTCGATGTCACCAGCTAAGCTTGCTGAAGGACCACCTTGACCAAGTAATTGACCTTCTTCATATACAGTGTCAGAAATACGCTCGTAAGTTTGCTCACGACGTTCGAAACCGAATACAGCTGCAACTGGTGCTGGAGCCGAAGGAATGTGTAGTTGCTCGATTTCACCTGAAACGTAACCGTTTAAGATTTGTTGAGTAACTAGACCAGTTTGGATACCAACACCTGCAAGTTGTGCAGCTTGCTCAGGAGTAACACCGTTTAGTTCGAATACGTTGTAGTATAGACAGCCATCAGCTTCAACACACTCAGTACCTACAGCGCCAACACGTGGACCAATCTTAGGTGCTAGTAAGTCATTGATGTAAACAGAGCTTGAAGACGTTGCTGAGTAGTTGTAGCTAACATCGTATGACCAAAGGTCATTGATCTCACCTTCAAGACCAGTAATGATACGGTATGAAGAGTGCTCTAGGTTGTTAGCACGAGGACCACCTTCAACGTTACGCTTACCGATGTAAGCTACGAATTGGTCATCATCGCCTTGGTTGAACCAAGTTTGAAGCTGTTGCTTCTGAACGTCAGATAATAATGGGTTGTTGTAATCTAGAACGAATTCTTCGTTGAAGAAAGTACCAGATTCAGCAATCTGACCCGCTGTACGGTTGTGCATGAAAGATGCTTCAAGGTACGGACGGAAGTTGTCATTGATTTCGTAGTTTACGAAAGTACCAAACGAGAAACGCTCGTTAGGACGCATGAAGTGGTTAACTGGTGCATAGTTATAACGGTAGCCATCATCTTCGATGAAACCATTACCATTTGGATTTAGGTAACCCCAGAAGTTTTGTGAATAGTCTGGTGAACCGTCAACGATTGGGTACATGTCAAAGTGTGGGTTAGGCGTATTTGCAGAACCACCACAAGCAGACTGTGTACGGTTTAACGCACAAGAAGAATAGTCACGAGAACCTTGAAGTAGTTCATCGTTACGACGCCATACAGCGTACGCAACTGCGTTACCTTTATCACCGTCGAATGCACCACCGATAGCTAAATCGATGCTGTATGAACGACCATCAATGCCTGAACTACCGCTTGGGTAATCGAAGCCTTTGTCATCCATTAAACCTTGGATGTATTTGTTGTCGTTGTTGTGCTGGTAACCAGAAGCACCGAAGTTCATTTGAAGACCTTCGAAGTCATCGTTCATGATGAAGTTAACAACACCCGCTACTGCGTCTGCACCGTATACCGCTGCAGCACCACCAGTAAGAACTTCAACACGCTTGATTAGTGAAGCTGGAATTTGGTTAACGTCTGGTGATTGAGACGTGATTGAACCTGCTTGAAGACGACGGCCATTTACAAGAACAAGAGTACGGTTTGAACCAAGACCACGTAAGTCAAGAGTCGCTGTACCTGATGCGCCATTCGATAAGAAAGAAGTTTCAGCAGCTTCGATTTGAGGAAGTTGGTTTAAGATATCTTCAACGCGAGAATAACCCGAAAGCTTAATCTCTTCAGCTGACATTACTGTTACAGGGCTTGCGCCTTCCATATCAGTACGCTTGATACGAGAACCAGTAACTTCGATACGCTCTACTTGCTCGGCAGCTTGTTGTTCTTCAGCAGCATTAGCGTTTGCTGCAAACACAGCAGTGCTAGCACCACCAAAAGCGATCGCTAAACGAACCGCCTTAGCTAGTTTATTATTTAACATTTAGATTTCTCCCTGGACCACATTTGTGGATTTACTTTTATTTACAATCTAACGATTAGTTGATTGTTTTTTATGTTGAGTCGAAACTCTTTATCCGAGGGCAATAATAATCATAAGGGTAAACATCGGTCAACAAGTGTTTATAAAGTTTTAACATTTGAGACCAATTTGTTTCAGCCGGATCACATTTATACACACATAGAAACATCTACAAACCGACATTAACAACAGAATAAGCAACTGAAATGTATACAATTTTTTATATTTAATTAGCGATAGGCAATTTGTAATCAATTAATTACATTTTTTTTGAACTTTTTTAGAACAAGCTTTGTTGCTCATTAACTAATTGTTCAAAACTTAGCTGTAACTCTTTCTCAATTGCTTCCACAATGGGCTTTAACTGTTTATCTAAATAGTGTTGATAATCGATTTTATTTAGATGAGTAATGTGCTGTTCAGGTAGATAGAGTGGTCCATCAAGGGTAATTACATAACTTACCCAATCACCGCGTTTAATGAAAAAGTCTGGATGCACTACCTGATAATCTAATACTGCGCGAACATGAGGTGGAATATTGCGGCGGTACATTTCGAGGTCTTGCCCTAAACGTTTGCGATACACTAATTTATCGTCCAGCTCACCTGATTTTAATAATTTAACCTGAGTGGTGATGTATTCTTCCACCGCTTGATTGGTGAAAAGCTTTTGATAAAGTTCTGTTTGAAATTCTTTAGCAAGAACAGTCCAGTCTCCTCTGGCTGCTTCTAGCCCTTTGAATATCAGTTTACCCGTTTGATTAATGCCAGCATATCGTTTTTTTGACCCAGTAGTTTCACCACGTAATGTTGGCATAAAGAATGGTTTGTAATGCGTTTCAAACTCAAGCTCCAATGCACTCTCTAACCCTTTCTCTGAAAGAACCTTTCGCCAATAGGTATTAATTGATTGCGCAAGCTCTCTACCAATGTCATCACATTGTCGCTGTGAATTATTGCCATCAATGGCAACGAAAGTGGAGTCAGTGTCACCATAAATAACCTGAAACCCTTTTTCTTCGATGAGTTGCTTTGTGGTTTTCATGATCTCGTGCCCACGCATCGTAATTGAACTCGACAAACGTGGGTCAAAAAAACGACAACCATAAGAACCTAGGACCCCATAAAAACTATTCATTATAATCTTTATGGCATAGGACATTGTCTCATCATGTTCTTTTTTCGCTACTTCACGGGCCTGCCAAAGCTGTAAAATTAATTCCGGTATAAAATGTTCTGTGCGTGAAAACTTTGCACCATTAAACCCTTCAATCGCGTTATCTTGTTTTAGCCCTTCAACTAACCCAAGAGGATCAATTTTAAAACTGCGGATAATCGACGGATAAAGGCTTTTATAGTCAAGTACTAATACGTTTTGATAAAGCCCTGGGATAGAATCCATAACATAACCACCAGGGCTCTCAAAGTGCACAGGTGACTCACCTAGATTAGGTGCGATGTAGCCAGCTCGATGTAAATGGGGTAAGTATAGATTTGTAAATGCAGCCACTGAGCCACCCAACCGGTGAAGGTCAAGACCCGTTAACTTCGCACGTGCAATGGCAAAGTCAATCAAGGATTTATTTTCAAAGATATCCCAGACCAATTTGCAATCTTGTAAGTTATATTTTGCGAGTGCTTCTTTTTCATATTTAAACTGACGTTCAATTTCTGCGAGTGTATCGCCGCCTTGAATTAACTTCTCCTCCCCTAACAACTCATAACTTACTTGGCCTAAACGGAAACTTGAAAAGTGATAACTGGCATTTTTAAGCATATCGATGCCATCCAACACTATCCGCCCTGGCAGGATTAATTTATTCACTTTAGACTGGCTGAGTCGCAATTGACTCGAAAATCGCCCAATTGGTAACTTAAGTCCGAGTTCTTCCGCCCGTTTAAATAATACTGAAAAGTCAAAATCAATTACATTCCAGCCAATCATTATGTCTGGGTCAAGTTCTTCAATAATTTCAACAAATCGTTTGAGTAAAGCAGTTTCATCGTTAACCCACTCTAACCAATGTAATGGCTGGCCTTTGCCAATCATCACTACTTTTTGAAACGTTGCATTATAAAAGCCAATAGAATATAAAACGCCTAACCCACTGCATTCGATATCCAGTGACAAACATGTGAGTTCACTTGATAACAAACTTGTTTCATCACTTTTAGCAAGCTTGGCTTGATAAAGGCAATGCACTCCATTTTTAAATTGGTAGCGTCCTTTCGCCCACGCTTGGCCTTGAATAAAACGCTCCATTAAGTAACGGTCGCAATGCTTAATATCTTGTTCGTATAGCACCAACCCTGATTCATTGGCGCAGGCTTTTGCAGCAAAAAAAGCTTTCAAGTTGGTAAAATAAAAACCCACAACTTTGCTTTGATTAAAATGCTTTAACGCTAATGGTTTTTGTTGGAAACGAATGCCTTCGCGAGTTAGGGTTGAGGCAAACCAATTCGCATCTTCAGCTAAACAAAAGACCACAACGTGTTCTTTTTCAACTTCAACACGCACCGGACCTTCTTTGGCTTTAAGCCAAAAAACAAGCACCAGTTTGCCGTCACGGTCAAATTGTTGTTTTGTTAATAATAAACCTGAAAAGGTACGCTCTAACGCCATTCAAATATCAAACGAGTAAATAATCGCACCAGTTTAACAAAAGAAAATTTAACTGTATTGCATTGTTATTCATTGCCTTGGGCTTTAAAATCAGCAAAACGCCTTTTCCTCGGACCCTACATGCTGGCTGATTCCCTAAAAAAAACGATTCGTACAATTCATACTAATATTGCAGCCAAACTTCCAGATTATCATTCGCGTCCGAGTCAAAACTACTTAGTGGCCGAAATTGCTAAAACACTTGCTGGAAACTACCATCGTACTGAGCGCATTGCTGTTATTGAAGCAGGCACAGGGACGGGTAAGTCATTAGCTTATTGCTTAGCTGCTATTCCCTATGCGAAACAACACAAAAAAAGCCTTATTATTTCAACGGCCACCGTGGCGCTTCAGGAACAATTAATCAACAAAGAGTTACCTTTTTTTGCCAAACATGCTGGTATTGACATTAGTTATGAATTAGCCAAAGGCCGTCAGCGCTACGTCTGTGCAGAGCGCTTGTATAACGCATTACTCGATGATCCATCTCAGCTAAATTTTTTAGCTACAACAGATGCACCACTTAGCGAAAAAGAACAAGACCTTATTAAACAGCTCCAAGCAGCTTATAAAAAAGGAACTTGGCAAGGTGACAGAGATACTTGGCCCAGCGTTATTTCTGATAACGTGTGGCGTCTGATTCAAAGTGACAAACATTCTTGCCAGAGACAATTAGCAAGCCATGCTCACTGTCCTTTTCATAGTGCGCGCGATCGTTTAGCAAAAGCCGATGTTATTATTGTAAATCATTCGCTGTTACTCGCTGACTTAGAACTGGGCGGCGGTGTTATTTTACCTGAACCTGCCGATAGTATTTATGTGATAGATGAAGCACATCATTTACCCCAAGTCGCCAGAGATTTTTCATCGGCATCTAGCACCTTGGTAGCGACATTAGAGTGGCTTGAAAAACTCGCGAAATTTAATCAAAAAATGGCTAATACAATTAGCTCAACACGCGCTACAGGGCTTAATTTCAAACTAGCCGATGCCATAAATGACAGTGCAAAAGATCTCAAAAATGTTAAAACGTTTTTTGCCGATAATTATTTCGTGTTTAATGAAGACAATGTCCATCGCTTTGAACAAGGGCAACTACCTAAAGGCATTACTCATTGGGTTAAAGATTTAAAACAATCATCTGCAAACATGCTTAAGTTTTTAACCAAAATGCATGATGCACTAACACTCGACTTATCCGATGGCGATGTCAGCAAGAAAGTTGCTGAGCCGATACTCGCAGAAAGCGGTTTATATTTAACGCGACTAGACAGCTTTGCCAAACTGTGGGGCAATTTATCTATTGAGCAATCAAACCCGCCCCATGCACGATGGCTAAAACAACTCGAATATAAAAACCATGTGGATTATTTGCTTGCAGACTGCCCTATTCAAGTAGGCTATTACCTTCATGATAAACTGTGGCAAGAATGCGCAGGCGCCGTTCTTTGTTCGGCTACTCTATCTGCACTTGGCTCGTTTGATCATTTTGCATTTGAAGCCGGCCTTAAACCGATTGAAGGCGTTAAATACATAAAAGCACAATCGCCTTTTGATTATAAAGACAAAGCGGTATTAACCATTCCAAATATTAGCAAAGAGCCTAATCATAAAGAATTTAGCGACGAGCTAGTTAAAGTTCTACCAAACTACATTAAAAAAGATGAAGCTAACTTAGTATTATTTGCTTCGTATTGGCAGATGAATCAAGTTGCCGAAGGACTAAGAAAAAAAGGTTTTAGCTTGTTACTACAAGGCGAAGCTTCGCGTGACGCATTACTGACACTTCATCGTGATAAAGTTAAAAATGGCAAAGGCTCGATCTTATTTGGTACACAAAGCTTTTCCGAAGGCCTTGATTTACCAGGTGACTTATTAACAAATCTCATTATTACCAAAATCCCGTTTGCTGTGCCAACATCCCCCATAGAACAAGCGCAAAGTGAATATATCGAAACGAAAGGTGGTAATCCATTTTTGTCTATTACAGTACCGGAAGCGGCAAAGAAATTAGTACAAAGCTGTGGTAGACTGCTTCGTAAAGAGTCTGATAGCGGCGAAATAACCATTCTAGATAGACGTTTAGTGACTAAACGTTATGGTAAAGCCATGCTCGACTCACTACCTCCGTTCAAACGAAAAATCGAGTACTAATGATTGAAATTGCTTTAGAGCCTACAACTTGGCTTGTGTTGTGCTCCGCCGCGCTAGCAGCAGGCTTTATTGATGCTGTTGCCGGTGGTGGTGGCATGCTAACCGTGCCTGCGTTACTTACAGCAGGCCTTCCGCCTCACTTAGCACTCGGTACCAATAAACTCGCTGCCAGTTTTGGCTCGTTTACTGCTAGCTTCACTTATTACAAAAAAAAGTTATTTAATCCTCGGTTCTGGCTTGTATCTGCTTGCGCAACAGCGCTAGGAGCTATCCTAGGTACGCTTGTTGTTGATTTTTTAACACAAGATTTTCTTAATCTGCTCATACCGATTGTGATTATTTGTGTTGCAGTTTACAGCTTATTAAATAAGAACCAATTTGCTGAAAATATGCAGTTACCTGAGCCCTCATCTCAGTTAAAAGTAAAACAAACATGGCAAGGATTAACAATTGGATTTTACGATGGTGTAGCAGGCCCAGGAGCAGGCACTTTTTGGACCGCATCCAATAGCTTTTTGTACAAAATGGGCATACTGCTGAATTGTGGTCTTGCAAGGTCTATGAACTTTATTAGTAATGTGGTTTCACTGGCGACATTTGTCGTACTTGGTCATGTTCACTTTATGCTAGGTTTAACCATGGGTGCGTTTATCATGCTCGGCGCATGGATTGGCGCGCATTCAGCAATTAAGTTTGGTAGCAAATTAATAAAACCTGTATTTAATACTGTCGTTATTGTACTTGCAATTAAATTAATATTTGATGTTTATGCGTAATACTCACTCGCAGATCTCAACATTGTTACAACAAGTAGCTAGGTTAAAAGTTAGCTGCCAACAATTCGATCAGCAAAAGCTGTTTAAAAGCGAACGCTTTGTAAAAAATCAGCATGGCTTATTTGAGCATCATTTATTTCGTACGAAAAGTATTAACCTATCAGACTATTTGAACGAGGTAGTCGAGAATATCGAGTCTTTACCACCTGCTGAACGCAGAAACGCACACCGCTTTGCTCTTGAAACCATTGCACAACAAATTGAAGCGATTATTACAGCCTTAAAAGCCACCAGCGTTTGGCAAAAAGAACAACAATTTAAGCCAGTAACACGCTATAAGAAAGTTGTTAAGAAAATTATTCAGTCTTCCCAGGAGCTTTACCGCGAATTATCGCAAAATCATGAGTTTGAAAGGCGGTTAATGGAAATGATTGAAATCAGACAAAGTGAAAAGCTTAATTGCAGTGATGCCAGAGCCAATGAACTGAATAAAGAAATATTAGTTCTGCATGGTAGACTTGGTCGCTGTCGCAAAGCGATAACATCCGTTGAAGAAAAAATACAACTAGCTGAAAAATCAAACCGCTAATGGCAATTCCCGTATTATATCACCCGAGTTATTCAGCCTTGGAACTCCCTGAAAACCATCGTTTTCCTATTCAAAAATACTCGCTGATCTATGATTTTATTTCCACCGAGCTCCAAGACAAATTTCACTTTGTCACACCACAAGGTGCTACCTTAGCGCAAATCAATAAAGTGCATGATAGTGAGTTTGTTGCCCAATTTATTAACGGTTCATTAGACAGTAAAGCGATTCGCAAAATAGGCTTTCCTTGGTCATCGGCCTTGGTAGAGAGAACGCTTTATTCAATTGGCGCATCAATTCAGGGGGCCGAAATCGCGCTTAAAACAAAACTCGCTTGTCAAATTAGTGGAGGCTATCATCACAGTTTTCCAAATTTTGGCAGTGGCTTTTGCATTTTTAATGACTTGGTAATTGCTGCTCGACAGTTAATCGATAAATCTCTGTGCGATAAAGTCGTTATTCTGGATTTAGATGTTCATCAGGGTGATGGCTCTGCAGTTTGTGCAAAAAACTTTGATGATATCATTACAATTTCTTTGCATTGCCAACAAAACTTTCCGGCAAAAAAGCAACATTCTGACTATGACTTTGCACTTGATAAAGAAACTAACACACAAGCGTATTTAAATGCTTTGCAACAATGCTTTTTGAGCATTTTAAGTGAACAACCTGATATTGTTCTTTACAATGCCGGCGCGGATATTTTTAGTCACGATGAGTTAGGCTATTTTGATGTTAGTTTAGCAGGTGTAAAACAGCGCGACTCGCATGTAGTACACTTTTGTCGACAAAACGACATTCCCCTATTTACAGTGTCAGGGGGTGGTTATCAACGCGATGTAACCAATTTAGTCGAAGTCCACAAACAACTTTATTTAAGCATGACAAATGGATAGACGATTGCTTAGATATAAGCAATACTAAATGTAGTTAATTTAGAAATCTTAAGGAATAGCATGAAACTACATGACGACATTCATAATTATTACGAAAAGCTTTTAATTGACGAAATCGGCAGACAAAAGATTGAAGAAGATTATGATACAGATACCCTTGCAGATTTCTGCTGTACTGCGTTAAACCAGCTGCCATCACGTTATATTCGATTTGAAGTAGATATGGCTTTTTACTCGTCGCAAAGTGAACGGTTGGAGATGGAACAACGGGTTCGTGATGCTGTTGCATTTGCTAAAGCTGCAGTCGCCAAGCGCGGAACAAGCAATGAGTGATCACAATACCTTAGAAAATGCGCCTAACCACGTAAAGCTTGCAGTTGATTTGATCATGTTGCTTGAACAACATGATCTCGACGCAAAAACAGTATTGAAGGCGCTCGATATCGTTCAAAAAGACTATGAACAAAAAGCAAAAGAGTCAGCTTAGTTGAGCGTTACTTTAAACTCTTCTGTTAAATAGTTAGTTACCTGTGAATGGATCTCTTTGGGGTAATAATTAAGGTGGGCTTGTAAAAGTTTTCCCTCTACATTAAGTGCATTTATTCGCTTATTTACGTGTTGAATAAAACGGCGTGTTTTCGTTGAATCTACACACATCAAACGCCCAACAATATAAGGTTCAATACCCGCAATTTCAAAACTGAGTATCGGTTTTTCTATACTTGTGTTACTCAGTTCAAGTGGGAATAACAACACGTAATCGCCGCGCTGCTCTCTAAACATATCCAATATGCCGCTGCTATGCGACGCACCGCGACGGATTATTTTATTATGGTTCGATACCCCATCAATCAATGCGTCTAATTTATTACCATATGAGATTTGATCAGAAATAATTAATTGTCGATTTGGATAAGCTTCAAACAATCGGTCAAAACTGACTGGAATAGCCATTTTTTCAAAGTCTAAATCCGCATATTGGTACAAGCGACGACTCAAAAATAAATTTATCGGCGCGCTAAATATAAACTGCTTTTCTCTTTTGGTTGTTTTAATCTTATTAATGACACAAATTGGCTCACCCTTTTTCATAAACTGCAATGAGCGCTTTAATGGTACAAATACAAACTCAATATCATTTTCTTCCGGTGCCAGTGCAAGTAGATTGGTTGCTGAGGACAAACTACGCATTTCACCTTGCATAAAGCTTGCTAAATCATGTTGATTATCAGTGTGAATTAAAATTTGTGCGTACACTGATGGCATGCTAAACGCGAAAAGGTATAGTAAAGCGAAAAGTTTTAAAAATAGACTATTCAAAATAAACCTGCAGCTATAAACAACAAAGTGTATTTATATTGCAATTATATTAATACTTAGATTAATTAAACTTAGCAAAGATACTGCTATTAAGCTATGAAAATAAGATGGGTGGCAATCTTACCAGCCACATCCCGGCACATAAGTCACACGCTGTGGCTGCTCCCTTCCGGGCCTGACCAGGTTCACATGCTATTATTGCGGGAGGACCAATAAGATCACCATAGTGAATCAGTTAAACAATGTTTTGCTCAACTGCGCGGAGCGATTATCACTATTTTGTCTTTGAAGTTCAAGCAAAACTTTGCCAAGCCTTGCCAACTGCACAACATTTAACCTTATAGCTTCTTTAATAATCGCGTGAGTTTAGTTTTCACTTTTTTCACGTTATCAGGGCCCAAACGTAGCAACTGTTTTTGAGCATCTGAAAGTGCTTCATATTCAGGGATTGCATACTTATAACTTACCGACTGACTTGTCAAAGGTGTATCAACAGGTACCTCTGGTGTTTGCAGTAAATGCGTAATCGCCATAGCCAAACGTTGTTTAAACTCATAATCAGATAAACCTATTTCATCATAAGCTTCTTGGATCAGTGGCTTGTATTCATCAATTAGCGCAATCATTTGACTGTCAGATAGCTTTGTAAAAAGCGCTACATAAGTGTCATATCGTTTAAAGCTTTCTGGGTTAACTGTAATAATCGCCCCATCATTAACAGTAAAAGATTGGCTTGGTGCATTAAACACTTGATGCTTTTTCGCAACTTTCCCCTCTGCTAAATTTTCAATATAAACAACAGCACGACGAATTAAATCGTCACTAACAACCAGTTTTAACATATTCACTGACAAACTATCGGCCAAAGACTCTTTAACCACTGCATCACTGTCGTCTAACGAAGGTAATTGACGAGTGACTACTGGTTCTACTGGCGCTTCTAATTCGGATGAGGGCACAATCACCTCTAAAGGTTGTTCTGGCTCATTTTGCTGCTCTTCAACCGACGGTTCTTCTGGAATAGGCGCTTGTTCAACAACAGGATTTGGCAGCTCTATAACCTGACGTTCGTTAGTCATTGCTGGTTTTTCTGTTTTAAGCAATTGCCATGCTGCAACGCCAATAACGACGACTACAAGTGATAGGCCAATTAAATACGGTAATTTACTTTGAGATTGTGTTGTCATATTTTTCACTGCTTAAATATTTATTTTAGATCTAAAGTGCTCTAAATTAAGAATAAAGGGAGAATACAAAGTATCTGATGAATAGTAGCGGTAATAGTTCAAAACATAAAACAAAAATTGCATTACTCCTGACAGGTGGCGGTGCCCGTGCTGCTTATCAAGTGGGCGTTCTTAAAGCGATTGCAAAAAACTTACCTCGCAACCAAGCCATTCCATTTTCAATAATTAACGGCACATCTGCTGGCGCTATTAATGCAACTGCATTGGCATGCTACGCGTCATGTTATCAACTGGGTGTCAAAAAATTAGAATATGTTTGGAAAAACTTCCATACAGAACAGGTATATCACTCAAATTTTACGTCTGTCTTTGGCCACATATTGGCTAACATGCTACGTAGTTTTCAGTCAAATTATGAAAACCATCCACCAGCAAGCCTTTTCAATAATCAACCTTTACGTGGTTTATTACGCTCTGTGCTTGATTTAAAGCGTATTGATAACAATATTCGCAATGACTACTTAGAAGCCCTTTCAATTACAGCTTCAAGTTATTCAAGTGGTGACTCCGTTGCATTTTTTCAGTCTAAACATGCTGAATCTTGGCAACGCGCCAAACGACGTGGAGAAAAAACAACAATCAACATTGAGCACTTAATGGCGTCTAGTGCTATCCCCATGGTATTTCCAAGTACTAAAATCCGCCAAGGTTATTTTGGCGATGGTTCAGTGCACCAACACGCACCATTAAGCCCTGCTATTCATTTAGGGGCTGAAAAAGTATTTGTTATTGGGGTAGAGCAGCCTATTGATAATAAATATTTTGGCTTTCAACCACATTACCCTGGCATTTCAACAATTGCAGGTCACCTACTCGATACCATATTCTCAGACACCTTGCGCGCAGATATTGAACGATTAGAACGTATCAATCGAACGCTTTCATTAATTCCTGCAAAAGATAAACATAAAGAACTCAAACGTATTGCGCATTTCGTGATAAACCCATCACAAAACTTTAATGCCATTGCTACCGAGTACTACGATGTGATGCCAACATCAATCAAACTGTTGTTACGGAGTATTGGTGTTAAAAAACATTCGGAGTCGTCATTGGTCAGTTATTTACTGTTTGAAAAAGAATACACACAACATCTGATTGAAATTGGTTATCAAGATGGCTTGTCTCAGCTAGATGAAATTATGGCGTTTCTAGAGTTTACTAATACATAATACTTTTGTTGTGTTAACGCCCTTCAAGCAAAAACCGCTCTGCTCGCTCAACGCGACGCGGTTTGCCTCTTACAATCAGTATATCCTGCGCTAACAAAATGGTATCAAGTGGTGGTTCGCTTATTTCCTTTCCATCACGGCGAAGGCCCGTTACATCAACGCGTCGTTTGGCCAAATTTAGATCATTGAGAGATCGCCCTTTAGCAAAGGCATCTTCAGTGATTGCTATGGCATGCAGAAATTCTAATGACTCAGATAAATCAGGCGATAACAGCGTACTATCCCCCGGAAAATAACCATGTAACAGCCCATAACGATTTTCTCGCTCGGCTTGTACTCTCTTTAAAATACGCCTCACTGGTACGCCAGTTAGAAATAATACATGAGAAACTAACATTAAACTTGCTTCTAGCTTTTCTGGAACGACTTCAGTGACACCCTCGGATTTTAATTCTGCTAAATGACGATCATCTCGCATACGCACCAAAATTTTCACATCAGGGGCTAATTGCTTAACGCTATTAACAATCGCAAACGCACTATCTTTATCAGAGAATGTAATTATCACCAAACGACTATGGGTTATATTCGCTCCCTTGAGCACATCTTTTTGCTTGGCTTGACCGTAATAAATGTTTTCTCCGGCAGCTTGCGCTTCTTTAACCCGAATAGCATCACTGTCAATAGCAACAAACGGAATGGCTTCTGTTTTTAAAAAACGTGCAATAATTTGCCCTACGCGACCATAACCACAAATCACAACATGCTGACTTAATCCTTCAAATCGCGAATCACTGTTATCTACGCCCGGCTCTGCATTTTTGAAGTGTCTTGGCGCAACAAAGTTAATCATTTTTAATGCTAGCACGCCGCCGTTGTCAACCAGATAAGGCGTAATGGCCATACTTAAAACACCGACAGATAAGAGCAATGAAGCGTCAGCTGAATTGACTAGGGAGAATTTAAGCGCTAGTGACACCAATACAAAACTAAATTCCCCCATTTGGCACAGCATTAACCCTGTCGCAAGTGCATTTTCATGACTTTCACCCATCACCTTAGTAACGAAATAAGTAACTAGCACTTTAAGTGTCAATAATCCGACAAGGCCAAGAGCAACCCATTGTGCATTCATTACCACAAAAGCCATATCAAGTTGCATTCCGATTGTTATAAAGAACAACCCCATTAAAATATCACGAAACGGTCGAATATCCGCTTCGAGTTGGTGTCGGTATTCACTTTCACCAAGCATCATGCCCGCAAGAAAAGCGCCCAAAGCCATTGAGAGACCAAATGCAGACGTTAGTGCAGCGGCAATTAATGCAACCAAAATAGTTGTCAGTACAAATAACTCATCACTACGCGTTTGTGCTATTTCGCTAAATATTTTGGGCAACACCCATTTACCTGCCGCCATTAACAAAGCTATTACAACTGCCCCCTTGGCTAGCGCAGCCAAAATAATAATCCATAATGACTGTTCAGCACCGCCAGCAAGAAGGGGTAAAGCAATTAACAATGGTACGACTGCAATGTCTTGAAACAGTAATACACCAATTGCAAGCTGCCCTTGCCTCGAACGTAACAATGGGGAACCGCTCACTTGCTTGACCACAATTGCAGTTGATGACAATGCCACTAAACTACCAATACTAAATGCTGCTACCAAGGAAATACCCGCAAGTAAGAGTATCAACATAGTTACCAAGGTCGTCAGCACAACTTGCATCAAGCCAACGCCAAAAACGATATGACGCATTGCAAGTAATCGTGGAATTGAAAATTCAAGGCCAAGGCTAAACAACAAAAAAACAATACCCAGCTCAGCAATAAAGTGCATTTGCTCGCTCTGTTCAAGCCAAGCAAAGCCATCTTTACCGGCTAGGATCCCTACTGCCAAATAGGCAAGAATGGGGGGTAGGTTGAACCTTTTAAACAACCAAATCAGCACCACTGCGGCAATAAGAATGTAAAAATAAACATCAAATGAATGCTGCAAAAACCACCTCAAAAGTAAGCAATAGAAAACGGCGGAAAAATGACAACCAATCCACCTCTTCTTTTTTCCACTAAATAAATATAGCAAGTGGTTGTTTTTCTGCCACTTAGTAATAATGGCTTAGTTTTTGCTTTATTCGTACGTAACAAATCTTTTGCGGTATTTTGAGGGTAGTAAAGTGGAAAACGTACATGTATTGACACGCCAACAAGACAATAACGGCGATTATTTGCCGTATGGGCAACTTTATGCTGAACAGAATCAAGTTAACCAAACGCATGCATTAGTCACTCAACTGCAAAAAACGCTTGAATTAAGTAAGCTGATAAATATGTTTTCAGCAGAAGCTGCACGCATTGCGCAATTTGCCGGCCTTCAATTTCATAGCACCGAAGGTGTGATTGAAATGACCGGAAGCAAAAGCGAGGGTAAAAACTACGCCTTTGACTTAATGGCAGATGGCGAGCGATTAGGTCAGTTAATCTACTTTTCGCAAAACTTAACACACTACGCAAAGCAAAAGTTAGCAAAATTACACTCTGTGCTAGTTTACCCTCTTCGCAATGCATTATTGTTTTCGCGCGTACAAAAGCTTGCCACAAAAGATGCGTTAACAGGCTTAAACAACCGCAGTATGTTTGATGATAGCCTTTATCGTAAACTGGAACGTAGTCGTCGCCATCATAGAAGTTTTGGTTTAATGCTCTTAGATTTGGATAACTTTAAGCAAGTAAATGATAGCCAAGGCCATCAAATTGGCGATCAAGTATTGATCAACTTTGCCGAAATTTTAAGTGACTGCGTGCGAGGCACAGATACCGTATTTAGGTTTGGTGGAGATGAATTCGCAATTTTAATTGACGATGATAACTGTGATGTATGCCATATTCTTGCAAACCGGATCAGATCTCGTGTTCATTCAAACCAACTACTTGCATCTCATTCTGTTACAACAAGCATCGGTTTTTCATTAAGCAATGCCAAAGATATACCTAATAGTATTTTTGAGCGTGCTGATAAAGCACTTTATGCAGCCAAAAGAGAAGGCCGTGATTGTTACAAAATTAACTAAAAAGGAAGCGCTAGCTTCCTTTTTTCAACTTATAAACGGTAAGTAAGAAACATACCCCGACAAAAAATGCACCGAGTAAGTTGGCAATGTCATAAAAACTAGTTAAAGGCGTTAAAACAATACAAACGAGCGGACAAACTACTGCCAAAATAAAAAACTTGCCCCCCTTTCCGAGCCAGTATGCAAGAAGTAATAATGCTGTAATAACGCCAAATGCCCCGCCATAAGTCACAACAACTAAATTGGTCGATAACACTAAGCTAACAACTAAAATTACTGCAAATACTAACAATCCTAAGTGTGCCTGCCCTATTAAAGAAAACCCGACTGCTTGACTCGTTTTCATGTTACTCCTTCTCAATCCAAAGTACGCCATTCTCACTATATGCAGATTTGTCTATTCCAAGACCAATCACTTGGACTAGTTTATCATTATAAAAAATTCCCGCAAAATGAGGGCGCTGCCAAGGCGGTATACCTGCTTCTTTAAGCCATGTATTTACTGACTTAGTGCAGTTTCGTTTTTTTAAAGTAAGTTTTTCGCTGCCGATATTAAAGCGCACGTTGACCATTTCATCCTCAGTAGGCAAACGTATTCCATGTGCGGCTTCTATCACTTTAAATTTGCACCCTGCACTATTTGATTCGGTAAGGGCTGTGATATCTTTTGGAACCGCTTTTGGATAAACAACATAAAGTGCTGCTTGATATCGGCACACAGCAAAATCACCGCAATTAATTTGCACTTGAGCATCCGCTTTTGCATGCAGCCCTTGCTCTCTAATTTGATTCAAAACCTTTTGAGAGGGAAATTGCAATTGCTGACTTTGAAGCCAAAATCGTATTAGGTTTTCAATGCGCACGCGTGAAAACGAAGACAGTTTATCAAGTATTAACCTGTCTTCAGCTATGCACTGCTTTGCATCTTCAGCAATGTACTCATCTAGTAATCGCTGTTGCGATTGAAGTAGCTGAGTCACTCTAAATACCGTACGACTAAACCCTTCAAAACGAGCATTTAATTGCGGCAACACATGATTACGCAAATAGTTACGATCGAATTTATCGTCTGCATTTGATTCATCAGTGATATGCTCTAAAGCAAAATTCGTAGCATAGTGCTCAATATCATTTCTTGAAACTGCCAATAGCGGACGGACAACTGTTATCCCCATATCGTTGACGCTTTCATGCTTGATTGCACCAAGCCCCAGTAAACCGGCACCTCGCTTTAAGCGGATAAAGAAGGTCTCTACTTGATCGTCAAGGTGTTGCCCAACAAGCAAACAGGAGTTTGGCAGCATAGAGTATTTGATAGCTTGGTATCGCGCATCGCGCGCAATGGCCTCAAGGCTTTGCCTTGGGCTTAAATGAAGTGAGACTTCTGATGCTTCGAAAGGGATATTCCAGCTCTGACAAAGGTTTTCGCAGAAGGTTTGCCAATCCGAAGCATTATCGCTCAAGCCATGATTGACATGGACGGCTTTGAGTTCAATATGATTGAATTCATCGTGCAAACGTTTCGCAAGGTGCAATAAAACGACCGAATCTACCCCACCTGACAAAGCGACGGTATATTGGGTAAATCCTTTTTCAAGAAGGGTATTTTTAAACGTTTGGTATATATCTTTCATAAACAAAAAAAGCCGCAAAATGCGGCTTTTTCCTAAATCTTACGGTTAACAGTAACCAAAAGACATTAAACGCTCGTAGCGTTGCTCTAACATTTCTTCCAATGATAAAGCTTTCAACTCACTTAAGTCACGCTTAATTTGTGCTTTAAGCGATTTAGCCATCGCATCATAGTTACGATGTGCGCCGCCTAATGGTTCTTCAACAATCGAGTTGATTAAGTCTAAGCTCTTAACACGATCAGCACTTACACCCATTGCTTCTGCCGCAAGTGGGGCTTTTTCTGCGCTTTTCCAAAGAATTGACGCACACCCTTCCGGCGAGATAACTGAGTAAGTACTGTACTGAAGCATATTAACGCGGTCGCCTACACCAATTGCTAACGCACCGCCTGAACCACCTTCACCAATTACCGTACAAATTACTGGTACTTTAAGGCCTGCCATCACTTTTAAGTTTTTCGCGATTGCTTCACTTTGACCACGCTCTTCTGCACCAACCCCCGGGTAGGCTCCTGGCGTATCGATAAACGTAATAATAGGCATATTAAAACGTTCAGCCATTTCCATTAAGCGTAATGCTTTACGGTAACCTTCTGGCTTAGGCATACCAAAGTTACGCTTAATTTTTTCAGCTGTATCACGGCCTTTTTGTTGACCGATTACCATTACAGGCTCGCCATCTAAACGTGCAATACCGCCAACAATTGCCGGGTCATTTGCAAACGCACGGTCGCCAGCTAGCTCGTCAAATTCAGTAAAAATACGCTCAACATAATCTTTGGTATACGGGCGTAACGGGTGGCGCGCAAGTTGCGAAACTTGCCAAGGGCCTAGATCTGAAAAGATTTTATTGGTAAGTTCCACGCTTTTATCTTTAAGGCGTGATACTTCTTCTTCAAGGCTAAGATCCAGTTCACCACCGCGACCTACATTTTTAAGTTCTTCAATTTTTGCTTCCAACTCTGCGATTGGAAGTTCAAAATCAAGATAATTGAGACTCATGCTCTAAACTACCTAATTAAATTCTAGTTCAATATTTTGTGCTACTAAGCGTGAGAGATTAGCAAGTAACTCATCACTAGGTGTAACACACCACTGTGTTCCTAATGAAAGCTCAGTTGTTGCATCTGGGCGTTCATATTGAATTCTTATCGGGCAAGTACCAAATTTGTACGGGGTGATGGCATGCTCTAAACGAGACAGGAAGTTATCATTCACTTCCTGCATTTTCACCGTCATTTTTATATTTTTAACCCGTTTTTCGCGAACAGATTCGATACTTGCAACTTCGCGAGCGGTCATTGTAATACCACCTGAGAAGTTATCAAAGCTGACCACACCAGATATCACCAAGATATTGTTCATTTGCAGCAGTTCTTGGTAAGTTTCGAACTGTTCAGGAAATAAACGAATATCAATTCGGGCACTTTTATCATCTAATGTGAGTAACCCCCAACGCTTCCCTTTTTTATTAATTAAGGTACGCGCGTTGATCACTAAACCTGCCGCAGTTGACGTTACATCACGCTCCGTCGGTTGTAAATCGACTAGACGCCCTGACACATAATTTTTAAGCTCCGCGCGATATTGATTAATTGGATGACCAGTTAAATAAAGTCCCAGTGTTTCGCGCTCGCCTTCCAACCATTCGTTATCAGTAAATTTGGGCGCTTGAACAAATGCAGCAGCAACTTCTTCAGGTTCTGTTGCCAATAAACCAAATAAATCACTTTGACCAAGTGCTTCGGCTTTGTTGTGTTGATCGGCGGATTTAAGCGCATCTGGCAAACTAGCAATAAGCGTAGAGCGCGCACTTTGTGTTTGCTCTGGGCCAAGTTTGTCCATGGCACCAGCCATAATTAGCTTTTCAATGACACGTTTATTTAAACGTTTAATATCAACACGGGCGCAGAAATCAAACAAATCTTTAAATGGACCGCCGCTCTCTCTCGCTTCTAAAATAGCTTCGACAGGCCCCTCACCCACACCTTTAATGGCACCAATTCCGTAAACGATTTGTCCTTGGTGGTTTACCGTGAATTTATACAAACCAGAATTAACATCAGGCGGCAATAATGTGAGTTTCATATTCTCACACTCATCTACCAAGGTAACTATTTTATCGGTGTTATCCATATCTGCCGACATTACTGCGGCCATAAACTCTGCAGGATAATGGGTTTTCATCCAGAGGGTTTGATAAGATACCAGCGCGTATGCTGCCGAGTGCGATTTGTTAAAGCCGTAACCTGCGAACTTTTCTACAAGATCGAAGATCTTCATCGCCAGTTCGCCATCTACGCCATTTTGCTTCGCTCCTTCCTCAAAGGTTGAGCGTTGCTTGGCCATCTCTTCCGGCTTTTTCTTACCCATAGCACGACGTAGTAAGTCAGCACCACCTAAGCTATAGCCTGCAAGAACCTGAGCAATTTGCATTACCTGTTCTTGGTAAAGAATAATACCGTAAGTTGGTTCAAGAATGGGCTGTAGGCTTTCGTGCTGATACTGTGCATCAGGATACGATACATCTTCTCGGCCGTGTTTACGGTCGATAAAGTTATCTACCATGCCTGATTGCAAAGGACCTGGACGGAAAAGTGCAACCAGTGCGATCATATCTTCAAAGCAGTCAGGTTTTAAACGACGAACAAGATCTTTCATCCCGCGAGATTCAAGCTGGAATACTGCGGTCGTTTCGGCGCGCAACAGTAACTCAAAGCTTGGAGGATCATCAAGTGGTATTGCAGCGATATCGATATGCTCTTTTTGTTCGCGCGTTAAGCGCTCATTGGCCATATCGATAGCCCATTGTAAAATGGTTAAGGTACGTAACCCTAGGAAGTCAAACTTAACAAGGCCTGCTGTTTCTACATCGTTTTTATCAAATTGCGTAACCGGGAATTTACCCTCGTCATCACAATATAGCGCTGCGAAATCGGTAATGGTTGTCGGTGAAATAACAACACCACCTGCGTGTTTACCTGCGTTACGTGTACAACCTTCCAAAATGCGGCACATATCGATAAGTTCTTTCACTTCATCGTCAGTGTCGTAAGCTTCAGGTAAACGTGGTTCAACATCAAAAGCTTTTGCCAATGTCATGCCCGGATCGCCCGGAACTAATTTTGAAATACGGTCAACAAAACCATACGGGTGGCCAAGCACACGGCCTACATCACGTATTACCGCTTTAGCCGCCATTGTACCAAAGGTAATGATCTGTGATACCGCATCACGGCCATAGAGCTTAGCAACATGGTCAATAACTTCATCGCGGCGATCCATACAGAAATCGACGTCGAAATCGGGCATTGATACACGTTCTGGGTTCAAGAAACGTTCGAAAAGTAAGTCAAATTGTAAGGGATCTAAATCGGTGATTTTAAGTGCATAGGCTACTAATGAACCTGCACCCGAGCCTCGTCCTGGTCCGACGGGAATAATGTTATCTTTACTCCACTGGATAAATTCCATTACGATCAAGAAGTAACCAGGGAAACCCATTTGGTTGATTACATCAAGTTCGATTTTTAGACGGTCATCATATTCGACACGTTTGACTTTGCGTTCTTCTTCATCTGGGAATAAAAACTGTAAACGTTCTTCAAGACCGTCTTCCGATACTTTTACTAAGAAATCTTCAATCGACAGCGAACCTGTTGGGTAATCAGGTAAGAAATATGTACCTAACTGAATGGTTACATTACAACGTTTGGCAATTTCTACCGAGTTTTCCAGTGCTTCTGGAATATCCGAGAACAACTCACACATTTGCTCTTCGGT
The DNA here is from genome assembly GCF_000788395.1 of Pseudoalteromonas piratica. Taxonomy (NCBI): domain Bacteria; kingdom Pseudomonadati; phylum Pseudomonadota; class Gammaproteobacteria; order Alteromonadales; family Pseudoalteromonadaceae; genus Pseudoalteromonas; species Pseudoalteromonas piratica. Next base: position 2,752,306 of record NZ_CP009888.1, read on the forward strand.
TTTTAAATATTGCTGCTCTGAAAAACGTTTTGGTCTGCGTTTATCGTCAAGGGTAAAACCATCGTGAATAGCAACGCGAATCTCATGGGCTTCAAAGTCTTCTTTATTGAGAAACACGACTTCATTGGTGGCAACAACTGGCAAACCTGAATATTGGGCATAAGCAACTGCACTATGAAGATAATCTTCTTCTTGCTCACGTTCAGTTCGCGTTAGCTCAATATAGTAATGATCTTTAAAGTGTTCTAAATAGAAGTTACCAATAGATTTTGTAAGGTCGTTATTACCTTTTAATAAGGCTTTACCTAAATCACCATCTTTCGCACCAGAGAGTAAAATTAACCCTTCTTTATGCTCAATAAGCCAATCTCTATCAACCATTGGGCGCTGCATAATATGGCCACGCTTAAATGCTTTAGAAATTAACAGGGTTAAATTTTTGTAGCCTTGATTATTTTTGGCAAGCACTACTAGACGACAAGGTTCATCGGGAAACTCAGGACTGTGTAACCACAGATCAGCACCAACGATAGGTTTGATGCCAGCACCATGCGCCGCACCGTAAAAGCGCACTAAACCGCACAAATTCATTTGATCAGTAATGGCAAATGCAGGCATTTTTTGCTCTGCAATTTTACCGACAATAGGCTTAGTTTTTGCTAAGCCGTCCACCATTGAATAATCACTGTGAACACGTAAGTGTATAAATTTAGGGTCTTGCATTATCTGCCTAACTTGATTGACCAAGCATTGATTAGCAATTGTTGGTCTGTTCTATTATTGTTTTTACGGGCTTAAAGCTTTGTCTATGATGCGGCGTAACACCATGAAGTGCAAGTGCTTCTAAATGTGCTTTGGTTGGATAACCTTTATGACCTGCAAAGCCAAATTGTGGGTACTCTACATCAAGTGCTTTCATTTCATTATCGCGAGTCACTTTCGCTAAAATAGATGCTGCACTGATTTCAGCAACTAGACTATCGCCTTTAACAACTGCTTGTGCAGGTACATTGATATCTGGTAAGCGATTACCATCAATAAACACAAACTCTGCTGGGATTGATAAGCCTTCGACTGCGCGTTTCATGGCAAGCATAGTGGCATGTAGAATATTAAGCTCATCTATTTCTGGCACAGTAGCTCTCGCAATATTAAAACAAAGCGCTTTTTCGATAATTTCATCATAAAGGGCTAAACGTTTTTTTTCTGTGAGCTTTTTAGAATCTGCAAGCCCCGCAATTGGCTTGTTTGGGTCTAGAATTACTGCTGCTGTCACCACATCGCCAACAAGTGGGCCTCGACCTACTTCATCAACACCGGCAACTAACTGTGTATTTGGACGCACAATCTCAGTCATTTCTTTTCTCTATTAAATTAGATACCGCCAATGCGGCTTGCTTACTTGCATCCAGTCTGAGTGCTTTATGCATCTCCATAAAGGTCTCTGTCAATCTGGTTTGATCCTCTTCTAGCAATGGCAATAGTGTGGTCGCAAGGTTTTCAGGGGTGAGATCATTTTGTAATAGCTCTGGCACCAACTGCTTGCCCGCAAGTAAATTCGGTAATGAAAAATGCTCGATATTAAATTTAAATAATCGTGTCACTAAGTGATATGTCAGCGCTTTTAGCTTGTAGCCAACCACCATAGGGCGTTTTAATAGCATACATTCAAGTGCAGCTGTACCCGACGCTAATAACACCGCATCAGCGGCGGTCATCACTTCGCGTGACTGGCCATCAATAAGAGTGAATACATCTTCTGCTTGGTATTGCTTTGCAACAGCTAAAAACTCTTCTTTTCGTTTTTCATTAACGAGTGGCACTAGCACCTTTAATTCGGGGAGCTGTTTTTTGAGCAATAATACAGCTTGAATGTATGGCTCGCTCAGTAAAGTCACCTCTGAACCACGGCTACCAGGCAGTACCGCTAAAACTTTATCACTTGCCGATAAATTAAAAAGTGCTCTGCTTGCTTCTTTATTATCTTCAAGTGGTAATTCATCAGCCAAGGTATGGCCGACAAATTCACACGGAATAGCGTGTTTATCGTAAAACGCTTTTTCAAATGGCAGTAGTGCAAGCACTAAATTAGTCGCTTCAGCCACTTTAAAAACACGTTTCTCACGCCATGCCCAGACCGATGGACTGACATAATGCACGGTTTTAATACCCGCTGCTTTCAGGGGCTTTTCAACACGTAAGTTAAAATCTGGCGCATCTATACCAATAAAGATATCGGGCGGATTATCAATAAAATGTCGAACGATTTGCTTTTTAATACTCAGTAAGCGAAATAGCTTAGGCAGTACTTCAAATACGCCCATCACCGCTAATTCTTCCATTTGAAAATGGGTTTTAAAGCCTTCAGCCAACATGCGTGGACCGCCAATACCTTCAAACGAGGCATTTGGGTAATGGTGCTTTAGCACTTTAATTAATCCTGCACCTAAAATATCGCCGGAGTGTTCCCCGGCGATAAGTGCAATTCGTAATGGCTTATCCGATATCATTATCGGATAAGTCCACGACTGGATGATTTTGCAAAATCAATCATGGTTTGCACCGCTTTAAACTCTTCGGCTTCTTTTTCCATTTCGACAAGTGCTTCATCAAGCTTATTACCTTTACGATAAAGCTGTTTATAAGCACGTCGAAGCGCCATAATCTCATCTGATTCAAAACCGCGACGCTTGAGGCCTTCAGTATTAATTGCAACCGGACGAGCTGGCGTACCAATTGTTGTTACAAAAGGCGGCACATCTTGGTTTACACCTGAATACATACCAACAAAAGCATGAGAACCAATATGACAGAATTGGTGAATACCCGAGTTACCAGCTAGGATAACCCAATCACCAACATGCACATGTCCCGCAGCACTTGCGTTATTTGCAAAAATACAGTTGTTGCCAATTACACAATCATGAGCAACATGGGTGTAAGCCATAAATAAGTTATTTGAGCCAATTTTAGTGATGCCTTCATCCTGAATTGTGCCACGGTGGATTGTTGCACATTCGCGGATCACGTTATTATCACCAATAATCAGCTTGGTTGGTTCATCCTTGTACTTTTTGTCTTGGCACGCTTCACCCACTGAAGCGAATTGGAAAATATGGTTACCTGAACCAATCACCGATGGCCCTTTAATAACAACATGTGACTCGATGATGCAGTCATCACCAATTACGACATCGTTGCCAATATAACTGTAAGGACCAACTTTAACGTTGTTGCCAAGTTGAGCGCCAGGCTCAATAATTGCAGTAGGATGGATCACGTATTATAACTCTCTTCTTGCACACATTAATTCAGCTGAACACACTACTTTTCCGTCAACCTTCGCTTCACCATAGAATTTCCACATATTGCGACGCTCTTTCAAGAACTCAACATGGAGATGCATCGTATCACCTGGTAATACTGGTTGCTTAAAACGCGCATTATCAATGGCTGCAAATAAATATAGTTCATTATCACCACGGTTTTCAGTTGTTTTAAAACCGAGCAAACCGGTTGCTTGCGCTAATGCTTCTAAAATCATTACGCCAGGGAAAATTGGCTGTCCTGGGAAATGGCCGGTGAAAATTGGCTCATTTGCAGTGACATTTTTAATCGCATGAAGCGTTTTACCCGGCTCAAAGTCAACGACTTTATCAACTAATAGCATTGGGTAACGATGAGGTAATAGCTTTAGGATTTCTTGAATATCAAAGCTGTTTAATTGTTCTGCCAAAATCTGTTTCCTTAACCTAACTTATTTCCTCGTTTCAGAATCTCACTGAAACGATTAATAGTACATGACGAAGGCTATTCGTCACGCTCCGGCAGTGATTTTTCAACTGCCTTTAATCGCTTATTGATTGCCGATAGTTGACGAAGCTGGGCCATATTGCGTCGCCAGTCTTTATTATCGCTATGCGGCACGCCTGAAGAGTAAACACCAGGCTTATCAATGCCACTAATCACCATTGACATACCCGTTAACACAACGCCATCGACAATTTCAATGTGTCCTGCAATACCCGACAAACCACCAATTTGGCAATATTTGCCTATCGTCGTGCTACCAGCAATCACAGTGCACCCTGCAATAGCAGTGCCCTCTTTAACAATGACGTTATGGGCAATTTGTACTTGGTTATCAATGATGACATTACGTTCAATGATAGTATCATCGATTGCGCCACGGTCGATTGTGGTGCTTGCACCGATTTCAACCTGATCACCAATGATTACAGAACCCAATTGTGGAATTTTAACCCATTGCCCTTTTTCATTAGCATAGCCAAAACCATCTGCACCAATCACTGTATTGGCATGCACTAAACACGATTCTCCAATCTCAACATCATGATAAATCGTTACATTTGCCCATATTGTGGTATTGGCCCCTATTTTAACACCCTTACCAATAAAGCTGCCAGCACCAATTGATGAGCCTTCGGCAATTTCAACATCCGCTTCAATCACTGCATTGGCACCTATTGAAACATTAGCAGCAAGTTTTGCGCTTGGATCAATGACGGCACTTGCATGTATATTGCGTGCAGGTGCAGGTGTTGTATCCATCGCTTGTGCTAACAGTGCATATGCCAAGTAAGGATTTGAGACGATGATTTTATTGCCAGAAAAGTGTTCTGCATCCTTCTCGGACAAGATCACCGCACCAGCATTGGTGGTTGCAAGCTGCGTACGATACTTTTTGTTAGCGAGAAAACTAATTTCATCGCTTTTTGCATTTTCTAGGGTTGCTATACGAGAAATGCTGAGCGAGTCGTCACCGACCAGCTCAGCATTTAAAATCTCAGCAATTTGCTGTAATTTCATATCTACTATTAATTAGCCTTCGCTACACGCTCAGCCACTTTATCAGTAATGTTATCAACTTTTTTCTCATTTACGTAAAGGCTTGCTGCAGCAGGTTTAACTTCATCATATTTACCCGCTTTCGCTTCAGCTTCAATCGCTTGGAAAATAATTGACTCAAGCTTTTTAGTTTCTTGAGCTTGGCGCATCTGCATTTCTTGCTGTAAAGGTTGACCCTTTTCTTGCAATGCTTTTTGCAACTCTTGAATTTTCTTCTGGTGCGCTTCTTTTTGCGCTTTGCTCATAGTGGCATTTTCACGCTGATATTTTTCAAGCTCAAAACGAATGTCGCCTTGTAACTTTTCAAGCTCTTGTCTGCGCTCGCGGAACTCAGACTCTAGTGTTGCTTTAATCGTTGCAGCTTGAGGTGCACCAGAGAATACTTGCTGTACATTTACAATCGCAACCTTGTGAGCAAACGAGCTTGCAGAAGCACCCATTAGAAAAGTGGCTAACAAAGTCATGGCGGTTGTTTTAATCATTTTATTCACGAATTTATTCCTTTTAGAATGTGTTACTTATATTGAAGCTGATGCTCTTCGTATCATCATCATCTTCTTTCTTAAGTGGATAGGCAAAGCTGATTACCATTGGGCCCATTGGCGAAATCCACTGGATAGATAAACCTGTCGATGCACGGAAACGACTCGCATCCGAATAATCTTCAAGTAAAGCTTGTTCATCTGGCGTTAGGTTTTCGTAACGATTTACATCAAACTCAGTATCCCATACGTTCGCCGCATCAACAAATAAACTAGTACGAACTGAACTGCTGTTCTCATCGTCTAGGAATGGTGTTGGTACAATCATCTCTAAACCAGCTACAGCTTTAACGTTTCCACCGATACGTCCGTACAGTTGAATGTTATCAAACTTAGGATCACTACCGATTTGGCCTTGCGAACCATCCCCACCAGGTGTACCTGGTAACCAAGTTGGTTCAACAACGATTGCACGAGGCAGAATCGTATTTCGTTCAAAACCGCGTAAGTCCATTTCTGAAATACGGAAGAATTCCTGTACTGGCAGAATTTGGTCATAGCCGTTTGTTTCGCCATAGCCATTACCATAACCAAATGCTGCTTTTGCAGAAAATGCCCATTTATGGTTTGTACTTAATGGCCAGTAGAAACGTGAGTCATAATTTACTTTAAAGTAATTAAGATCTGAATTTGGCGTCGTCGCTTTAAGCGTTAAGCTTTGCTTTGAACCTGCAGTTGGGAACATACCACGGTTAAGTGTTACGCGTGACCAACCTGCACTGAGTTCTAACTTTAAGAACTCAAACCCTGCATCAGGATTTTCTGGATCTAGGAATGTCTCACGCATAATGCGCGTTTGTTCGTATTCTGATAACTCAGATAAGTACTCTTTTGAAATGGTAGCGCCAAAGTTCAGGCGGTTATTCGCATTGACTGGAATACCTAAACTTGAGCCAACCCCATATTTCTTACTCTTATAATCAATTAGGCTGTATTTACTAGCATCGAAGTTCTGGAAGAAAATCGAGTTACCTAAACTAATACCGTCTTTTGTAAAATAAGGGTCTGTATGCGATAAGCTTACATTTTGAGAACCCGTAGCTGTACTGATATTAAAGGCAACTTGGTCACCGGTACCTAAGAAGTTTGATTCACTAATACCGATATTGAACTGCAGTTTGTTATACGAGCCATATGCAAGGCCTGCATTGAAGCTACCTGCTGACTGTTCTTTTACTGTGAAATCAACATCTACTTGGTCATCTTTTCCTGGAACTGGTGTGACATCAAACTCAACGTTTTCCATATACATTAAACGTTGAATCTGCAATTTAGAGCGCTCAAGTGTGCTATTTGAAAGCCATGCGCCTTCCAGTTGGGTGACTTCGCGACGAATTACTTCATCTGAAGTAATTTCATTACCACCAATATTAATTCGACGGACGTAAATACGTTTGCCAGGATCAACCGATAGCGTCAGTTTTACTTCTTTATTTTCTTCATCGATATCCGGGATCGTGCGTACTTCAGCATTGGCATAGCCAAAACGTGCTAGGTAATTTTTAATGAACTCTTCAGAGGCTGTTACCACAGAGCCGTTGTACAGCTTGCCTGTTTTGAGTGGAATCACAGCGCGAATAAGCTCTTCACGACCAAGTAAATCACCCATGAAGTCAAATTCTTTAACTGTAAACTGCTCACCTTCTGTAACGTTCACAGTAACATAAACAGATTCTTTATCTGGACTTACTGATACTTGAGTAGAATCAATATTAAATTTGAGGTAACCGCGATCTAGGTAATAACTGCGAACTTTCTCTAAATCGCCTTGAACTGTTTGCTTTTGGTATCTGTCATTTGACATAAACATATACCAAGGTAAATCTTGACGTGATTCAGCAAGTGCTAGAAGTTCTTCGTCAGAAAATAGCTCATTACCAACAATGTTGATTTGGCGGATTGAAGCGGCATCACCCTCTTTAAATTCTAGTTTTAGCTTTACACGGTTACGTGGTAATCGTGTTACAGAAACATCAATTGACGCGTTGTACTTACCAATACCATGAAAGAACTCGATTAAGCCTTTTTCTAAGCCATCAACCACCACCATATCAAGTGGTTCACCTTTACGGATCCCCTGCCCATCAAGGCTTTCGGTAAGCTGTTCATCTTTGATATCTTTGTTACCCTCAAATTCGATAACACTGATAGTTGGCCTTTCCGTAACTTGGAAAATAACCGTATCACCATCACGTACCACTTTAATATTGTCAAAGTGGCCCGAACCATAGAGAGCTTTAATCGTTTTTGAAATTGTGTAACTGTCGAGGTTATCACCAATGTTAATAGGAATGTGTGTCAGTGCAGCACCCAGTGCAACACGTTGCAATCCTTCAACTCTTAAATCTTCTACAATAAAGGAGTCTTGTTGGCCGAGAGCTGCAAAACTTGCTCCCAATAAACTTATTACAGCCAATTGCTTTCTGATAGCCATATTATTATTTGATTTCCTTTATAACCGCGTAAAATCGTTAAATAGCGCAAGGCAAGTTAACAATATAAGGATCAGCGCACCGATCCTAAAACCTAATTCTTGTGTCTTTTCAGAGACTGGCTTTTTTCTGATAAGTTCAATGATGTAATACATTAAATGCCCACCATCTAAGATTGGTAAAGGCAATAAATTGAAAAAGCCAATGCTTACACTTACAAATACTAAGAATTCCAACAATGGCATAATGCCACTACTGGTGCTGGCTCCGGCACCGATTGCCACCCCTACCGGACCACTTAAGTTTGCAACAGAAACTTGTCCTGTTATCAAATTGACTACTGTTGCAAAACTTACGTTTATTAGCTGAATTGTTTTATCAACACCCAAAATTATCGCGTCAAAAACACCATATTGTTGTGTTGAAATCATCCAAGATGGCCAATTTTCAACAAAGGGTATCACACCTAAGTAGCCTTGATTAAGTCCTTGCTGATTTTTTTTGTTGCCAGGTGTAACTTGGATATTAAGCTTATCTTCACCACGACTTATGGTGAGTAATAATGGCGCATTGGGTGAGCGTTGAATACGACTTACAAAGGCTTGCCAAGATTCAATCTGTTCGCCATTAACTAAATGAATGGTATCGTCAACTTTTAGCCCTGCAAGCTCTGCTGGACTGCCAGCTTGAACATGGCCAAGACGCATCGTTTCAAGAGGTCTAAATGGCTTAATACCAATATCAACTATCGGATTTCCATCATCTTTTAATTGCCATTTAGACAAATCTAAATAGGTTTGTTGATACCCTAATTCATCGTCTTTGACACTTACTCGAACTTGTTGTTCGCCAATATTTTCCATCAGCATAAGTAAGGTTTCACGCCAACCAAATACTTCTTTATCATTGATGGCCGTAATTTGCTGACCTGCTTGCAATCTTGCTTGCTCAGCGAGACTACCTGGTACAACCTCACCAATAACAGGCAATAGCGAGCGCACGCCAACCATATACATTATGGCAGACACAACAATAGCGAAAATAAAGTTTGCCATTGGGCCTGCGGCAACTACAGCGATTCGCTGGTAAACAGATTTATTATTAAATGCGTGTTCACGTTCAGAAGGTGCAACCTCCTCAACGCGCTCATCAAGCATTTTTACATACCCACCCAGTGGAATTGCAGCAACAACATACTCAGTGCCGAGCTTATCATGCCATCTGAAAAGTGGTTTACCAAAACCAATTGAGAAACGGAGTACCTTTACACCGCAACGTCTAGCAACCCAAAAATGGCCATATTCGTGCACCACAACAATGATGCCAATTACTAGTACGAAAGACAGTAAATTCCACAAAAATTCCATTAACAGCTCTCCGCGACCATTTGACTTGCCACTGAACGGGCTTCACTATCAAGTTGTAAAATCACATCAAGATCATTTATTTGTATATTTTGATGAGTTTGCGCAATGCGATTCAACACAGCTTGATTAATACGGTAAATATCAAGAAAACCAATTTTCTTATCAAGGAAAGCAGCCACTGAAATTTCATTAGCAGCATTAATCGTTGTTGTGGCATATTGCCCTTCTGAACAGGCATCAATGGCAAGTTTTAAATTTGGATAACGATTAAAGTCGGGCGCATTAAAGGTAAAATCAACCATTTGAGTAAAATCGAGTGGTGCAACACCGGCTTCAATACGCTCTGGGAAAGCAAGTGCATGCGCAATTGGCGTGCGCATATCAGGATTACCCATTTGTGCCAACACCGACCCATCCGTGTACTGTACCATTGAATGAATAATGCTTTGCGGGTGGATTACTACTTGTATATCACTCGGTTTTGCATTGAACAGCCACTTGGCTTCAATGAACTCTAACCCTTTATTCATCATAGTGGCAGAGTCGACCGATATTTTTTGCCCCATATCCCAATTGGGGTGTGCTACAGCCTGTTCAACGGAAATGTCGGAAAAAGTTGTTAAATCCCGTGTGCGAAATGGACCACCTGATCCAGTTAGCAAGATTTTATTTACGCCATGTTGCTGTAACTCTGCGCTGTAACAATTTGCTTGCACGCTTGCTGGCATCGCCTGAAAAATCGCATTATGTTCGCTGTCGATGGGTAATAAGGTTGCGCCAGAGCGCTTCACTTCATTAATAAATAGCTCGCCGGACATTACCAGCGACTCTTTATTCGCAAGCAATACGCGCTTTCCAGCTTTAACTGCTGCCAGTGTAGGGAGCAAACCTGCTGCACCGACAATCGCTGCCATCACAGTATCAACACTGCTGTCACTGGCCACCTTAGATGCAGCTTGTTGGCCACATAACACCTTAGTTGAAAGTCCTAAGCGTGTTACTTCATTTTCAAGTTGTTTTGTCGCATCAGGGCATTGCATTACAGCGTATTGTGGCAAAAACTGCGCGCATTGCGTTGCCATCAAGCGCCAATTGCGTCCTGCAACAAGAGCAAATATCTGAAAAGCATCTGCATTTCTAGCGAGCACATCTAAGGTGCTAGTGCCAATCGAACCTGTCGAGCCCAGAACGGTAATACGTTGCATTACGCCACCAAGGTCCACGCATAAAATGCAGCAAAAAGCGGAGCTGCAGCCGTTAAGCTATCAATACGGTCCAAAATCCCGCCGTGACCAGGTAAACAAGAACCACTGTCTTTTAAACCCACTTCTCGCTTAAACATACTCTCTAATAAATCCCCAACGGCTGAGAAAAGAGCAACCACCGCAGCCATTGCCGCGTAAATAAACCATTTATCTGTTGGTACTTTGGTGAAATAACAAAAAGCGAGTACAAAAATACCTGAGCAAATTAAACCACCTACTAGCCCTTCAATGGTTTTATTTGGGCTAACTAACGGCATTAATTTGTGTTTACCTAAGTTTTTACCTGAGAAGTAAGCACCGATATCGGCACTCCACACAATACCCAGAACAACCATAATTAAAATTGAACCTTGCGTTGCATCAGTTGCATATTCACTACTACGAAGCACATTCAGCGCAAGCCACATTGGGAGTAGAGTAAGTAAACCGGCAATTGCACGCATCATTAAACCACTGTGCCACGCTTTTGCCGTTCTCGGGTACGTCCAAACAAGTGCACAGGCAACTAACCACCATGCTACAGCAAGCGTAAACACATAGTTAGCAGAGCCGATCAGCTGGCCATTTTGCCATAAACTTTCGATTGGCCAAAAGCCATTAGCAATAAATAGAATTACCGCCATGCCCGCAACATAGCTGATCCGTGCAGCGAATTTCTTAAGCCCCATAAACGCAGACCATTCCCACGCTGAAAGCAATACAATTAGGCCAGCAATTAGACTAAATAACTCTAGAGGTGTGTAAAATACAAGTGCAAGTGCCGCTGGTGCTAACACCAACGAAGTTAAAATACGTTTAATTAACAAATCAAATTACCCTTTTAAAATCACGATTGAGCAAGTAGTTCTTTTATTTGTTCGCCAGTACAACCAAAGCGACGCTCTCGTGAAACATAACAGGCGATTGCATCCGCAAACGCCTGCTCATTAAAATCTGGCCAAAGTGTTTCTGTAAAATACAGTTCAGCATAAGCTGCTTGCCACAGCAAAAAGTTACTTATGCGTAAATCACCACCTGTACGGATTAGCAAATCCAGTGGTGCTTGTTCATTCATGCTAATGTACTGTGATAGTGCGTTTTCATCAATATCGTCGGCACATAATTCACCGCGTTCAACTTGTTTGGCAAGCTGTTTCGCCGCCTGTGCAATGTCCCATTGCCCACCATAATTAGCTGCAACATTAAGTGTTAGGCCCGTATTGTTTTCGGTCATTTGCTCTGCTTTTACTACACTTTTTTGCAGTTTTTCGGAGAAACGACTGATGTCACCAATTACCTTCAACTTAACATTATTTTTATCGAGTTTTTTTACTTCGTTGGTCAATACAAACATGAAGAGCTCCATTAACGTCGTCACTTCTTGTTCAGGGCGGCGCCAGTTTTCACTGCTAAATGCAAACAGCGTTAACGATTCAATATTGAGCTGGCGGCAAAACTTTACTGCATTACGAACAGATTCAACGCCCTTTTTATGACCAAACACACGAGGCTTACCCTTTGCTTGTGCCCAACGACCGTTGCCATCCATAATAATGGCGACATGGCGAGGTAAGCTTTGTTGAGTAATTGCGTCCTTGGTGATTGTCATTAAGTCTCATTTCCAAAAGTAAAAAGCGCCGTCTAGTATACCCTAGACGGCGCTTTAAAACTAATAATTTAGTTGCTCAATGATTGTGCACTAAAGTGCTCAAAAATTGCTTTAGATTTCCATTAATTCCGCTTCTTTAGCAGACAAAATTGTATCCATTTCTTTGATAAATTTATCTGTTAATTTCTGGATTTCGTCATCACTTTGACGTGCTTCATCTTCAGAAATTTCTTTGTCTTTTAGTAGCGCTTTTACGTCTGAATTCGCATCACGGCGAATGTTACGAACAGCCACACGGCCACTTTCAACTTCACCACGAACAATCTTAATTAATGATTTACGACGCTCTTCTGTAAGCGGAGGTAATGGTACGCGAATAACCGTACCTGCAGACATTGGGTTTAAACCAAGATCTGATGCCATAATTGCTTTTTCTACCGCTTGAGTAAGTGTTTTATCAAATACTGTGATTGCAAGTGTACGGTTATCTTCAATTGTTACGTTACCCACTTGATTAAGTGGTGTATCTGCACCGTAGTATGATACTTGAATACCATCTAAAAGACTTGGGTGTGCACGACCTGTGCGGATTTTTGATAATTGTGAGCCTAGCGCGTCAACACTCTTTTGCATACGCTCTGCAGCATGCTGTTGGATTTCTTTAATCACGTTAATCTTCCTAACTATTATTCTGCTGATTTAGTTGATTTGTTTGTAATCAGTGTACCTTCGTCTTCACCAAGGATAACACGTTTTAGCGCACCTGGTTTATTCATATTGAAAACACTGATTGGCATATTGTGGTCACGAGCTAGGGTAAATGCCGCTAAGTCCATCACCTTTAATTCTCTTTCAATAACTTCGTTATATGTCAGTGTAGGGTATAACGTAGCTTCTGGATTTTTAACAGGATCATCGCTGTAAACACCGTCAACTTTTGTTGCTTTTAGTACGGTGTCGGCTTCAATTTCAATGCCGCGTAAACACGCAGCTGAATCAGTTGTAAAGAACGGGTTACCGGTACCCGCAGAGAAAATAACAACACGGCCGGTTTTTAATAAGCTAATTGCTTCTGCCCAATTATAAGCATCGCACACACCGTTTAGAGGAATTGCTGACATTAAACGTGCATTTACATAAGCACGGTGAAGCGCATCACGCATTGCTAAGCCATTCATTACCGTAGCAAGCATACCCATGTGATCGCCCACTACGCGGTTCATACCGTTTTCAGCGAGTGTACCGCCACGTAGGAAGTTACCCCCCCCAATTACTACGCCTACTTCAACGCCTAATTCTACAAGTTCTTTAATTTCTTGTGCCATACGGTCAAGAATAGATGGGTCGATACCAAAGCCTTCTTGGCCCATTAAAGCTTCACCGCTTAATTTAAGTAAAACTCGTCTAAAAACTGGCTTACGATTTGTGTTCATAGTAGTCCTGGCTGAAAAAGTTGCAAAAAATAACCGCGCTATTGATAGCGCGGTTATTCTAAATAATTTTATCTCTTAGCGCAAAAGCAAAAGCCATTTTGCTAAGTGAAAAAAGTCGATTACTCGCCTTTTGCTGCTGCGATTTGTGCAGCTACTTCAGCAGCGAAGTCTTCTTCTTTCTTCTCGATACCTTCACCTACTTCTAGGCGAGTGAAACCAGAGATAGTTGCACCCTTCTCTTTAAGGAATTCACCAACTGATTTCTTAGGTTCCATGATGAACGCTTGACCAGTAAGAGAGATCTCACCAGTGAACTTCTTCATACGACCAACAACCATCTTCTCAGCGATTTCTGCTGGCTTACCTTCGTTCATTGCGATTTCAACTTGAACCGCTTTTTCTTTCTCTACAACCTCAGCAGGTACGTCTTCTGGGTTTAGGAACTCAGGCTTAGAAGCAGCAACGTGCATTGCAACGTGCTTAAGTGTTTCTTCGTCAGCTTCACCAGTAACAACAACACCGATACGGTCGCCGTGACGGTATGCAGCAGCTTTATCACCATCGATGTACTCAACGCGACGAACGTTGATGTTTTCACCGATTTTAGCAACTAGAGCAACACGCGTTTCTTCGAATTGTGCTTTAAGTGTTTCGATGTCAGTTTTTGCTTCAGCAGCAGCATCAAGAACAGTGTTAGCAAAACCTAGGAAGTTTTCGTCTTTAGCAACGAAGTCAGTTTGACAGTTAACTTCTAGAAGTGCAGTGAAACCAGCACCTTGCTTGATAAGGATTGTACCTTCTGCAGCGATGTTACCCGCTTTTTTAGCAGCTTTAGCAGCACCGCTCTTACGCATGTTCTCGATCGCTAAATCGATGTCACCGTTAGTTTCAGTTAGTGCTTTTTTACAATCCATCATGCCAGCGCCTGTGCGCTCGCGTAATTCTTTAACTAGGGCAGCAGTTACAGCCATTAGTATGTCCTCAAATCCAAAATCTATTTAAAATAAGCGGGAGCAAGCTCCCCCTAATCATCAGAATATCAAGCTTTCTATGATACTTTCATGAAAGCTTGATAAGCGCTATTACTCAGCTTCTACGAAATCGTCTTTTTCAGCTTGAACAGCGATGTTGCTTTCACGGCCTTCAACAGCCACGTCTGCTACAGCGTTAGTGTAAAGCTGGATAGCACGGATAGCATCGTCGTTACCAGGGATGATGAAATCAACACCATCTGGGTTTGAGTTAGTATCAACTACAGATACTACTGGGATGCCTAGGTTGTTTGCTTCTTTAATAGCAATGTGCTCGTGATCAGCGTCGATAACGAAGATAGCGTCTGGAAGACCGCCCATGTTCTTGATACCGCCAAGGCTCTTTTCAAGCTTTTCCATTTCACGAGTAAGCATTAACGCTTCTTTCTTAGTTAATTTTTCGAAAGTACCGTCTTGGCTTTGAGTTTCAAGGTCTTTAAGACGCTTGATTGACTGACGAACTGTTTTCCAGTTAGTTAGCATACCACCTAACCAACGGTGGTTTACGTAGAACTGGTCAGAACGTAGTGCAGCTTCTTTAACTGCTTCGCTTGCAGCGCGCTTAGTACCAACGAAAAGGATTTTACCTTTGTTTGATGCTACGCCTTTAAGGAAAGACATTGCTTCGTTGAATAAAGGTACAGTTTTCTCTAAGTTGATGATATGTACTTTGTTACGTGCACCGAAGATGAACGGCTTCATCTTAGGGTTCCAGTAACGAGCTTGGTGACCGAAGTGTACGCCAGCTTGTAGCATATCGCGCATAGAAACGTTTGCCATTTTAATATTCCTCTGTAATTTTGGGTTAGGCCTCCACATACCCCATAGCACCAACAGTTTGCTTACTATAAGCGCCCTGCACCCAAGTGTATGTGCCGGTATGTGTGTGTGTTAAAAATTAAAGTTTATGTGTATTCACTACAATCAACTTAAAAATCACTCAGGAAATTTAAATTTTAATTGTAAAAATACGGCGCGCTTTATACCATATTAACAATCAGAACTCAAATTTTATGAGTACTTTTCAGTCAAACGAACCAAGCAAATCGATGTCGTGTTTGACCACAATTACAGAATTTTGGAGCCTAAATGAGTGCCGTAATTAAAACCCCAGCTGAAATTGAAAAAATGCGAGTTGCTGGGCGCTTAGCAGCTGAAGTATTAGAAATGATTGAACCTCACGTGAAAGTGGGCGTAACGACTGAAGAACTTAACCAAATTTGTCACGATTACATCGTAAACGAGCAAGATGCTATTCCAGCGCCGCTAAACTACCATGGTTTTCCAAAGTCAATTTGTACGTCAGTAAACCATGTAATTTGCCACGGTATTCCAAATGATAAACCATTAAAAGATGGTGATATCATTAATATCGATATCACTGTAATT
The DNA here is from genome assembly GCF_000788395.1 of Pseudoalteromonas piratica. Taxonomy (NCBI): domain Bacteria; kingdom Pseudomonadati; phylum Pseudomonadota; class Gammaproteobacteria; order Alteromonadales; family Pseudoalteromonadaceae; genus Pseudoalteromonas; species Pseudoalteromonas piratica. The sequence goes on from NZ_CP009888.1 coordinate 2,768,222, forward strand.
AAAGATGGTTACCACGGTGATACCTCAAAAATGTTTTACGTTGGTCAGCCATCAATTCAAGCAAAACGTTTATGTGAAATCACACAAAAGAGTTTATACCTAGCGATTGAGATGGTGAAACCTGGTGTTCGCCTCGGTGATATCGGTTCGGCAATTCAAAAATACGCTGAAGGGTTCAGCTACTCTATCGTTCGTGAATACTGTGGTCACGGTATTGGTGCTGAGTTCCACGAAGAACCTCAGGTTATGCACTATGGTAAGCCTGGCACTGGTGAAGTGCTGCAAGAAGGTATGTGCTTTACTATTGAACCTATGGTTAACGTCGGAAAACGTCAATGTAAGCTTCTTAAAGACGAATGGACAGTGGTAACTAAAGACCGTTCATTGTCAGCACAATGGGAACACACCCTACTTGTGACTAAAAACGGAGTTGAAATTCTTACGCTACGATCAGATGATGAGCTTCCGAGAGTGATCGAACATAGCGCATAAGAAGGCCATCAATGGCAATAACAAAAAAATTTACACAGTTGCTCGCTAAATGCGAGCAACTCGATGACTATAAACACCTTCTAGAACAATTTTATCTTTGGCTCGAAGAGCAATTTTCCCATCAACCGGTTGAACGTTTAGTAAAAGCACGCGCACAGTTAATCGATGCTATTTTAAGCCGTCTCTATCACCAGTATCAGCTGCAAGCACATGGCGATTTAATTGCCATCGGTGGCTATGGTCGTGGCGAGCTTCATCCTTTTTCTGATATTGACTTTCTTTTACTGGTCAACAAAGAACCAGACAAAGAAACACAAGAAATTATTTCTCAGTTTGTCACTTTTTTATGGGATTTACGCCTTGATATCGGTCACAGCGTTCGCACCTTAAAGCAGACCATTGAACAAAAAAAGCAAGACGTCAATTTCGCAACAAGTTTATTAGAATCTCGCCTAATTTGTGGCGATCACGAAAACTATCAAAAATTACAAAAGAAACTGATTGAAACCTCCGCTTGGAAATCAGATGCTTTCTTTATTGCAAAACGTGATGAGCAAGAACTGCGCCATAAAAAATGTCATGGTACAGCGTATAACTTAGAGCCAAACTTAAAAGAAAACCCCGGCGGTTTGCGCGATGTACAAACCATTATTTGGGTCGCCAAAAAGCACTTTCGCTCAGAGACGTTAGAAGAGTTAGTTGAACATGGTTATTTAACCTTTGAAGAGCACCAAGAGCTACTCGAATGTATTGTTAACCTTTGGAATATTCGCTTTGCACTGCACCTTGCTGCTGGACGAATGGAAAACCGCTTACTGTTTGACTACCAACCCATTGCAGCAAATTTACTAGGATTTGGCGATGATGGTCGCGCCGCAGTAGAACGCATGATGAAACGTCTGTTTCGCATTATGGGACGGGTACGTGAACTCAATCAAATGCTGCTATCCTACTTTGAACAAAGTATTTTAACTGGTCATGTAAATTACAAAATTAGCGATATTAATAACGATTTTGAGCAAATTGGTCATCAGATTCGCGTAAAAGATCCGCAAGTATTTTTCCATCGCGAAAAAATTATTGAGCTGTTTTGGCACATTGCAGATAACCCACAGATCACTCACATTTATCCAAGTACGATACGGTTATTGCGCCAAGTAAGGCGTCGTTTGCTTGGCGATTTACAGGATTATTCCCTTTGTCGTACAATGCTGCTTAAACTAATCGCGCACCCAAATGGTATGGGGCGCGCTTTTACATTAATGCACAAACACGGTATTTTATCGGCGTATTTACCAAACTGGCGTAATATTGTTGGACAAATGCAGTTTGACCTATTTCACGCCTATACCGTGGATGAGCACACCCATCGTCTAATCCAAAATTTATACCATTATTTCCAACCTGAGTGTGTAAATACGTTCCCATTGTGTCGTGAAATTGTCATTCGTATGGAAAAGCCTGAGCTCTTGTATTTAGCCGGTATTTTTCATGATATTGCCAAAGGTCGCGGCGGCGATCATTCAGAGCTAGGTGCAGTGGATGCTAGAGAGTTTGCCAAATTACACGGGTTAACGACCTTTGAGGGCAAATTTATTGCGTGGCTTGTTGAAAACCATTTGCTGATGTCAGTTACTGCGCAGCGTAAAGATATTAATGACCCTGATGTGATTGCTGAGTTTGCCGCCAAGGTAAAAAATGAAAAGCAACTTGACTACCTTTATTGCCTGACACTTGCTGATATTCGTGCCACCAATGATAATCTTTGGAACGATTGGAAAAGTACTCTGCTACGTGACTTATACTTGCATACTCAGCGTGCGCTGCGCCGTGGTCTTGAAAACCCAATGGACTTGCGAGACCAAATTCGCGATAAAAAAGATCAAGTTAAGCAGCGATTACTTAATTTAGGCTTTGCTGAAGAACAAATAGATGCCTTATGGCTGCGTTTTAAGCCTGACTACTTTACCCGTTTTACGTCACAAATGATCGCCTGGCAATGTGAACATATCTTAGCAGCCAAAGATCCAAGTAAAGGCATTGTGTTGCTCTCAGGTAAACCCATCAATGGTGGAAGCCAAGTGTTTGTGTATTGCCCTGATCAAGCAAATTTAGTTGCACGCTTAGTAGCAGTTTTAGGGGCAAAAAAAGCCAATATTTTGCACGCGCAAATTATGAATACGAAAGATGGCTATGCGATTGATAATTTTGTTATTTTAGAGCAAAACGGCGACCCTGTAACGAGCCAGAGTCGTGCTAGCTCTATCAAGAAATCAATCCAGCAAGTCATTGATGAACCACATAAAAAGCTGCGTCTTAAGAAAGATCGCAAGAAGCGCTTTAAAGGCTTTAATATCAAGCCAAGAGTTATTGTATCGCCTCATGGGCGTAAAGACCGCACTTTGGTCGAAATTCAAGTGGTTGACATTCCAGGCTTATTAACCAAAATAACCGATGTATTTTCAAGTTTAGCGTTACATATTCACGCCGCACGTATCACAACCATAGGTGAACGCGCAGAAGACTTTTTTGTGGTATCTAACGCTGACTACAACGCATTAACTGAACAAGAAGCCGGCGATTTAAAAACTCGCCTGCTTGAAAAATTCAATTCCGAAAATGATTAAAGGCACACTATGGAACAATTAAAACTGACCATCGAACAAGCATGGGAAGATCGCGACAATATTTCACCTTCATCTGTTTCTGATGAGGTTTTTAACGCAATTAACGAATCCCTTGCGCTGTTAGATTCTGGTAAAGCACGTGTGGCTGAAAAAATCTCAGGTGAATGGGTTGTGCACCAATGGCTTAAAAAAGCGGTGTTATTGTCATTTCGTATTCGTGACAATGCGCCAATGAGTGATGGTGTTAACCAATTTTACGACAAAGTACCCCTTAAATTTACTGACTATACGCCTGAGCAATTTAAGCAAGAAGGCATGCGCGTGGTGCCAAACGCTGTCGCACGCCAAGGCAGCTTCGTAGGTAAAAATGTGGTGTTAATGCCTTCGTATGTGAACATTGGCGCTTATGTTGATGAAGGCACTATGGTTGATACATGGGCAACTGTAGGCTCATGTGCACAAATTGGTAAAAACGTTCACCTTTCAGGTGGTGTAGGTATTGGTGGTGTATTAGAACCGCTACAAGCCAACCCAACGATTATCGAAGATAACTGCTTTATCGGCGCACGTTCAGAAATTGTTGAAGGTGTCGTAGTGGAAGAAGGCGCAGTAATTTCAATGGGCGTATATATTAGCCAAAGCACGCGAATTTATGACCGTGAAACGGGTGAAACTCATTATGGTCGCGTACCAGCAGGTGCGGTTGTTGTACCAGGCTCACTGCCATCAAAAGACGGCTCACATAGTCTATACGCAGCAATTATCGTGAAAAAAGTTGACCAGCAAACACGTGAAAAAGTGGGAATCAACGCCCTACTTCGCTCTGTTAGCGAGTAATATTTTTTTAAAAATTAATTTAAAAGCGCCTTATGGCGCTTTTTTGTTTTCATGACATTTCACTTATTGTTAAATTAATAACTATATGCTTTAGTATAAAAAAACAACTAAACCTTAAGTCAATGATTACTGCTTTTAGAATATTTTCTTTTCAAGAGTTATCTAAACCAACACTGACGTTTTACCTATTCTCATTGTTATTATGCATTGGATATTGGTTGTTAAATCAGCAATTAATTCTATCTGCCAATAACAGTAATTCACTTTCAAATAACGTTTCCCAAACAAAAACTGTCAGAGTTGAGATGAAATATGCATTTTCAACTCTTGAAAAAACAATGGCAAGATTCAAACGTCCAGAAACGCTTGAAACATCAATCAACTGCTATCAGAGAGTGTGTGATGTTACCTTTAGAAACAAGTATCGAGATAACACTGATGCGGCAATTTTGGCAGAATCCATTTTTGAATCTCTAATTCCAAAACAAAAAAAGAGCGCTAATTAGCGCTCTTTTTTAAAATTTAGAAGTGATTAGTCTTCTAGTAGTGCATCTGTTTTAGCTGCACAAATAAAGTCATTTTTATGCAGACCTTTAATTGAGTGGCTCCACCAAGTTACGGTTACCTTGCCCCATTCAGTAAGAATGCCTGGGTGGTGACCTTCGTCTTCTGCCATCGCACCTAACTTGTTTGTGAATTCTAATGCGAGTTTAAAGTTTTTAAACTTAAACACACGCTCTAACTGCATAATGCCGTCAACCACAATTGGCGTCCAATCTGGAATTTGCTTAACGAGAACCGCTAGCTCTTCATCTGAAACCTTTGGTGCGTCAGCACGACACGCTTCACATTTTTGTGCACTTAATTCAGACATAATAAACCCTTTTAACTTGCTTTCTTTTGTTTAGGTGGAAATAGTGGCTCGTGTAAACCAAGTTCTTTAGCTTTTTCAACAAGCGACATAATATCTAACTGTGAGATATCAAATAAATCTTCAATTGCATTAATGGTGTAATACAACGGTTGCATAATATCAATGCGATACGGCGTACGTAACACATCGAGTGGTTCAAGCGGCTTGATCTGAGGTACATCTGAGTAAACATATTGAGTCTCGCCAGGGCTCGATAAAATCCCACCACCATAAATGCGTAAACCATCTTTGGTTTGCATTAAGCCAAATTCAACAGTAAACCAGTATAAACGCGCTAAATAAACGCGATCTTTTTTCTCAGCAGCTAAGCCAAGTTGACCATATTTATGTGTGAACTCTGCAAATGCAGGGTGTGTGAGCATCGCACAGTGGCCAAAAATCTCGTGGAAAATATCCGGTTCTTGTAAGTAATCAAACTCTTCACGAGAACGAATAAAGGTCGCTACCGGAAATTTTTTGTTTGCTAATAGACGGAAAAATTCATCAAAGTCGATCAGTGCAGGTACAGGTGCGCACTCCCAGCCCGTAGATTCGCGCAGCACTTTGCTAACTTCTTCCAACTGTGGAATGCGGTCAAGCGGGAGATTTAGTTTCTCTAAACCATGCATATATTCATCACACGCTTTATTTTTTATACATTCTAATTGACGTGCGATTAGTTCTGACCAAATTTGATTTTCTTCATCAGTCCAGTTGATAACCCCATTATCATCTGGCTGCTTAGAAATATAATTACTACTTTTGCCCATAATTTTTTACTCTTAAACAGCAAGTGGTTTACTTGCTTAAGCACAACATCCAAACAATTAAGCCAAGCGTTAATCGCTGAATTCAGATGTGCTAGATGTTATGACAAAGTTACATAAAAGGTAATGATCCGCGTGTCTTTGAAAATGATGCCAACGCCCCAATTTGTACACAAATAATTACAAGCAAGTAAAATAAAAATTACACATATAATTAAAAAGGGTTAAGAGGATCTATTTTGGAACTTTAAGTTTACAAGATAAGATTAACTGAATGCTAAATTGTTAATGAGTAAATTAGATTCTGGATTATTTACAATGCCGAAATAAAAAAGAGACGCGTTGCGCCTCTCATTAACCCCTGCTGTAACGATAGCTTTAATACACTTTAGATAGCTAGATTTGATTAAGTGCCTGTGCTAAATCTTCGATAATATCGTCCGCCTCTTCAAGACCAACTGAAATTCGCACAAGCCCATCAGAAATACCTGCGGCTAAACGCTCCTCAGGCGAATATGGTGAATGTGTCATCGAAGCAGGATGTTGGATAAGTGTCTCAGCATCACCTAAACTAACTGCTAACGTACACAATTTAGTCGCATTAATAAATTGCGCACCCATTTCAAGTGTCCCTTTCAGCTCAAATGCGATTACACCACCCGCCGCTTTCATTTGCGTACCAATAAATTTGTTACCAGGGTGAGATTTTAGGCCTGGGTAATAAACTTGCTCAATTTTTTCATGTTGTGCTAAAAACTCTGCCACTTTTTGTGCATTACTACAGTGTCTTTCCATACGCACACTGAGAGTTTTCATACCACGAATAATCAACCAAGCATCATGTGGACTAATAGTTGCGCCGATGTCTTTTAACACTGTCAACTTGATTGTTTCTATATGCTCTTTGCTGCCACAAACAAGACCAGCAACCACATCGCCATGGCCATTTAAGTATTTAGTTGCACTGTGCAAAACTATATCAATACCAAAGTGCTTTGGTTTTTGCAGCAATGGCGTCATAAAGGTGTTATCAATTACCGAAATCAAATTGTGTTTTTTAGCTAAGTCACCAATAAACGCAAGATCAATGACGACCAAATTTGGATTGATTGGTGTTTCAGCAAAGATCATTTTAGTGTTTGGCTTAAGCGCCTCTTGTACTGCACTGTGATCTTCCATATCGACAAAGGTTACTTCAATACCAAACTTCGGCAACATGTGTGAAAACAACGCAAACGTACAGCCATAGACCGCTTTTGAGGCAATTAAATGGTCGCCACTCTCTAAAAAGCTCAGTACTGACGCTGATACTGCGCCCATACCAGTGGCTGTCGCTGCACCATCTTCCATTTCTTCTAATGCCGCTATTTTCAGTTCTAATTCACGCGTAGTTGGGTTGCCAAGGCGCGAATAAATATAGCCAGCTTCTTCGCCAGCAAAACGCGCTGCGCCTTGCTCTGCGTTATCAAAAACAAAGGTGGAAGATTGATAGATTGGTGTGCTCAAAGGGCCATGTGCATGATCATGCGTTTTACCACCATGAATGCATAAGCTCTTATCAGAAAGTTGTGATTTCATACTACTTGCTTAAATTGTTGTCATAATTATTAACTACATAATTAATGCACAACTCGATAAACAACAAGCAAGCTAGATTGTTAGATGGCTAAAATTGTATACAAAAGGTCAAAAATGCGTAAAGTTTAATTGCCACCTTTTGATTTCACGCTCTCAAGTGCTAACTTAACACACGACGTGAGTAAATTTTTCTTACTAGGCAAGCCTGGTAAAGGACGGCTTAACTCCATTGCTTTGTAACCAATACGTGCAGTGAAGATACTAACACTCACCCCTTGCGCAGCACGTGCAGATAGTTTGCCAGCAAGCTCTGCACTTAAAGCTGTCGTTGCAAAGTCACTGATTAATTCTGCACTGCCAGCAAACAGCATTTGTTTTAATGTCATTCGATACAACTTAATACGGCTCACATACCCTAACGGTAAACCATAGACTTTAGTGATATCTTCAATCATTTTGGTACTTCGCCACAACACCACTGCCATATCCACAAGCGCAATTGGTGAAATCGCTACCATTACACCCGAGGTTGATGCATATTTTTTAATAATATCTTGCGCTTGTTTATCTTGCTCAGCAAGCACGGTGTTAGCGTAAAGCGACATCACTTCTTTATCGGTATGATGTTCATCAATTTGTGCCAGCACCTTTGCTAGTCTATCGTCAGTTGCGTATTTGTTGACCTCAGTTAAAAACGATTGTGCTTCGCCAATTTGCACCGAGTCCATTAACCTAGCGGCCGCTAATTGATGATTTTTCGTCGACTTTAGGTTTCGTAATAATCTAAACTCTTTGAAGGCCACTTTGCCAATTAGAGCAAATGCTGTTGTTATCGCAATACCGTAAAGCCCGGCGAGTATAGACGATGAATTCATTGCCTCAATTACTGAAAAAATCACTTCAGTAACGACTAAAATGAGCAATGAACAAACAAATATACGACCCAGCCAATTGGGTTTTGTGGTTGCAGACAGTGATTCAAGGTCATCTTCAAAATGATGTGCTTCTTCAAATGAATCAAGCGCTTTATTTGCAATCACTTTGCCTTGTTGCAATTCATCTACATTTTCTAGCATTGCTTGTAAATGCTGGTCTTGCTCATCGACAGATTGCTCGATGACGCGTCCTTGTTGCAAGTTACTCATAGCACTTTATCTCCAATTAAATACTCGACGGCGTGATCTAACCTTATATGCTCAAGTGTATTTTGTGCTGACAATAAGGGGTAAAAACTAGGAAAGGAAAAGCCGTTATCGGGCCACTGCGTTTTTGGCAGTAATCGCATTGGCGGCTGTGCAGGCAAATAAGTAAGCAACTGCTCACTTTCAATAGATTTACCAAAGATACAGTTAAGCACTTCACCATGCTCGGTCACTTTTACCTGTTTTGTTGCTTTAACTGAGCTAATTGCCATGGTTTCAACAGTTACACCTTGGTAGTTCAACTCATTTTGCGCGTCGATTATCAAGTTATTTAATAACAGCGCTAAATCTTTATGATGCTCCGCGCTCAAGTGATCAACCTTATTCGCTGCGAAAAGAATTTTGTCAATCTTGGGGGAAAATAGGCGACTAAGAAAATTACTCTTACCGTAATCAAAATGTTTAAGCAAAGACTTCAACACTTCGCTTTGTTCTACTAACGCTTCTCGCCCTTTATCGAGTGCGCCTAATAAATCGACTAAAATAATTTGCCTATCAAAGCCACCGAAAAAATTACTGTAAAAGGTTTTCACTACATCTTTTTTATATTGCTCAAAACGTTTTTGTAACGTCGCTAAAACACTATTTTCAGGCGCAGTAGCAAGCGTTTGATGATCAATATGCTTGACAGGAAAGAACAGTGTAATTGGGGCATCTTCTAAATCACCTGGCATAATCAACCGACCAGGCTGTAACTCTGTTAGCTGACATTGATTTTTAAACAATAGCAGTAAATCCCGATACTCTAAAGCCATTTTCTTGAGTTGCCCATAATCAACTTCTGCAAGGCAATCAAGCTGGTTGAGCTTTGCTAAAAACGCCTCACTGTGTACTTTTCTTGGTGCATGATTTAACAAGGCATATTGGCGATTATTCCAATCTAAAAATGATTCATTGAGCATAGGTAAATCGAGTAACCATTCACCGGGATAATCAAAGATATCAATTGTAAGAGTCGCAACATCTGTTAAATGTGCGCGCAAGCCACTGCTTGGTTTGTATTTTAAGTTAAGTCGTAAGGTATTTAATCGATTCGTTGACTGAGGCCACTGACCTGCTTGCAAGTCACTTAAGGCAGACGCATAGTCAAACGTAGCCACACTTAAATCATCTTGACCAACCAACTTGCCAGCAATAAATCTTTCTTGCTGTTGTAATGAAAAAAATGGCATCTGGCTTTGTGGGTTTGTCAGATGGTGAATAAGCGAAGTTATAAATGCGGTTTTACCGCTTTTACTGAGTCCAGTAACGGCGAGTTTAACATGTTGATCTAAGCCGCGTTTTACCAATTTATTGGCTTTCGCACGCAGCTTTTGCAAAGATTCTGAATGGTTAATAACCCTCTCCTTCCATAATAAAACGGGTAAGTTAATGGATTAACTTACCCGTTTAAAAAGTACGTAGATGACTAGAGTTTGTTAATTTCACGGCTTACAGTAAACTCCGGTGAAGTCACATACTTTTCCATTGCTTGTAAGCGCCCATCGATACGATCAAACTGTTCTTTCAAGTCATGTAGAGCGCGACGCGGTGGTTCACCTGCCTGCCATACTTTAGATTTAACCTCGATTGGCCTTTCAGCACTATTTTTATCACTCATTCCCTGTTGTGGTAATGCATCTGGCTTAACTTCTAAAATAAACCAACATGCGATATAGGCTACTATGAAAAATGGGCCACCAAGTAATAACACCGCTGATATGAAAATAATTCTTACCAGCCAAAGCTCCATATTAAAGTAGTCACTTAAGCCTGCACATACACCTGCTAACTTGCCTCGTTTAGGGTCGCGATATAACTCACCTTTACGTCTACTCATACTTTAGCCCTCCACTCAGGCGCCTCCGCATCTAAAATAGCTTCTAGCGTTTTTACGCGATCAGCCATTTTTTCTGCTTTATTCGCTAACTCGATTAGCTGGCGATGCTCGTGCTCACTTAAACCTTGGCTAACTTGCTTTTTGCTGCGGTAATGTAAAATTAACCACAATGGTGCAACAAAAATCATAAACAAGATTGTTGGCACTGCTATTGCTTCAAATCCACTCATAGTAACCTCCTGCTCTCCCAAGCTTAATTATTATTTATCTTTTTTCGCCATGCTTTTTTTAAGAGCAGCTAATTCATCATCGATTTTTTCTTCGTCTTGTAAGCTCGCGATTTCGTCAGATAATGTCTTTTTACCCATTTCATACGATTCGATTTGTGACTCTAAGCCATCAATTTTAGTCTCGTAATGTTCAAAACGGCTAAGTGCATCATCAACTTTAGACGAATCTAATGCTTTCTTCACACCTAGACGCGACTCTGCTGAACGCTGACGAAGAATGATTGCTTTTTGACGCGCTTTTGCATCGGCAAGTTTATCTTGCAAAGCTGCAACTTCATTTTGTAGCTTTTCAATATGTTCTTCTACTTGTGCAAGTTCATGAGCTACTGCACTTGCTGCTTCAGTAGATTTCTTTTTCTCTACCAATGCTGAACGTGCTAAATCTTCGCGTTCTTTGCTAAGAGCAAGTTCTGCTTTTGCTTGCCAATCAGCCGCTTCCTGTTCAAGTTTCTCAACACGACGCGCTAATTCTTTCTTTTCAGCAATCGTTTTTGCCGATGTCGAACGCACTTCTACGAGCGTATCTTCCATTTCTTGAATAATCAGTCGAACCATTTTTTCTGGATCTTCTGCCTTATCTAGTAATGCATTAATGTTCGAGTTCACAATATCTGCAAAGCGTGAAAAAATTCCCATAATACTTTCCTCAATTTTAAAATTTATGACTGACCGATATTACTTTATCAAGATGCTTGCCAACTTTTAAAAAAACATAACCACATGTTTTTAAATAGAAATATTTTGAAATATAAAAAACTTTAAACACATCCAGAATTAAAATACACTAGATGTTAGTAAATTTGACCAAGAGTTAGTAAAAATGAGTCGAACTAATCAACAGGACAATCTCTTAGGCCAGTCTAACAGCTTTTTAGAAGTATTAGAGCATGTTTCTCAGGTTGCCCAATTAAACAAACCAGTCTTAATAATTGGTGAACGTGGTACAGGTAAAGAGTTGATCGCTGCGCGTTTACACTTTTTATCTAGTCGCTGGGACCAGAACTACGTCAAACTAAATTGTGCCGCATTAAATGAAAACTTATTAGAAAGTGAATTATTTGGTCATGAATCTGGCGCTTTCACCGGTGCAAGTAAACGTCATGAAGGGCGTTTTGAACGCGCCGATGGGGGCACATTGTTTTTGGACGAATTAGCCAATACCTCTGGGCTGATCCAAGAAAAGCTACTCCGTGTAATTGAATATGGCGAATTTGAGCGCGTTGGTGGTAAATCTACCGTGCGTGTTAACACGCGTTTGGTATGTGCAACCAATGAAGATTTACCAAGCCTTGCTGAACAAGGTGAGTTTCGCAGTGACTTACTTGATCGCTTGGCATTTGATGTTATTACCCTGCCACCATTACGCGAACGCAAAGAAGACATTATGCTATTGGCAGAAAACTTTGCGATTAATATGGCACGTGATTTAGAGTGGGAGTTATTCAGCGGTTTTACACGAAAGGCTCAAGAAACGCTGTTAGATTACCATTGGCCGGGGAATATTCGTGAACTCAAAAATGCCGTTGAGCGAAGCGTATATCGAGCGGCAAATCCGCATGTACCTGTTCATGACATTATTCTAGACCCTTTTGTAAGCCCGTTTAGACCAAAACAAAAAGTCAAAACTAATGATCGAACGTTTTCGCCATCTGCAGAGATGAATGATCCGGTTAATGAATCATTAACTGAGCAAATTGTTGAGGCAAAACCCGAATTTAACTTCCCATGTGACTTAAAAACACTTTCAAACCAGTACGAAATTGATTTAATTAATGACGCACTGAAGTATTGCCAATATAATCAAAGAAAAACAGCTGATTGTTTAGGGTTAACTTACCATCAGCTGCGGGGCTACTTAAAAAAATATAATTTACTTGATGCCAGTGCGCGAACGCTATAGAACAGCAATACCAACCCATAAAATAAACGTTAACTTTTTGAAAGTTAAAAATTTATTTAAGACCTACGGCGCAAAGGTGACGGCGTTATTCGCTTGCGCCTTTCTGACTGCCTGCACCTTTGAAGAACAAAAAGCAATTAATGGTATCGTCTATTGCTCCGAGGCAAATCCGGTCTCATTCAATCCACAATTGACCACGACGGGTTCGACCATTGATATTATTTCGCATCAGCTATACAACCGCCTATTATCTATTGATCCTTCTAGCGGGGAATTCATTCCCGAACTAGCGACGAGTTGGACATTAAAAGATAATGGTAAACAAGTGGTATTCAATCTGCGTAAAGACGTTGATTTTCATCACACTGATTATTTCACACCAACTCGTAAACTCAATGCTGATGATGTTGTATTCACCTTTACACGTCTATTTGATGTTTATAACCCGTACCACTTTGTAGGCGGTGGCAACTACCCTTACTTTCAAAGTATTGGGTTAGATCAGTCATTTCGATCTGTATCAAAAACAGGTGAATATCAAGTAACCTTTGAACTATTTAGCCCTGATAGCAGCTTTTTGTCCAATATGGCGACTGATTTCGCCATTGTTCTCTCTAAGGAATACGCAGATAGTTTAAGTGAATTAGAAAACTTAGAAGACATCGATAGATTGCCAATTGGCACCGGCCCCTATAAATACAAACGCTTTAAACGTGATGCGTTTGTACGTTTTTATCGTAACGAACATTACTGGCAACATGAAGTAGCAATTGAACAATTGGTTTTTGACATTACCTCCGATTCAAATACCCGCATTGCCAAAGCTTTAACCGGTGAATGTGATATTGCGGCCCATCCGAGCAGTGCCCATATCGAGGTGCTTAATAATCGTGAAGATATCAAAGTTGAAAAGCTCGCCAATTTAAATGTGGGCTACCTTGCATTTAATACGCAAAAGCCTCCTTTTGATAAGCCTGAAGTTAGGCGAGCAATTTCACACGCCATCGATAAACAAAAAATACTGCAAGCGGTTTATTTTAATAATGCAGATATTGCACAATCAATTTTACCTCCTGAGTCTTGGGCTTACCAAGCACAGCCTAACTATCCTAGTTATAATTTGGAGCTCGCAAAGTCGCTGTTAGAAACTGCAGGCCTAGAAGACGGCTTTACGATGGACTTGTGGGCAATGCCTGTTAGTCGTATCTATAACCCCAATGCGCGAAAAATGGCCGAACTCATTCAAAGTGAGTTAAAGCAAATTGGTATCAAGGTAAATATTGTGGAATATGAGTGGAATACCTTCCTAGAACGCTTAACCTTGCACCAACACGACACAGTGCTTATAGGTTGGGCAGCCGATTCGCCTGAACCCGACAACTTTTTAAACCCAATTCTCAGTTGCGCTTCTGTTTTTAGTGGAAAGAACCCTTCAAACTGGTGTAATACTGAATTTGATTTGCTGTTAACCAAAGCGCATGACACTAACGATATTGAAGCGCGTAAAGAGGTTTATTTTGCAGCGCAACAAATGGTGGCGCAAGAGTTACCGCTATTGCCTATCGCTCACGGCCTTCGCTTACAAGCAAAATCAACTGATATTAAAGATGTTGAAGTCCCACCATTTGGCGGAATTTCATTGGCGAATGCGAGAAAAGAATAATGCTCAGAGAATTCCTTGCAAGGCGACTTACCCTGTTCTTTTTTATGCTCTTATTGTTAAGTGCCTTTACGTTTTCTCTGGCATATTTATTTCCCGGTGAAGCAGTGTCGAATTTGAGTGGCGTTCAGTCACCAAATAGCTTTGAACGCGATGCTCTGATGCAAAAATATGCCCTGGATAAGAGCTATATCTCGCAATATTTTAAATTTATTTCACATATCTTTAATGGCGATTGGGGCACGTCGTTTTCTTCTGGTCAACCGGTATTTGAGCATATTAAAGAATTGTTCCCTGCCACGATCGAGCTCGCTTTTTATGCCCTAATTGTTTCTATCATCATTGGCGTACCTGCTGGTATTTTATCTGCAGCGTATCACAAAAAAATTCCTGATTATGGTGTGAACTCATTGGCGTTGATTGGCATTTCAACGCCAATCTTCTGGTTAGCACTCGTTCTTATTATGGTATTTTGTTTACACCTAGGTTGGTTGCCAATGAGTGGGCGCATCGGTTTATTGTATGAAATCCCCGATAGCACAGGCTTTATTCTTATCGATATTTTAATCAGTGAGATTGACTATAAACAACAGGCACTATTTGATGCAGTAAAGCATTTAACACTGCCAACTTTGGTGCTGGCAACCTACCCAACAAGTGTATTAACGCGATTTACAAAAGATTCAACCCTCACTGTATTGGACAAGCCCTATATTAAAACGGCACGCGCAAAGGGGTTAACGCGTTATGAGATTATCACACGTCATGCACTTAAAAATGCACTGTTACCAATCATTAAACAAATTGGCTTGCAATTTAGTACCTTGATCACGCTTGCAATGATTACCGAAGTAATTTTCTCTTGGCCAGGCGTTGGTCAGTGGTTGATTAACAGTATTTATCAACGAGATTATCCAGCAATTTCTGGAGGGTTATTGACGGTTTCATTGTTTGTTATTATCGCCAATATTGCCGCTGATATTTTGCACAACTTATTAGATCCTGTTTCGAGAAACCAAAGCCATGGCCAAGTTTAAGTTATTTACTGAAGACTCAAACAAGTCGCCAATTCTTCATTTATGGCGTAACTTTAAGTCAAACCATTTGGCGCTCGTTGGCTTATGGATTTTCTTATTACTCACAGTCCTTGCAGTGTTAGCTCCGCTAATTGCTCCCTATGGTATCAATGAGCAGCACAATAACTCGCTAATTTTGCCGCCATCTTGGGATGAACAAGGCAGTGTAAACTTTCTATTAGGCACTGATGGCTTAGGGCGAGATTTGCTGTCACGATTAATGAATGGCACCACCACCACGTTTGGCTTAGCGATTGTTACCGCCTTATTAACAACCTTATTTGGTGTTATTTTGGGCATCATGGCCGCTCTTAGTAAAGGTTGGCGGTCTTCTGTCTTAAACCACCTGCTTGATGTGACTTTGGCCATTCCAAGTTTATTACTGGCGATTATTATTGTGGCAATTTTAGGCCCAGGCTTAATGAATACGGTTTGGGCGATTATCCTTTCTTTACTCCCACAATATATTCATTCTATTCGGAATATTGTGACGTTAGAAATGACCAAAGATTACGTTACTGCACACCGTCTTGATGGCGCTAGTAAGTGGCGTATTCTGAGTATCGGCATTTTGCCCAATATATACGAACAAATTGTGCTTATTTTCACTATGTCATTATCTACCGCAATCTTAGACATTGCAGCATTGGGCTTTTTGCAACTCGGTGCACAACCACCCACAGCAGAATGGGGCGCAATACTTGCAGAAAATCTTAGCTTGATTTATCTAGCTCCTTGGACTGTTGCTCTGCCTGGTTTTTTACTTTTCATCTCGATACTATCGACTAATTTAGTTGGCGATGGTCTGCGTCAAGCGCTGCAAAAAAGAAAGGCTCATTAATGCAATTACTTGATATTCGGAATTTGACCATTGAACTTGATACTGGGGAGTCGGTGATCCGTGCAGTAGATCGTGTCAGTATCAGTCTTAAAGAAGGTGAAGTTCATGCGTTAGTTGGCGAGTCAGGCTCAGGCAAAAGCCTAATAGCCAAAGCCCTAATGGGCGTTTTAAACGCGCGTTGGCGAATAACAGCCGACAGAATGCACTGGCGTGGTATTGATTTAATGCGCTTAAGCAATGAAAAGCGTCGACAATTAATCGGTAACGAAATTGCCATGATCTATCAAGAGCCAAGCAGTTGCCTTGACCCAACAGCCAAAATCTATAACCAGCTAATTGAAAGCATTCCACGTACTAAACTCACTGGCAATGTATTTCAAAAGCGAATTACTCTCAAAAAACGTGCAATGGCATTGCTACATAAAGTCGGCATTAAAGAGCACGCCCATGTATTTGATAGTTACCCCCATGAGTTATCGGAAGGGATCTGTCAGAAAGTCATGATTGCAATGGCGATTGCTCGCTCACCTAAGCTGCTCATTGCTGATGAACCAACAACTGCCCTAGAAAGCACTACTCGGGCGCAAATTTTCCGATTACTGCGCAGTTTAAACCAATTAAAAAACATGTCGATTTTGATGATCAGTCATGAATTAGCAGAGTTAAGCGATTGGACTCATGGCTTGCATGTTTTATATTGCGGCCAGATGGTAGAGGCAGGTCCGACAAAAACCTTGTTTACCAAGCCAAAACACCCATATACACAAGCATTATTAAAGAGTTTACCAGAATACAATCAGAGCCTAGCGCACAAAGCACCGCTCTACGCGTTAAAAGGTACAATTCCTACGTTACAACATTTGCCTATTGGCTGTCGTTTAGGCCCTCGTTGCCCTCAAGCACAGCGTGAGTGCGTGCAAACCCCACGTTTATCTGATAGCCATGGTCATACTTATGCATGCCATTTCCCATTAAATGATAACAAGGAAAAATCCTAATGGAACCGGTACTCAAAGTGCAGGCATTGCATAAACACTTTAATGTACGAGCAGGTCTTTTCAGCAGTAAGCCATTTAATGCACTGTCTGATGTCTCTTTTTGTTTAGGCAAAAGTGAAACATTGGCAATTATTGGTGAAACAGGTTCAGGAAAAAGTACATTGGGCAAAATACTGGCAGGTGCTGAACAATCGAGTTCAGGTCAGATTTTACTTAACGGTCAAATTATTGAAGATGATGGCGGCCGCACTGTTAATAGCAAAGATATTCGTCTTATTTTTCAAGACCCGATGAAAAGTCTCAATCCGAGTAACACAATTGGCAGTATATTGAATGAAATATTAGTGCTTAATACCGAGTTAGATAGCCAAGCAAGACGTGAAAAAATTAATCAGACTTTGTTAAATGTTGGATTATTAGCAGAACATAGAAACTACTATGCACATATGTTTTCTGGTGGTCAAATTCAGCGAGTCGCGCTTGCTCGTGCGATTATTTTAGATCCTAAGGTACTTGTGCTAGATGAAGCACTATCATCGCTTGACCCATCGGTACGTGCACAAACCGTTAACTTGCTATTGCGTTTACAGCGCGAAACCGGACTCAGTTATGTGCTAATTACTAATCACCTAAGTTTAGTAAAACATATGAGTGATAGCCTATTGTTGCTGCATAAAGGTAAAGTTGTTGAATATGGTGGCACCAATGACATATTTAGCAACCCGCAAACCAAGTTAGCTGAGCGGATGCTCGCAAGTTAATATCATCACTATCACAATAAAAAAGCGCCTATACGGCGCTTTTTTAATTTGCTGGACCCATTAGAACATGGGTCTCAATCTATTTTATAAGTTCGGCTCTTCGGCTGTTACAGATGCTGTATTCACTTCAGCATTGTCCTGTAGCGCTTTAATAAAGCCTTCATAGTGTTTATTGATTTGCTGACGTGCAATCGCATCACGCATTTGCTCGCTTATTTCAGCTTCTGGCGCATCGTATACTTTATTTAGTACCACTAAGCTCACATCACCGTTACCAAGTGTCACAAGTTCAGCACTTTGAGCATCGCTTGGCGTTGCCATTTTAAATACTGCTTGAACTACTTCATAAGAAGGAGCAAACGATTGACGAGTTACACCCGTTGTTGCAACAACCTCAGCATTTACTTGGCTTGCAATTTCACTCAATGCAGTACCTGCTTGTAAACTAGCAAATAGGCTGTCAGCTTTTTCTTTTGCTAGCTCACTTGCCTTTTGATTCTCAAGAGTCAATTGTATACCTGCTGACACCTCATCGAGCGGTTTAACAGCTGCTGGTTTATGTTCTTTTGCACGAATGAACACAATATGTTCATCAGCAATTTCAATTAACTCAGAGTTCACGCCATCTTCTAAAATTTCAACAGAGAATGCAGTGTTTAACACGTTAGGGTTATTAAGCGGTGCTGGCGCATTATTGCGTGAAAATAATTCTGTACTTTTCACTTCAACACCAGCGACTTCTGCAGCATCAGCTAAGCTATCTGCAACTTCAAACGCAAGATCAGCTACCTGAGTTTGGATCTCATAAAACAGGTTTAAACGCTTATCAAGCTCTAGTTGCGCTTTTATGTCTGCTGAAACATCAGCAAGTGCTTTTACTTGCTCAGGTTCATAATCTGTTAGTTTAATAATATGGTAACCAAATTCGGTCTGCACTACGTCAGAAAAATCCCCTACATTTGCTAATGCAAATGCAGCTTCTTCAAATTCAGGTTCCATCATGTCACGGTCAATCCAATCAAGATCACCGCCAAGCTCAGCACTTACCAAATCATCCGATTTTTCTTGTGCCAATGTCGCAAAGTCTGCGCCGTTTTGTAGCTCAGCTAGAATAGCTTCCGCTTTTGCTTGTGCAGCAGCATCATCTTCTAAATTTTCAACTAGAATATGTGCTACACGACGACGCTCTGGCTCCATATAAAGCGCTTTATTCTCTTCATAGTTAGCAGCAACTTCTGCGTCACTTACCGCTTCATCAAGAGGTAACTCAGAACCTTTAAGCTCAATGTACTCAAGCGCCACCATTTCTGGTGCCATAAACTGATTTTGATTAAGCTGATAATATTCGTTAATTTCGTCTTCAGAAACTGACACTTCAGATTTGAAATTAGCGGCGCTTAACGTAACAGATTCAATATCACGAAGTTGGTTTTGAAGCTTTACAGTAGCTGCTAATTCATTTTCCAATGTGAAATCGGTCGCAACTAGTGCTGATGCAAGCTGGTTAAGCGTCATCTCTTTACGTAAGTAATCACGGAAACCATCAGGTTGATAGTTCATTTGACGGATAACTTGTAAGTAACGGTCGTTATTAAACTGACCTGCAACCTGAAACGCTGGAATGCTGCGAATTTCTTCTTTTATTGCTTCATCGCTAACACGAAGTCCAAGCTCTTGTGCAAGTTGCATTTGTAATTCTTGTTGTACTAAACGTTGGATAACGTTTTCACGCATACGCGCTGTGTAAGCTGGATCTGAAGCAATTTGTGAGAAGTACTCACCAAATTGTTGTTCTAGACGGCTGCGTTCGTTTTCATAGGCACGAGCGAAGCTCATCTGGCTAATTTCCTTGCCATTGACAGTTGCAACAGGCGTTTCCGTAGGTTGACCTAAATAACTACCAATACCGGCAAGAGCAAATGATAAAATCACTAAGGTTAAAATGACTTTTGCCGTTGCACCTTGTGAACCTTCTCTGATTCTCTCTAGCATTGTTTTTTCTCTTATTTCTGTTTCAGATTTACTGAAATGACTGCATCACTGCCGAGTTTATGAGTGATTACATTCGAATGAATGTGTAATTTTCGTACAATCAAACCAATATAATTACAGGACGCTATATATGTAAAAAGCGCATCTTAGCAGATGCGCCTTTTTACTTGAAGATTAAAATTGCGGTTTCAAGTGTTAAATTGAAAATACCAACTTCAGTCTTCTAGAGTCAATTAGTTTACTGCGTCTTTTAGAGCTTTACCCGCTTTAAAAGAAGGAATATTTGCAGCAGCAATCTCAATTGATTCACCAGTTTGTGGGTTACGGCCTGTACGCGCTGCACGCTCACGCACAGAGAAAGTACCAAAACCTACAAGAGCAACAGAATCGCCGTCTTTTAATGCACCCGTTACTGCATCGATAAATGAGTCTAATGCACGGCCTGCCGCTGCTTTAGAAATATCTGCATCTGTTGCGATTTGATCAACTAGTTGAGACTTGTTCAAAATATCATCCCCTTCCATTGTTATTATTTAATCGTGGTTAATAACCACATAAAGGCTAAGTTAATGCACCAAAATAATGCGTTAATTTAACGATAAAATTCGCGCTAAACACCGTCGTTAAAGGGCTAGCAAAATTACAGTGCTTAAATTAGCACAGACATTTTTTTTGAAAAGCCCTTTTAGACAGTTTTTGATGAATTTTTTTAATTTTTTGCCGTTTCGATTGAAAAACTAGCAATTGGCTCGGCTAAAGCGAGTTCCAACACCTCTTCAATTCGCTTCACAGGGTGGATTGCAAGTCCTTCCATTACATTTTCTGGAATTTCTTTTAAGTCGCGCTCATTCTCTTTTGGAATAATAACGGTCTTAATGCCACCACGATGTGCCGCTAACAGCTTTTCTTTTAATCCACCGATCGGTAATACTTCACCACGCAATGTAATCTCACCTGTCATCGCCACATCTGAACGAACAGGGTTACCCGTTAAGCTCGATACAAGACCAGTCACCATGGCAATACCTGCACTAGGACCATCTTTTGGCGTCGCACCTTCAGGAACGTGAACGTGAATATCACGTTTTTCGTAAAAATCCTCGTTAATGCGAAGCGTTTCTGCACGGCTGCGTACAACTGTCATCGCCGCTTGAATTGACTCTTGCATCACGTCACCAAGCGAACCTGTGTAATTTAGTTTGCCTTTACCAGCCATAGACGCGCATTCGATAGTCAGTAAATCACCACCTACTTCTGTCCAAGCAAGACCGGTTACCTGACCTACTTTATTAGCACCTTCGGCTTTACCGTAATCATGACGTTTAACACCTAAGTAATCTTCAAGGTTTTCATCGTTGATAACAACTTGTTTCAGAGACTTATCAAGTAAGATGTTCTTAACTGCCTTACGACATAATTTTGAGATTTCTCGCTCAAGGCTACGCACACCCGCTTCGCGTGTGTAATAACGAATGATGCCAATAATCGCACTGTCTTCAATTGCGATTTCTGACGCTTTTAAACCATTACGCTTGATTTGCTTAGGGATCAAATGGCGAAGTGCAATATTAAGCTTTTCATCCTCTGTATAACCAGAAAGACGAATAACTTCCATACGGTCTAGCAATGGACCTGGAATATTAAAACTGTTTGAAGTTGCCACAAACATCACATCGCTTAAGTCATAATCAACTTCAAGGTAGTGGTCGTTGAAGCTAGTATTTTGTTCGGGATCGAGCACTTCCAGTAATGCTGATGAAGGATCGCCACGCATATCAGATGACATCTTATCGATTTCATCTAACAGGAATAACGGGTTCTTCACACCTACTTTCGACATGTTTTGTACGATTTTACCCGGCATTGAGCCAATGTAAGTGCGGCGGTGACCACGAATTTCAGCTTCATCACGCACACCACCCAATGCCATACGAACATACTTACGACCTGTTGAACGGGCAATTGATTGGCCTAGCGACGTTTTACCAACACCAGGAGGCCCCACTAGACATAAAATTGGGCCTTTTAGTTTATTGGTGCGGTGTTGAACTGCGAGATACTCAATAATGCGTTCTTTAACTTTATCTAGGCCATAGTGATCGGCATCTAAAATCTCTTGCGCTTTCGCTAAATCTTTTTTCACCTTAGAACGTTTTTTCCAAGGCACCCCTATCATGGTATCAATGTAGGTGCGAACTACCGTAGCTTCTGCAGACATCGGCGACATCATCTTCAACTTATTTAGTTCAGATTTGGTCTTCTCTTCTGCCTCTGAAGGCATTGCTGCTTCTTCAATCTTTTTGGTTAACCCTTCAAATTCGTCAGGGACATCATCCATATCACCTAATTCTTTTTGAATCGCCTTCATTTGCTCATTGAGGTAATACTCACGCTGACTTTTTTCCATCTGTTTTTTAACACGCGAGCGAATCTTCTTCTCAACTTGAAGAACATCAATTTCGCCTTCCATTAACGCCATTAGGTATTCTAGGCGATCTTTTACATCAGCAAACTCAAGTGCCTTTTGCTTTTCAGCAACTTTTAGCGGCATATGCGCAGCCATGGTATCCGCAAGGCGAGCTGTTTCCTCAATACCTTGAACCGAACTCAATACTTCAGGCGCGATTTTCTTATTCAATTTGACATAACCTTCAAACTGATTGATGGCACTGCGCATAAATACGTCTTGCTCTACTTCAGGTATCTCTGTGGACTGTAAAAACTCTGCATTAACAACAAAGAAGTCATCTGTATCAAGGAACTCTTTAACTGCAGCACGTTGCGTACCTTCAACTAATACTTTAACAGTACCGTCTGGCAACTTTAATAATTGCAAAATAGTCGCAACAGTACCTACTTCGTAGATATCTGTGGATTCAGGCTCATCAATATTTGAGTCCTTTTGCGCAACAAGCAACACTTGTTTATCGTTATCCATTGCCGATTCAAGGCATTTAATTGATTTTTCACGGCCAACAAAAAGCGGAATAACCATATGCGGGTAAACCACTACATCGCGAAGCGCGAGAACTGGAATTTTTATCGTATCGGTACGTTCAAGGGTCATACTTGTTCCTTGCGTAAAACTGGTAACATGAGCTTAATTAAACTGTATTCAGTTTAGTCAGCTAATTATAAATTTTTAGATTAATTGTGAATATGGGGATCTCTTCTAAAGAGATCAATGCTTTTATAAAAAAAGGAGCCATTCGGCCCCTTTTTCGTTCAATAATCAAACAATTATTCAGAAACAGCTTTATCAGGCGTAGCATTTTCATAAATCAGAATAGGATCTGACTCGCCTTTAATCACAGTCTCATCAATCACTACTTTTGATACTTCTTCCATAGAAGGTAGTTCATACATAGTGTCCAGTAAAACACCTTCAACAATTGAACGTAAACCACGTGCTCCTGTTTTACGCTCCATTGCTTTGTGAGCAATTGCTTTAAGTGCATCTTCACGAAATTCAAGCTCAACGTTTTCCATTTCGAAAAGTGATGCATATTGTTTTGTTAAGGCATTCTTTGGTTCGCTTAAGATCTGGATAAGCGCAGATTCATCAAGCTCACCAAGTGTAGCAACAACTGGTAGTCGACCAATAAATTCTGGAATTAAACCGTACTTCACTAAATCTTCAGGTTCAACATCTTGGAATGCTTCAGTTAATGAGCGCTTTGAGTCGCTAGATTTAACGTCCACACCGAAACCAATACCTGTATTTTTAGTACCGCGAGCTTCAATTACTTTATCAAGTCCTGCAAATGCACCACCACAGATAAATAAGATTTTAGAGGTATCAACCTGTAAAAATTCTTGTTGTGGATGTTTTCGACCACCTTGTGGAGGCACCGACGCAACAGTACCCTCAATTAGTTTAAGCAACGCTTGTTGCACACCTTCACCCGATACATCACGAGTGATTGACGGGTTATCGGCTTTGCGTGAAATTTTGTCAATCTCATCAATATAAACAATGCCACGCTGTGCTTTTTCTACGTCATAATCACATTTCTGAAGTAACTTCTGAATAATGTTTTCAACGTCTTCACCCACATAACCTGCTTCAGTTAATGTGGTTGCATCTGCCATCGTAAATGGTACATCGAGTAGCTTTGCCATAGTTTCGGCAAGTAGCGTTTTACCGCTACCTGTTGGACCAATAAGTAGAATATTACTTTTACCTAATTCAACAGGGTTTTTTCCACCTAAGTGACGTAAGCGTTTGTAGTGGTTGTACACAGCCACCGATAACACCTTCTTAGCATGCTCTTGACCAATGACATAGTCATCTAAGTTGCTACGAATTTCTTTTGGTGTTGGTAAGCGATCTTGGCTCGCTTGTGCTGGTGCAATATCTTTAATTTCTTCACGAATAATGTCATTACACAGTTCTACACACTCATCACAAATGTAAACCGAAGGGCCTGCGATAAGTTTACGAACTTCGTGCTGGCTTTTACCACAAAACGAGCAGTACAGTAATTTACCGCTCTTGTCGCCGTCACTACGATTTTCAGACATTAAGCTACCTCTTAATATTCTTTCCTGACCTTTATGTTTATAACATAAGGTAACTGATTTACAACGAGCTTCTTTACCAGTATGGCAAAGGATTATTTGCAGCGCTAACTATTAATCTCGTTGTGAAAGTATGCCGTCAACTAAACCATAGTCAACCGCTTGTTGAGCACTCATAAAGTTATCACGATCAGTGTCGTTTGAAACAACTTCCAGTGGCTGCCCTGTGTGCTCAGCCATTAATCTATTTAACTTATCTTTTATAGATAAGATTTCCTTCGCATGAATTTCGAAATCAGATGCTTGACCTTGGAATCCACCTAATGGTTGGTGAATCATTACACGCGAGTTTGGTAAACAAAAACGCTTACCTTTGGTACCGCCTGATAATAAGAATGCACCCATACTTGCCGCTTGACCAATACACACAGTACTAATATTGGGCTTTATGAAATTCATTGTATCGTAAATTGCCATGCCTGCAGTCACTGAACCACCCGGCGAATTAATATAGATAAAAATGTCTTTTTCAGGATTTTCTGATTCCAAAAACAACAATTGAGCAACAATTAAGTTAGCCATATTGTCTTCGACTTGACCTGTAAGAAAGATAACACGTTCTTTTAATAATCGCGAATAGATGTCGTAAGAGCGCTCGCCTTTAGCGGTTTGCTCAACAACCATAGGTACTAATGCATTTAAAGGATCGAGTGGGTTATTTAACATTATTAATACTTTCCTTTTGTGCTAACAAAGTCCAAATTTAGTTTTGTTAACAAATGACGCTGAAACAATGCGGAATAAAACATTCCAACTGATTATCAGATTACCGGCAATAAAAATGGCCCGGTACAATCTGCAAATTTTTGCAGAGATACACGAGCCATTTAATCGTTAGCTAACGTTTAAGTCAATGACTTATTGCGCAGCTTGTGGATTCATGATGTCGTCAAAGCCTTTAGCAACTTCTGAAACAGCTGCTTTTGCAAGTACTGCGTCGATTGCCGCTTCTTCAAGCGCTACGTTACGCATTTGCTGCATTAGTTGGTCGTTTGACTTGTAGTATTCTACAACTTCAGTTGGATCTTCGTAAGCAGATGCCATCGTTGCGATTAACTCTTCAACTTTAGCGTCGTCAGTTTTGATCTCGTTTGACTTGATTACTTCGCCTAAAAGTAAGCCAGTCTTAACGCGAGTTGCAGCTTGATCTTGGAAAAGCTCAGCCGGAAGCTCAGGCATGTTTTGAGCGTCGCCGCCAAAACGTTGCGCAGCTTGCTGACGAAGTACATCGATTTCTTGAGCGATAAGTGCTTTAGGTGCATCAATTTCGTTAGTCTCTAAAAGACCTTTGATAACTTGATCTTTAACCTGTGCTTTAACAGCTTGGTCAAGTTCACGGCTCATGTTCTTCTTAACTTCTTCTTTAAGTGCGTCTAAACCGCCTTCTGAGATACCGAAGTTTACTGCGAATTCGTCTGTTAGTTCAGGTAATTCTTGAACTTCAACTTTGTTTACAGTGATAGTGAACTGCGCTGGTTTACCTTTAAGGTTTTCAGCGTGGTATTCTTCAGGGAAAGTTACGTCAACAACAACTTCTTCGCCTGCTTTCTTACCGATAATGCCATCTTCAAAACCTGGGATCATACGACCTTGACCAAGTTCTAGTGGGAAATTCTCAGCTTTACCGCCTTCAAACTCTTCACCGTCGATTGTACCAACAAAGTTAATTGTTACGCGGTTGTCAGCTGCAGCAGCTTCTTCAGTTTCAGCCCAAGTAGCGTGTTGCTTACGAAGTGTTACAAGCATGTTTTCAAGATCAGCGTCTGTTACTTCAACTACTGGCTTTTCAACTGCGATTTTTTCTAAATCTTTGATTTCAACTTCAGGGTAAACTTCAAATGTTGCAGAGAACTCTAGGTCTTTACCAGCTTCTAGCGCTTTTGGTTCAAATGAAGGTGCGCCAGCTGGGTTAAGTTTCTCAGCAATTACTGCATCAATGTATTGACGCTGCATTAGGTCACCAGCAACTTCTTGACGTACTGCTGCACCGTAACGCTTGTTGATGATAGACACAGGCACTTTACCTGGACGGAAACCATCTACACGCTGTGTTTTAGAAAGTTGTTGTAAGCGTTTTTTAACTTCAGTATCAATGTTCTCAGCTGGAACAGTGATCGTAATACGGCGCTCTAGGCCTTGAGTAGTCTCAACAGAAACTTGCATGTTTTACCTCAATCTTTTTAATTTGGCGTTTGCTACGCCTTCCTTTTCCCAGTGGAAGTTTAATGTGTCTTTATTAAACCCTATTTCCACTGTGGAATAACCTAATACCAATCTGATAACCAAACCCTAAAATTTGCTTACCAGATTGGTATAAAGCGTTTCAAGTTAAACTTTAGACGCGGCATTATAACGCAATAATTGAGATAGTCGAGTATCCTAACGAAATTAATAAAAATGCTTAAAACAAGCAGCAAATATAAGGAAAATTAAAGAAATGAAATGTAGTAATCAGGGAGAAATGGTCGGCGTTGCAGGATTTGAACCTGCGACCCCTTGGACCCAAACCAAGTGCGCTACCAAGCTGCGCTAAACGCCGATAATAGAATTTTACTGTAATGGTCGGCGTTGCAGGATTTGAACCTGCGACCCCTTGGACCCAAACCAAGTGCGCTACCAAGCTGCGCTAAACGCCGATACAGTAATAAAGTAAGATGGGGCGACTGACGAGACTTGAACTCGCGACAACCGGAATCACAATCCAGGGCTCTACCAACTGAGCTACAGCCGCCACTACTTTATGCAGTGTGTTGTTAAATATTTTATAAATGGCGCACCCGGAAGGATTCGAACCTTCGACCGACGGCTTAGAAGGCCGTTGCTCTATCCGGCTGAGCTACGGGCGCATTTCGAACCACACCTACTGTGCAGAAACCCTTTATAAAATGGTCGGCGTTGCAGGATTTGAACCTGCGACCCCTTGGACCCAAACCAAGTGCGCTACCAAGCTGCGCTAAACGCCGACTGCTTTTGAACATTCATGTGAGTGCTCGTAAACAACGGGGTGCATAATAGTGATTTGACCTAGTCTCGTCAAACCTTTTTTTCGAAAAAAGTGTTTAAGTGGTTAATTTTAGCGCTATGTGTTCAGTTTTTGTTATCAAGCTAATTATAACGCATAAAAGATAAACAAAGTTATCGGACATTTGTCCGCTCACACCTGTTGGCTATTGACTAAATTCATGAGAAAATGCGCCCCAATCCACTCTTTAGTATCTTATATGTAGGTTTTTTAATGTCAGCAAACATCATTGACGGTAAAGCAATTGCAAAACAAGTTAGAACATCAGTTGCAGAGCGTGTAGCAGAACGTAAAGCACAAGGACTCCGCGCACCCGGTCTTGCGGTTGTATTAGTAGGACAAGATCCTGCAAGCCAAGTTTATGTTGGTTCAAAACGTAAAGCATGTGAAGAAGTGGGCTTTGTGTCTAAATCATTTGATTTGCCAGGTGACGCAACACAGCAACAATTACTTGATTTAGTTGAGCAGCTTAATAATGACCAAGATGTAGATGGTATTTTAGTACAGCTTCCTCTGCCAGAGGGTTTAGACGCAGAACAGATTCTTGAGCGCATTACACCACATAAAGATGTTGATGGTTTTCACCCTTATAATGTTGGTCGTTTAGCACAGCGCATGCCTGCACTTCGTCCATGTACACCGAAAGGCATTATCACACTACTTGATTCAACTGGTGTTAAGTATAAAGGAATGGATGCTGTTGTGGTTGGTGCATCAAATATTGTTGGTCGTCCGATGGCACTCGAATTATTACTTGCTGGTTGCACAACAACTGTATGCCACAAATTCACTAAAAACTTAGAAGAACACGTACGTCGCGCTGATTTAGTCGTAGTGGCTGTGGGTAAAGCAGAGTTCATTCCTGGTGAGTGGATTAAAAAAGGCGCTATTGTCATTGACGTAGGTATTAACCGTTTAGAGTCTGGTCAATTAGTGGGTGATGTGGCTTATGATGTTGCCGCTGAAAACGCGAGCTTTATTACCCCGGTACCGGGTGGTGTTGGTCCTATGACAGTTGCAAGCTTAATTGCTAACACACTTGAAGCATGTGAGACATACCACAGCTAGATTTCAGATTTAAAATCCCAATAAAAAAGGTTGCCATGGCAACCTTTTTTATTGTTCAAACTTAAAAAGTTAAGCTTTACGCCACGTTGTTTTACCAGCGCTATCTTCAAGCACCACACCCATAGCGGTTAGCTTATCACGCGCTTCATCTGCAAGTGCCCAGTTTTTATCCGCACGCGCTTGATTACGCTGTAAAATCAGCGCTTCAATTTCAGCAACTTCATCATCGGCTTGTTCGCCTTGTAAAAAGCTCTCTGGATCTTGTTGCGCAATACCTAAGATTTCGCCTAGTGTTTTAAGAATAAATGCAAGTTGACCTGCTTGGTTAACATCCTCATCTTTTAGACGGTTAATTTCTTTTGCAAGTTCGAAAATAACCGGCAACGCTTCAGGCGTGTTGAAATCATCATTCATCGCTGTGTTAAAGCGAGCAACAAAATCATTTTCAAGTGATGTTTCAATTACCTCAACACCACGAAGTGCAGTATAGATACGTTCCATTGCTGCACGGGCCTGCTCTAAATTCTCAGTTGAGTAATTTAGTTGGCTACGGTAGTGACCATTAATTAAGAAAAAGCGTACTGACTCACGGTCATACTCTTTCAGTACATCACGCAATGTAAAGAAATTGCCTAACGATTTAGACATTTTTTCTTTATTTACTTGTACCATGCCTGTATGGATCCAAGTATTCACATACTTTTCACCCGTAGCGCAGCAAGACTGGGCAATTTCATTTTCATGATGCGGGAATTGTAGATCTGATCCGCCGCCGTGAATATCAAAATGCGCGCCTAAGTGTTTGTTACTCATTGCTGAACATTCAATGTGCCAACCTGGGCGGCCTTCTCCCCACGGGCTTGACCATGATGGTTCATCTACCTTGGCTTTTTTCCAAAGTACAAAATCAAGTGGATCATCTTTGCCTTCAGCAACGTCTACGCGTGCGCCTGCTTGCAACATGTCTAAATCTTGCTGCGATAATGCACCGTACTGCTCAAAGGTTGAAACGTCAAAAAGCACATCGCCATTGCTTGCTACATAGGCATGCTTTTTCTCAATCAAGCGTTCAATCATCGCAATGATTTCATCCATATGACCAGTTACTGTGGGCTCAATATCAGCTGGCAACATATTAAGCGCATCAAAATCTTCATGCATTGCTTTGGTCATACGTAAGGTTAGCGCATCAATTGCTTCGCCATTTTCGTTTGCACGCTTGATGATTTTATCATCGACGTCTGTGATATTACGGACATAAGTAACATCAAAACCACTGTGGCGAAGAAAACGATTCATCACATCAAACGACACATAGGTGCGTGCGTGACCAACGTGACAGTAATCATAAATGGTGATACCACACACATACATACCTACTTTGCCAGCTACAAGTGGTTTAAAGGCTTCTTTTTGTCGTGTAAGTGTGTTGTAAATCTGCAACATTTATAATTTCCTCTATGTTTGCGCATACTAAAGCAGCATTTTAACATGGTTGTGGTTATCGGATAAATCTTTCTTTGTTCTATTACCAGATATTTTATAAAATAGTCTGACACTTATTAAAAACTAACAGTTGGAATATACATGGTTACTATTAAAACCAATTTTGGCGACATCAAAATCGCTTTAAATGCAGAAAAAGCTCCGAAAACAGTAGAAAACTTTATTAACTACGTAAAGTCGGGTTTTTACGACGGTACTATCTTCCACCGTGTTATTGACGGTTTTATGGTTCAAGGTGGTGGTTTTACTGCTGATATGGAACAAAAAAACGTACAAGCACCAATTGAGAACGAAGCAAATAACGGCTTAGAAAACAAAGTAGGCACCATTGCAATGGCGCGTACACCAGATCCACACTCAGCAACAGCACAGTTTTTCATTAACGTGAACAACAACGACTTTTTAAACTTCACTAGCGAGACGTCGCAAGGCTGGGGTTACTGTGTATTTGGCGAGATTGTTGAAGGCATGGATATTGTCGAGAAAATCAAAGCAGTACCAACAGGAAGCTATGGTTTCCACCAAGACGTACCGCTTGATTCTGTTGTGATTGAAAGCGCAACTATCGACGCTTAATTGCATATTTGCCTCGGGTTACCGAGGCAATTTTTGGCCAACTATGAACAAAACCTACTTTATTGCAGATCTTCACTTAAGCGACGATACCTCCCTGATTAATCAAGGTTTCTTCTCTTTTCTTGAAAACTTAAAGCAAAACGCCAACTCGGTAGACGCACTCTATATTCTTGGTGACTTTTTCGAAGCATGGATTGGTGATGACAATCACACGACACTCAACCAACAAGTGGCAAATGAGTTAAATCAATTGAATCAAGCAGGTGTAAAACTCTACTTTACCCATGGTAATCGCGACTTTTTAATTAAAAGAAAATACGCTAACGCCTGCGGCATGACACTGCTACCAGAGCAAACTGTTATTGATTTATATGGTACGCCAACGCTTGTTTGCCATGGCGATGAACTCTGTACTGACGATATAGAGTATCAAAAATTCCGAAAAAAAAGTCGCTCTTGGTGGTGGCAAACATTAATGCTTAATTTGCCGCTTAGCTATCGGCAAAAGAAGGCAGCAAAAATTCGTGCCCACAGTAATCAATCAAAGAAAATGAAGTCTCAGGCCATTATGGATGTCAACGAACGAGCAGTGAGTAACATGTTTACTAAATTTAACGTCAGCCAGATGATCCATGGCCACACTCACCGCCCTAACGTGCATAAATATGATAATAATAAAACACGTTATGTACTTGGCGATTGGTATACTGATTTATGGTATATCGAGGCATCCAATGAAGGCTTAGAGTTGATTAAAGAGCCTTTATAAATTTAGAACAATCAAAAAGAGCGCTAACTGCGCTCTTTTGGTTTACCACTGTGAAATTTGAAATCATCATCTGGCGACGAAATAAGTTCAGCCTCTATTTCACCGAAAAACTTAACACGTTCGGAAATATCTTTTCCGGCAACTTGCTCTGCAAGGGCTAGATAATCTTCATAATGACGCGCTTCTGAACGAAGTAACGAAATATAAAATTTACACAGCTCACCATCTAGGTGTGGGGCTAGTTTTGCAAAACGCTCACAGGAACGGGCTTCTATATAAGCGCCACAAATTAGCTTATCGACTAATATTGCAGGCTCGTGGGTACGCACATGTGTCATCATTCCCTTAGCATATCGACTTGCCGTAATATTTTTGTATTCAATATCACGTGCAACCATAATCTCTAATACCTGATAAAAATGATGGAGCTCTTCTTTGATTAATAACACCATTTTATCAATCAAGTCTTGACCAAAATTAGAATCACTCTTTGGCACAATTTCTTTACTCAGTTTGTAATGCTCAGCAAGTGACTCAAGCGAGCCTTCTTTTTTGTAAACAAACTTCTCATACGGTTGAAACCATTCTTGTAGCGCTTCACCACTTTTCTTATCTGCAGCATACTTTTTAATAAGCCACATTGCGGTTTGCCCTGCTTTTAGCTCACAAATCAAGTGATCAACGAGTAAAACAGGTAAGTTTTCAGTTTTTTTAGCTTCTGCGATCCATTCATCAGGGGTTTCGCACTGCAAAAATTGATAAATGGGGGCAAGTAATTCCTGATATTTAGCTAAACTCATATCTACGTTATACAAAAATGAATAATAATTAATTTTATCATAACAACTTAAACTAAGTCTTGAATCTTCTTACGCCACCTTTGCTTGCATTGATCTTTGTCAGAAATTAAAGATAACCCTCAATTATATTTCTTGACATTTTATTAACAATAACCAATAAGTAGTAATGACCTGTTTAAAAAAACAACAAACGCTAATTGTTGAATTTGAAGTCAAAAATCACATTAGCCAATCAATTTAGGGTAATACAAGGAACACAACATGATTTTAAATCACCTTTGGGGTTTATATGCCCACCCAAAAGAAGAGTGGCATACGATAGACGCTCGCCATGAAAGTTTTGGTTACAGCATGTCGCATATTTTACTTATTGCACTTGTGCCAAGTGTCATGGGTTATTTTTCATCAGTATACTTAGGATGGAGTGTTGGCGTTGGTGAACGCATTTTCTTAACAGAATCGAGTGCTATGTTACTCGCCATTTCAATGTATTTTGCACTGATTGCAGGTGTTTTCACACTGGCGTACCTAGCTCATTGGATGGCAGTCACCTTTGGTGCTGAACCAAGCTATACACAAACACTTGAATTAGCAGCGTATACATCTACGCCAATATTTATGTCTGCGTTGGCAGCAGTGTATCCTGAATTATGGTTTATTGTACTTGTAGGGTGTGGTGCTGTGGCTTATTCAGTATATTTACTCTACACAGGTGTGCCAATTTTAATGCACATTCCTGAAGAGCGTGGCTTTATTTATGCAAGCTCAGTAGTTACGTGTGGATTAGTACTTCTGGTTATTATTCTTGCAGCAACAGCAATTATGTGGACATCAGGCTTTGGCCCAATGTTTACATCAGGTTAGATTTTCTAGTTTTCATCGTTGATAAAACAAAAAAGGAGCATCAATGCTCCTTTTTTATATTTATCATTGTAAGTGATTATTCACTAGCATCTTGATTATGCAACTCTAAACCCGATGACATTGCTGATGCGCGATCTGATTTAGCGGCATCGTTACGCAGTGCATCAATACGATTTAAATAAGCTTGGTCGATATCACCAGTCACATAATTACCATCAAATACTGATGTTTCAAAATTAGTGATTTCAGGGTTTTCTTTACTTACTGCACTGATCAAATCCGGTAATGATTGATAAATTAAACCATCAGCGCCAATGCTTGCGTTAATATCTTCCACTTCGCGACCATGAGCAATCAATTCTTGCGCTGATGGCATATCTACACCATACACGTTCGGGAAGCGAATTTCCGGCGCAGCTGATGCGAAGTAAACATTCTTAGCACCGGCTTCACGTGCCATTTCAACGATTTGTGCTGATGTGGTACCACGAACAATCGAATCATCTACCAGCAATACGTTTTTGCCTTTAAACTCTTGCGCGATAGCATTTAGCTTGCGTCGAACCGACTTTTTACGCATTTCTTGACCAGGCATAATAAAGGTGCGGCCAATGTAACGGTTTTTCACAAAACCTTGACGATATGGTAGCTCTAGCACATTCGCCATTTCCAATGCGATGTCACATGATGTTTCTGGAATTGGAATAACAACGTCAATTTCTTTGTCAGCCCATTCACGCTTAACCTTTTCGCCAAGTTTAGTCCCCATGTTTACACGCGCAGCATAAACTGAGATTTTATCAATCGTTGAATCTGGACGAGCAAAATAAACAAATTCGAAGATACACGGGCTGTAAGCCGCATTGTTAGCACATTGTTGTGAATGAAGCTGACCATCGTTTGATACAAAGATAGCTTCACCTGGCGCTACATCACGAATAAACGAAAAACCACATGCATCAAGCGCAACGCTTTCTGATGCAAACATGTACTCAATGCCCTGCTCTGTCTCACGTTTACCAAACACGAGTGGACGAATACCGTTAGCATCACGAAATGCAATCATACCGTGGCCGATAATCATCGCGATTGAAGCATAGCCACCAACAACTTTACAGTTCACCGTAGTAACCGCAGTAAAAACATCTTCTGGTGATAGCTCAAGTTTATTCGGCTTAGCAAGTTCGTGCGCTAAGATATTAAGTAACACTTCAGAATCTGATGTGGTATTAACGTGACGTTTAGCCGTTTTGAATAAATCTTCTTTCAGCGCTTCAGCATTGGTTAAGTTGCCATTATGCGCAAGGGCAATACCGAATGGCGAGTTTACGTAGAACGGTTGTGCTTCAGCAGAGCTTGAAGAACCAGCCGTTGGGTAGCGAACATGACCAATACCCATATCGCCTTGTAAACGTTTCATATGGCGTGTGTGAAATACATCTTTCACGAGGCCATTGTCTTTACGTAAGCTAAAGGTGTTATTGTCAATGGTAATTATACCCGCCGCATCCTGACCACGGTGCTGTAGAACGGTTAAACCGTCATAAAGAGTTTGATTTACCGGGGTAGTTCCGACGATACCAACGATACCACACATGAGAAAAATCCTCGCCTGATAAGGGGTTATTGAGTTAGAAAGCTTGAATTATCTTCTAGGTATTCAAAAAACCATTCAATAATAAAGCTAAACTCTGGAATTAAATTTGAACGACTCCACCAGTCTTTACTTGGGGCACTGGTGAAAGCATCGAGAAAAAATAATAGTGCACTAATTATAAGCACGCCACGCAATGCGCCAAACACTAAGCCAATAACACGGTCAGTACCTGATAATCCTGTACGCTGGACAAGTTCTCCAAGCACATAATTAACTAAACTGCCTACAATCAAGGTAGAAAAGAACAAGATTGCAATTGCAGCGCCATTACGCACTAGGGGTTCGGAGATGGAGTCAGCGAGGAAGACAGCGAGATGCTCATAAAACATACTTGAGATAAAAAAGGCAGCGATCCAAACAGCTAGCGACATTGCTTCTTTCACAAAGCCGCGCATCAAACTTACTAAGGATGAAAGTCCGATGATACCCAAAATGGTGTAATCTACCCAGATCATATTAACCTGCCCTTTTATGTTTCGCGCGCATTTTATATAAGCTTACGCTTAATTGCCAGCTCAATTTGTGATTTCGAATTGCGTCACTCGACCATTTAGCTTGGTTAATTTCTTTAATTGAGGTAATTGCGATTCTAACGCTTTCTTATCTAGCTCTGGACCAACAAACACTTTAGTCAGTGTACCAGAGGGTGTTTTAATCGGTTTAGTGAAGGCAGTAAACCCAGCACGCTTTAATTTTTCTAGTAATGCTTCAACATTCGCTTTATGGGAAAAGCTACCAAGTTGAATAACCCAGGCAAACTCATTTAAATTGCTTTTTTCAGGGCGTTTTACAGCCACTTTTGGTTCAACCTTTGGTGTCTCAACTGAAGGTTTTGCTTCAGTATCAACCGTGATGACCTGCTTTTCTTCAATAATTTCAGCTTCTGTTTGAGCTGTAAGCTGCTCATCTGGCAATTCATTATTGAATGGTGAGCTATTATCTTCGTCAATAGCCGCTTCTTCAATTATCGGGGTACTTGGCAGTGACTCTCGGGCAAGGGTTTGATCCGGCTCGGGATCAAGCTCAATTGCTTTAAACTCAGGGCGCTCTGGAATGTCTTTAAAGGTCTCACGTTTTTGTACCTTTTCACCATCCAAAATATTAGGAATAAACACAACCGCTGCTGTTACAACGATGATAGTACCCACTAAACGATTGATAAATTGACTTGTCACCCTCACTCCTTATTCTGCCAAAAGGCAATTGCATCTGCCACAGTGTAAAATGAGCCAAATACAATTAGCAAATCCTCTTCGTCCATTGTTTTAAAAACAGAGGTTAAACCTTGCGCGACACTGGTGTGCAAAGTAAATTGTGAATCCACAATTTCGGCTTTTAGATTTAGCGATAAATTTTCAGCCTGATCACCACGAAAGCAAGATAAGCTCGCAAGGTGCCATTCATCCACCTCTGCCTTCACGGCATTAAATACTGCTTTTTGATCTTTATCTTGAAGCATACCAGCAAGTGCGATGACATGTTTACCCTGCGCTTTAAACTCACCAAGCTTGGATGCTAAATAACGGGCTGATTCAGGGTTATGAGCAACATCTGCAAACACTAATGGCTGTTTACTTAAACATTGAAAACGTCCCTCAACAGTTAGATTTGCTAAGACCTTTGATAAAGTGTTTTGATCAGGTAGTAAGGCGAGTGTGTGTAACGTTGTTAACGCAGTCGCTACATTTTGCGCTGGAATATTTGGCACTGGTAATGTCAGAGTTAAATCACCATTTTGATAAGTCAGATAATCTGTTGAAAGCCTATATGAATAGTTTTTCTGTGCGGCGGTAACATGAGTACCTAATTCTTCAGCATAGTGCCAAATAGACTGAGGTATTGCTAAATCGCCTACGATCGCAGGCGCGTCGGCTCTAAAAATCCCCGCTTTCTCACGACCTACTAATTCTCGCGTATCACCTAAGTATTCTTTGTGGTCTAAATCGATCGTAGTAATGACTGATGCAATTGGCTCAACAATGTTGGTAGCATCTAATCGACCGCCTAACCCAACTTCTAATAGAATGTAATCGGGTTGCTTTTGTTTGAATACCTCAAGGGCTGCCAAGGTACCAAATTCGAAGTACGTTAGGCTAATGTCACCGCGCCCTTGTTCAAGCGCGTGAAATGCATCCACGTGATCTTGATCGGGTAATTCAGCGCCATTGATACGAACACGTTCATTGTATCGGATTAAATGAGGGGATGCGTAGGTGCCAACAGAATAACCTTGTGCCAATAAAATGGCTTCAAGGCAACGTGCAGTTGTGCCTTTTCCGTTTGTGCCAGCAATTAAAATTACATTTGGTAAAGAGGTATAACCCAGCTTTTCACCCACTTGGCGAACGCGCGTTAAACCCATATCAATGTTTTGAGGATGAATACTTTCTAAATAACAAAGCCAATCTTCTAAACTCGAGGATTGGCTTGGTACAACATGTGTCATAGTGCAATAAGTTGCTAAATCAAATTAGATTATGCAATTCTATGCTCTTGTTCAGTTGACGGCAAGTGCATATATTTAGCAACTAAGCGAGCAATTGTGTCACGCATTTCACGACGGTCAACGATCATATCAATTGCACCATGCTCTAATAAGAACTCAGAACGCTGGAAACCTTCTGGAAGTGTTTCGCGTACAGTTTGTTCAATTACGCGTGGACCGGCAAAACCAATTAGCGCTTTCGGCTCAGCAATATTAACGTCACCTAACATTGCTAATGATGCAGAAACACCACCCATAGTTGGGTCAGTAAGTACTGAAATAAACGGTAAACCTTGCTCACTCATTTTATCAAGCGCAGCACTTGTTTTAGCCATTTGCATTAATGACATAAGTGCCTCTTGCATACGTGCACCACCTGATGCAGAGAAACAAATTAACGGCATTTTATGTTCAAGACATGCATTAACTGCTTCAACAAAACGCGCACCAACCACAGATGCCATCGAGCCACCCATAAATGAGAACTCAAATGCTACAGCGGCAACAGGTACACCCTTTAAACGACCTGTCATAGCAACAAGCGCATCTTTTTCACCACTTACTTTTTGCGCACTTGTAATGCGGTCAGTGTATTTTTTTGAATCTTTAAATTTCAATACATCTTTAGGTTCTAAGTCTTTACCAAGCTCAACTTGCTCACCATCATCTAAGAATTGCTCTAGGCGCTTACGTGCGCCGATACGCATGTGATGATCACATTTAGGGCAGACGTGTTGTTGTTTTTCGAGTTCTGCTTTGTAAACAATCGTGTCACAATCACCACACTTAGCCCAAACACCTTCAGGAATTTCTTTACGACCTGAAGACTTGGTCGTCTTTGGTAAGATTTTTTCTAACCAGCTCATTTAAATCTCTCTCACTGCTATATCTGCATTAAACGGCGCAGAAAATTTTTGCAATTAAAACACTAATCGTGCGACTAAGGTATAAAAAACTGGTCTAATATGTCGCTAAATTGTGTTGTTTGTTCGGTTATTTATAAGCTATTTGGTAAAAATAGCGGCCCAGGCGTTGTTTTAGGGATCTCAAAATGGTCAGGGTAATCAACCTCAACTAAATATAAGCCCCCAGGCTTGGCCGTTGCCGACGCTTGGGTACGATCTTTCAAAGCTAATACTTGCTGCATCCACTCGGGCTCATACTTGCCCTGGCCAATATCAATTAAACATCCAGCGATATTACGCACCATATGGTGAACAAAGGCATTCGCTTTTATATCAATCACAATAAAGTCATTATAACGCTCTACATTGAGATGTATTACATTTCTAAACGGTGTTTTTGATTGACAATGAACGGCGCGAACAGAGGTGAAATCTTGTTCTCCGAGTAGGTATGGTGCTGCTTGCTGCATTCTTACAACATCCAATGGATGATGATAATGGCTTAAACCAGCTCGTAAAATCCCCGGTCGGTAAGTGCTATTATAAATAATGTAGCGATAGCGTCTGGCGGTTGCACTATAACGAGCATGGAACTCTTGGCTCACTTCTTTAGCCCAACGAATGGCGATACCATCTGGCAAATTAGCATTTACACCAAGCGTAAATGCCACCATTGCTCTATCCGCGGTTGTGTCGAAGTGAACGACTTGACCCGTACCATGAACACCAGCGTCAGTTCGACCAGCACAAGTCACTTCTATTTTTTCATTGCAGATTTTAGTAAGCGCATTTTCGAGTTCTTCTTGTACACTGTTTACGTGCTGTTGACGCTGCCAACCTGAGTATTGAGAACCATCATATTCTACGCCAAGCGCGACTCGCATGAACACTATTCCATGAATTTTAAAAACCCTAAGTATACCGAGAGGTTGACGTGATACCAAGCACAAAAAAGCCCGCTATGCGGGCTTTTTAGAAATTGCTTAGGATAATTGTTGTTTTAATGCTTGTGCTTCGTCTTGCACTTCTGGTGGGCCGTTGCTTATTACTTCATCGATCACTTTCAAAGCACTTTCCGAATCATTAATTTCTAGATAAGCACGAGCTAGGTCAAGCTTCGCGGAAAAACCTTGGCTTTCCATATCAACATCCAGCGAGTCTTCACCTGCCAATAAATCTTCAAAATCCCCGAGACCAACATCCATATCAGCATTTTGATAAGGTTCTACATCTGCATCAGCCTCATCACTTTCTTCAAGTAAATCATCGATATCTAAATAGTCTGATTCTGCAGTATCGATTTCTTCTACTTCGAAAGGCTCTGCGTCGGTTTGTTCACTGAGCAGAGAATCAAAATCAAGTTCAAAATCTTTTTGCGATTCAGGACTTATTGGCTCAGGTTCAGCTAACTCATTCAATAAACTGTCAAAGTCTGTACTTTCAAGTTCATTAATTAACAAGTCATTACTGTTGTCTAAATCGCTGCTGATTATATCATCATCTAGAAAATCATCTTGTTCGGCCGTAGAAAGATCTTCTGTTGTGATAACTTCTTCATTAATTTCTTGTGCTTTCTCAATTTCAGGAAGCGGTTCCTCTGCATTAAAAGCAGGTGCATCAATTTGTTCAAGTGCTTCATCAAGCTCGAGCTCAGGATACTCGTCTAAAGTTTGACTAGGAGTATCTGCTCTATGCTGCTCATCATTATCAAATTTATCTAATAACGGTTCATCATCTGCCGCTAAATCAACATCAATCGCTAGAGGGTCATCACCAAAATCGACACTTTCCTCCGATATTAGTTGATCATCAAAATCACTTTCGAGTGTATCGTTATGAGCAATGTCTTCTGGTAATGCGATATCATCAATTAATTGATCATTAATATCTTCATTTTCAATACTCTCTGATGCAAGTTCTTTGCTCTCAGTAGAGTGAATATCAACTAAAGCGCTATCAAGTTCAGATTCAAGTAACTCATCTTCGATAGCTTCTTCATTTTGAGGCTCTACTTCGTCTAGCAGCGAATCATTATCGATTGAATGTTCATGACTTGTTTCTTCAATCGCTTCATCAACTGGTTGTTCAAATTCGTCAGTTACATCAACCAGCTCTTCATCAAGTGCTTCGAGCAGCTCATCATCGATAGCAGCTTCACTTTGAGGTTCTACTTCGTCAGGCAGTGAATCATCGATTGAATGCTCAAGGCTTGCATCGTCAATCACTTCATCAACTGCAAGTTCAGATTCGTCAGTTACTTCACTTGTGGGTTCTTCATCAAGTGCTGCAAGCAATTCATCATCGATAGCCGCTTCACTTTGAGGTTCTAACTCGTCCAGAAGTGAATCGTCGATTGAATGCTCAAGGCTTGCATCGTCAATCACTTCATCAACTGCAAGTTCAGATTCGTCAGTTACTTCACTTGTGGGTTCTTCATCAAGTGCTGCAAGCAATTCATCATCGATAGCCGATTTACTTTGAGGCTTTACTTCGTCTAGCAGTGAATCGTCGATTGAATGCTCAAGGCTTTCATCGTCAATCACTTCATCAACTGAAAGTTCAGATTCGTCAGTTACATCAACCAGCTCTTCATCAAGTGCTGCAAGCAATTCATCATCGATAGCCGCTTCACTTTGAGGTTCTATTTCGTCTAGCAGTGAATCGTCGATTGAATGCTCAAGGCTTGCATCGTCAATCACTTCATCATCTGCAAGTTCAGATTCTTCTGTTGCTTCACTCGGAGCTTCTTCATCAAGTGCTGCAAGCAATTCATCATCTATAGCCGCTTCACTTTGAGGCTCTACTTCATCCAGCAGTGAATCGTCGATTGAATCCTCTAGGCTTGTATCTTCAGCCGTTTCATCAGCTGGTAGTTCTGATAAGTCCGCTGATTCATCAAGCAAATCATCTAGATCTACGTCATCGTCTGAGGCTTCAGACGCTTCATCAAGTAATGTATCTATATCATCTAGTTCATCATTCGCCTCTAACGTTTCAGAAACTTCAGAACCATCAATGTTTTCAGTTGTTTCTAGAGGCACATCTAGGTCTTGTTCTGATGTGTCGGTATTAGCAAATGCCTCTGCTGCAGCCTGTTGAGCAGCCAATCGTTCTGCATCAGAGTTAGCTTCTTCTAATAATGCATCTAAGTCAGTTAAATCAATATCATCTGATTCAACTTCATCAATCATCGCATCAATATCATCCATATCCAGTTGAATCTCAGGTTCCTTTTCTTCCTCTTCGAGATCATCTGATAAATTATTATCGTTTACATTTTGACTAGGGTCAGCATCATCGTTGCTTAGCTCATCCATAATTGCATCAACATCTGCAACATCGGCACTGTCTTCACTAGAAGGTTCAAATTCTTCTGGTATATCGAGCTCTATTTCACTTTCATTTGAAATAATATCATCGATTGCAATGTCATCACTTTCACCATCATTATCAATCGGCGAGTCAAAATCCTGCGCTAAAATTGCATCGATGTCATCGGCATCAAGTAAACCATCATCAGCAGGCTCACTTTCCATCTCAGGAACTAAATCATCACTACCATCTTCATCTAGTGCATCGCCAAGCAGGCCATCGAGTTCGTCTTGATCAAGTAACGAATTCGTATTTTCTAGTGCAGGTTCTTCATCTTCATACAATAAATCATCAGGCGCATCCAATGCGTCATCGAGGCTATCATCGAGTGCAACAATGTCGTCATCAAGCGCGTCATCAAAGTTCTGTTCTAACGCATCATCAAAGGGATCGTCTAATGTCGCGGTAAGCTCATCATCTAAAGGTTCATCCAGACCATCTGACAGAGCGTCATCCAGATCACCCGTAAGGTCATCCGTTAAATTATCATTCACAATCGGGTCAGGGATCGTTGCTGACGGTGTATCAAAAATAGGTTCTTCAGGTTCAGGTTTTGTTGCGCGAGACTTAAACCAATAAATTGCTCCGCCAACGATTAAAAACCCTGGAATTAATGCAAGTAAAACCAGTAAAAGCGGGTTGTTGGTTAGGTCCTGTAGGCTAAATGACTCTGCATCCGCTTTTGCTTTTGCTTCTTGCTCAGCCAAAATACGATGTTGGTCAGCAAGCAAGGCTTTAAGCTCATTTAAAGTCTGTCTGTCACTGTCTAATTGCCCGCGAATTAACTCCAACTCGTTAGATAAACTAGATACCTGATTCTTTAAATTTTCATTTTCAGTGAGGATCGCTTCAACATTATTTACAGACGACTTAAATTCATCTTTTAGCTGCTCTAATTTTTCTGTTTGTGCTTGTTTCGCTTGTTTAATTTCTTCGCTGAGTTCTTTTTTAGCAACAATTACATCTTGTTTTTTTGCTTGCTCTGCTTGTTTAGCAACAACATCAATCTCAGCTTGACTCATCTCGCCTTTAACTTTCTTGTCCCACAACTTATCGTCAAGTTCTGAACGTTCTTGGGCAAAACCAGGATTAATACTTCGAATTTCACGCATTGATGGCATGCGCAAATATGAGCCTGTGCGTAAATGGTTAATATTATTATCTAGGAAAGAGTCGGGATTTTTTTGGAAAATTGCCTGCATCACTTGGTAAATAGTGACGGAATCATCAGGCCTTAGTTTGGTTGCAATGCGCCAAAGAGTGTCTGTGTCGCGGACTGGCCCATAGCGTTTACCTTGCTCACCCACATCAACATTTTTCGGTCCACGGATCCGTGTATTATCTGCATATAGATCAAATGATAAGCTCAATGCACTTAGCAAGACTGCCAACAGTAATAAAATCGCTTTAGAAGAAAAGAAGCTGCGCATGGGTTTCCTTTAATATTAACTTTGAAAGCTCATCTGCTCGTAAAAGGTGTTCGAACATCTAACTTATGCAAAGTTTGCACCAAATTTATTATTATCTAAGCCAATTAAGCTTAAATGGGTGCCACTCTTTTTATAATTTTCAGCATAAAACTATAAACCAGAAAACACCGAATATCCATTAATAAGCAGTGGCAAAATGTTTGGAAGGCGAACATTAGCTCAAATCTTGCTTTAAGCTAAAACTCAATAAGTTAAGAAGTTTGCCAAACAAACAATGGATGCTGTTTGTTTGGCATCAAAGAATTGACAATTAGAGGTATTGCTCAATCAGTAATTCAGCAATTTGCACACTGTTAGTGGCAGCACCTTTTCGCGTATTGTCAGAAACAACCCATAGATTTAATCCATGCGGGTGGCTAATATCTTGACGCACACGGCCAACATATACCGTATCATTGCC
Source organism: Pseudoalteromonas piratica (assembly GCF_000788395.1). Classification (NCBI taxonomy): domain Bacteria; kingdom Pseudomonadati; phylum Pseudomonadota; class Gammaproteobacteria; order Alteromonadales; family Pseudoalteromonadaceae; genus Pseudoalteromonas; species Pseudoalteromonas piratica. The sequence goes on from NZ_CP009888.1 coordinate 2,811,470, forward strand.
GCTTGCATCAGACACAGGTGTTGGATAATCCTGCTCATCTTCAATGTATTCAACGCCAGGTGCATCATTGAGTAGCTGTTTTACATGCTCAACATCCACTGGCATTCGCGTTTCTAGATGAATCGCTTCTGCGTGTCCATAAAACACAGGTACACGTACTGCTGTTGGGTTGACCATAACACTGCCATCACCCAAGATCTTTTGGGTTTCCCACACCATTTTCATTTCTTCGCGGGTATAGCCATTATCTTCAAAACTATCAATTTGTGGGATCACGTTGAACGCAATTTGTTTCGGAAATACATCATTTTCAAGCGGGCGTGCATTCATTAAATTAGCAGTTTGCTTAGCTAATTCATCCACTGCTTTTTTACCACCACCTGAAACAGACTGGTACGTACTTACGTTTATACGCTCAATACCATAGGCATCATAAATTGGTTTTAAAGCCACCAGCATCTGGATGGTTGAACAATTTGGATTAGCAATAATGTTGCGATTTCTGAAGTCACTTAACGCTTCTGGATTTACTTCAGGGATTACAAGCGGCACATCGTAGTCATTACGGAAATGTGAGGTGTTATCAATAACCACACAACCTGCCTCTGCGGCAATTGGTGCATACTTTTCAGAAACGCTGCCACCTGCTGAAAATAATGCAATATGCGCATTGGCAAAGTCGAAGGTTTCAACATCAATCACTTCAATGTCTTCACCTGTGAATTTAATATCTTCACCAGCACTGCGCTCTGACGCTAATAAGTAAAGTGTATCAATAGGAAATTTACGTTCTTCAAGCGTTTCGATAATTTGACGGCCCACAAGGCCTGTTGCACCTAAAACGGCAACATTGAATTTTTGTGACATGTTATTCCTCAATCACATTAAAGCCGAGTTGGCTTAAACGTTTTGCATTTGCAGATGAACTGCATTTTACCGTTAAAGTGCTAAATTCGCGACGCCCTGGATAGTTTTTTCGCAAACTATCGAAACCTACGCTATTTAATCCCTGCTTTAACAAACCAAAATCTCGACGGGCGTCATAAACACTGTGTACTAATTGGCACACGTTTGTTTCGCTAAAAGTATTGCCTAAATTTACCTCTGTAAACTCTGGCTCTGGCAAGAAATTCGCCATTTTATGTGTCGCTGGTTTGCCGAGTTGCTGACAGACCGCTTGATAAAGCATATCTGTACCACCCGCTTTACCCTCTAAACTGTGCCCAGCAATATGTACCGAACCAATGCGTGTATACGGCAATAACGCTTGTTCAATCGTTGGCTCATTCTCCCACACATCTAACACCAATGATAAACCACCACCAGCTTGCATAAATTCAAGTAGTGCTTGATTATCAATGACATCACCACGACACGAATTAACTACAATTGCATTATCTTTTAACTGAGAAAGATTGTGTTTATTCAACAGGTGCTTTGTTTGATGCGCGCCTTCTTTCACTAAAGGCACGTGAAAACTTAAAATATCAGCATCGTTAATAATGGTGTCTAACGACACACCACCTTCAAGTTCACCGGCAGCTTGCTTAGGTGGGTCGCAGAGTAATACGTTGCAGCCTAACGCTGCTATTTTTTTCGAAAGGCGACTGCCAATATTACCTACACCAATAATGCCAACGGTTTTATCTTGTAAATTAAAACCGTCCTCTTGAGCAAGCGCCAGTAAACTTGATATTACATACTCGGCCACAGCCGTTGCATTACAACCAGGAGCGCTGGAAAACGCGATGCCTTTTTGCTTTAGCAGCGTTTGATCAACGTGATCGGTGCCAATTGTTGCAGTGCCAACAAATTTCAATTTATTTGCATGAGTGAGTAGGTTTTCATTCACATTGGTAATCGAGCGTACCAATAAAATATCAGTATCAACAAGTTGCTGAGGGCTGAGCTCTCGGCCAGCAAAACGTGTTATTTCACCAAACTCTGAAAAGAATTCTTCGACCAGTGGCATATTTTGGTCAGCGAGGATGCGCATAATTATCCTATTTAGGCAAAGCAGATGCGCTATTTTAACGACAATAAAAAAGCCACTCAATCACTTAAGTGGCTTTTCTTTCAATCAATTAGATTTGCGTTTTAAAAAGGTTAATTAGCCTTTGTATTTTTGCATTACTAGCGTTGCGTTTGTACCGCCAAAACCAAAGCTGTTTGACATTACAGTGTTGATTTCTAAGTCACGCTTATCAGTTACAATATCAAGGCCTGCAGCTTGCTCATCTAACTCATCGATGTTGATAGATGGCGCTACAAAGTTGTTTTGTAACATTAAGATTGAGTAGATTGCTTCGTGAACACCCGCAGCACCAAGAGCGTGACCTGTCATCGCTTTTGTTGCACTGATTGCAGGTGATTTACCACCAAATACTTCTTGGATTGCGCCAAGCTCTTTAACATCACCTACTGGAGTTGATGTACCGTGGGTGTTTAGGTAATCAATATCACCTTCAACTGTTGCAAGTGCTTGTTGCATACAACGAACAGCACCCTCACCCGATGGCGCAACCATGTCGTAACCATCAGATGTTGCGCCGTAACCAACAATCTCACCGTAAATCTTCGCACCACGCGCTAATGCGTGCTCTAGCTCTTCAACAACAACGATGCCGCCACCGCCAGAGATAACAAAACCATCACGGTTTGCATCGTAAGTACGTGAAGCAAGTTCAGGCGTTTCATTATATTTAGTTGATAAGGCACCCATCGCATCAAATTCCATTGCAAGCGTCCAGTGAAGTTCTTCACCACCACCAGCAAAAACAACGTCTTGTTTACCAAGTTGGATTTGTTCTACAGCATGGCCGATACAGTGAGCCGATGTTGCACACGCCGAGCTGATTGAGTAGTTAACACCTTTAATTTTAAATGGTGTAGCTAAACATGCTGATGTCGTTGAAGCCATAGTACGAGGAACCATGTATGGGCCTACGCGTTTAACACCTTTTTCACGAAGAATATCAGCTGCTTCAACTTGGTTTTTAGATGAACCACCGCCTGAACCAACAATAATACCTGTACGCGGGTTAGATACTTGATCTTCCGATAGGCCTGAATCATCAATCGCCTGTTGCATTGAAATGTATGAATATGCTGCTGCATCACCCATAAAACGCATTGCTTTGCGATCTACGTGCTCTTTTGGATCTAGGTCAATGCTACCACATACGTTTGAACGTAATTTTAGGTCTGCAAATTCTTGGTTGAATGTAATGCCTGAACGGCCTGCTTTTAATGATTCAAGTACTTCTTCTTGATTATTACCGATACTTGAAACAATACCGATACCCGTAATTACGGCTCTTTTCATGGATAAACCTTTTCTACAAAGTAAATTGTGCTCTATTCTACGTGTTATTTACAAAAAACTGGTCTAATCTCAGCGTACACGTGTTTCGAATTTACAGTATTTTAACCTTAACTGCCAAATTTATAAGCTTAATTTGTTCTAAATCAAGTTTAACCGCCCCCTTATATCTCGTACAATAGCGCCACGTTAAGTTTGTTTTAAATAATTATGATCCGCCACGCAAAAATTGAGTTTAATGAATCAGGCACACCGGTCGCACAAGACTTTGATGATGTGTACTTTTCAAACGATAACGGCTTATTAGAGTCAGATTACGTATTTTTTCAGCAAAACAATATTGCTGCGCGTTGGCAAAATCACCCGAGAAGGCACTTTGTTATTGCTGAAACAGGGTTTGGCACTGGCCTTAATTTTTTAAATACGTGGCAGCGTTTTAATCAAGATGACGATAAATCTGTTGAACAACTTCACTTTATTAGTTTTGAAAAATTCCCTTTAGAACAAACAGCATTACAACAGGCGCTTTTAGCCTGGCCTGAGCTTACAGAGTTAAGCGAACAACTTATCGCAAAATACCCTGTCGCCATGGCAGGTTGCCACCGTTTAGAGTTTGAGCAAGGGCGCGTTATTTTAGATTTATGGTTTGGCGATATTCAAGATACACTGCCGCAGCTTTGCTACAGTGAATCTGGCATTGTTGATGCGTGGTATCTCGATGGATTTGCGCCAAGTAAAAACCCGGATATGTGGCAACAATCACTTTTTGATGGCATGGCTAATTTAGGCCGAGAAAACTGTACATTTGCAACCTTTACCGCCGCAGGGTTTGTGCGCCGAGGTCTGAGTGATGCAGGTTTTACTACCAAAAAAGTAAAAGGATACGGCCGTAAACGCGAAATGGTTGTCGGAACTTTAGACACTGCTAATCACAATACCACCCAGCCTGCGTATTATAAACGTGAGCCACAACAACTTACTAAAGTAGCCATTATTGGCGGTGGCATTGCATCGGCAACTCTTGCCTATAGTTTTTCAAAGCGCGGTATAACTACCGAGGTGTTTTGTAAAGACGATACGTTTGCACAAGGCGCATCCCATAACCATCAAGGCGCGGTTTATCCTAACCTTCAAGCCGACTTTAACAGTAGCAGTGAATTTTTTGCCCACAGTTTTTACTATGCAAAACGGCTCTACCAGCAAGTCCATCATGAGGGACACCACTATCCCCATGACTGGTGCGGTGTGTTGTTACATGGGGTAACTGACAGTAAAGTTGAAATTCAAACCCGCCTTGCCCAAAAAGGTAATTGGCCAACATCGCTTATCCGAGGTGTAAACACTGATGAAGCAAATAAAATCTCGGGGATAGAATCTAACTACTCAGGTTTATTTATTGAACCGGCAGGTTGGGTTAATCCTCCGGCATTGGTTCATGCACTTTTCGCTGCAAGTCAAAGCAAAACTAAACATAAAGTGCATTTTAATAGTGAAGTATGTGACATTGTAGAAACACATACCGGTTATCAATTACATGATGAAAATCAGAATTCACTGGGCGAATTTAGCCATGTAATTATCACCTGCGGCGAGTTGACAGCGCGTTTTTCGCAAATGCAAGCATTACCATTTAAGCCTGTTCGTGGGCAAGTGACGCGCGTCGCTGCAAATAATTTATCGCAACAGCTTAATACTGTGTTGTGTCATAAAGGGTATTTTACACCGCAGCTGGATAACACACATTGCATGGGCGCAACCTTTGAAAAAAACACGCTCTGTCGTAAAATTAGTGAAGAGGATAACCACATAAACCTTAACCAGCTGACCTCATTTTACCCTGAGCAATTAGGTATTACTGCTGATTCAATGCTCGATGCAAAAGCTGCCATTCGCTGTACAACGCCAGATCATCAGCCGATTGTGGGTGAAGCTGTTTGTGAGGAAACACTTATAAATAATTTTGCGCCGCTAAGAAAAGGTCAGCAGTATGATTTTGGTGACACTGAAAATCCATACCACAGCATTTATGTATTTTCTGGTTTAGGTGCCCGTGGTTTATGTACCGCGCCTCTTGCGGCGGAAATGTTAGTGGCTGAACTCTGTGATGAGCCATTACCCGTACCAACACATATCAGTGAAATGCTTCACCCAAACCGTTTTATTATTCGTGATTTAAAGCGCAATAAACGCTAATAAAAATAGCCGCACCTTGCTAGGAGGTGCGGCTATTGTTTGTTACCTAACTAATTCTTTTAACACATAATAGTATCTTAATTAGGTATTCATCAACTTCCTAAGAAATTAACGACAACCTGGTGTATTGAAATCCACAACAATCGAAGCGCCATTTGCTGTACCTGACACTTTTACATAGCCCCAGTACTCGCTTTGATTAGTAATATAGATACATTCACCATTGCCCACATTTTGTGAAGACGCATCCACATTACCAGCACTTGGCCAGCCACCATTACGGTATTCAAGATTAATATCGCCTGAGCCATTTGATGTTGTAATTGCTACACTTGTTGCGCCACTCACATCAGCAATGCTTAACCAAATTGGCTCTTGCTCTGCAAGACACATTACATCACCATCATATAGGCGACCGCCACCACTAGGTCCTTCTGTTGCACACGCATTCGGCACATTGAATCCGCCACCAGTTTGTACGGTATAGTTAGCTTTGACTTGCGTGTCGAAATTAGCGTAACCATAAACCATTACGTGATAAGTACCTGCTTGAGGCTGTTCAATAGTACAACGCTCACTGTTTCCACCAACATACGGGCGACAGTCATAGCTAGTTAGAGTAGGTGCGTCACCAAACTTAACGTAAAGATCGCCATCACCAGAACCACCGTTTAGGGTAATTTCAAGATCACTTGCATTTGCTGGTACATTCACAACAAAGCGTTTTTCATCACCTGTGTTACCAGTCACTTGCTGTGCTACACCGTTTTGTAACTCATTACCCACTGGCGGCTCGCTACCTGTTACCGTTGCAGTAGTTGCCTCGCTTGAGCTTAGGCCTTCTGGATCGGTTACAGTTAAGGTAACCGCATATTCACCTGCAGTTGTATAACTGTGCGTAGGATTTGCTTCTGAACTTGTGGTGCCATCACCAAAGTTCCAGCTGTAAGAAGCAATATTAGACTCTTTATCATTTGAGCCATTACTTGAGAAGGCGATTAGCGTACCTACTTCACCACTGTAAGGGCCATTGATAACAGCAACAGGTGCTGTATTTGCTGGCGGATTAGTATCACCACCACTAGCAAGCTCTTGTGTCCATTGGGTAAATTCGTTAGCGTAATTAGCAGCCCAAGTATTAATACGTGCCTTGTAGCCCGCCCAATCGCCCGAACGAGTTGACGCTAACATCAAGTTTAATTCGTCACGATGGCGCTCAAACATAAAGCGAACAGCTAAGTAACCCCAACGATAAATACGGTCTTGGTCAAAACCAGCATAAGTGGTTTCAAACACTGTGCCTAAGCTGTATGTTGAACCATCTTTGATGGTATCGATAGCTGCTTGATTGTCATTTTCATTAGCAATGTATTCTGCTACACCTTCACTCCACCAAACAATAGCTTCTGTTGGTGCGTTAAAACCACCATAAAGATCAAAACGCCCATCTAAATAGTGCACGTATTCATGCTCTAAATTCCATACAAAGTGATCTGGGTTTGCATAACTTGCTTCATACGCGACAAAGTTTGGAATATTACCTGGAGTAGATGGATTACCTTCTAAGTACATACCACCATTGTTGGTATCAATACCAAAAATCACACCTGCATATTTGCTGTAGTCATTACTTGAATCGAAGATATTGACCTGTAACTGGCTATTCACATCGTCTGCTACTGGCGTATTGTTAGTTTGTAATTGACCGTGGAAATACGTTTCTTCGTAACCCATTTTGCTACATGCTGCTTGATGCTGCGCGCTAGTCATATTTTGAGAACGAATCTTAATCGTACTACTACATGTATATGTTTGTGACAGCACTTGTGATTCTAGCTGCTGTTCAAAACCACAAATATTATACGTATCACAGCTGCCGTGGTAACCCGCAGTATCTGCCGCACCTAACCATACTGAGTCACCATATCCATACATTTGGTAATCAGAGAAAATGCGATTTAACGCCGCATCAACACTTGTTTGAATTGTGCCTGGATATTGCTTTAAACGACCTAATTCACGTGCCGCATTGGCGATCATGTATTCAGCGTCTGAGTCAATCATATAAGTGCTAGTTGTAAACTTAGCTAATGCACTCACTAAATCATTAGCTGATCCAATTTTGTTTTTGAATTCAGTATTCCATTGGCCACGGAATAAAATAGTAAACACACCATTAACTGCACTGCGCATATTCCATTTGGCTGCATAACTTTCGTTCCAGCGGTTTAACCACTCAACCACTACCGGCAGATACACATCTTGCTGCTCAGAGCTATCCATTGTGATTAGTACTTCTGAAAGCGTCTTACCGTGCGCGTCGTTATCATCATAAAAATGACTGTTATTTACAAAGGCATCAATCGCGCCTTTAACCGCAGGCTTTACCCAAGAAGCAAAGGTAACTTGATCGTTGTAAAATTCAACATAGTAACCTGCGCGCAAATATAGAAATAACGCTTCAATATCGTTATCACCACCGCCTTGATAGCTTTGCGAAAGCCCTTTTACATGATTAGCGACTGCATACATGTTATTTGAATCATATGCTGCCTTTTGAATATCACTTGTTGCACCAAATAACTCATTTACGCAGCTAGCACCTTGCGATTTTATTTCATTAATTAGTTGCGTTGAGTTAGATGTTGCCAGTGCATTAACATTACATGATGTCGCTGCGAACGTTTGTTGCATATCTTCGATATGCAAAGTATGTAAATCATTTTTAGCATGGTCGAAAGGTAAATTTGCGTGTTGCGATGTCACCGCTGTAGGCGCATTGTCTTGGCGGTCAAACTCAACACCATGATGATGAACCTTAGGCTGATTTTCCGAGGTTGGCGCACTGTTTGCCAGTGCACTTGTCCCGTAACTTAATGTGGCAATTACTAACGCCAATTTAGTAAGTTTCATTGTTAATTTTCCAGTTGTTGTTGTCATAATGTTCGATTAAAGCTAAATCGAAATTCGTTGCTAAACGATATACTGAACCAATAATACATGGATTCAATATACTGTATACAATATATTAACTTTTGTTTTAAATATAGGGGCAAACTAACACTTTATTTACTAGTTGTTTATTTTCAATTACTTAAAAGTTGAAAATGATAAAATGGTATGAGTTTATTAAGCTTTTAAAAACCTTGTGTGGTTAAAATTTGACCGCACAAAATAGCTATTGCACTAAAAACAACAATAAATGATACATTCATTGCCCTAGCGCAAAGCGAGATATGAGATACAGGCTAAACTATTAAAATAATAACCCTAAAAGTTGAAAACCATGACAAAAACAATTGCCGATTTAATGACGCGAAATGTACTTTCAATAGACCTTGATAACTCCATGCTAGACCTTCATCAGATGATGAAAGATCATAATGTTCGACACATTCCGGTGCTCGAAAATGGCTGCTTTTATGGCATGGTTACACAAAAAAGTGTTCTAGCTAAAACTATGTATTTACTAGACAAATACGGTGTAAATGCGTTACAAAGAAGGGAAAAACAAGTGCCCGTTTCTGAATTGGTTGATAAAGACGTAGTGTTTGCTAACCAAACGATGCCTTTAACAGACGCCGCACGTTTTTTCTTAAACAATCGTCACGGATGTTTGCCAATTGTCGATGACGAGAATCAATTACTTGGCATTGTTACATCGTCAGACTTTGTTAGGCTATCCTTAACATTATTAGAAGGTTAACCCTAAAGGGTGATCAGGAGTGATTAAATGAAGCAGTTATGTTGCAGTGTTGTATTTAGCGTTCTAATCAGCTTAAGCTATATGGCGCACGCCAATATTGATGATGTTCCACTTCCTAATGACTTTCAAGTGCGTATGGCCCTTGAAGATGATTACCCGATGATCATCAATGGTTTTGTTAAGCAAGATTTAGAATCCGTCATGCAATTTTATCGTGAACAACTCGGCGAACCAAACACCGTTACTGAAGACATCGGTCGTTATACTTATTTCTACACAGTATCAGGCAAGCGAGTAAAGATAGGGTTTTACCAGCAAGAAAGCTGGTGTGAGCTGAGTATTATGATGACGGAATAACACCGTCATCCTTTAGATCATACAGCCATAATGAAGTGACCTGTAATTTTTAAACCTTTTCTATCTGAATCACTACGCGACGGTTCTTACCGCGACCGATAATTGTATTATTAGTCGCTACATGTCGTCTTTCACCAAAACCTTGCGTCATAATTTTTTCAGCTGCAATGCCTTTTTCTGTCATGTACGCTTTAATGGCTTCAGCACGTTTTTCTGACAATTGTTGGTTTATATAACGGCCACCATAAGAATCGGTATAAGCAGTGATAACCACCGAGTCAATGGTTGGATCGTTTTCTAAATATAAGCCAATTTTTTCTAATCGTTTTTTTGAATCTCGCGTAAGTTCACTGCTGTTAGATTCATATCGCATCACAGTATACGCAATATCATCAAAGCTAAATGGCAATAACGCATCCCGACATTCTAAAAAGTTTAAATATTGATTGCGAAAATTAACCGAAGATAACTCAACTTTAATTTTGTCTTGGTTGTTATGCCAGTCTTGGTAATAAAACGTTGGCACATTGCCTTTTTCAAGTTCAGTTAACAATAACCACGATGCTTTAGAGTCGAGTTCAGTATCAAATTGCTTAAGCAAATTAGCATCAAATAAACTGCGCGCTCGATTACCTGCTTTCCAAATTGGCGGTACCGATAACACATCAGCAATATCATAACCTTCAGGCTTTATTAGCATATCAAGAGTAAAATGAAGCTGTTTATCTTTACTTGCTGCAGATTGAAATCGAGCTTTACCAAAACGTGGAATATCGTGCTCAAGCTGACAATTCAAACGTGAGCTTTCTGGCGTATTCCACTTCGCATTACTTTCAACTGCACCATAACTGCGAAGCGCAGCATGTGAAGAAAAAACAGCACTCAAAGAAAGACCAACACATAAGTACTGAACTACTTTATTTAATTGCACTTAGGTCTCCTAAATTCGATAAACGTAAGGTTAAACGTAACAACTGCTGCAACTTGCAACAAACAATAAAGTTAAGCAAAAAATATACCTAAATAAGCTACCTGTGCATAAAATTTTACTGGTCAGTATCCACCTAATTTTGCCATAATACGCGGCCTTATTAAGCACTGAAAGTAAGTATATGTCTCAAGCTGAAGCACCAACCACGTTATTTGCCAAGCGTTTTCGCGGTTTCTTTCCTGTAGTTATCGACGTCGAGACAGCAGGCTTTAATAATAAAACCGATGCATTATTAGAAATTGCAGTTAGTCTTTTAAAAATGGACGATTCAGGCGAACTCAGTATCGACAAAACACTTCACTTTCACGTTGAACCATTTGAAGGTGCCAACATTGAGCAATCAGCCATCGAGTTTAATGGCATCGACCCCTTTTCCCCTCTGCGAGGCGCGGTAAAAGAAGTCGAAGCGATAAAAGAAATCTGTAAAGCTGTTCGCAAAGCACAAAAAGCAGCAGGATGTCAGCGCAGCGTGGTAGTCGCTCATAACGCTGCATTTGATCATGGCTTTTTAAATGCAGCCATTGAACGCAATAACATCAAGCGCACACCATTTCACCCTTTCGTAAGTTTTGATACAACGACGCTTGCAGGTCTTGCCGTTGGACAAACCGTTCTGGCAAAAGCTTGCCGTGCCGCCGGCATCGACTTCGATAACAGCCAAGCACATAGCGCACTTTACGATACCGAGCGCACTGCCGAACTTTACTGCTATATTGTGAATAAATGGCAAGCCTTAGGCGGCTGGCCAATGCCAGAAATTGAAGGAAACGATTAAAAACTCAGCATATAGCCACCTAAAAACCACTTAATTGTGGTTTTTTCTTGTTTAACGTAAAAACTAAGCGTTATAATCCTCGCAACTGAGTATGATTCAGATGAAACAAATTCAGGGGCTGATTAGGATTCGACGGGATTCATGAAGCCTAAGGTGCATGTCGAGGTGCGGCTGGCCTCGTAAAAAAGCCGTATTTAAAGTAATCGCAAACGACGATTCTTACGCTCTAGCGGCTTAATTCCCGCTAGCACTTCACTCAAGTATGCTTGTGGACTGAGATTCGAAGTGTCACCCTACACAAGATCGCTACGGAAACCCTGGCCGGGGTTGAAGGGCTAAATTGAAGCGGCCTCGCCTTTACTTATCGTGTTCGTCCGAGATTTAAAGGTTAACCAAAAGACGATACTAAACATGTAGGACCGAAGGTCGACGCTTTTCGGACGGGGGTTCAAATCCCCCCAGCTCCACCAAATATAAAAAGCCTGTGCATTGCACGGGCTTTTTTGTTTTTATGCCTTTTTAAATACCAATCTAATTTCCTTAATATATTTCCAATATCATTTGGCTTTAACGATGCTAAGTAAATGTTATTACGCCCATACACAAACTAGCAATATATAAAGTTTGATTATGATTTATTTGTATAACAAACACTTTTGCAGCCATTTATCTCTGTGGTAGCATTTTTGTTCCCATAATAAAAACTTAATTATTTACTGTTCAAAGCAAGAAAAAGGATATTTGTATGCCGATAGATAGCGAAGCGGCACCACTTGCCGGCCACCCTTTGATAGGAATTGAAGTTGAAGGCGTTGGTAGTGTTTCATCTCGATGGAACAATGAAGATATTATTCAAGCTGCCAATTTTCATGATGTATTTAAGCGTACACCCTTGGTACGTTCGCGAAGTTTTGCAAACTTCAGAGGTGTATATATTACACCTGAAGATTCTGATAATTTTGGCAAATCAAGTCCCGCTGAACTTGTTTCTAAACCTCACCGTATTGATGATTTGAACTTACTGCGATTACGCAACTCAGTGTGGAAAGCATTGGGACCTCGAGGGGTTAGAACAGGACAAAACACCTTTAATTATGGGGGTAACCGCACCACAGAAAATCGCTGGGGAAAATTTCGTCCTAGCAGTATTGGTGGAAGTCTGCAAACCACAGTGGGGATTGGTGTGCACCGTTTGCTAAGTAACAATGCCAATCGCCGAGAGAATTGCATTAAGATGCTAGTGGGCGACAGAAGAAAACAGAGAATTGTTATTGCTCTTGCTGAGGCCGCAGTTACTGCCCAACAGGAATTGTTCGCAGCAGGCGCTGCACTTTGGCACCACCGCAATATTCCTCAAATACAAATTGAAGGTTTGCGTTTATCACTGTTTCTAGCATTCATAAATGTTGCGCTCACTCAATCAAACCGATTAGGTGGCGGCGGAAGTGGCTGGGCAAAAGATGCTTTGGGTGCAAACTTCAAGGGCTTTTCTTCTTTTATCGGCACAGGCACAAATAACAGCAATGGTATTTTAAAATTAGGTGCTCGAGCAATGACTTACAACGACTCTGATTTGCTCGCTAGAATCAGAGCCGTAAGGGGAAACGGCACAATCACACAAGCAATTAACGATCATGTTAATGACACAAACAATCAATTGTTATCATTAATTGGTCAAAGAGGCTTGTCAATTCAAACAGCTGTCGAACAATGGAATGCAATTGCGAATATTACGCATAACGGGCATCTTTATACCGTTGTTGAATGTCGTGAAAAAACATCAAAAGTAAATATTAATATGTGTACCTTTCTTAATGCCGAGAAGAAAGATGTTTCGGAAACAAGTCGCTCTGGATTAAGCCACGCAAGAACATTCAGAACGTCTATTCGTAATCACTTAGGTCACCCTTAAATACTAAGTTGTGGTTTATCTGGTACGCACAATAGATAAACCGCTCCTCCCCTTTCAATATGCCTAGTTAACACGTTAGCCCGTTTAGTCTCAACTAATCAGGTTCGAGTTTTTCTTTTTTTTCATCCGCTAACCTTGGTTTAAAATTCCCGCCGCAATTAGGGCATACGTTTAAAAGTACCTTTTCAACACATGTTTTACAAAACGTGCACTCATAACTGCAGATCATTGCATCGGTTGATGTTGGCAAAAGCGCTTTGTTACAACACTCGCAGTTTGGTTTAAGTTTTAACATTATTGCCCCTTATGTTGATTAATTAACTTAAGCACTTCGAGCAACACAGTGTCTTTACCGTTTTGATAGTCTTGCCAAGTTGGTGTTATTTGAATATCGGGATAGATAGCATCTGTTGGCTCTTTTAGAAAAGCATAATAGCGCTTTGATAAACTCAGCTTTCGTTTTGAGTTAGGTAAAGTGAAACGGTAACTTTCTGCATAATGATTGGGGTCGCCCCCAGTTGGCACACCAACAATTTTTGCATTTAAAATCTGCTGATATTGCACCGTATTACTCATGGCAGCTGAAAATGTTTGACCATCGGTTAGTACATAAACCCCGTGTTGCCAATCAAATTGGTCAAGGGGTAATAAGCACGATGAAAATGCCAGGCCCGTATAAAAATTACCACCGCCATTACCTCTAAAATCAATCACTAAATACCGCGATTGTGCACTTTTAAGCTCTGTTTGTAATGCCTTGCAATTACCAACAACTTGTTCAAATTTTGGATATGAATTAAACGCAAAATAGGCGATGTTCTTTTTGTTAAAATAACTTAATCTAATGCCTGGCATCGCAATATCGGTATTTCTTAACTTTGGTATTGTTTGCGGATACACTGAACTTAATTTGCCAAACTCCCCCATTGAAACAGGTAGAATTTCTTTTTCAATCACTTTGCCTTTATGCCAAAACTCAAATTTAGCTGGCTCATCCTCATTTACAATATTTAATCCCAGCAACAACTTGTGTAGTGTTAGGTAATATTCAAAACTCGTTTTTGCACTAAATTGGTTATCTACACCGGGTAACAGCGGTGAAACAATCTTAAATAGCTCACTTACACTTTTACCATTTATGGTTTTTAACTCTGTGCCTCGAAGCGAACGATAAGCGTTTGTTGTATCTACTACACGTAAAGTATTGTCAAAAAATTTATAGCGAAGCGGAAAATGCTGATGCGGCCCAGACATCATAAAGTAGTTACTATGACCGTCCCCCAAAGCACCGGTTATTGCCATAAGGCGTGTTTCTACTTCGACTTCACTGAGTATTGCTAAATCATTTTTTAAATCGTTAATATATTGATCAAATTCAACTTCTGACAAGGTATGAAATGGATTGATATGCTTTGTTTTAACTTCATTTTGATAAAAGTCGATATCTTCTAACCACAGTTTCTGCTGCTTTTCTGTTAAATTGGCTGCGTTTAAATTAAACGATGCAACAACCAGCATGGCTAAAATCAGTTGTACTCTCATTCTCCCTCTCCTTGCTGCACTGTGTCTTGAGCAAAGGTGTTATTGCTAATTAACGCAGAATGGCGTGTGCCATTTGAATAATGGGAAGGTGACACACCAAACTGTTTGGTAAAGGCGCGGCGAAAACTATCGTAATTATTAAACCCCAGCTTGATAGAAATAAGTTGTAAATTGCTGTTTTCTTGAGATAACAAGTCCCGTGCGTGGTTGAGTTTTAACATACGGAAATAATGACTCGGCGTGCAATTAAGGTGCAACTTAAACAGTCGCGTAAGCTGCCTTTCGCTTAAACTGCAATACTCTGCCATGCGCGAAACTGAAATTGCATTATTGAGCTGTGTTGCTAGCCAGTCAATAAGTGGCGAAAGCTTTAAACTGTCGCCCGATTGCAGTGCAAGCACATCAGAATATTGCTGCTGTGACCCTGCACGCTGTAAATATACCACCAAATCTTTCGCGACTTTTGCCGCCATGCTGTTGCCGTAATCTTCACGAATAATCGCAAGGGCAAGATCCACACCCGATAGCACGCCAGCTGATGACCAAATAGTGTGGTCGCGAATAAAGAGTGGCTCTGGTGTAACAATTTTATTGGGATGTTGCTTGGCTAAACTAGCTGCATGACGCCAATGGGTTGTAAGCGTTAACGCTTTATCTTGAAAAAGTTGGGCCAAAATAAAAGCACCGGTGCAAATGCTAAATACGCGCTTTGCTTTTAACGCTATTTTTTTAAGCGCTACAAATTCAATTTGACTAAGCGCCAGTGTGCGCATGCCTGTGCCTCCACAAATAATCAAATCGTGCAGTTCAAAGTCATCTTCTAGCGTAAAATCAACGCTCACTTTTTGATTATATGCAGTGTGTACGTCCTCACCATTTATGCCTAATAACTTGCAATCGTAAGCACCGCGTTTAAAACTATTGGTTTCCATAAAGGCTTCAAGCGGGCCAAATAAGTCGAGCGCCTGAAATCCATTTGCAATAAAGTAAACTTGTTTAATCGTCATGTGTGTTCCTCCACGCGCTCATCATACCCCGTTAAAAATGTCATTTAATACATTAAAACGACATTATCAGACATTTGAACATTAAGTTTAGAGGCATAAAGCAAGTAAAAAAAAGCCCGTGGGATACACAGGCTTTTTGTTGCTTTTAAAATTTAAGCAGAGGCTTAAAAGAAATAAATCGCGGTAATTATAATAATACCCACCTTAAAAACATGGAGTGATTTTGCTCGGCACTTAACATGTCGCTAAATTTTGAATGGTCGCAGATTTTTTAAATTACTGATGTGCGCTAGTTCACGCATTTAGTCGTTCCGAGTATAACCAGTCAACCGCAATTCTGGGTCACCAATTTGCCTTTGTTTATAGCCTGTAACTCGCTAAAAATAAATTATTTTAATGCGCTTTTTCACAACATAATAATTGTCGATACGACAAAAATATTGTGTTGGACTTACCCCCTCTATTCCCTTTAAATGCGCGCACTTTTTGGTCTTATGGTCGATTTATTTTTTAAGGGTAGAAATGAAAGAAACCACTGCAATTGAACATGTTCGTGCAAGCTACAATGTACCGCATTGGAGCCAAGGTTATTATGGCATTAATGACCAAGGCGAAATTACTGTGTCACCAAATATGGCGAAGCCAACGCATGCAGTAAGTTTGTCTAAAATTGCCGAACAAATTCAACAGCAAGGGTTATCGTTACCAGCGCTTGTGCGATTTCCGCAAATTTTACACCACCGCGTACATAGCTTATGCAATGCGTTTAACGCGGCTATTGAAAGCTATGATTACAGCAACAACTACTTGCTGGTTTATCCAATCAAAGTAAACCAACAACGCGAAGTGGTGGAAGAAATTTTAGCAAGCCAAGCTAGCCAATCGGTAAAGCAATTAGGTTTAGAAGCTGGCAGTAAAGCTGAGCTGCTTGCAGTACTTGCGATGGCACAAAAAGTCAGCTCTGTGATTGTGTGTAACGGTTATAAAGACCGTGAATACATTCGCTTAGCACTTATCGGCGAAAAGCTTGGTCACAAAGTTAATATTGTGCTTGAGAAACGTTCTGAACTTGAAATGGTGCTTGAAGAAGCACGCAAACTTGGCGTAAGCCCACGCTTGGGTGTGCGCGTACGTTTAGCATCGCAAGGTAAAGGCAAGTGGCAAGCAAGCGGTGGTGAAAAATCAAAGTTTGGTTTGTCAGCATCGCAAGTATTAAGCGTATTAGCTGAGCTTAAATCGCACAAAATGGAAAGCGCACTACAACTCGTTCACTTTCACTTAGGTTCACAAATGGCAAACATTCGCGATGTGCGCACAGGTGTCAGTGAAGCCGCACGTTTTTACTGTGAATTGCGCCGTTTAGGTGCAAATTTAGCCTGTATGGATGTGGGTGGTGGTTTAGCCATTGATTACGACGGCACGCGCAGCCAATCAAGCAATTCTATGAATTACTCGCTTGCGGAATATGCGAATAACATCGTCTACACCATTGGTGACATGTGTAAGCAATATGAGCAGCCAATGCCGATGATTATTTCAGAGTCAGGCCGTGCGTTAACAGCGCATCACGCGGTACTTATTACCAATGTGATTGGCACTGAATCGTATCAGGTAGAAGAACTGCCAGCACTTGAGAGCGATGCACCACTACTTTTACAAAACATGTGGCGTTCATGGTTACAGCTTAATAACCGTGTTGATGACAGAGCGTTAATTGAGATTTATCACGATTGCATTAACGATCTAGCTGAAGTACACAGCCAGTTTGCAATGGGGCTTTTAAGCCTAGAGCAACGCGCATGGGCAGAGCAAATTACACTGCGTATTAACTACGAGCTACAGCAGTTGATGGATGGCAAAAACCGTTTTCATCGGCCAATTATGGACGAGTTAAACGAGCGATTAGCGGATAAATTCTTTGTTAATTTTTCGCTGTTTCAATCGCTGCCAGATGCATGGGGTATTGATCAAGTGTTTCCAGTATTACCGCTTTCTGGCTTAGAAACTATGCCAGATCGCCGTGCAGTGCTACTTGATATTACCTGTGACTCAGATGGCACAATCGACCAGTACGTAGATGGCCAAGGTATTGAAACCACCTTGCCAGTGCCAAATTGGCAAGCCGATTCACCTTACTTGTTAGGCTTTTTCTTAGTGGGCGCTTATCAAGAAATCTTAGGTGATATGCACAACCTATTTGGTGACACTCACAGTGTGGTAGTCAATGTAAATGAAGATGGCAACAGCGAAATTATTGAAATTAACGAAGGCGACAGCGTAGAAGATATGCTGCGTTATGTGCACTTAGATGCAGAAGAATTCAGACTCGCATTTGCTCAATTAGCGAATAGTAAATTACCTGAGCACGAGCGCAGCACAGTTCTTGCTGAGCTGGATGCGGGTTTAAAAGGCTACACCTACTTGGAAGATATTTAACCTATGGTTAAGGTTTTTGAAAAACACAACGGCATGCTTTTTGGCAACGGCGCAACTTTTATGCGCCAGCCATTAGTTAACGACCCAACATCAAGTGATGCTAATGTGGTTGTAATTGGCTTGCCATTTGATATGGCAACTTCTGGTCGCTCTGGTGCCCGCATGGGCCCAGATGCGATGCGCCGCGCATCTGTTAATCTTGCATGGGAAGAAACCCGTTACCCTTGGCCATTTACACTAAACGACCATTGTACTGTAATTGATGCAGGCGACTTGGTGTTTGCACCGGGCGATAGCGAAGGTTTTACACAACAAGTGGAAGATGCCGCAACACAACTCTTAGAACAAGGTAAAAGCCTGCTAAGTTTTGGTGGCGATCACTTTGTTACTTTGCCGCTTTTACGTGCCCATGCAAAACGTTTTGGCAAAATGGCATTAGTGCATTTTGATGCCCACACCGATACCTATGCTAATGGCAGTCAGTATGATCATGGCACTATGTTTTATCATGCGCCAAATGAAGGACTCATCGACAAAAACAGTTCGGTACAAGTGGGTATTCGCACTAATTACACCCAAGCTGAGCATGGCTTTAAAGTGATTGATGGCGCAGAAAGTAATGCATTATCAGCACACACTATTGGTGAAATGATTAAACACACAGTAGGTGAATTACCTGTGTATTTAACCTTTGACATTGACGCGCTTGACCCAGCGTTTGCACCAGGTACGGGCACACCAGTATGTGGTGGCTTAACCACCGACAAAGCGCTCAATATTCTTCGCGAATTAAAAGGGCTGAATATTGTCGGAATGGATGTGGTAGAAGTTGCTCCCGCTTACGATAACAGCGAAATTACCGCACTTGCAGGCGCAACCATTGCGCTCGAAATGCTGCATTTGTGGACGTATAAACATAAGCTAGGTGCATAACCTCGTTTATATTTTGGCACCCAACAAAAAGCCTGTGTTTTCACAGGCTTTTTTATTTTCAATGAGTGGTTATTCAAACTAATCAGTGTGTTTGTGATCCACCTTAGCGTTACATACGTTTAGCTATGTAAATTACCTAAAGGTCACAAAATGTTTAGTTTTCTAAAACCCAACCCAGTAAAAAAAATGAAAAAAGACTATTTCAAATTACTAGAAAAAGCCATGCATGCGCAACGAAATGGTGACATCAAAACCTATTCAATGCTTACTGCTGATGCTGAAACCCTCTGGCAAAAAATAGAAGCCCTTGAAGGCAAAGTTTAAGCATATTAGTTAGATTAATACCCTTCCCCACCATAAACGGGTTCTTTTGGTGCTGGAGCTTTTGCTTTTTGCGAACGTAATATTTGAGACTCTTTTTGCAGTGCATTGATTTTGATTTGGTATTGTTTCGCTACTGCTGACATTTCTTGAGCAATGGATAGTTGTAATTTCGCCCCAGCTAAATTGGTGTTTGCTTTTGCTGATTGCTGTTTTAACACAGAAATCTCATCTTGCATTTTGCGCTGTAACTGTTTTATTTTTGAATTATTGTTTGCGATTTGTCTCTCAACATTTCGCTCGTCAACATAACTACCAATGCGGTTGAGCTCTTGGTTGTGTTTATTGCCATTTGCTCGATTAGTGCTGCCGCTTTTTAGTTGGTTTAATTCATTTTGTAATCGCTCTAGGTTCGCTTGCTCAGCTTCAATAAGTCCGCGGTATCGTTCAGTTATGGCATTCATTTCCATTGCAAGCGCTTCAGAGCGCGAAGCCCCGTATAAATTATTTGCGGTACGCACTGTCATATTTTTAGCTTCGCCAATTTCTGCATCCATATCTTTTTGCAGTTTTTTAATGCGCGCTTTTACCTTGTCAATCTCACGTTTTAATTGTCGCGATTTAACGTACGTATCCGTTGAGTCAGTATTGGGTGTTGCAGTGGCGTTTGGACGTTTTTTTATGACTTGAGGACTTACTTCAATTTTTTCATATTTATCGCTGCATGGCTGATCACTAAACGTGAGCACGCCATCAATTTCACATTTATAAATCGCGGCTTGCGGTGCAAAGCTCATTGCAAAACAAAGTGATAAAAATGAATTCTTGAGAGTAAACATGAAAGTCCTTAATGAATGTAGCGTGCCTAGATTACACCAATCTAGGCAGTATTTGGACTTTTAATTTAGCAGAGTTAGGTGACTGGGATTATTTTAGCGCGTTACTTAAATGCAATGCATGTTGCTGAAGTTCATGACCAAGTTCAGTTAAATAGCCTCCATCTACTTGATCAATAATACCGCGATCAAATAAACGCTTAGCGGACGCTTGTAAGCTTGCTGGTGCATCATGGTGAATTTTTAGCCCTTGCATTGCACTTGATGTTGGAAATTTCAAAAGTAATTCTAGATCGGTGATTTGTTCTGTACCTAGGCTCATTGTGTTTCCTTTTTTATTATTTGTTCCGTTACACAGTATAGATAAGCTTAAGAAAATTGCTTGATCTTGCGCATACAAAACATTGAATTTTCAACAAGCTGTATGACTTATATTTTCCTAATTAAGTTCTGCAGCCTGAAAACGTGCTAATTGCATTTCATTTAAGCGACTGAGCGTACGCCTGAATGAAAAATCTAATATGCCTTGTGTGTAAAGCTGATGCAATGGCACATCGGCATTTATGTAAAGCGGAATTGAACGGTCATAACATTCATCCACCAAAGCAATAAAACGACGTACGCCATCATCTTTTCGCGATAACTGCGGTAAAGTGCGATCTCCTGCGGCAACACGCTCTGCGCCATCTTCGGTACCACGAGCAATATGATTTGCAACAGAATCGCACGATAACTGCGGCACACCTTCAAGAAAAATGACCTTGTAAGTATCACACAGTGAAATAAAGTCGACAGCTGCCAAGGGTTGCTCACATAGCGCATTAAAGCAGCAAAGAAGTAAATGCTCACTTTTGTTAATGACATCTATTTTTAGATGTCCAAGTTCTATTGATTCATCCGAAAAAGATGTTTGATTATACGCTTTGGCAAGCATATTAAATTGTTCGACTAGCGCACCACTTTGCTTCACCCAAAACCGTTTCTGCCTATCACCTGGGTGTAAACGGTGGTCTTGTCCACCATCGACACTCAGTACCTGCATATGCTTTTCTAACGCAGCAATTGCCGGTAGTAGTCGGTCGCGATTAAAGCCATCTTCATAAAGTTGATCTGGAGGTTGATTTGATGTTGCCACCAGCACTAAGCCTTGCTCGAAAAATGCCTGTACAAGCCCACTCAATAAAATCGCATCGCCAATATCACTAACAAAAAACTCATCAAAACAGAGCACATCAACTTCATTGGCTAGTTCAGATGCTAAAACATTAAGTGGATTTTCTCTGCCTGTTAATTGAAATAAGCGCTGATGTACCCAGCGCATAAAATGATGAAAATGCTGTCGTTTAGCAGGTACGGTTAGGCTGTTAAAAAAGCTATCCATCAACCACGTTTTGCCACGCCCCACCGGACCATATAAATACACACCTTTTACATTTGGTCGCTTATTTTCCAGTGCTAGATAGCAATTATGCAGTGCATTAACGGCTATTGCCTGAGCACTGTCGATTACAAAACCATTTTCAAGTGCAGTTTGATAAGCTTGTTGAGGGCTCATTGAAGTGGGCGTATTTGGCATACTTAAATAATCGAGATAAAATTTGGCGCGAAACACGCCAAATCATTTTTATTGAAGTGCTTTTTCAGCAAACAAATGCTTGATAGGCTTTGCTGCATCGACCAAGTTTAGCCCAATGCCGCGAATCAGTTTTTTAACAGGATTACTGCCTTCAAATAATTCCTTTAACCCTTGCATCATCGCAATATGCGTTTGCGCATCGGCTTTTCGCGCCATCTCGTAATGACGTAACGTTTTCGCGTTAGCAAATACGCCATGCTGCTCATCAGCAATTAACTGCAATAGCTTTGCTACATCCTTCAAACCTAAATTCATGCCTAGACCTGCAAGTGGATGAATGGTGTGCGCCGCATCACCCATTAAGATAACGCGATTTTCAACCCACTTTCGTGCGTATCGCATCTTAAGTGGAAAGCTTACACG
Organism: Pseudoalteromonas piratica; assembly: GCF_000788395.1. Taxonomy (NCBI): domain Bacteria; kingdom Pseudomonadati; phylum Pseudomonadota; class Gammaproteobacteria; order Alteromonadales; family Pseudoalteromonadaceae; genus Pseudoalteromonas; species Pseudoalteromonas piratica. The sequence continues at coordinate 2,833,800 of NZ_CP009888.1, forward strand.
TTGACTTGCGACAGAGCATAAACCAAGTTCACTATCAAACGCAGCTGTGAGCGCTTTATTAAATTCAGCATCTCCCATTGCAAGTAACTGTTGTGCTTGATCTGGCGATGTTGACCATACAATTGAATGGGTATTTTGTTGTGGTAGCGGTAAAAATGCTAATGGCCCTGTTGGTAAAAATACCTGACGTGCAGTATTTGTATGAGCAGCTTGAGTTTTAATGGTTGCCACAATTGCGTGATGATCATAATCCCAGAAGGTAATTGGCATTTTAAATTGGCCGCGAATTGCCGAATTAGCCCCATCGCAGGCAATCAGCAATTCAGCCATAACCGGTTCACCAGAAGCCAGCGTAACCAATACTTGCTCATCCGTTTGGTGAATGCTGCTATAAGGTGTTTCAAATAACACTTCGAGATTACTATGACTTTCACACTTATTAATCAGCGCCTGACGAATAACCTCATTCTCAACAATGTGTCCGAGCTCTGTTAACTCGAGATCATTACTGGAAAAATGAATACGTCCTATCGAGTCTTTGTCACGAACATCCATATCAGTATAAGGCGCCAATCGCTGGGCCTGAATGCCCTGCCAAATACCCAAATTTTCAAACAGGGCTTGGCTTGCTTTGCTAATCGCACTCACACGTAAGCCAAATTCTTCATTATTGACATTCGCAGGTTTTCCCGCGTCAATTAAGAGCACTTTTTTACCAAGATTAGCTAAACCAAGCGCAGCGCTTAGCCCTATACAGCCACCGCCAACAACAATTGCTTGAACTTGTTTCACTAGCCTACATTCCCCATTAATTGTTTTGCCAATGGCGCTTTTAAACGCTTGCACTTAGCCATTGCGGTTAACACAATACTGCGCGTTAATGCAAAAGCGCGGTTGTCATTTGAAAATCCTCTAACGAGTGCATCAGTTAACCATAATACGGTATCAACATCTTGATTTCGCTCAACTTGGTAGCGGTTAAGCACGATGACATCACCAATATCGCGGTGCTTGGTTGTTGCCTCGGTAATTAACTTTTCAAGTAAGATTACATCGCGCAAACCTAGGTTAAAGCCTTGTCCAGCGATTGGGTGAACTAAATGAGCAGCATTACCTAAAATTGCAACACGATGATGCATTAAACGTTCTGGTCTGCCTACTTTTAATGGATAAGCAGCACGTATTCCGACTTTAGTAAAAATGCCCGCACGATAGCCAAATGACGCTTGTAATTGCGCAACAAAATCAGTTTCAGGTAAACCTAGAAGTGTTTCTTGCTGCTCGGGTTTTACACACCACACCAATGAATAACGGTTTTTAGTCATTGGTAATAAAGCCATTGGGCCGGTTTCGGTAAAACGCTCAAACGCTTTATTATTGTGACCTTTAGCCACTTCAATATTAGCAATGAGTGCAACTTGATCGTAGTCGTCGGTGTGAGTATGGATATGCAGCGGTGCTAATGATTTAGAATGTGCACCATCTGCAACCAACATTAACTTTGCTGATAGCTGCTCACCAGATTCAAGGGTTACATGTACACTGTCCACTTGTTGTTGATAAGTGCTTACCTTATCAGGGCAAAAAAGCGTTATTCCCGCTGTCGCCATCTTTTTATGTAGTTGTTGACCCCATGGTCTCACTTCAACCACATAGCCTAAGGCAGTCTCACTGTATTCATCTGAATGAATGTAGGTTTTACCAAAGTGGCCACGGTCAGAGACCAATACTTCCTTTATCGCAGCAGTAAAGTCATTGTTAGCATCAAGCAAACCAAGAGAAGATAAGTATTTGAACGACTCACTTGCTAACGCGATACTGCGGTCATCAAAGCTTGGCTGACTTTCGTCTGTGGCAGCAAATGCCTCAATAACAGCCACATTGAGCGCTGCGTTTCGCTGTTTAATAGCAAGTGCAGCACATGCTCCCGTTAAACCACCACCTACAATTACAATATCGAACATCGTTTTAATACCTGAAATTAGTTAGCCATTAACGCTTCAATTTCATTAACTGTTTTTGGCACACCCGAAGTTAAATTACGGTGGCCGTGCTCGGTAACAACAACATCGTCTTCAATACGAATACCAATGCCACGGTATTTTTCAGGTGCATCGCTATCTTTTGCGATATATAAACCAGGCTCAATAGTAAGTACCATACCCGGTGCAAATGGGCGGTTTTTATCATCTAATTTATATTCACCTACATCGTGTACATCAAGGCCTAGCCAATGGCCTAAACCATGCATGTAATAGTCTTTGTATTTTTCATCACTGATAAGGCTATCAACATCACCCGTTAAAATACCTAACTCAACCAAACCTTCGGTAAGAATACGCACGACAGCATCTGCCGTTTGTTTTAAGGTATTGCCTGGTTTAACCATTTCAAGCGCTGCAAGTTGCGCTTTTAATACCAGCTCATACACTTCTAGCTGGGCTTCGCTAAACTTGCCATTAACAGGGAAAGTACGCGTAATATCTGCTGCATAGCCATTTAACTCGCAACCTGAATCAATCAATACTAAATCGCCATCGTTTAGTACATCGCTATTTTCGGTGTAATGTAAAATGTTCGCATTATCGCCACCGCCCACAATCGTACCGTATGCTGGGTGACGCGCACCTGACATCGCATAATGGTGGTGGATTTCAGCTTCTAGTTGATACTCTGTTGCACCTTCTTTGGCAAATTTCATCGCACGGATATGCCCTTCTGCGCTGATTTCGCCTGCTTTTGCCATAATTGCAAGTTCGGCATCAGATTTAAATAAACGCATTTCATGCAATGCGTTGCGAATATCTTTAATAACTGTAGGCGCCTTCCAACCACGCTTTGGCGCACCGCGAAGCTTGCTTAACAGTTCCCATACTTTGTCGTCGAACTCTTTATAGGTACCTTGTGCGTAGTATAGGGTTTGCTTCCCTGACACTAAGTCAATTAGGCTATCGTCAAGCTCTGCTAAGGTAAACGCGCTATCAAAGCCGAAATCTTGTTTTGCTTTTTCTGCACCAATACGACGACCACACCAAATCTCTGCCAATTTATCTTTTTCACGACAAAACAAGTGCGATTCGCTCGATTCACCTTTAACAAGTACTAATACGGCATCGGGCTCTGGAAATTGGGTTAAATAGAAAAAGTCACTGTCTTGTCTAAACGCAAATTCAGTATCGCGGCTACGCGTAACTTCCACCGCGGCAGGAATTATTGCAACCGAATTTGCTTCCATTGCTTCTAATAATTTAGCACGGCGTGCTTTTACTTCTTCCACAGAAATAGATACTGGATGTGTCATGATAAATCCTACTGCTTAATGAATTGTGGTATTAATTGCGGCGTTTTGATGCTCTGATTTGCCAAGCTCTGCAAAGCATAAATGAACTGAAATACGAACATACTCAACCACCTCATGGAATGCTTGTTTGTCTTCTTCGGTTTCGTCGAATGTCGTGTCCATTTGGTTTATTTCTGTGAAGTCATGGATTACTTCTTTAACCTCGGCAGATAATCTACCGTAGTCTTTTTGCTTTAATCCAAACCCTAATAGAAAGCCAGATACCCAAGCAACTAATGCATTTGCTCTATCATGAAGCGACTCGTCTTCATCAGGTAGGTATAACTCAAATTGCAATTCACGATTATCAAGCGTGCTACGGATCTGGCTGTAAAAACCAACCAGTAATTTTTTTAAATCCCCTGAAAAAGCAATGCCGTCATTAAATACATCACTCAAAATTGTCAGGTATTCTTTGTCTTCAATATCTACCCCACATGCGAGAAGGCCGGTAATTACACCATGCACTTCGCTTGGCATAATAAATAATTCATTCTGTTCGAGAGTAACTTGAGTTGCTTGGTAATCTTGTGACATAACGCGCTATTTAAATTGCTGTAGTTCAATGATAATGCTAACACTGACGCCCAATTCACGCCATTGTTTTAGCCTAAAGTGTTTAAAACAAAAACAATTTGAATACTTTTACTGCACTTAATCAAACAATCGCAGATTTTAACTAGTTATCTTGGCAATATTTCTTATAATAAAGATGTTCCCTCGAGTGTTGGAGAAAGGTTACGTCCCTGAGCCGATAAACTTTTCTTAGGAACTCAGTTCAGATTGCTATTGCGCAAGCTCGGCATGTACCGAGAAGCCTACGGTAACTAACTGCGCTCCGCCTTGAGCCTTAGGGTTCAAGGGCTGACACCTGATACCGCACTTTTGGGAACACCTCCTTACTACTTCCAATATGCATCAGCACCTTTTTCTAACTTTTTGAATCTTGGACTAATTACCAACTTTTTAGTGATTCTGTTTATGTTTGCTAAATGTTAGAGTTAAAGCTCAATATAAATGCAAAATTAACAACAATAACAATGAACTACATCAATACTCTTTTTTTAGTATTTGCAGCCTTCAGCTTAGTTGGCTGTGGCGGTGGTGACAGCACAGAAGAAAATACCAATATCATTTTTAACTCAGCACCGACCTTATCTGGTGAACCTGAAAATGCCTATGTAGGTACAGCCTTTGAATTTGCACCTCAGCTTGAAGATAAAGATAACGACCCTATAACGTTAAGTGCAAACAATTTACCCAATTGGCTCACCCTCAGTGATAACGTGCTTAAAGGGACACCAAGCGAAGCTGATTTAGGCAGTGTGACATTTGATCTTATTATCTCTGATGGCAAAACATCTTCAACTCACACATTTAGCCTGCAGGTCATTAATGCACAGGAAACCAATACCGCACCCAGTGTTTCCGGGCAAGTGCCTACAGCTTATGTGGGGAAAGCGTTTAACTTTACACCAGCTATTAAGGATCAAGAAAACGATGTATTAAGTTTTGCCATTGAGAATACACCTAGCTGGGCTGAATTTGATATTACCAATGCTAACCTCAGTGGCATACCCAGCACACAAGATATTGGCACATATCAAGATATCATTATTTCAGTAAATGACGGCATCAATAACGTAGATTTCGCCTTTAATATCACAGTAAAATCGGCGTCAACAGTGAATACTCCACCGCAAATTGATGTAACCAATCAAACTACAACAATCGACTCTGACTTTAGCTATACGCCCAGTATTAGCGATGCTCAAAATGATTCGCTTATTATGGCAATTCACAATGCACCGGCATGGTTAAGCTTTAATCAACAAACTGGCGAGGTAAGTGGAAAACCAACAATTGAACATGTTGGACGTCATTCCGAAATTAAAATAACCGTTTCTGACGGCGAATATAGTAGTAATGGTATTTTCGACATCACAGTGATTGACCCGACAGTGAGCAATACAGCGCCAATCATTATCGGAACACCAACAGTTGCCATCGCAAATAAAGCATACAGTTATTCATTTAATGTGACAGATAATGAAAATGACACGCTTTCTTTTGAGATTCAGAATTTACCCGAATGGCTCACATTTGATGAACTAACCACCTCATTAAATGGTATGCCTACAACCAATCATATTGGTTCACATGACAACATCATACTTACAGTGAGCGATGGCAAACTGCAAACTGTGAAAACCTTCTCAATAAATGTTGAAAAAGGTGAACCTGCGAATACGCCACCTGTAATTTCAGGTACACCACCTGACGCTGAAGAGAATAAAGCTTATTCATTTATTCCAACAGCGCACGATGTCGATGGTGACACGCTTAGGTTTAGGTTTAAAAACCTGCCTAGCTGGGCTCGCTTTAATACGCTTAATGGTGAAATTCATGGCACTCCGAGTTCTAACGATATTGGCACCTTTGAAAACATCGAAATCATTGTCGATGATGGGCAAGCCAGTGCTAGCATTATCGTAAGCATTACGGTAACTAAAGCCCCTATAACAAATACCCCACCTGAGATTGATGGCGCGCCAAATAATGCTATTGTAGGAATTGCATATGAGTTTTTACCGACAGTTAAAGATAATGATGGAGATAAGCTCACATTTACATCAACAAATTTACCTTATTGGCTTAGCCTAGATCCCAACACAGGCAAACTATCAGGCACAGCAAGCAGTGAAGATGTAGGTACATTTAATAACATTATCTTGACGGTAAGTGATGGTAAAGCCGAGGACTCACTGACTCTATCTATTACAGTTGAAGCGGCTAATAATTTACCGACATTGCTGACAACCACAGCGCAAGCACGAGCAGATGAGAGCTTTAGTTTGACGCTCACAGTTCAAGATACTGATAAGGACCCCATAGAAGTAACACCAATTAACCTGCCAAGCTGGTTGAGCTTTGATCCCACAACCCTATTACTATCTGGTACCCCTTTAGAGCAGAATGTTGGCAATGAAGCGCTTACGTTCAACCTCTTTGATGGTAAACAAACCAACCCACAAACTCTCAGCTTAGTGGTTGCTAAAAGTTGGCTAACCATTGCCATCGAAACAGGCAATGCATTGGTTGTCAAAGACAGTAATACTATTTTGAATGCCGCGATCACTGAGCTGTCATCACATAAAACACGTTTTGACGATATAAAATCACAATTATTTAAGCTTAATGATCATGGCGGTGTGCTCAATGCCATTGATTGGGACCCAACCCACGACTCTGCTATTTTGCAAGGTCAATACCCATTTAACGATACGGTACTCTACACCACCAACTCTAACCAATCTGGCGGACCTGATAGAGTATTACCAATGGCTATTGCAGGCAGCAAAACGCCCACTTCAGGCAGATACATCGCTTACGGCGGCAACCCATTTAGAAATTCAGTAAATGATCAAATGTTGACGTTTATGACGAACACTTTTGATTGGTTGACCCAAACCAATACGACCACTAAAAATCAGTTTAATGTTGTACTTAGTCAACTCGACGAAAGCTATTGGTTTAGAGATAGAAGTCTAACCCGAACTTGGTTTGATACACACTACAGCAATGTATCATACAACCAAGCGGGAGAATGTGATGGTAGTAAGTTAGCGCAGTGTGTAGCCGCAAAACCTGACGTAATAATTATTTCTCGCATGCTACGTGATGGCGATAATCAACAGGCTATTCTTGATGCTGTAAGTAACGCGCTAAAACAAAATATTCCTGTTGTTTATATTCAATATGATGGCGGCATTGGTGAACATGGCCGAAAACTACTGCAATTACTCAATATCAACCACACAAATGATAACTATTGGTGGAAACTTTTTTTAGATGATTTTAATCCAAATACCGTATTTAATACCTTGCCAAACGACATGCAGGCAATCAATACCCTGTTAAATAACTTTAAAGCCGAAGTATTTAATGTTGACTTAACAAATTGTGAAACACGTAGTTGCCCGGATAATTCCAATGTTTACAACGAGTTTTTCGCTGGCGCAGATGTTGTTAAAGCGATGTTTAATGGTTTTGACAGCGAGAAACGAAATATTTTCAAAAGCTCTGACTATCGCTTAAACAAGTTGCTGATTCTACTTGCTGACCATTATCGTCAAACGGTGAGCTTTCCAATGGATAAAATAACCACTGACACCGTTTCATTTTTTAAATCTCTTTATGCCGATTATGCTGTTTACAATGTAAGAGATATCAATCCTATTCAACCAGATATGGGTAACTTTAGTCGCTCGGATTTCAGCCATATCACGCCAGAGCATGCAACTATTTCGCTCACCGCAAAACCCTATTTCCGCTCAGCGGGCGTCTATGCCTTACCAGGGCAATCGTTTACTGTTACACGTACAGATAACCAAGCAATCACAACCCATATATTTATCAATACGTTGCGTACTGGCGCAACCCACATATTCAATGAAAACAAATACAACCGTCCGTATTTGCTGCAAACGCAAAAAATTGAAGTGAAACCCAATGAGTCAGTGACTCTTACTTCGAGTTACGGTGGCCCAATCCAAATTGCCTTTGATAAAAAAGACGTGGATGTAACGTTTAGTTTTACTCATATTGGCCGTCATCCACATTGGCGCAATAAATCTGACGACGCTATTTTTGCTGAGCGCATGGCCAGTGGTGATTATGATTGGGCAGAAATTGCTACTCCTGGCTTTGAAGTACATTCAAAGCTTACAAAATTAGAAGCATCGCTAGCTGGCAGTATTTGGCCTGTTGCCTCCGACTTTGCCAATGCAACCTCACGCTATACCCACAACTTAGTGCATGTACTTGCGGGCTTTAAAGGTCCTGGCATTGATGTAGAGCCAGAAATTCACGACTTTGTAACGGCGCGAGGACTTGCCGTAGATACCATCGATATAGTCAAACATATGAATGCAGATCAGCCTACTTGTGGTTGGGGCTGTAGCGGAAATCCATACGATGCAGGATGGAACTTTAGCCCAACAGGACATGGTGATTTACATGAACTTGGTCATGGTATTGAACGCAGTAGCATGCGTTTTGAAGGCTATGGTGGTCACTCAAACACTAACTTCTACTCATACTTTAGTAAATCAATTTACGAAGATGACACAGGTGAATCAGCAAGTTGTCAAAGTTTACCCTTTGAAGCTCTGTTTAATACCTTACAGCAAAGCAAGCTAGCAGCAGATCCAGTTGCCTATATGCAAGCCAACCTCAGCAAAAGCTGGTCAGAGCATCATGCGATTTATATGCAATTGATGATGGCTGTCGAGGCAGAAAATACCCTCAACAATGGTTGGTATGTTTACCCTCGCCTACATATTTGGGAACGTGAATATTATCGCGCAGATGACTCTGATAGTGCATGGGAAGCAAAAAAGGTTGGCCTTGGTTTTGCCGATTATTCCCGAGCCGACTTATCAAGCATCTCTCGAAACGACTGGCTTTATATTTCACTGAGTAATATTACCCAACTGGATTTAACTTCCTGGTTTGAAATGTACGGTTTTTCAGTGACAGACAAAGCCAAAGCGCAGGTGCAATCAAATGGCTTTAAAAGGTTAGCTGAAGTGTTTTATACCAGTACAGGTACTGGTTATTGCTCAAGCTTAACGCAGTCGTCATTGCCTGTAGATGGCAAACAAGTTTGGCCACACCTTTAATACAACAACCTTTCTTTCAAACAAAAAAAGCCCAGTTATAAACTGGGCTTTGGTAAACTTACTTCAGGGAATTTGTAAGTTTAAACTTTGTTTCGCTTAAAAACGTTGAGTGTAATTAAGCGTGAATACGCGGCCGCGCACATCGTATAACGATAGTACAGGTTCACGCGGCGAATCTGTTCTGCGTGGCGTGTCTTCGTCTAACACATTTAATGCTGCTAATGAGATAGTTGCATCCCAAGGTGCATTGTATGTGTATGTCAGGTTATGACCTGTAAAAGAATCTAGTGAGTCAAAGATTTGCTTTTCACCATTATCATCTACATAAGAGTCCTCTTGCGACGAAATATAGTATGAATAAAGGTTGATAGCATGATCATCCATTGACCAAGTAATATTGGCATTAATTCTATCTTGCGGACGGTAAACATCACCCAATTCGTCTTGACCTAGTTCGATGCCACCTGCCTCATTGATAAAGCTGGTTTTGAAGGTAACCATGTGTGACCAGTTAAGGTCAAAATCAATCGAACCTGCTGCGTCAAAATCAAACTTACCGTTTAATGTCATATCAAGACCGGCACTTTCACGTACACCAGCATTTGTTAGCGGGCTAATAATTTCATCGACATTGTCACCACGGTAAAGAATGTCAACACCCGGTAAACGCTCTGAAATAGGTACATTTGGACCTTCTGTTTCCCAAATTTGGATCTGCATAATTTGGATTAGTTCGTGATCGATAGTATCTACACGACCTTCAACATCAAGTGTCCAATAGTCTGCAGAGATTGACCAACCATCAGAAAACTGCCATACGATACCAAAATTAGTGTTATCAGACTCTTCTGGTTCTAAATCTGGGTTACCACCAGAGCTTGCCCAATATGCTGTACGATAATCACACTCTTCGATGCTAATGCCAGCACGATAACAGCCAATCAGATCAGCTTCGTCGTCATCGTAACCTCTTACAACATCACTGTATAAATCAGTCAGTAAAGGTGCTTGGAAACCAGTCCCCACAGAGGCACGTAATAATAAACTCTCTACTGGACGATAGCTGATATTCGCTTGCGGGTTAAACGTACTACCAAAATCGCTGTAATCATCGAAGCGGCCCGCTAATTTAACTTCCATTCCTTCAATCACTGGAATAGCTAGTTCAGCAAACGCAGCCGTAATAGTGCGTGAACCAATACCGCCACTACCACCGTTACCACCACTTACATTACCAGCTTCCGCTTGAGCATCGATTTTGCTGTAGTAAGTTTCACGTGCATGTGAAGCACCAATGTAAGTCGACATTGCACCTGCTGGCAGTTCTGCTACATCAAATTGCAAACCACCACGAACAGCTGTTTGACTTGAACGACGGTACTTATCAAAGTTTGCAGATACCGAAGCAGGCGGACGCGATTCTGGATCACGTGGATCCCACCCCTGCCAAACACCATCCGCATCAAATCCACCCACCGAACTTGAAAGTTGTGGTGTGCTGGTATAGTTAGTGCCCCAAGTGAACGCATCATAACGGGCATAGTTGGCACTTAAGTCCCAATAGACATCACCAAAGCTGCCATCAAGACCAATCGCTAAATCAAGTGAGTTGTCATTATGATCCGCGGTACGGTCGCCAGCTGAATTCATACGATAGCCAAACCAACCACCAGCTTCTACTGGCGTTAAGTTAAGTGTTGTACCATCAGATGTGGTAATTGTGCGTGCTGGTAATGCATCATCTACTGGGAACCACGCTGGATCACCCGCTGAGATATCAAGGGTATTCTGATTCATCCACATACCACGAACAAACATGGTTGTGTCTTCAGTTAATGAATAGGTAAAGTTCGCCATAATCGAGTCACGGCGTGTTTCTGGCAGAACTTGAGCCGCTTGTGTCCAATCGTAGCCACAAATTGAATAACTCTCATCAGAAAGGCGTGTTAATGGCCCTACAAATGTGCCTGAACCTTGCCCATTGTAAACATCACAATTATTTTCTTGGTTAAATGATTGTGTTACCCACCCATTACTCCACTGCTCTAATGCACGACCAGTCGAACTAATACCATGCCAGTTGTCGATATAACGAGGATCTAAACCTTCTTCTTTCAACTGTGCTTTTGCATAAGGTAAATCTGAGTACAGCACTTGTTCTTCTTTGTAATGTTCCCACGCAAAAACAAATGAACTGTTCTCTGAAGAACCACCTGCTGTCAGAGTAAAGCGTTGTGAGTCACCGCCATCGATGGTGTCCGGCGCTTCCACTTTTGCTGAAAATTCAGCACCTTCATAATCACGCTTTAGAATAACGTTAATTACACCTGCAACGGCATCTGAACCATAAACTGCTGATGCACCATCAGTTAAAATGTCAATGCGTTCAATTGCCGCTGTTGGGATCATATTTAAGTTAGCAGAGCCACCTGAAACAGGTGATTTAGTCAGTCTAACGCCATCAATGAGTACTAATGTTTGACGAGGGTCAGCACCACGTAATGCTACTTGCGCTTGAGAGCTGTAGCCATTGTTTGAAGCACCACCAAATGAACCAAAACTGTTTAACGTAGAGTTTCTTAAAACGTCACTTACTGTCGAAAAGCCAGATAATTCCATATCTGCAGCAGTAATAGAAATTACAGGGGATGCGCCTTCCATATCTACACGTTTAATACGTGAACCAGTAACCGAAATACGTTCAACTTGTGCTGCCGCCTCTTCATCTGCCGCAGTAACAGCAGGTGCACCAAGTAAAAGAGAAGAAATTGTAAAAGGGAGCAGCGCCTTTTTAAAATTCATTTGGTAACCCAAAAAATGTGATTTCATTATATTGTTCGCCATTTATTAAAATAATTTATGTAATTGTGTTAATTAAGTGAGAGTACATAACACACACTTATTTATATAAAATATATTGTATACTTTCTACATAAATAAATAATTTTTTACACTTTTGTATACAAAATATTAATAAGGGCATATCTTTGGCCGTCGGTTTTTTCTGTTTAATACTTAATTATCAGTTAGATAGCTTTATGTTTCGTGATTAAATGTAATCAACACATTTTTTAAAATAGAAAAGTAAAGAAGATGTAAAAACAAAAAAGGAGCCGAAGCCCCTTTTTAAAATGAAAAATAATTGTTTAGGCTGTTTGTTCTTTTGCCATTGTTAAATTACGGTACCCTGTTTTTAGCCTTTCAACGATTAAATAGTTTACAGGCACCAAGATTAATGTAATTAAAGTGGCAAACACAATACCAAAACCAAGTGAAACCGCCATAGGAATTAAAAACTGCGCTTGAGTTTGCTGCTCAAACAATAACGGCATAAGTCCACAAAATGTTGTAATACTAGTCAGCATAACTGGTCTAAAGCGCGATACTCCGGCCGTTAACACCGCATCCATTAATGCAAGTCCCTCTTGGCGTCGCTTATTAATATAATCAACAAGTACTAATGAGTCATTTACTACAACACCAATTAAGGCAAGCATACCCAATAGACTCATTATGGTCAGTTCCATCGCCATTATCCAATGCCCTAACACCGCGCCAATCATGCCAAAAGGGATCACACTCATCACAATCAAAGGTTGGATATAAGATTTAAATGGGATGGCCAATAATGCGTATATCACAAAAAATACAAAGATCAGCGCCCAACCTAACGAGCTAAACGATTCTCTTTGCTCTTTGGCTTCACCTTCAAGAGAATGACGGACACCAGGATACTTAGCAACTAACCCATCAAGGAAGTCTTTTAATTCAGCTTGTAAAACCGTCATATTGGTATTGGCTTTTTCGATATCTGCTGTGATGTTCACAGTACGATAACGGTCAATACGGTAAATACTCGATGGGCTTTGCCCTGGCGTTAATGTCGCGACATGATTTAACGGTACTTGTCCACCACTTGGAGTATTAATTAATAATGAATTTAAAGTGGTTAAAGAGCTGCGCTCATTAAGAGGCAAACGCACCATAACCCGAACATCATCTCGGCCACGTTGGATCCGTTGCACCTGTACGCCGAAAAAAGCATTGCGCACTTGGCGAGTCACATCAGTTCTGGTTAAACCAAGTGTTTTACCTTGTGCTGTGAGTTCTAACTGTAATTCATCTTTACCATCGCTAAGGCTATCAGCAATATCAAACACCGTTGGATACGTTGCTAATTGCTTCTTCACCTGATCCGCAACCTCTTGCAAAGTAGCCAGAGACATGCCTGTTAGCTGAACATCAATAGGATCGCTTGAGCGACCAATCTCAGCACGGAATGTTAAACTTTCAGCTCCCGGAATTTGACCGATTAAGCCACGCCACTCAGATACTAATTCGCGCGAACCAATATCAAGCGTGCGTGATTCTGGCGGTGTAATCTCAAAACGAACTCCACCCGTGTTTGTCGCCCCACCTCGGCCTCCAGTGGTTGCTAACACATTTATTATGACACTTTCACCTGTTTCAGGGTCTCGGTATTTTTCGCGTAGAAGCTCTGCTTTACCCGCCATTAAATCGATGTATTTGGCGGTAACCTCAAACGGTGTACCAGTTGGTAAGGTTAGATTTGCACGCACTGTTTCACTTGGAATACGCGGAAAGAAAATAAACTTAGTCCAGCCACTCATAATCAGCGACAAAATAATGAAGAATACAGCGACAAATAGCGAAACAGTAACACCTTTGTGACTCACTGCTTTATTCAATAACGGACGATAGTATTTTAGAATGACACGTTCAAACCCATCAGCAAAGTTTTGCTGAAATTGACTAAATCGACTTACTTTGCCTTTTTCTTTGCGCAGTTTTAAATATTTAAGGTGAGCGGGTAATACAAATTTAGACTCGACCAACGACATTAATAATACCGGAATAACCACCACAGGAATTTGCGCAAATAACGCGCCACGTGCGCCATCAATAAAGGCCAGCGGTAAAAACGCAGCAACTGTGGTTAATATGCCAAACGTGACTGGGGTTGCCACTTCTTGCGTGCCTTTAATCGCAGCTTCCTCGCCTGATTCCGCACTATTTAAATGGGTATAGACATTTTCCCCAGTAACGATGGCATCGTCTACCACAATCCCCAGCACGAGAATAAAGCCAAATAAACTCATTATATTTAGCGTAATGCCAAACAGTGGCATCGCTAAAAACGCGCCCATAAAGGACACTGGAATACCAATAAAAACCCAGAACGCAATCGCTGGACGCAAAAATAAAGTCAATAAAGCAAGTACTAAAATACCGCCTTGTAATGCGTTTGACGTCAGGGTAGAAATTCGGTTTTTAACAATTACCGAGTCGTCATCCCAATAGCTAAGCTCATAACCTTGGGGAAGTTTGCTTTGTTGCTGTTGGATGTAGGCTTTTACTTTGTCAGCCACTTCTATCGCACTTTGGTCACCGATACGATAAACCTCAATAAATGCCGCTTGCTTACCATTAAAGCGCGTGCGTACTGGAGACTCTTCAAAATCATCTTTGATATTCGCAACATCAGACAAACGAACTAAAGAACCATCAGATAAACTTTTTACTATAATGCTGGCAAATTCATCTTTGTAATATGCCTGCCCTTTTGATCGCAGTAAGATATCACCACCGCTTGAACGTAAGTTGCCCGCTGAAATATCGGCACTGGAACGCTCAATAGCATTGCCGACATCAGCAATCGTTAACTGATATTGGCGTAACTTATCTTGGCTTATCTCAATTGCTATCTCATAATTTCGCACACCATCGAGCTCAAGTTGTGTCACCCCGGGAATACGCAGTAAGTCATCGCGCACTTTCTCTGCAAATTCACGGGTTTCCTTTTCAGAATAGCTTCCAGATACTGTGACATTTATTACATCACGTTTACGCTGGGCTAAAGACACAACTGGCTTTTCGGCATCTGCTGGAAAGGTGTTAATTGCATCAACACGACTTTTAATATCGGCTAACATCTCTCGCGGATCATAGCCAGAATCTACCTCAATGGTGATGGATGCCGACCCCTCTGCAGAACGACTGCGAATTTCTTTAATCCCCTCTAAGTCTTGCACTGCTTCTTCTACACGAATGGTAATGCCTTGTTCTACATCTTCAGGGGTTGCACCGCGCAATGACATATTTACGCTAATACGATCTGTTTCAAACGAGGGAAATACTTCTAACGGTAATTGTGTTGTCACTGAGAACAAGCCACCAATTAATATGCTGATCATCAACAAGTTGGCAGCGACATGGTTGCGAGTAAACCAGGCGATCATAGCGCTTTCTCCTGCTCACGCTTAGCTTTACGCTCTGCGATTAGTTGCTCAACCGAGATACCACGTTGCTTCGCTATTTCTTTTAATTTAGTTAAACGGTCAGACTGATTACTCGCGTTTGTTGTCGCCTCGCCTAATACAGCTACCTGAGTACCACTACTCACTTGTCCAAGCGGTGTCACAACTAGGCGTGAGTTCGGTTCAAGACCAGCTCCAATTAAGCTTTCACTTTCACCTTGCCAAGCAAGGGTAATATCTTTGCGTAATAAACGGTTTTCATTATTTAAAACATAAACATAGCTGCCTTGATAAATTGCATCATTGGGGATCACAAGGGCATTTTGGATCTCGCGCCCTCGAATCAATGCATTAACGTACTGGCCGATTTTCACAGGGTTTTGACCTGTTACTGGCGTTGAATAAGGGTCTTCAATTTGTGCTACCACATACAGTTGCTGAGATGCATCATTAATTGCTCCTTCTGTGCGAACTAACTTGCCTTGCCATGTTTGCTCCCCAATTAAATCGGAGTTAAAAATAACTTGGCTATTTTGATTTGTTTTCTCACCACTTTGGTAAATCTCTGGCAAATCAATAAACGCTAAGTCTTTGTTGTTTATTGGCAAACGAATTTCAACCGTGTCTGTGGCAAAAACCTCAGCTAATTGAGCATTGTTTGATACGACTTGGCCAATATCGACATGCTTTTTCAATACGCGACCTGAGAATGGCGCTACGATGTTAGTTCGTTCAAGCGCAAGTTGAGCCTTTTCAAGTTTAGCTTGTGCTGATAGTACATTGGCTTCTTGCGAAGCCAGCTGTGGCTTACGTAATACAAGGTCGCTCGGCGCTTCATCACTGCCTAGACGCTGCCAATCTGCAAGTGCCTGTTTACCTCGCGCCTGCTCTTCAAACAACGCTTGCTTTGCTGATAATAAACTAGCCTCCGCAATCTTCACCTCAGAGCGATAATCACGTTCATCAATGCGCAGTAGCACTTGGCCTTTTTCGAAAAAGCCACCATCTCGCAGACTTTCGCTGATAAAACTGACTTCACCAGAAACCTGTGCCACCAGCACACTTTGAGTACGCGGTTTTACCACACCATAACTGGCAACATTGATACGATATGGAGCCGCTTGAATGTTTTTGATATCAACCACAAGTTGAGCTTGTTTCGCTCCACCAAACCGTTTTGTACTGGGTGGATTTTTAAATATGACGCTGATGATGATGCCTGCCACAATTAAAATAATCACTGGCATTACTAAGCGTGGAAGTTTTGCTTTATTGAACGGCATTAGCGCTTTCCTTTGAATTTATCACTTTAAAATCGCCACCAAGTGCAACATGAAGATTGACTCGGTTTGCAATTAATAGATTTTTAATACTGATTAAACTGCTTTGCGCATCAAACGACCTTTTCTGCGCATCCAATACTGTGGTGTAACTGACCAAACCTTTTTGATACTGCTCAAATGACAAGGTTTCTGCTAACTTGGCATTGTCAGCTGCAAGTAATGTTGAATCGTAGCGTTGTTGCAAGTTACGTTCTTTAGATATCCCATTTTCAACACCTTGAAATGCGGTGTATAAATTGTCTAAGTAACTTATCTCTTGTTTGTTTAATTCAAGTAACGCTTTTTCTTCATTGGCTTTAAGGCGCCCAGCATTGAATAAGGGAGCCGTTAAAGAGCCAGCAATAGACCAAGCAATATTTCCACCTGCGAGTAAATCACTAATCTCGTTGCTATCTGGACCCACACTGCCGGTCAATTTTAAACTTGGAAAGCGCTGCTTATGAGCAAATGCAAGCGCTGCGTCTTTGGCAAGTAAGGCGTACCAACTGGCAATTAATGAAGGCTTGCGGGTAATCAATTCGGAAGGCATACCCAATGGAATATCAGATTGTAATAACGGTAGTTCTGCCGTTACTGACAGCAAACCGGCTGGGTAATCGCCAATTAATAGTTCTAATTCACGAATACGCTCGATTTGAGTAGTTTGTTGCGCTGCTAAGCGTGATTTTTCATTGTTAAATTCGTTACGGGTTAAATACACATCCAGTGCACTGTTGAGACCTTGTCGATAGCCTGACTCAATGATATCTAAATTTTGTTGTGCCAATACTAAACGTTCATTTAACAATGCAACTTGATTATTCGCTTCAATAACCGCAAACCAAGCTTTTACGACATTTGCTACTAGAGTTTGCTTTTGAGACAAATATTCTGCTTCAAGTGCCATTACATTCAGATTTGCATTGCGCTCTTTTGCCGATAATTTCCCCCAAACATCGAATTCATAAGATAAATTAAGATCGAGTCCATTACCATTAGCATAATTATCACTACTTGGCATGTAGCGTCGGTTGCTGTTTAAGGAAAGGTCAAGGGTTGGCCACAAATCGCTGCCAGTAATGACGAGCTGTTGTTTGGCTACAGCAATGTCGAGTGCTTTTTGTTTTAAGCTTCGGTTGTTGATGAGGGCTTTTTCAATTAATGATAATACTTGCGTACCTTCTAGCTCAGAAAGCCAATTTTCGCGAATAGCAAGGTATTCATCTTGTGCTTGCCACATACTGGGAGTAGCAATGTCAGCGCGGTAGTCTGTTGTTATTGTATTTGTCGTATTACAGCCAACTAAAAAGGTATATAACCCTATCTGGAAGGTTAGCCTTAAACGCGACTTTAACCTGTTGCTCATTAGTGTCTCTCACTAGAGAATTGAAAATCTTCAATATCATAGTTTAATAATTGTCTAAGAAGTGTCTCAATAAACTTTACATAGACTTACATTCATTCCTAATACAGACACAATTCGCAATTAGATCATTCTCCCCACTGTTCAGGTTTATGCACTACATAGCCCTGAACATAATCCACTTCCGCAGCAATGAGCAAATCGACAATCGCTTGATGTTCAGCACACTCCGCAACACAACTTAATCCCATGTTATGTGCCAAATCAGTCATGGTTTTAACAAACATTTGATTTTTAATATTTGTATCTAAGTTGCGGATAAAACTACCATCTATTTTCAGTTTGTTAATGGGCAGTTGTTGTAGATAACTAAATGACGATAAGCCTTTGCCAAAGTCATCGAGAGCAAATTGACAACCTAAGTTAGTAGCCCATTCAATAAATGCTTGAGCACGGGCAAAGTCATTTACCGCATCGGTTTCGGTTATTTCAAAAGTAACGTGCTCAGGTGACACATGATATTTATCTAAACAAGACTTAATAAATGGTTTTAGTGAAGGGTCGGTAATTGTTTTGCCCGATAGATTAATTGCACAATGAATAATCTCTGCCGTCAGGCTCATTTTTTCAAAGGTTTTACTAATCACCGCTTTATCCAGTGCAACAATATGCCCCGTTTGTTCAGCAAGTGGAATAAATTGATCTGGGGCGATTATCTGTTCACCATTTTTCAGCCTAACCAGCACTTCAAAATAACAAGCCTGTTCTTCACGCATTAATGAAGTGATTTTTTGGTAATACAAAATAAAATTTTGCTTTTCAATTGCTTCAAGTAATAAGCTAAGCATCTGTTCTTGCGCTAATAAGCTTTGCACATGACTGTCTTTAACTGTCAGTTTCTCACCCGATTTAAGGTTCTTGTCGCGCTGGCAACCTATATGTGCTTTGACTAAGTGAACGCCATTTTGTAATTCACCATCCATCGCCAACGCAACCGATTTAATGCCAAAGCGTTGCTGCGATTCAGTTGATAACAAACTATCAAGTTCATTTAAAATTTCGTCTACTTTTTCTTCGTTTAGTTTTATCGAGTAAATAGCAATAATCTCATCACTAATGCGACCAAAGGTATATTCCTCTCCCAATAATTCCATTAAGGCATTGGTTAATTGCTTCAGGTAAAAGTCTGATTGCTTGATTTCATCATCTTGCAAACCGACATCTGCCACAGAAATCACTTGAAACGACATACACAGTTTTTGTTTGAGTGAATCCAACTTTATGTCGTTGTTCAAAGATTTTATAAATCGATATTTGGTATATGCGCCAGTTAATGCGTCATAACTTTGTTGTTTGAAAATATAATCTTTTGCACGAATTAACTGATTTGTAGAGCGAGACACAATGCGATACAAAACTAATAACACCGCAGAGAAAATTGTGGTTAAGATCAGAGCGCGAATAATCGAGTCGTGCAGAATTTCTTTTTTATACTTGTCAGCAAGTTTAATTGCTATGTTCCAGCGAGTATTCTCGATGGGTTTAGAAAAACTAAATGAACGAACTTCACTCTCGCTCATACTAAGTACCTTAACAACGTCATTAACGCTGAGAGTGTTAGTTAACTCCACCACACCAATTAAGTCATTTCTAAGTAAGAAAAGTTCTTGTTGAGGTAAACTGTAGCGGTTTAACAACGCATTCAATTCATCCACATTAAAAGCAACAAATAAAAATGCGTTTGGACGATCCACTAGAGGGATCAATAAATCAAAGTGCATACTTTTAGCACTGCGATGCAAAAACAGTTCTTCTTGCTGATTATGTCTAAATGTACTTGAGATCTCTTCTTTACAATCAGGTAAAAAATCGCCTGTGATATGTGAAACTGTGCCTATCTGTTCTGGTGAGATAAGAGAAAACAACCTTACATCAGGCACATCTTGCTTGAGCTTATTAAGTAAAGATATATAGTCTTCTTTTGTGGCAAGGGAGCCGGCATCATATAAGTCTTGTAATTGTTTGCTGTTATTGATTTGAAATGTATTAATGGTGAGCTTTAATTCAGATAGAAAGCGCTGGTATTCACTATCGACTCTATCAACAACTCTCTCCATCAACTGTGATTGATAGCGTTTATGAACTTGAATTGCCGAGTAACCTTGCCAAAAAGTAAATGCACCTAAAAATAGTAAGCTCGCCACAAGCAATAATTTATATGCATTTAATTTTTTTAAAAGCTGATAATCCGAATTAAATACCATTATTAAACTACTATCGCATCGTCAAAACCTAATTAGCATGAACTTGCAATTTAGCCATAAAAGGAAGAAAGGGCAATCATTGTTAACAAGGTGACTACTTCATGAAGCAACTCTTTCAATCACAGAATTATACTAACTCATTAATTTTTATGACTAAATTAAAGTTTTTAGCATCTTAAAGCTTTTTGAGGTAGTAGTGAAAGAATCGATACATAAGAGAATGTTCAGCAAAAGAATAACTTTTATGTCACTAGAGTAACATAAGGTTTCGCCAAGTATCTTTATTTCAGACATAAAAAAACCCCGACCTAAAGGTCAGGGTTTAAGAATAAGTGGTGCCCAGAGGCGGACAAAATTGTCAGGAACCATTTTGAACATGCGCAGCATGGCTTGGAAAATACACGGAAATATTTTCTCATCGAACTAACGTGAGATTTCGCCAAGCATTTTTATTTCAAGCATAAAAAAACCCGACCTAAAGGTCGGGGTTTAAGAATAAGTGGTGCCCAGAGGCGGAATCGAACCACCGACACGAGGATTTTCAATCCTCTGCTCTACCGACTGAGCTATCTGGGCAAGCTTTTTTAGTACTGCTTAAGTACACTCTTTCGAGTAAATAAATGGTGCCTGCTGCCGGAGTCGAACTGGCGACCTACTGATTACAAGTCAGTTGCTCTACCAACTGAGCTAAGCAGGCACACTAAAACTGGTCATCTTTAAAAGATGGTGCCCAGAGGCGGAATCGAACCACCGACACGAGGATTTTCAATCCTCTGCTCTACCGACTGAGCTATCTGGGCGCTTTAATGCGTTAGCTATTTTAGTACTGCTAAAGTACACTCTTTCGAGTAAATAAATGGTGCCTGCTGCCGGAGTCGAACTGGCGACCTACTGATTACAAGTCAGTTGCTCTACCAACTGAGCTAAGCAGGCACACTAAAACTGGTCATCTTTAAAAGATGGTGCCCAGAGGCGGAATCGAACCACCGACACGAGGATTTTCAATCCTCTGCTCTACCGACTGAGCTATCTGGGCGTTTTTCGGTAAGTAAAATCGTTTTAAGGATTTTCAATGCTATTCCAAATTGCTCTACCGATTAAGCTAATTGGGCAAATACGTAAACTTCTTTACTAAACATTTGAACACTAGTTGCTTCTCGCTTTTGCGTTCTGCCTGTCTGGGCGTGCGGCGTATTAAAAGGGTTTTACCTCTTTAAGTCAACACTTTTTTCAAGATTTATATTTGTTTGAACACTTATCACCCAACTTGAGCAGAAACAACCCAGCACAAATGATTTCACTTTCCTAAATTCGTATGTAATAGTAAGATTTGTAGTTATTTTGTAGTAGAAGCGAAGGTCATTTTACTAATTTTTGGCCTTACGCAATAAAAAAAACAATAATTATCCAAAGAATCCCCAAATGACTGGAGTAAGGTTCTAAAATGCTTACTAACAAGGTTTTATCACTCAAGGCTATCCATACTATAAATGTGACTGCCTTTATGGTTTTCGTATTCTCCCTCTATATGTCGTTAAATAGCTTTATTAATCTAAATGCTAATGAACCAAAACCTCCGACTTATAGTAAAGCTGATTTAGAAGCGATCGCTGATAAAGTTGATAGGCCTTTAGTGGATGCAATTACTCGTTTTGGTTTTAATAACGCCATCCAAATTATCCACTCTTTGAAAGCCGTAGATAAAGAACTCGATTACTACCTGTTTAACCTTAAACGAGACAAGTTACAGCTTATTAGTAAAACGGGTGGAGATATCACTGATCCTGAAAACAAAAACAGTGCAGTAGAAAATGATAGCACCATCATAATTAACCAACAGCTTATCCTCGATAATAAAGTGCATGGTCTTCTTGTTATTGAATTTCAAAAGCCATCTCAAATTATCACTGTTGCAACCTCATCTTCAGCAGCTTATGTATGGGCGGTAATCGCATTAATTTCTGGTGCCTTTTGTTTAACCTTCTTACCCACTGCACTGACGCGAAAGATCGTTGCCCACACCAATAAACTTGATAACGAAATTGCTATGATTACTGAAAAAGGTGATTATCAACTGCGTGTCGACACTGATATCGGTTTAGGCCTCGCGCCGACAGCTGAACGTGTAAACCTTTTGCTTGATGCAGTTAATAAAAGTGAGCAACTGCACATTAAAGCAGAAAATGAGTTGCAAGCATTACAATCGAGCCTAGAACATCAAGTGGTATCGCGAACTCATGAACTAGAAAAAGCAATCAAAGTTGCTGAGCGTGCTAATGATGCGAAAACAACATTCTTAGCAACCATGAGTCATGAAATAAGAACTCCCATGAACGGTGTGATTGGAACTATCGACCTGTTACGGAATACCTCATTGAGTGGTTCGCAACATCGCTTAAGCAGCATTATTCGAGAATCTGCATTTTCACTACTGGGGATCTTGGATGATATTTTAGACTTCTCAAAAATAGAGGCTGGTAAGCTCACTGTTGAAAACAAACCATTTAGTGTTGTCAGTGTCGTTGAAGAAGTAGCCAAAGTGATGAGCTCAATTGCCCATAAGAGCAATTTAGAATTATCACTATATATTGACCCTGAAATCCCTGAATCGGTTCTCGGTGATGCCGTTCGCGTTCGCCAGGTCATTTATAACCTGTGTTCAAACGCTATCAAGTTCACTCAAACCAGCGATGATACGCAAGGCCAAGTGAGCATAGAAGCAAAACTAACCTCAAACAGCCATGACTTTGACACCATCGATTTTATTATTAGCGATAATGGTAAAGGCATGGATAAAGCACAGCTTGCCCGAATATTTCAGCCATTTAGCCAAGCAGAAGAAAGTATTACACGCGAATATGGCGGTACTGGTTTAGGACTTTCTATTTGTAAAAGTTTAACAGAACTTATGTACGGTAATATCCGCGTAAGCTCAGAGCTTGGACTTGGTAGTGAGTTTATTGTAAGAATCCCATTTACCAAAGATGAAGAGGCCGCTAAAGGTCATCGCGGTCGCCTACAAAAGCGGCGCGTTGCTTTATTCAGCCCTGTTGAAAAAAATAAAGAGCGATTACGCGCTTATTTGTCTTATTTAGGCGCCGAAGTAACGCCTTTTAATCAAATTTCTGACGAATTATCAGAGTGGCAATTAAAGCAAGGTATGATTTGGGTGATCGATGGCACCTTTAATATGGAAGAAGCCAATACTATCCTTCGCAAAATAGCCTACAACCTAGAGACTCATAATCAACAAGCAATTGTGCTTGGTCGTCTTACTGAAGCAAAGCTGAATTTAAAGAACCTCTTCTATTTATCTGCAATGCCGCTTTGCAAAAGTGCTTTTTTCAATTCGCTACTTATTGCTGCAGGTCTACAGTCGCCCAAAGTTATTAATACTAAACGTAAAATTAGCCCATTAACGAATGAGCAGTTTAAAGGACAGTGCCAAGTCCTATTAGTTGAAGATAACTTAATGAACCAACAGGTTATTTGCGATCAACTTAATTTATTAGGTTACAGTGTTGATATTGCATCGAATGGCGAGGAAGGCTTTGAGATGTGGAAAAACGGCTGTTATGAATTTGTCTTAACGGACCTTCATATGCCAAAAATGTCTGGCTACGATTTGGCGCGCCAAATTCGACAAGAATCACCTTATCGCAAAGATTTAAAAAATAACACAACCATAGTTGCCATCACTGCAAATGCACTGAAAGGTGAACGAGAAAAATGCATTGAAGGTGGCATGAATGATTACATTACCAAGCCCGTTGAGCTAAATGTACTCGAAGAATTAATGGAAAAGTGGCTGCCCAGAACGCAATTGCAAACCAGTAGCACGCCTATTCTGATTGAAAAACTGGTTGGTTATGTGGGTGAAGATATCGCACAACACAAGCATTACCTCGAGATGTTCGCAAAACACGGGCAAGATCTCGCATTCGATATTTCTCGTGCGCTCAAACAAGAGGATACTGAACAAGCAGGAAAACTCGCGCACCAATTAAAATCCACAGCAAATACCATTGGTGCTATTAACGTTGCCGAAGCGGCAAACGCTATTGAAACGCTAGTGAATCAAGAACGTGAAATATCCAGTATTACTCTTACTCATTATGCTGATGAGTTAGAACGAAGTTTTTTCGAAGCGAATGAGTTTATTCATGATTACTTAAACAATAATCTTAAAAGCTAAACTATTTTTAAAAACTAATTAGAAAAGGCGCCTATTTGGCGCCTTTTTTATTTTTCTACTGGTTTGTAACCTTCGATTTCAACATCTTTGTTTTCAAATAAGAAACCAACCATTTGCTCTTCTAAGAAAGTTCTATGTTCTGGATCCATCATATTAAGATGCTTTTCATTAATCAGCATAGTTTGTTTGTGTTGCCACTCAGCCCATGCTTCTTTACAAATATTGTTAAAAATACGCTCGCCAACTTCACCCGGATAAAGTTGGAAATCTAAGCCATCGGCTTCTTTTTGTAATTTTTGACAAAAAACTGTACGTGCCATAATCAATCTCACTCTAATCTTTGGGTGCAGTTTACCCTTTTCTGGATAAAGTTTTAATAATTTTCTTAGTGGGAGTCGCTAAACCTACTTGCTGCTGATCAAACAAATTAAATGCAAGCACTTCTTTTTCTGCCACTTGCATCGGCATTGTTTCAACATTAATAACCACTGGCGTAATCATTAAGTTAAAATGACTGAAAACATGCTTAAACTCAGGTAGTAATGTCTTTTCACCCTTTAAGTTTAAGCTCGTCATCCAATTATCTAACTCAGCTTCATTTGTAAACTCAAAGAAGCCAAACAATCCACCCCAAATACCAGAAGACGGGCGTTTTTCCATTAGCACTTCATTTTTTGATTTAACAATCGCCATTAAACAGAATTTTGTTGGATTCGTTTTCTTTGGTTTAGGGTTAGGAAATTCTTTTACTTTATTAGCTTTATATGCACCGCATTTGTCAATTAACGGGCAAGGGTCACAATCAAATTTAGTACGCGAGCAAAGGCTTGCACCTAAGTCCATCATTGCTTGGTTAAACTCAACTACATTTCCTTTGGGCGTGATTTGATCAGATAATTGCCACAAAAGATTCTCTACCTTCTTTTCGCCATACCAACCAGACACCATAAAAAAACGTGCTAAAACCCGTTTTACGTTGCCATCTAAAATAGGATGATGTTGCCCAAGTGACAGTGACAAAATAGCCCCAGCAGTTGAACGACCAATGCCAGGTAAAGCAATTACTTCATCAATATTCGTTGGGAACTTCCCTTGGTACTTCTCAACAATGATCTTGGCAGCTTTATGTAAGTTACGAGCTCGTGCGTAGTAACCCAAACCAGTCCAATGGTGCAATACTTTATCTTCATCCGCCTCTGCTAAAGACTCAACCGTTGGAAAACTTGCCATAAAACGTTCGAAATATGGGATAACCGTTATTACTTGCGTTTGCTGCAACATAATTTCAGATACCCACACTTTGTATGGCGTTTTCGCTAGCTGCCAAGGTAATGTTTTTCGACCATATAAGTGATACCAATCAACAACTTGATCCGCAAACCACTTACTTTCATGTTTCTCTATTTTCACGCACGACCCTAAATAGAATTGATTTAAATCGTCGCCAGTCTATTAAGGCAGATTGAAAATTCAAGCAATTGTTGTGATTTATGATAAAAAAGCGGCAGCTATACTTGAGCTAAACCCAACTTACGGGGATAATACGCCCCCAAATTTTCAACGTCGGTGAGATATGAGCGAAACATCTAAAACTGCTTTAGAGCAAGCAGAACAAGAAGGTAAATACATTCGTAAAGTTCGTAGTTTTGTAAAACGCGAAGGGCGTTTGACAAAAGGGCAAGCAAAAGCACTTGAAGATAACTGGCCAACAATGGGATTAAACCATCAAGATGGCCTGCTTGATTTCACCAAAGTGTTTGGTAATGACAACCCTGTTGTACTTGAGATTGGCTTTGGTATGGGTAAGTCATTAGTTGAAATGGCAAAGAATGCACCAAATACTAACTTTATCGGTATTGAAGTTCACCGACCTGGTGTGGGTGCATGTTTAATGGATGCAAGCGAAGCGGGCGTAACAAACTTACGTGTTTATGAGCACGATGCTGTTGAAGTACTAGCGGACTGCATTGCCGATAGTTCACTTGCTAAATTACAACTATTTTTCCCTGACCCATGGCACAAAAAACGCCATCATAAGCGCCGTATTGTTCAACCTGAATTCGTTGAAAACCTTCGCAGTAAACTGAAAATTGGCGGTGTGTTTCATATGGCCACTGATTGGGAAAACTACGCTGAGCACATGCTAGAAGTGATGACTGCGGCTGAGAAATTTAAAAACCAATCGGAAACTAACGATTACATGCCGCGACCGGACGACCGTCCACTGACTAAATTCGAACAGCGTGGCCACCGTTTAGGTCATGGTGTTTGGGATTTAATGTTCGAAAGAAAGGTATAAGCTATGTTATCAGCTGCCAGCCAAGTATTAATTCGTAATCAAGAATACTTAGAAGCCGAATCTGTTTTATTAGTAAACCATTTGAATGATGGCTTTGCTGAGCAGCTGTGTACTCTATACCCCAATGCTAAAATAACCGCATTTACTAGCATATTAACTAATCAAGCTGATGCCAAACACGCAAACTTTGAACAAGTAGTAGCAGCCGAACTGCCGCAAGGGCCGTTTGATTTAGTAGTACTTTATTACCCTAAAGCTAAAGCTGAAGCACAGATGCTTTTGGACAATATTCGCGCTATTAGTACTGATTCAACGCGTTTATTGGTGGTTGGCGAAAATAAAGGCGGCGTTAAATCAGCTATCAAGCAACTGAAAGACGATGCGCAATTTTCACGTAAAGTTGATTCAGCACGCCACTGCAGTTTGTTTCAGTTCTCAGGTTTAGCTTTAAACCCTGATTTCCAACTAGCTAACTATGCTAAGCAATTTGAAATCAATGTAGCTGGAACGCCGCTCAGCTTAGTCACTTTGCCAGGTGTATTTAGTCATGGTGAGCTTGATAAAGGCACTGAGATACTGCTTGAAACAATCAAACTAAATAATCCTAAAAGGTTACTGGATTTTGCCACCGGCTGTGGTGTGATCTCTACATTTTTAGCCAAACATAATTCACAGTGTCAGATTGTTGCATCAGACGTAAGTGCTCTTGCACTTGCGGCTGCTCAATTAACCTTCGCCCAAAACGGCGTTCATGCGGAGCTAAAACTAGCTGACGGTATTTCATCAATTGACGCTAAATTTGATTATATTGTGTCAAATCCGCCGTTTCACACAGGACTTGCTACCAATTACGACATCACCCAACTGTTTATTGCGGATGCAAAAAAGCGATTAAACAAACATGGTGAATTACTTATTGTTGCCAATAGTTTTTTACCCTACGCGGACGCACTAACGAGTGAATTTGGCAGCTTTAAAAAGCTTGAAGATAATAAAAAGTTTACAATTTATTCCGCTACAGCCTGATTTTTTCCAAGCATTAGCAATCTTGTTGGATAGCGTTTGGTATGCTCTTTTAATTGTCCGAGTTTAAGTGCTTTTTGATTTACTCTTGTATTAGCTAGGTAAAGTTGCCCTCTTTTAACAAAATAAAAAGCGTTCTGCTCTGCGAACTCTGCAAAACGCTTGATTTGGCTTAGATTTTTTACCTGAAATACAAGCGTTAACTCTCTGTAATCCATACTCTCTGAGCCACCCCAAACCTGATAATATTTTATTCCTTTAAGTGCAAGATGCTTAGTAACTTTTCTTGCTAGCAGTCGATTTTGTAACCTTGTGCGTTTCACGCCATTAGCATTCCACACACTCAATAACATGGTAATCGAGCCCGTTTTCTGCTGCCGTAAAGGTGTTAATGCTACCGATTGATAGATTTCCCAAAGTGAAGATTCGTTATTTTCCATATATCTGTTGATAAACTACTCATATAGCGTCTAAACTTGATTAGACGCCCTATCTAATTCTGTTAATCGCATTAATACAAAGATTTGCTTAAAAATAGTGGCCTCAGTAAGATGTAACTAACCCTGTAAAAAATAATGCAATATGCCTAATTCTCATAAAACAATAACAATTAGAAAGGCGCTAAGCCGAGCGGTGATTGTCATCACCTCTTTAAGCATACTGCTTTCTGTCATTGTAAGTACAGTGATAGACGTCTCGAATCAAAAAAAGAACCTGATTGAAGAGCTTAATACGTTAGCTGGTATCATTTCTTTTAATGCTTACGTACCGCTTGTTTTTGTTGACAAAGATGAAATGCAAAAGCAATTAAAAGCTTATGAAAAAGTAGAGTACATCAAGAATATTCATATCTATCAGGTTGATGATTTCACAGGCACAATTTCACTTTTCGCAACCTACGACACAGGCAAAAACCCTCCTATCCCTTCTCGTGTAAAGAAGCTTTCAAACAAGGTGACCGCCAATGTTGAGGGGGATACAATTGAAGTTATCTATCCAATTCGTACCGATGATACTGAAGGCGCAATAAGTACAACTCCGAAAATTGACGGCTATGTATATATACTCGGGACTGATCAACCAATTCAACGCGCACTTCAAAACAGGGTATCCATTGACATATTTGTTGGTCTGGTCATTTTAATTTCTGTATTACTTATAACACTTACCTTTCAGCGTCGATTTTCTCGACCAATTGAAGCACTCAGCGCTGTTGTAAAAGACGTATCTAAAAATAAAAATTACGATGTTATTGTACCTAATGCAAAAATTACTGAATTAGACTTATTGGCTAAAAGCATCAACACTCTATTTGCACGCACACTGGCACAACTCGAGCGACAAAAGAAAGATGAACAAGAAATTAGGCAGCTCAACCAAAACCTTGAGATGAAAGTTAATCAGCGGACGATTGCTTTGAAAGAAGCAAACCAAGAGCTGCTTAGCACGTTAGAGCGTATGCACCAATATCAAACCAAAATTGTCGAAAACGAAAAGATGGCTTCGCTTGGTCAAATGGTTGCAGGTGTTGCTCATGAAGTTAATACACCGCTAGGTCTTGGCATAACTGGCTCGACTTTACTCAAGGATAAACTGGAAGAATTAAAATCCCATTTCGATAATAAAACTCTGACTTCTTCACATATGAGCCGTTTTATTGAGGATGGTGTTGAAAACTTAGATTTGATTTACCGTAATCTAAATCGTGCTGCAGAACTTGTATCTAGTTTTAAACAGCTTGCTGTTACCCATGAAACCCAAGAGGGTAAAAGGATCAACTTGTGTTTATTTACGCAAGAGGTTATTTCCACTTTAACAGGCGAATTAGCAAAGTTCCCTCATAAAGTGTCTGTTGAAGGGGATAACACCTTGGAGGTTTGGACTAAGCCCCCTGTTGTGCAGCAAATTATAGAGAATTTAATCAGCAACAGCTTAATTCATGCTTTTAATGCCGAGCAACATGGCAATATTGTTATTACAATCTCTCAAAATAACAATAATGCAATTATTGACTATCAAGATGACGGTAATGGCGTACCTATCAATATTCGCAATCGTATTTTCGATCCATTTGTTACAACCCGTCGTGGTGAAGGTGGCAGCGGATTGGGTATGCACCTCGTTTATAACCTTGTTACGCAAGCACTTGATGGCAGTATTAAGCTTGACACTGAAGCAACCAAAGGCGCTCATTTTGTCATAGAAATTCCCATTGCAGAGGGGGATTTCTCATGAGATTACTGTTAATTTTCTGTATTTTGGTTGCTAGTACTAATGTAGTAGCAAAAACAGCAGAGCAATTACGGGCAGCCTACCTCATCCAGATCCCAGCCTTTGTTAGGTATACAAATGCGACAGATAAGCCTTTTAAAGTTACTTATTGCTTTGCAGAACAATTAGGTAAAGTAGGCGGATTAATAGACACACAAAAAGCAGTGTTAAAAGAACGAATCAACTTCGATCTAATGGTTGTGACCCCCTCTAAAGATAGTTTGCAACAATGCACCTATTTGTATCTAGCAAAAAACACAGAAAGCATTGAAAGTTACCTTGAAAACGCCGATGCGAAAACCATCGCAATAGGTGAAGAGGAATCTGTTCTAGTTAAGGGCGCACTCATGGCTCTGGTGCAAGAACAAAAGAAAATCCGCATTCACATCAACCGCTCTAAACTGGATGAAAATACGGTTAGTTTTAACGCTCGCCTGCTCTCCCTTGCAAAAGTAAAAAACTATTAAAGCTCACGCAGCCCGAAAACTTGTTTACTAAACTGATAGCCCCTATAATCCTAAATTGTAAGTAATTACTGAAAATAATTTTAATTTACCTATAAGGGTTAAATAAGAATGCAGACGCCTGTGATTTTAATCGTCGAAGATGAAGACGTAACTAGGTTAAATCTTGTCAGCTTATTTGAAGCTGAAGGCTATAAAGTGCTTGAAGCCGTTGACGGTGAAGAAATGCACGAGCGTATTTCTCAAAATGATGATATTAACTTGGTAATTATGGACATCAATTTACCAGGGAAAAATGGTTTAATTCTGGCTCGTGAAATTCGTCAACAACGTAATATTGGCCTTATTTTCTTAACGGGCCGTGATAACGATGTAGATCGTATTCTTGGTTTAGAAATTGGTGCCGACGACTACATTACCAAGCCTTTCAATCCTCGTGAGTTGACAATTCGTGCACGCAATTTATTAACGCGCACTAACTCAAGTGGAGAAGAAATCGAAAGCAATAGTTCTGGCGTGTTAACATTTAACGGTTGGGAACTAGACGAAAATAGCCGCTGTTTAACGTCACCAACGGGTGATGTGAAACGCTTACCGAAAGGCGAATATCGCGCTTTACGTTTAATGCTTGATGCGCCGGGTAGAATCTTTAGCCGCGAACAGCTTATTAAGCACATGACAGGCCGTGAACTTCGCGCCAATGACCGTACAGTTGATGTAACGATTCGTCGTATTCGTAAACATTTCGAAAGCGAAGCAAACACCCCAGAGCTTATCAGCACAATTCACGGTGAAGGCTATCGTTTTATTGGTAAGATTGATTAATTAATCAGTTGCATCCAACACAAGATTAAGGGCTTTAAGCCCTTTTTCTATGTCTTTAACTAAGTCCACTAACCACGCCTCTAGTTGTGCATCCTCAGCAGTCTCAGCATTATCTTCCATCTTTTTAGCAAGTTGTTGAACCTCTTTTAACGCAACAGAACCTGCTGCACCTTTTAGTTTATGTGCGACAGATTTATACTCACTGTAACTCTTCTCTTGCAGGGCCAAGTTAAGTTCCTCTGAGTAATTAGGCCAGAGCTTTTCAAATAATTGTACACCACGCTTAAACGAATCAACCCCCATTGAGTCAACAAAGTCTTCTAACGTTTCCATGTCTAATAAATGGCTATCTGCTGTTTCAAGGTTTGATTGTTTAATTGCCGTTACTTGCTCAAATTCAACTTCTTTGGTTGAGTGAGGGAAAAGTTCAGCAAGCACACTATCGAGCTTTCGCGTATTGATAGGTTTAGCTAAAGAACCTTGCATTTCAACCCCGGCCAAATCTTCTTCAGCGCGGCGCACATTTGCGGTCAATGCTACTAATGGTAAAGCATTAAACTCTTCTCTAGAGCGAACAATTCGCGCAACCTGATCACCATTGATATCAGGCAGCTGCATATCCAACAGAACTAAGTCTAGGTCATCTTCTGTTTCAATAAATGACAATGCATCTTCACCGGTTTCAGCCCAAATAACTTCATGTCCACGTTGTTCTAATAAGTTAGTGGCAATCTCAGCGTTTAGGGGAACATCTTCTACTAGTAAAATGTTTAAAGGTCGGCCATCGTAAACTTGTTGAACAGGTTGCTCTGTTAATACAAGTGGAATTTCAATATTGAAGGTACTACCCTGCCCCATAACACTATCAACATGAATATCCCCTTCCATCGCAAGTATTAGCGCCCGAGATACTGCTAAACCGATACCAGAACCCAGCGCATTACCTCCAGAAAGATCTGGCACTTTATAATATAAGTCAAAGATGCGACCTAGCTCGTCACTCTCAATACCAATACCAGTATCGCTTACACTAATTTCTAGAAATGATTTACTGCCACGGTATACACGTTTGCAATCGAGGGTAATCGTACCTTGCTGGGTAAACTTAACCGCATTATTAATTAGGTTCCAAAGCACCTGACGTAAGCGAGTAGGATCTATTTCAACATGAACATCAAAAACGCCTTCTTGCATTACTTTAAATTCAAGGTCTTTTTGCTGTGCTATTAAACCACCAAAATTAAAAATATCATTTAGGAAGTCGGCCAGGTTCACACTCTCACAGGCGATGTCTAACTGCTCTCTATCAACTTTATCGAGGTCAATAATATCATTAAAGATATTGCCCAGTGTTTCAGCACTTGAGAACACTGTGTTACACCAACTTCGCTGCTCACTCGATAACTCAGTATCAAGTAACATGCGTGTTAGCCCTACAATACCGTTTAGGGGAGTTCTTAGCTCATGGCTTAACGTGGCAATAAACTTACCTTTGTCTTTGTAGGCAGTCTCTAAGTCCTGCTCAGCCTGTTTACGAGAGGTAATATCACGGCCGAAACCTAATAAACCGATGTATTCGTTATTAGGATTAAAAAAAGGAACTTTACGCATTTCGAACCAGCGTAAGTCATTATTTACTTTACAGCTGACATCTAAGGTAACAGAAACATGGTTTTGCTGGACTTCATTATCAGTGTTTAACACCGAAGGTGTTTGCCCTTTGCCAAAAATATCATCCGCACGGCGACCAATCAGCAACTCAGATGACAGCCCCATCACTTCTTCAAACATCTTGTTGCAGCCAGCAAAACACCCTGAATTGTCACGGTAATAAAATAAATCAGGTGACGAGTCCACAATGGAGCGAAGAAGCACTTCTTGATCATCAAGCTCTTGTTGAGTGCGCTTTCGTTCAGCAATTTCGCGACGAAGTTCTTCAATTGCACGGCGTTTAGCTTGGAAAGCCAATTTCCTATCGTCAATTTCATTATTTAGACGACGAATATTTTCTTTTAAGCTTTGGTTTAAGAGCTTTTCTTGCTTAGTGGCGCTTTCTATATAGTTATTTGAAGTATTGAGATGATGATTGATATCAAAAATTGAAATAATGAACAGAGGGGCTAATATGGCTGCAAACACCAACATACCAACTACTTCAAGCCAAGGGATCTTACCTAATGAAATATAGTAATAGGTGCAGGCAACAGCTAGAGCAATTAACTGAATAAGAATAAAGATTACCGCTCCAGCCTTACCAGTGCCAAAGCGGTCTATTAATCGGTTAAGGGCTAATACCCAAAAGCTGGTTGGTGAGCTAATCATAATACGTTAACTATAGTCCAAGTTATAACTCACCATATTAAACTTACAGGTTTTGTGAAACCGTTAATTTATTAGCAACTTGTGACAGCGAGCACACCTGGAACTCACTGCCGCGAGCTTTAACAACACCCAATCGAGCGAGTGCTGAACTGTTTTGCGAAATTGCAATGCTTACCTCTTGTTCATTCACCTTATCATTACCAAGAGCTTGTTTTGCACCCGTTTTACACATCATTTCATTTAATTTATAAAAGTTATTTCGTGCAAATGCTTGCGCAGAAGTAACTTGAGGCTGCGAGCCCGTTAATTGCGTTGCGTACTTCCAGCTAGGAAACTCTACAGACACACTGCCATTGCGTAGTGAGACCGTATCACCATGGGTGAAATAATGACTTGTGAATTCACGCACACCCGCTTGATTCTTTTGTTTGGTTACATCAAACAACCACAAGCCACCAGAGCCAATCACTTCTATTTCAGAATGGGTCTCTTTGTTTAGCATCACTACAGAAGTTTTGTTATCCAAGCCAAATAATCTTGTATTTGCGCTAAATAGTGCAGCATGAATTCCACGCAACTGTTTACCTCGTTGTGACACTTGCGTGTCTATAATGCCCTCAGGTAAGAAAGGCAAAATCGCAGACTCAACCACTGTGAATTCACGCTCACTCTCAAGTGCAATGCAATCTGCACCCAAGCTACACGCATCATTACCTGAAGCGAATGATACAGGTTCAACAGTATTAACTTCGTTCACTACACCGGTTAATATGCTTAGCGGTTTTGCATCGCTAGTCACAGCATTAACGCTACCGCCTTCAATGGCTACCAACACTTCGTTGTTTTTGTACATATCTAGAATTTTATTAAGCGCTGCACTTTGGCTACCCGTTGGGGTGTAAAAAGCGTGATAACTTAAAAGAGGGCTGCCATCAGCGATATAAATCGCGTCCATACGTTTAATAGTGCCAATCAAGGGTTCTGATTTTTTACATTCACTCACTTGCTGTTGAAATAAATCAGGGTAAAGAACTTCACGTCGGAAACTAGCTAAGCGTTTTACTTGAAAATCTTCCAGACTATCACAAGCCGTTTTTTCATAATCTTTTGCTGTGATCGCAGTTTGCATTGCCGCATCAAGAGGTAGCCAAGTTGCATCAAAGCCGACTTGTTCAAAAAGATTTAAGTAATAGTCAACTTTTGCATATGGGTCACGGTTAGTTCCCGTGATAACAGCAATGCGCGGTTTACGCTTGTTACCTGCAATTTCTGAACTTAACTCAAATAACTTTTGATACGCTAAATCAGCTTCTACATTAGTATTTTGCGCAAGATTTACTTGAGTTCTAAGGCGGTTATTGCGGCCTTCGACTTGTTTTTGTTCAAGTAAATCAAATAAATTACGTTTTTCAAATTCGTATAAGCTCTGCCATACATCTCGTCCAGAAACAGTGCCTTCAAAGGTATTAACCGAAACCCCTCGTAATGCCCTAACAAACTGGCGTTCTGTTAGTTTTGCATTTTCAAACTTTGGTTTAACTGCTTTTAAAATGTCCGCTACTTGTTTTTTCAGCTCTTCTTGTTCAGTCCATGGGTATTCAGAAACGCGCACTAACGCTTCATCAGTTATGTCAAAAATAACTTTTTGTTTCACATCATCAGAAAATGAATTCTTACCATCTTCACTGCAATAACGTTTGTTTTCACTAGAACATACTGTGAGATCATCTGATAAAAGCACTAACGTACTTGCTGAAGCAGATGTGAGTGGAGCCAAAGCAACCAAAGAGGTTGCAAGCACTGAATTAACAACATTTTTTACGTTTTTGCTAAACATATTATTTAACAGGCAAAGTCGAGGGAAGCGCATAATTAACACCATTTATTGTTATTTTATTGCGTCAATCTAGATACCGAACTGTGCATGTCGGCAATACCCAAATTCGAATGAGCACAACGGAATCTTGAAATTTTACCTAGGTTCGTCACGAGTAACAAGTATTCACGCGCTTTATCCAGTGGAATTCGACATTAATTAGAGGAAAAACCCTAAATAACCTTGGCATTAAAATTGCTTTTATTTGCTAGTTAAAGTTTGCGTCAAAGTTTTGATTTGGAGTATCTATGGAACTTGTTTCGTTATTAATCCTAGTACTAGTGGTGGTTGCTGCCTTTGTAGCGTCAAAATTTACCCACTCAGGTAACCCGTATCCGTTCACACAAAAGAAATCCCTATTTACACAGGTAGAAACTGCATTTTTGAACCTGCTAGAGAAAGCAATTGGCTCAGATTATAAAATTGTCAGTAGAGTAAAGCTCATTGATATTTTAGAGTTTCAACCAGGTACTGATGAAAAATCTCGCCGTAGTGCGCTGGCTAAAGCACAAAATAAACAACTAGATTATGTGCTGCTTGATAAAGACAGTTTAAAAATTGTTGCAGCAATTGATTTAGTAAATAATGCGAGTAAAAACGGCCATAAAGCCAAGAAAGACTGGTTTGTAAACGGTGCGCTAGAATCTGCGGGTATTCCGTTAATTCGCATTAAAGTTAAATCAGGCTATAAGGCGCAAGAAGTGAGACAGGCGATCTTGTTTAAATTAGGTAAACAAACCAATAACAGTAAACCAATTCGTAAATCAACGATTAAAAATACGCCTGTTCTTTCTCCATCACAAGTTAAGTCAGCCTCAACAGCACTTGCACAAATATAAGTTTTCTTTTTAAAACCCGCATATTGCGGGTTTTGTTTGTCTATTAGTTGTTAACCTAGCTATAATTCCGCCATATTTCTTTTATTCGCTTTTTAAGTAGGCATAACCAACATGAAAATCGGTATTATTGGCGCAATGGAGCCAGAAGTAGCAATTTTAAAAGCTGCTATTGAAAACACCCAAATTACAGAACGAGGTAGTTTCACCTTTTATCAAGGTCAACTTGCTGGACAAGACGTTATTTTGGTTCAATCAGGTATTGGTAAAGTGGCATCGGCACTTGCGACAACATTAATGATTGAGCTTTTCGCACCAGATTGCATTATCAACACAGGCTCTGCTGGCGGTTTTGAACAAAGCTTGAACGTTGGTGATGTGGTAATCTCAAGCGAAGTACGCCACCATGATGTTGATGTAACTGCATTTGGTTATGAAATGGGTCAAGTACCACAAATGCCACCAGCATTTATTGCGCATAAAACTCTAGTAGAAAGTGCTGAAAAAGCGATTGCCTCAATGTCTAAAGGCATTAAAACCATGGTTGGCCAAATTTGTACAGGAGATTCATTTATGTGTGACCCTGTGCGTATCGATAAAACGCGTGAGCAATTTCCAAATATGCTAGCGGTGGAAATGGAAGGTGCTGCAATTGCACAGGTATGCCATCAATTAGACACACCCTTTGTCGTTATCCGCTCACTTTCAGATATTGCTGGTAAAGAATCGCCAGAATCATTCGAGTCATATTTAGTTAAGGCTTCAGAAAACTCTTCTGAAATGGTTATTGCGCTTCTAAATAACTTAAAGCAGGTAACTCTGTAAGTGGGGTTTGAACCACCACTTTTTTCAATCAGTGCATGGAGCACTTTGCTGCTTGCACTGATTACTTCCTTTATATTTTTACCCGCTGAATACCACCCCACTCCTCTTTTCAGATTGTTGGTCAGCAAGTTAGCCAAGCGTATTTATGATGAAAAGTCATCGCCATACTATCAAGTATTTTCCTCTCTTTTCCTAACTACACTCATCGTATCTTGTATAACAGTATTAAGTGTTGGCGTTATTAGCTTTGCTCATTTCCCAATTGCATTTGAGTTGTTAGTGTTATTTTTATTTATCTCGAACCCTTACAACAATCCAAAGTTGAAAAGAGCGACTTGGCTGTTAGCGCAAAATCAAAAACCGGTTGTACGCGATATTTTAAGCCTATGCTTACGCCGAGATACGGCTAACTTATCAGAAACAGGTATAATAAAAGCGGTCATTGAATATCAAAGCTTGACCTTTGTACGTCAATTCTTTGTTCCATTGCTGTTTTATTATGGCTTTGGGTTTATGGTTACATTGGTATATTGCTTAATAACAACTTGCGCCAATGCTTATTCAAAAGCGACACCTCTGGATAGTAAGTTTTGTCTTGCTAGCCGCAAAATTGTCGACACACTTGAATATATTCCATTACGTTTATTTTGTTTGCCACTTCTATTAAAACCAAATACGCAAAGCTTTAAATATCTCTCGTTGTATGTGCGAAATGGCTATAACAAGAATTCATGTTTTTTGCTTTCATGCCTTGCTGGATATATTGACAAGCAACTAGGCGGCCCAGCTTATTATCAAGGTATTCGATACAGCAAAACACGTATTGGATCAAAGCAATTACCAAAACAAGATGCCATTAAAAGTGCTAAAAACGCACTTGTTTTTGCTAGCCTCTTTTGGCTTTTTATTATTTTACTACTGGAAGTTATTTATGCGGCTACCAACCATTTTTAACTTGGTGACTTTTAGCCTTCTTTTTTTAAGTTGCTCTCTTACTGCATCACCGAAACGAATTGCAACCCTTGCACCTCACTTAACCGAATGGACTTATTCACTCGGCAATGGCGAACAAATAATTGCTGTTAGTAGCTATAGTGATTACCCGGAAGATGCCAAAAGGCATCCGATTATTGCTGATGCTAATGGCATAAACTTAACTAAGTTGGTTGAGCTAAAGCCTGACCTTGTCTTAGTTTGGCGCTCAAATGCCAAACTTGGGCAAATAGAAAAAATGAGGCAATTAGGGCTCAATGTGTTCGTATCTGATCCACACACACTGGAAGATATCGAAAAAGAAGTGTTAGCACTTGGCGAAGAGCTAGCTCAACAAGTTGCTGCAAAAAACTACACTAAGAAATTTAAAAGCGATATTCAAGCATTAAAAGAACGTTACCAAAAAACATCCCCTTCAAGTGCATTTTTTCAACTTTGGCACACACCTATAATGACCGCCAACAAACATACTTTAGTTAACCAAATTTTCGAGATGTGTGGGCTCAAAAACGTATTTTCATCAAGCAAGGTAAATTACCCTACAGTGAATAAAGAACAAGTATTGCTTAAACAACCTGAATTCATTGTGATTTCAGAAATGGATAACGACAATGTTCAGTCATCCATTTGGCATGGCATGAACACCATACCTGCGGTAAAGAAAAAACAAATAATAAAATTAAATCCAGACCATTTACATCGCTACACTAACCGAGTGCTGATTGCAGCTAATGAACTTTGTCACAAGGTAAGTGCTTTTTAATAGTAACGTTTGTGGGTTTAAAATAAACCCTCAATTTCAAGTAACCGTTTTTTCGCGCCCAGTCCACCTGCATAGCCTGTCAATGTTCCATTACTGCCAATAATACGATGGCATGGGACAATAATTGATATTGCATTGGCGCCATTGGCATTTGCTACCGCGCGAACCGCACTTGGCATATTGAGTGACTCTGCTAGTTGACCATAGCTTTGTGTTTTACCAAAAGGAATGTTCTGTAATGCCTGCCAAACTTTTTGCTGAAAGTCAGTACCCACAAACTTCAGCGGAATTGAAAACAGAGTAAGCTCTTTAGCAAAGTAAGCGTCTAGTTGACTTATTACTTGCTTATTAAATGCACTGTCTGAACGGGTATACTCGGCATTTAGCCCTTTGCAAAGGCGACTATCTACTCGAGCCCTTGCTTTTCGATCATACCAATCACATAAGCACAATTTTTCATCAAAAGACCCTATCAGTATTTCACCAACCGGGCTTTTGTATTCTGTTATATTTATTTTTGACATACAAAAAAGCCCACATTTGTGGGCTCCTTTTTAATTTACAGTTACTTTAGCAAATTTACGTTTACCTACTTGGTAAACTTCACAACTGCCAACTTCTATTAACATTTTACTATCAGTTACCTTTTCTTTCGCATTGATTTTAACAGCGCCTTGCTTAATCATACGAATTGCTTCAGAGGTACTTGCAACTAAACCAACTTCTTTAAGTAAGCTAGCAATAGTAAGTTCGCCATCTGCAGTAATTGTTACTTCAGGAATATCATCTGGTAACGCATTTTTTTGGAAACGCTTAATGAAGTCTTGATGTGCTTCTTCCGCAGCCTCCACAGAGTGGAAACGTGCAATCATTTCTTTCGCGAAATCTATTTTGATATCACGCGGGTTAGTACCATTAGCAACTTTTTCTTTAAGCGCTTCAATTTCATCAATACTTAATGCACTTAACAGCTCGTAGTAACGCCACATTAAATCATCAGAAATTGACATCACTTTACCAAACATATCGTTTGGTGCGTCAGTAATACCAATGTAGTTGCCTAATGACTTAGACATTTTCTGAACGCCATCAGTACCTTCAAGTAATGGCATCATTAATACAGTTTGCGGCTTTTGACCTTCGTCTTTTTGTAGCTCTCGGCCCATTAATAAGTTAAAGCGCTGATCAGTACCACCAAGCTCAACATCTGATTCAAGAGCTACTGAATCCCAACCTTGTACCAGAGGGTATAAAAACTCATGAATTGCAATTGATTGACCACTTGCATAACGCTTTTTGAAGTCATCACGCTCAAGCATACGCGCAACTGTCTGGCGTGCAGCAAGTTTGATCATGCCTGCAGCACCTAGCTTTTCCATCCACTCAGAGTTGAAAGCAACCGTTGTTTTCGCAGGGTCAAGAATTTTGAACACCTGCTCTTTATATGTCTCAGCATTAGCAAGCACATCTTCGCGTGTAAGCGGCTTACGGGTTGCATTTTTACCGGTCGGATCACCAATCATGCCCGTAAAGTCACCAATTAAAAAGATAACTTCATGGCCAAGATCCTGAAATGTTTTCATTTTATTGATCAGAACAGTGTGACCTAAATGAAGATCTGGCGCTGTTGGATCAAAGCCCGCTTTAATTTTTAACTTTTTACCTGATTTTAGTTTTTCAACTAATTCATCTTCAATCAGGATTTCTTCTGCACCACGCTTTATTTCCGCTAACGCAGCTTGGATATCAGCCATGTATTTCTCCGTTTGCAAAAGTACATTTGCGTACTTTGACAAAAAATTCATTTTTAAGATAACAATTTCTTGATTCTACCCTATATTCTGGTCACTTTAAATGCACAAAACACTGGCACTACAGGTCATATAAGGTTATTCTGATTTTATTCACTTTTATTTAATTAATGTAGCAAAAGGCACATTATGGTTTTGCAAGTAAAAAAACTACCGAAAAAACATAAAATGTTGCTCGCTGGGGTAGTTACATTTATTACAGCTTTGGTGCTTCTACCCTCTGAAAAGGCGAGTGCTTCAAGGCAAACAAATCAAGATGCGCTTGAAATTGGTAAACGCTACGAGCTTGCAATTGAAGTAGAAAAATTAGAACAAGAAACTGCTGCGGCTAAACCTAGCAAGGAATTACCCGAAGTAACACTTGATTTTAAAGAGTTCAAAGTAAAAAAAGGCGATAACCTCGCAAAAATCTTCAAACGCGCAGGTTTTTCAGCCTCAACTCTGCATAAGATTATCAACGCAAACAAATTAAACAAACAACTTACCAAGATCCACCCAGGCGATTCTCTGCTATTTGCTGCAAATGAAAATAACGAACTCATTCAGTTAAATTACCAAATTAGCCGCACAGAAACTTTAGTTGTTAAACTCAATGATGATCAAACAATTAGCTCTAGCCTTGACAAAAAAGACATCGAAAAACGCACCGAATATGCTTCGGGCATTATTGATTCAAGTTTTTGGAGTGCAGGGATCAGCGCAGGCCTTAATGAAAAACAAATAATCAATTTCGCTAATATTTTTGGTTGGGATATCGACTTTGCCAATGATTTACGAAAAGGCGATGCATTCACATTAATCTATGAAAACCATTATGTGGATGGTGAATACATAGGCACAGGCAAAATCTTAGCCGCTGAATTTATAAATCAAGGCGAAAGCTATGCCGCAGTTCGCCATACAGATGATAATTTTTATACCCCTGAAGGCCGCAGCTTACGTAAAGCTTTTTTACGTGCTCCAGTTAACTTTAAGTACATTAGCTCCAACTTTAATCCACGCCGAAAACATCCAGTTACCGGTAAAGTGAAAGCACATAGAGGCATTGATTACGCCGCTAAAACTGGCACCCCTGTAGTTTCTGCTGGTAACGGCACGGTGATTAAGGCGGGATATAATAAATACAATGGTAATTATGTATTTATCCGACATGGTCAAGAATATGTCACCAAGTACCTCCACTTACATAAGCGTAAAGTAAAACGCGGCCAAAAAGTAAAGCAAGGGCAACTTATTGGAACTGTTGGTGCGACTGGTCGTGTAACCGGCGCACATTTACATTATGAGTTCTTAGTTAACGGGGTTCACCGTAATCCACGAACGGTAAAGTTGCCAAAAGCTGAAGCGCTGCCTAAATCAGAATTAGCGAACTTCAGACCTTACGCTAAAAATATGGTTGCAAGTTTACAGAAAAACAGAGAGTTACAACTCGCTCTCGCAAAATAGCATATTAGGCACCTTCGGGGGCCTTTTTCGTTCTAACAGAGCAAACTTCTTCTGCCTATACTTAACGCTAAGGAGGCAGATACTATGTTGTTTATTTTACTCGTTAGACGTGCAACTCTTATTAGCATTTGCTTATTATTGCTTACCTGCACCCAAGCACCTCACTCTCAATTTCGAGTATTAAATTCTGCGCCAGTTCAAACGACAACACAATTGAACGTTGAAACTCATATACGCTTTAGCAAAAGACCTGTAGATTTGGTTAAATACCCTATCGCGCTTGGCACAATCGGGCCCATAACACCGCTTTACGCAGGAGCCAACCGCTATCCATTTTCTTGTGACACAATGCGCTCAGGACTTGGTCAGCCGGAAGTAGACAACCAAGAAGCATTTGGTACAGCAGTTTTCAAAGAGGATAAAGATGGGAACATCACCAGTACAATTGTAGGCTACAGCAAAGACTGTTTAGCACGCTCAAAGTTACGCTACTTTGCTGTTAGCTTTGATGGTAAAAGTTTTGAGGTAACATCCATTTCACAACTAGAAGAAGTTGCCTCTAAAAATTCACTGCAATTGATTAGATTAGAGCAAGGAACAATAAACCGACATATATATACGATTGCAATGCCCATAACTGTTCAAGAGCATGGCACATGGAAAACAAGCTCACTGTGGAACAATAAACTCATTTATCAGTTTGCAGGTGGGGTCGGCATTGGCTTTCGTCAGGGTAAAGTAAACCCAACTAAATTGCTTAATCGACGCTATCGGGAATTACACAAAGGCTTTGCGGTAATTACATCGAGTGCCAATAAAACAAGTTACACCTACAATATGCTGCTAGCTGAAGACACGGCTTGGCGCATTAAACGTCAGTTTGAAGCTCTTTATGGTATACCTGAATACACCATAGGTATTGGCGGCTCTGGCGGTGGACTTGCACAATACTTAATTGCACAAAATAGTCCAGGCCTAATCGATGCAGCGATTCCACTCTATTCTTATCCTGATATGGTTTCACAAACCATCTATGCCTTAGACTGTGATTTATTTAATACGTATTACCATTTTAAAAGCGACTTAGCGAAATGGGAAAGCCGCTCTAAACGTCTCGCCATTGAAGGATTAAACAATGCGGAGATAGAACACAAATCTTGGTTTTATACCCCCATCAACCAACTTATTACGGGCCAAACACTTTATCGCCCCAAGGTTTACAGCGAATGTACTCATGGTTATTTTGGCTTAAGTAGTTTAGTTAACAACCCAGCCCAAGGTTTTCTTAAGCCGCTATTTAGTCAAACTGTTAATCAGCAGACTAATTGGAGTTATTGGCAAGATTTAGCGCTTATTACACAGCAAAAAGGTGACTTAAATGCACCTTCACTCTGGGACAATCAAGGTGTGCAATATGGTTTAAAAGGCTTGAAGCAAGGGCAATTGTCTCCAGAAGAGTTTTTACACTTGAATTACCACATCGGAGGCTGGAAACCTCAGGCAAAACAGCAACCAGAACAATTGTTGTTTTTTCCTTTTATAAAAACCCCTATATGGTTAACACAATGGAGCCGACATAACATATACAATGCTGATGAAAGGCCGGCTAAGCGCACTCAGTCAAATATTAATGCAATTCAACAAGCCTACCGTTATGGTCAAATCTACTTAGGAATCAATGATATTCCAACCATTGATATACATCATTATTTAGAAGACCAACTTGATATGCACCATATTTCAACATCTTTCGCCACTCGCCTTCGTATTTTGCAACACCAAGGGAATCTTAAAAACCACCGTATTTGGATTGCCGACAAACACTATACACCACTCAATGAAGCATTTGCGGTGTTAGATACTTGGTTAACAACCAAGCAATCACCGGTATCTGCAAGTGATCGTTGCTTTGGCGAGCAAGGTGAAGTTATTGCTGAAGGTAAAAGCGTATGGGACGGTGAATGGAATAACAAAACAAAAGGAAAGTGCACGCGTCATTTCCCGATTTAT
Organism: Pseudoalteromonas piratica; assembly: GCF_000788395.1. NCBI lineage: Bacteria > Pseudomonadati > Pseudomonadota > Gammaproteobacteria > Alteromonadales > Pseudoalteromonadaceae > Pseudoalteromonas > Pseudoalteromonas piratica. The sequence goes on from NZ_CP009888.1 coordinate 2,878,010, forward strand.
ACCAACTCACGTATTCAAGCTGGCGGCCCTTGGGCTGGAAGTGTTTTTAAATGTCAGCGCATTTCAGTTCGTGAAGCGTTAAATAAAGGTATTTACCTACCCATTGATATGACAGCGTATCGCGAAGAGCTAGAGCGCACATTTCCAGATGGTGTATGCGACTATAACAGACCCGATTTAGGTAACCCCTTTAGCGCATTAAATGGTAGATCAGACTCACAACCATTGAAATCATTACAAGCGGCCAAATCCAACGAGCAATCCTAGCGGTTTGCTGCTCTGAAAACCGCATGCCCGATTTTTCAATAAGGGGAATAATGACAATCAAGGCCACGAAAAGCACAATCAACAAAATAAAAACATTCATTAAACAATCCAATGTACTAGTTGAGTGATTGATTGTATCGAGAAAAGTGAAGATAAAAAAGCGGCCGAGTTAACGGCCGCAAATGAGCTGGTTGAGCTCTACGATGAAACTTATCCCACCATGGCAAGCAGTATACCCGCAGCAACTGCACTACCAAGTACACCGGCTACATTTGGCCCCATTGCATGCATTAATAAGAAGTTATGTGGATTGGCTTCCAAACCAACCTTGTTAACAACACGTGCAGCCATTGGCACAGCTGATACACCCGCGGCACCAACAAGTGGATTGATGGGTGTTTTACTGAATTTATTCATCAATTTCGCCATCAGTACGCCTGAGCCAGTGCCAATACCAAACGCCACAGCACCAAGGGCTAAAATGCCCAAAGTTTCAACCGTGAGGAATTGGTCAGCGGCAAGTTTAGAGCCAACAGCCAAACCAAGGAATATAGTTGTGATATTAATCAGCTCATTTTGAGCTGTTTTGCTTAAACGATCCACAACACCTGATTCACGCATTAGGTTACCTAAACAAAACATACCTACAAGTGGCGCCGCTGCAGGTAAGAACATAGCGATAAGCACTAATACTAATAATGGAAATATCACTTTTTCCGCTTTACTTACTTGGCGTAGCTGGGGCATTTCAATATTGCGCTCTGCTTCACTAGTAAAGAGTTTCATTATTGGCGGCTGAATAATTGGCACCAATGCCATATAAGAGTATGCAGCAACCGCAATAGCGCCAAGTAAATCTGGTGCCAGTTTCGACGCTAAGAAAATAGCTGTTGGGCCATCTGCACCACCGATAATGGCAATAGCGGAAGCGTCTTGCAGCGTAAACTCAAAACCAGGAATATAATTTAAGAAAATTGCACCAAATAAAGTGGCAAAAATACCGAACTGCGCAGCAGCACCTAACAACAACATTTTAGGGTTAGCAATAAGTGCACTAAAGTCAGTAAGCGCGCCTACTCCCATAAAAATAAGCAGTGGGAAAACGCCAGAGTCAATACCGATTTTGTAAACGTAGTAAAGCAACCCACCCACATCTGAAAGTCCCGCAAGAGGAATGTTAGTTAAAATTGCACCAAAACCAATGGGCACCAGTAAAAGTGGTTCGAAGTTGCGAACAATCGCAAGATATAACAATAGCGCTCCCACTAACATCATAATTAATTGGGGAAATTGTAAATTTGCTATACCTGTCGCTTGCCATAAGGTCATTAAGCTTTCCATTACACCTCTCCAACCTTAAGCTAACGATATTAATGGTTCACCAGTTGCTACTGAGTCACCTTCTGATACAAAAATATCTGCAACTGTGCCATCTTTTGCAGCGCGAACTTCCGTTTCCATTTTCATCGCTTCCATAATAATTACCACATCACCTTGGGAAACCTGCTGACCTGGCTTAACATTTACTTTAAAAATATTACCCGAAAGCGGTGAATTTAAGGTTTCCGCAGCATCAACCGATGCCGATTGCGGCAATACATCAGTGTGCTGACTTGAAGCGCTTGGTGCCGGTTGAATATTGGTTAATTCACCACTTGGCGCGACACTGACCGCATACACCTTACCGTCAACACTGATGCTGTAATGTTCTGTTTTGCCATTGCCTTTTGGTGCGGGTGTTTGCTCTGTTGGTAACGGTTCATTGCTTGGTGCAGGCTCAAATGCTTCCGGGTTATTACGGTTTTTCAGATATTTCAAACCAATTTGCGGGAACAATGCATAGGTTAATACATCATCAATTACATCATCCGCTAAATCGAGTTTATCTTTTTGCGCAATTTCATCTAACTCTTGCTCTAACTTGCTAAGCTCTGGTTCGATTTGATCCGCTGGACGGCATGTGATTGGCTCAACGCCTTCTAAAACACGTTCTTGTAATTCTTTATTTACTGGTGCTGGCGTTGCACCATATTCACCTTTAAGCACACCTGATGTTTCTTTTGTGATGGACTTATAACGCTCACCAGTAAGAACATTTAAAACTGCTTGTGTGCCAACAATTTGTGATGTAGGTGTTACTAACGGCAAGAAACCTAAATCTTCACGTACTTTTGGTATTTCTAGTAATACATCGTCAAGCTTATCTTCTGCACCCTGCTCTTTTAATTGGTTTTCCATGTTAGTTAACATGCCACCAGGCACTTGTGCTAGCAAAATACGGCCATCAACCCCTTTCAAGCTGCCTTCAAATTTGGCGTATTTTTTACGTACTTCTCTGAAATAAGCTGCAATCTCTTCCAGTAGATTCATATCAAGACCTGTTGCACGATCCGTATTCTCTACAATTGAAACCATAGTTTCAGTGGCACTGTGGCCATACGTCATACTCATGCTCGAAATTGCGGTATCAAGCATATCAATACCCGCATCAATCGCTTTTTGATAAGTCGCTGTGCTAAGGCCCGTTGTTGCGTGACACTGCATTGCAATAGGTACCGCAACGGTTTCTTTTAATCCTGTAATCAGCTTTTCAGCATCGTAAGGGTTAAGCAGACCCGCCATATCTTTGATACAGATTGAGTGAACGCCTAAATCTTCTAATTGTTTTGCTTGATCGAGCCACATTTGAAGGTTGTGAACTGGGCTAACTGTATATGAAATTGTACCTTGCGCGTGAGCACCCACTTTTACCGCGGACTTGATTGCCGTTTCTAAGTTACGAACATCATTCATGGCATCAAAAATACGAAATACGTCAACACCGTTTTTATGTGCTCGTTCAACAAAACGTTCAACAACATCATCGGCATAATGGCGATAGCCTAACAGATTTTGGCCACGCAATAACATTTGTTGCTTGGTATTTGGCATTGCAGCTTTAAGCGCGCGAATACGGTGCCAAGGATCTTCACCTAAATAACGAATACACGCATCAAAGGTTGCGCCACCCCACGATTCCATTGACCAGTAGCCAACCTTATCGAGTTTCTCAGCGATTGGTAGCATATCCTCTAAACGTAAACGGGTCGCGAGTAATGACTGATGTGCATCGCGCAGTACTAATTCTGTTAATTTTAGTTGTGACATGATTTGGCCCCTTCTTATTATTGCTTTTCGCGGTACTGTTTAACTGCCGCGGCAATCGCTGCAACATGACTAGTTGGTAATTGATTACCAGACAACTTGACTGGATTTGGAGTTACCTCAGGTGTATGAAAGTTAGCAAGTACTTTAGACATTGCTTTAATGGTAAAAATTAAAATGGTCAAAAAAACAAAAACGACCACCATGCCAGTTAACATTAAAACAGCCGCTTCTAACAGCAATCCTGATACATCCATTCCCCACCTCAAACTTAGAATTTTTAGTTAGACTTTTTAAATAATTATTCAAACGTGATGCACAATATTGATCACTTACCACAAGTTGTCAATTGGTAAAACCAATTCACAATACTATACAAGATTAAACAACCCATTAACAATAGGCTAAAAACATGACAAACATGAGCTTATTTCATGACCTTTTAGCATTTAACGGTTTGTAAGAATAAAATTAAACGCAGTTTAGAGTGTTTAGAGATAAAATAAGCGTTTTAAAAGAGGAAATTAGATAGATGGTATCATAAGGCAAATAATTGGTAAGACCAATTATTCTAACATAAGATATAAACATTCAATCACACTGATTATTTCTCAAGTTTGGTAATACAAACATGAATGCTTCAGCAGAAATGGAGTTAGTTAAAGGCTGTTAAGCCACAACCCAACACTCTTATTGAAATATTTTAGACATTTTAGACGAGACCAAAAAAAGGGGGAACCTCCGATCGTCTAGTTCGTAGTAATTACTTAATAAAGCAGAGCTACGCGGTCAAAATAATCGTTTCATTGAAACTTAGGCACAAAAAAACTGACGCTCAAAGGTTGAAATCACTTCAAAAGAAGTGGCGGACGCGGGACTTATTTACCTAAAAGAGTGAACCTCCGAGCGACTGATTCGTAGCTAGGTACTCTATCTAGCAGAGCTAAGCCGTCGAAGTATGTATTTGCGTTTAAATAGGTCTCTTATGTTTTGCATCTAACAAATTTTAGGCACAAAAAAACCGACTCTCGTCGGTTGATATCACTTCAAAAGAAGTGGCGGACGCGGGACTTATTTACCTTAAAGAGTGAACCTCCGACCGACTGATTCGTAGCCAGGTACTCTATCCAGCTAAGCTAAGCTTCCGTAATATGCTTTAGTAGTTTACATCTAACTCTGATTCTTTCTATCTAACAAATTTGAGGCACAAAAAAACCGACTTTCGTCGGTTGATGTCACTTCAGAGGAAGTGGCGGACGCGGGAGGATTCGAACCTCCGACCGCCTGGTTCGTAGCCAGGTACTCTATCCAGCTGAGCTACGCGTCCGCAGTATGCTTTAGTTTTTACATCTTACACTGATGTTTACGAACCTTGTTCGTAGCCAACCTAAATAACCTATCTAGTTGTGCTTCAAGTCCGCAGTATGCTTTAGTGTTTACATCTAACTCTGATGTTTGTGTCTATTAAATCATAGAGACAAAAAAACCGACTTCTGTCGGTTGATGTCACTTCAAAAGAAGTGGCGGACGCGGGAGGATTCGAACCTCCGACCGCCTGGTTCGTAGCCAGGTACTCTATCCAGCTGAGCTACGCGTCCGCGATATTTCTAATTTTACATCTTAGCTGATGACTATTTATTTAACCACTTTAGTAAAGTGGCGGACGCGGGAGGATTCGAACCTCCGACCGCCTGGTTCGTAGCCAGGTACTCTATCCAGCTGAGCTACGCGTCCGCGATATTTCTAATTTTACATCTTAGCTGATGACTATTTATTTAACCACTTTAGTAAAGTGGCGGACGCGGGAGGATTCGAACCTCCGACCGCCTGGTTCGTAGCCAGGTACTCTATCCAGCTGAGCTACGCGTCCGTACAAGACATGGCGGAGAAGGAGGGATTCGAACCCTCGATAGGGCTACAAACCCTATACTCCCTTAGCAGGGGAGCGCCTTCGGCCACTCGGCCACCTCTCCGTCTTGTGGGTGCGTATATTAAAGCCTATTGAAAATAAGTCAAACAATTTTAGTCATATTTTTTCTGTTCGTTCACAGAATATGCAGTTTGCTTATTTTTGTAGCTAAGGCGGCTAGAATATACAAGTTTTTATATTAAGTAGCAGCCGAAACTGCTACTTAAATTTGCCTATTTTACACTTTCAATCCAGCTATCTAGTTTAGCTTCTAGAATCGGCATTGGCAGTGCACCATCAATCAAAATTTGTGTATGGAACGCTTTAATATCAAATTTATCACCAAGTGCAGCTTTTGCTTTTTCACGCAGCTCACGGATTTTAAATTCACCCAATTTATAAGATAAGGCTTGTCCAGGCCAACCGATATAACGCTCAACTTCTGAAATAATGTCACTTTCAGCCATGGATGAATTTGCTTTCATGTATTCAATACCCTGCTCACGTGTCCAACCTTTGGCATGGAAACCTGTATCTAACACAAGGCGCATCGCACGTAATTGCTCGTCAACTAAACGTCCGTACCACATATAAGGGTCGGTAAATAAGCCTAGCTCTTTGCCTAAACTTTCAGCATACAGTGCCCAACCTTCAGCAAACACTGTGTAGCCACCAAACTTTCTAAAGCGTGGCAAACCTTCTACTTCTTGTTGTAATGCAATTTGGAAGTGGTGACCAGGAGCAGCTTCATGAATCGAGAGCGTTTCGAGTAAAAACTTAGGCTGGGCCTTTAGGTTATGTGTGTTGATGTAAAACACGCCCGGTCTTGAACCATCAGGTGCTGGTGCTTGGTATGAAGCGCCTGCAGCAGATGCCGCTCTAAATGCTTCAACCGGTTTAACTACGTAATCTGCTTTAGGCGCAATATCGAAGAGTTTTGGTAGTTTGGCATCTATCTTAACTTTTACATCTTCATACGCTTTAACAAGGTCTTCTGGTTTATCGTAATAGAACTCATCACTATCACGTAAATGAACAAAGAACGCCGCTAAATCCCCTTCAAAGCCTACCGCCTCTTTCACGCCTTTCATTTCATTTAAAATGCGCTCTACTTCACTCAAACCAATTTCGTGAATTTCATCGGCATTTAAATCAAGCGTGGTGTGTTGTTTAATCAAGAATTCGTACCATGCTTTACCATTCGGTAAATTAGAATAACCAACTTTATCGTTTGCAGCTGGAATGTATTCTTGCTCTATAAAAGCTGCCATCTTTGCATAGGCTGGTACTAGCGTTTTAAGAATAAGTGCTTGATAGTCTTTTTCAATTTGCGCTTTATCTTCAGCAGAAATTGACTCTGGCATTTCTGCTACAGGCATCCAAAAAACACTTTGCGTATGGTCTGTTACAACATGTGCTTGGAATTGTGGTAAAAGTTTTTTCGCTAGTACTTTAGGCAAAGTAACATTTTGCTTCATACCCTCGCGCATGTTTGCTTCAACACTCTCCAACCAAGTTACAAAACCATTTGCACGGCCAATAAAGGCATCAAATTCTGCTTTGGTTGTAAACGGTTGCGCACTTTTACCCGAACCTAGACTTGCAAAAGTATTATGTTGACCGGCCATTTGGTCAATTGGGATTAAATAACCAGGGAATTTTTCAGACTCTAACGACAGCGCCAAGTCACGCTTAAAAATTTGATAACTTAAAAGATCTTGCCCAGTTAACTTGGCAGAATCAATTTTTGCTAGCGATGCCTGATATTTTTTTGTAAATGCAGTCGCTTTTGCGCGATTTTCAGCACTTATTACAGGGCTCCACTGATTATTATATTGAGATTCACCCACATAAGTACCGGATACCGGCGAAAATGCTAAGGCTTCATCAAAATAATTTTCAACAAGTTGATTTAGCTTTTGGTTTTCACTTAGCTGAGCCGACTGCTCTACTGCTGCTTTCGTTGTTACTTCAGTATTATTGGTATTTGTTTGAGTATCCATGCAGCCTGTTAAGGCAAAACCGACTGCAAGTGCGAGAGAGGTTTGTTTAATCATAGCATTTTTATCATTATTAAAATTGTATACATCATAACAGTAGATAAAACAGTGACAAGCTATTAAAAACAAAAAAAGCCAGCATTAATGCTGGCTCTTAAAATTCTGTTCTAAACTATTCGTTGCCTGGTTCAGCGTTTGCTTTCTCAGCTTGAATTCGCATATAAATTTCTTCACGATGTACTGAAACATCTTTTGGTGCATTAACACCAATGCGTACCTGGTTACCCTTTACGCCAAGTACAGTAACTGTAACTTCATCCCCAATCATGAGGGTTTCACCTACGCGACGAGTCAAAATTAGCATTCTTTGCTCCTAAATATCCAAAGTTTAAAGATTCCGTATCATTTCCATTTTACATGAATATTATTCAAAAAGTTAGAAACTTTTACTGGTCTAAAGAAAAAGCACTATGTAAAGCTCTAACTCCCAATTCTAGGTACTTCTCATCTACTAAAACCGAGACTTTTATCTCTGAGGTTGAAATAAGCTGAACGTTAATATTTTCATTCGCTAGTGCTCTAAAAAGTGCTCCTGCAACACCTGCGTTAGATTTCATTCCTATTCCAACAACAGAAATCTTAGCAACAGTTTCATTAACTGTAACTGAATCCGCATTAAGAGTTGTAAGATTTTGTTTAATTAACTTTTCTGCCAACTGCGAATCGACTTCATGTACAGTTAAAGCATAGCCGACTTTATCCCCTTTGCAGGAAAAGTTACTGATCATGTCAATTTCTATATTATTATCAGAGAATACTTCCAATAATTCAGCGAGTTGTTCCGGGGTGTTATCCAAATTATGTACTTTAATTAGCACTTCGTCTTTGCTAAACGCAATCCCTGAAACTACTTTAGAATTCATAGGGTTTTCCTCATAACTAATTAATGTGCCGTGATCAGGCTCAAACGATGAAAGCACCCGTAAAGGCAGGTTATGCTTACCAGCCGCTTCTACGGAGCGGATTTGTAATACTTTTGCCCCTAAGCTAGCTAGCTCAAGCATTTCCTCAAAAGTAACATAATCCATTCTTTTCGCTTTTGGCTCAACACGCGGATCGGTGGTATAAACACCATTGACATCAGTATAAATTTGACATTCATCAGCACCAATTGCAGCAGCAACTTCTACTGCGGTAGTATCCGTGCCTCCGCGTCCAAGCGTGGTGATATTGCCTTCAATGTCACGTCCTTGAAATCCAGCCAATATGACAATTCTGCCCTGCTCAAGCTCTTGATTTAAGCGTTTTGGCGGAATCATCTGAATACGGGCTTTACCAAATAAGTTATCGGTCATAATACCCGCTTGATCAGCAAGTAAACTAATAGCTGAATGACCCCGTTTGATAATTGCCATTGCAAGCAATGCTACTGAGACTTGCTCACCGGTAGTTAACAGTACATCGAGCTCGCGCGAACTGGGAGTGGCATCTATTTGTTTTGCAAGATTAATGAGGCGATTAGTTTCGCCAGACATCGCTGACACAACAACGACGATTTGGTGTCCTTGCTGTTTAGAACGCACAACAAGGTCGGCGACAGCTTCAATTCGGTCGATAGAACCAACTGAAGTGCCGCCAAATTTTTTAACTAGTAACGCCAAGTTTAAGCGCGCTCACTCACCCACGCATTCACACTTTCAAGTGCTGCAGCTAAGTTTTCAGGTTGTGAACCACCGGCTTGCGCCATATCAGGACGACCACCGCCTTTACCACCTACTTGCGACGCCATGTGGTTAACAAGCTCACCGGCTTTAAACTGACCAGTTAAGTCTTTCGTCACACCGGCAATTAGACTTACTTTGTCACCATTGGCAACACCAAGCGCAATAATGCCAGAGCCAAGCTTATTTTTAAGGTCATCAACCATGCCACGCAATGCTTTTGACTCAGTACCTTCAACATTTGCTACCAGTAATTTAACGCCATTTACATCAATTACAGCGTCAAGTAATGACGCACCAGCTGCACTTGCTAGTTTATCGTTAAGCTGAGAAATTTCCTTTTCAAGGCCTTTAGCACGCTCAACTAAAGCTGATACTTTGTCTAACACATTATTGCTATCGCCTTTCACTAGCGCAGCAATTGCTGATAATGTTTCAGCTTGTTTATTGATATAAGCAACTGCACCTTCACCCGTTACCGCTTCAATACGACGAACACCTGCTGCAATACCACTTTCTGACACAATCTTAAATAAACCGATGTCACCAGTGCGCTTAACGTGCGTACCACCACATAGCTCAATTGAAAAGTCGCCAATGCTTACAACGCGCACTTCATCGTCGTATTTTTCACCAAATAACGCCATTGCGCCTTTTTCTTTCGCCGCGTCAATTGCCATTAATTCGGTGTTCAGGTCGATATTCTTACGGATCTCAAGATTCACCATATCTTCAATGCGTTGTAACTCTTCTTTTGTTACTGCTTCAAAGTGTGAGAAGTCAAAACGTAAACGCTCTGGGTCGTTTAATGAACCTTTTTGTGTAACATGTTCGCCAAGTACCACACGAAGTGCTTCGTGTAATAAGTGCGTTGCAGTGTGGTTTTTCTTAGTGTTATCGCGACGTGTTGCATCAACATGTGCATCAACACGGTCATTCACACCAATACGACCAACAACTTTACCTTTGTGGGCGAATGCATTACCGAGCTTTGTGGTGTCTTCAACAATAAACTCACCATTAGCAACTTTAAGTACGCCTGTATCGCCAACCTGACCACCGCTTTCTGCGTAGAAAGGTGTGCGATCAAGAATAACAATACCTTGTTGTCCGTCTTCAAGAACAGTAACGGCATCTGCACCGCTAAATAATTCAACCACTGTACCTGTGTATTGCTCGCTATCGTAGCCTTTAAATTCTGTTGTTTTTTCAGACTTTAACTGGTCATTGTAGTCTGCACCAAACTTACCAGCTTGCTGTGCTTGCTTGCGTTGAACTTCCATTGCTTCTTGGAAGCCACGTTCATCAATAGTCATAAAGCGTTCACGTGCAACGTCTGCCGTTAAATCAGCAGGGAAACCGTAGGTATCATAAAGTTTAAAGACTAAATCACCTGGGATTACATCGCCTTGTAAACCTTTTAGGCTTTCTTCTAAAATCGCCAGACCACGATCAAGCGTTTTGCCAAACTGTTCTTCTTCAATACGCAGAACTTTCTCAATAATTGACTGTTGCTTGATTAGCTCTGGGTACGCTTCACCCATTTCAGTTGCAAGCGCAGCAACTAACTTATGGAAGAATGTTTCAGTAGCACCCAACTTATTGCCGTGACGCACTGCACGACGAATAATACGACGTAATACGTAACCACGGCCTTCATTTGATGGCATCACACCATCAGCAATTAAAAACGCACACGAACGAATATGGTCTGCAATAACACGTAATGATTTATCTTCTAAATCTTGCGCATTAGTAACCGCAGCCGCAGCTTTAATTAAGTTTTGGAAAATATCGATTTCGTAGTTTGAGTGAACGCCCTGCATAATGGCAGAAATACGCTCAAGGCCCATACCTGTATCAACAGATTGGCTTGGTAAAGGCTCCATTGTACCGTCAGCATGACGGTTGTATTGCATGAATACTAGGTTCCAAATTTCGATAAAACGGTCACCGTCTTCTTCAGGACTGCCCGGAGGACCACCCCAAATCTCTTCACCGTGATCGTAGAATATTTCAGAACATGGACCACATGGACCTGTATCACCCATCGACCAGAAGTTATCAGCAGTGTCGATGCGGATAATTTTATCCTCTGCAAGTCCCATTTCTTTATGCCAAATATCAAACGCTTCATCATCTGTGTGATAAACCGTTACAAGTAATTTATCTTTTGGCAGTTTGATAACGTCTGTGAGGAATTGCCAAGCAAATTTAATCGCATCTTGCTTGAAATAGTTACCAAAACTAAAGTTACCAAGCATTTCAAAGAACGTGTGGTGACGAGCAGTATAACCTACGTTTTCTAAATCGTTGTGCTTACCACCAGCACGTACACAGCGCTGCGAACTCGTTGCACGATTGTATGGGCGGCGCTCAGCACCTAGAAATACATCTTTAAACTGTACCATACCTGCATTGGTGAATAGCAAGGTAGGATCGTTACCTGGTACCAATGAACTTGATGGCACTACTTGGTGTTGCTCTGATGCGAAATAATTTAGAAACGCGTTGCGGATTTCCGCGGTCGTCATGTGCTGCATGCTACCTCTCACTCGTTTGACGGACTTGTTTGCATTGCAAATTCAATTTGTTCATGATTAAACCCTCGATAACTCATGTAGCGAATGCGCTTCGCTTTTTCTTTAAAGTCGAGGGAACTACTTGTATTTGTGAATTTCTTATTATATGCGGATTGGGCCTGCAGATACCAGTCTATTTCTAATTCTTCGACAATAGTTTGAACTAGATCGGCACTGACCCCTTTTTGATAAGCCTCATTTTTAATTCGCATCAACCCCAAACCTTTGTTTATTTGGCGTCGTACAAAACTTTCGGCATAGCGTATATCATCAATAAAGCCATAGTCTTCACACCATAAAATTAGCTTTTCAATAAACTCATTGTCCTCACAACGGGCAGCTAATTTTTTGGCAATTTGTGCTTTGGAATACTCTTGTCTTGAAAGTAACCAAAGCACATAGTTTTTTAATTTTGCTTGTTCTTTTTCTGTCATTTACGCATCAAATCTATCGTGATTGTGCGTTTGTGACTCGGCATTATTAGATTGTTCAGGTTTAACAATCACCGCTGACATAAACATCGCTTGGAAAGACACAAAGAACCCAGCGTAAAGAATAGGTAAAATAAATAACAATGGAATAAACGATAAAAATGCCGCAAATAAAATGAGACCAGCTGAGATTGCACCAAAAATACTGAGCGCCCCCATATTGTGCCAAAACACTAACAGACTGGCTTTTATGCACTCTAAAATACTGTTGTTATTAGAAAAATATACGAGAGGAATAGTGAACGCAAAACACATGGTATAAAGTGAATACGCAGCAACTAAAACAATAACGTTTGAAAACTGAATGCTGTCGATTACCTGTTGTGCATGTAATTGCACCAAGTCAACATTTTGTGACTCAACAGCTTTTAAATAAGCATTTATTGGTTCGCTTAAACCTTGAAATAAAGTAGTCGTTAAGAGTGCTAAAATAAAGCCGCCAAATAAGTGGTAAAGCCCCAAACGAAACAACATTAAACGACGCCCAGCTTCGCTAAACACGCTGAAAATATCTAAAAAAGAAATTTGCTTGCCTTGCTGGCGATTAAGCATAGCGCGATAAAATCCCGCTGTGACAAATGGCATTGCGATTGCTGCGGGTAATTGGAAAATCGGTGCAACCAAGGCAATTAAAGATAAGATGCCAATAAATAAGTGCATTAATATAAAGGTGCCAGGTTGACACTTAAACAGCTCCCACCCCGCTTTAAACCAGTTAAGGCCAGCTTTTGCCTTGAATATTCTAATTTCTACAGCCATTTTTCTTTCTTATAAATGAAAACGCTCCATGATATGGAGCGTTCAAAATCTTCACGATATGCTTATGCTACTTTTTTACTTGCGTTAAATCCAGCATATGTGAACCACGTGATACTTTTGCCGCTAAATAAGCTTCATTACCTTCTTTAATGTGCGCCGAAGTGCCAACTTGTGAAGCAATTTCAATACCTGCTTCGGTCAACTCTTTCACTTTACGTGGGTTATTAGTCATTAATTTAACTTTGTTAACACCCAGTGCATTAAGCATTAAAGCTGCGTCTCTAAATTCACGTAAATCATCAGCAAAACCGAGATGATTATTTGCTTCATAGGTATTCATCCCTTGAGACTGCAGAACATAAGCATCAATTTTATTGTATAAACCAATGCCTCTGCCCTCTTGGCGAAGGTATAAAATAATACCACCCACTTTATGCATGGTTTCGATGCATTCGTCGAGTTGCTCACCGCAATCACAACGAGAAGAATGGAATACATCCCCTGTTAAGCACTCAGAGTGCATACGAATTAACGGATTTGGCTCTTTATCAGCATTATTAAAGATTAAAGCAACGTGTTCTTCACCGTCTAAAAGACCATGAAAAGATACGATTTCTGCAGGGATTTTACTGTTTTTGCCAACTTTGAGCTGGACTCTTGCTCTTACTTCAGCCACGACATTTCCAACAAGTATTTTGTGATATTGTAACACTAGCTAATTTTTCAAACTAGCGTCTACGACTTTATATGTGCTTTTTTCAATTTTTCAATGCCGTTTATAAACTTTATTACCTAAATAGGCAGCGAGTTTTGACACCCTAAATTAAGAGTAGCTTGCTTTTTCAAAGCATAAAGGCAATAAAAGCACCCACTGCTATAAGGTGAAAATATGAAAATGGTTCACTTGAAAATGAAAAAAATGCGTTAACTGTCATGTTTACAGTCAACGCATTAAGTTAGAAAGGTAAAAAATTAAATGAGTAAGTTAGTTGTGTGTCCGATACCAATTCTTGATAAAGAATATTGTTCTACATTCAGAACCTTTGATTTAAATCTAACTTAAGAAATAAAGACTCAGTATAATGGTTACTTAAAGAATACAGGGTGCTTAACATGATCGAAATTGATAGTAAGGTTCTTACTGATCTAGAGTCTGGATTTACCATTCCCCCTAAACCAGAATTATTGCAGTCACTTCAGAATGAATTAAGTAGTGACTCTCCTGAGCTAAACACTATTGCGTCCATTGTTGCTGAAGATGTAGCGATTGCAGCGATGGTTTTAAAAGTGATCAACTCGCCTTTTTATGGTCTTGCCAGAACAATTACAGATATAAAACAAGCTGTTATGTTTCTTGGCTTAGAGGGCATCACTAACTTGGTAACTGGCTTTTTACTTGAAAAAGCATTTGATCAAACTAACTGTTGTATCAAACTTGAACGTTTTTGGGATACTGCGAGCGAAATCGCTGCTATTTCAACTCTAATAGGTAAGAAACTAAAGTCAAAAGTACCTACCGAAAATTTGCATATGGTTGGGTTGTTTCATGACGCTGGTATACCTGCCATGGCAATGAATTACGGGGATTACGTTAAGGTACTTGCTGAGTCAAATCGCGACTACCACACTTCTTTAATAGAACGTGAAGAAGCAAATTACCGGACAAACCATGCCGTTGTTGGTTATTTTTTAGCGACCAGTTGGAATTTGCCTAAGAATATTTGCCAAATCATTTTACGTCATCACGACGTGAGTTTTTTAGAAAAGATCAACTTCGGTCAGGATCAATTAACTTTTGCCACATTGAAAATGGCGGAAAATATTGTGCATGTTAACCGCCGTTTTGTTGCTTCACCTGATTGGCCGTATATGAAAGAAAAAGTGTTGGCAGTATTGGATCTTGATGATGAGGATTATCAAGATATTAAAGATGATGCGGAAGATTTTTTTAATAGTGCACACTAGCATCTAGTCATCATATTCTTCAATCCAAGCCATTTGAATTGCTTCAAGAATGCGTTCGCCACTATGGCTTGGATCATCATCAAAATCTTCCAGCGCTAATACCCAATCTCGTAGTTGAGTAAATCTTACTTGAGAAGGCTCTACTTCAGGATGAGCTTCTAACAATGCCAATGCAATTTCCAAAGAATCAACCCACTTCAATTTCATTTTCCTGCTCCCATCTTGTGCTTTTCTAAGTTTAGTCTTATCACTGAAATTGAGACAAAAAAAGAGAGGCTGTTGCCTCTCTTAATTTTTTACTTTAACTATCATCGCTTACTTAACGATTTTCATTTCTTCAAGTAAGTTTTGCGCATTATCAACTTTGTCCATCACCCAAAGCATATAACGAGAATCTACATGAATTGAACGGTTTAGGTTCGCATCGTAGTCCCAATCACCAATAATACTTTCGTACACACCATCAAACAGTAAACCAACAAGCTCCGCTTTGCCGTTTAATGTTGGAGAGCCTGAGTTACCACCGGTTGTGTCAACATTTGATAAGAAGTTAACAGGTACTGTGTTCATACCACCTGTGTAATCACCGTATTGCTTTTGCTTGATTAAGTCATTTTGCTTTTTCGGAGAGTTAAATGGTTCAACATCAGTATTTTTCGCAAGCAGGCCTTCAAGTGAAGTAAATGGCGTTGCTACAAGACCATCTTGCGGTGAGTAGCCACTCACTGTACCGTAAGTAACACGTAATGTGCTGTTTGCATCTGCATACACAGGCTTATTAAGTGATTTATTGTACGCAATAATCGCTTCCATTAACGCTGGGCGAGCAGCCTGCATTTTACCTGTTAGCTCTTTGTCTTGATCTTCAATTGACTTCATTACACTGAAAATCGCTTTGGCGTATTTCACAAATGGGTCGTTGCTTTGATCAAGTTGTGCAAGATCTAAGTCGAGCATCCATAAACGCGCTTTCTCATCAGCAAGTTTAGAGTTTGCGTACATGTCATCTAGCATTGCTGCATGTTTAGTTTTATCAAAACCATTGGATAGGTCTAACGCGTTATCAACTTCAACTAAACGCTCATTTGCTGGAAGTGCAGCGTATAGCTCTAAGAAGTGAAGTAGAATTGCTTTATCAACTGGCTCTGCATAACGACGGCTCATGCTCTTAAGACGCGCTTCAATACGTGGCAAATCACGCTCTTGATAACCACTTTCGCGCTCTGCGTCTGGCTTTTGCTTTTCAACCGCTAAACGATACAACATACGCGCTGTTGAAATCATTTGTGAACGGTGTACATAACCAAGCATACGATCGCGCTGATTATGCTTTTGAGACTCTGCAACAAGCGCTTCTAAATCAGCTAATACCTCGCCATATTTTGCTTTGCGGTCGCTGTCACTGTTTATCCAAGCTTGTAGGTCTTGTTCAAATTGTTGCTTGCGCGAATACATCGAGCCTTTTTTGAAGCTCTCAATCATTGAACCATAGTTCTTGATGTAGTTGTTGTAGCCTGCAATTGTGCTTTCGTATGCGATACGCTCTTGTGAACCTTCAGGTGCGTTTTCTTCGATTAGCTCAACATATTTAGAGTTATGCTTACGCGCAAGTGGGTATGCTGTATTGAAAACATAATCTACCTCAGGGGATACACGGTAACGGTTAGTACGGCCTGGGTAGCCTGTTACCATCACAAAGTCACCTTCTTGTACACCTTTTGCACTTACGCTTAAAAACGAGTTAGATTCAAATGGTACGTTGTCTTTAGAAAATTCTGCAGGCTTACCATCTTTACCAACATATGCACGGTAGAACGCAAAGTCACCGGTATGGCGCGGCCACATCCAGTTATCAATATCACCACCGTATTTACCCACACCCATTGCTGGCGTGTACGCTAAGCGAACATCTTTAATCTCAAGCGATTTAATTAAGTAATACTCTAATCCGCCGTGGAACGTATACACATTACAACGGTAACCTTTGTCTTCTTCACATTCAGCAACAAGTGCTTTACGGTTTGCATCAATGGCTTCGTAGCGTGCTTTACCAGCGAGTGTTTCAGTGGCTTTTTTTACTTTTGCCGTTACATCAGTCACTTCTTCAGTAACATACACGCGAGAGCCCGGTGCAGCTGGTAGATCTTCAGAAGGCGTTTTCGCTAAAAAGCCATTTTCTAGAATGTTGTTATCCGTTGTTGAATTATATTGAATTGAACCATACGCACAGTGGTGGTTAGTAACAACTAAACCTTTTGGTGATACAAATGATGCTGTACAACCGCCTAAGCTAATTACGGCATTCATTGGGAATTCGGTAAGCTTTGAGATTGACTTAGCATCAATTTCTAACCCTTTAGCTTTGAGAATATCTTCCAGTTCAGGTAGTTGATGCGGTTGCCACATACCTTCATCAGCAGACGCCACACCCGACAAACCAAGTGCCAGTGCAGCTGTAAGTGCTTTAATGCGCATTTGTGCGTTTCCTTTTTTATCAGTATTTTTTGTAATAATGTTACATTATCACTATGTCTTAAAATGACTTTACGAGTCAATTTTTTGCGTCGTAATAACCCCAACTTTTGTAACGTTAAGTAAACAGTTTTGTAAATAAAAAAGCCGCGATAAACGCGGCTTTTTTTAGTTAATTGAATTATTAAAGACTTTCAATTTTGGTCTTTTGCTCAAGCAACTTGGCTTTGGCTTCACTGTATTCTGCAAGCTTTTCCTTCTCTTTGGCAAGGACCGCTTCAGGCGCATTATTAACAAACTTTTCGTTTGCTAGCTTTTTCTCAACCTGCGCTAAACCTTTCTCGGCCTTTTCAAGTTGCTTACTAATACGCGCAAGTTCAGCTTCGACATCGATTAAGCCCGCCATAGGAATAAGCACTTCTAAGCCACCTACTAACGCGGTAGCAGAAGCTGGCGCTTCGTCAGTTTCAGCTAATACAGTTGTAGATTCTAATTTTGCTAGTGATGCTAGGAACTTAGCATTTTCTTCTAGGCGACGCTTATCTTCGTCACTTGCGTTTTTAAGCAGTACATCAAGTGGTTTATTCGGGCTAATGTCCATTTCACCACGAATGTTACGAATCGCAACGATAAACTGCTTAACCCACTCTAAATCAGCCATTGCTGACTCATCAACTTGAGATTCATCAAACTGCGGGAATGTCTGCAGCATAATGGTATCTGCATTAATGTTTGCAAGAGGTGCAACACGCTGCCAGATTGTTTCAGTGATATAAGGCGTTAATGGGTGCATTAAACGCAGTAAACCCTCAAGAACAGTTACTAGCGTATTACGAGTACCGCGTTGTTCTGCTTCATTACCTTTAAATAGTACCGGCTTAGTTAGCTCAAGATACCAGTCACAGAATTGGTTCCAAGTGAACTCATAAATGGTGTTTGCTGCAAGGTCAAAACGGTAGTTATCTAAATGATCGGTAAATGTCTTAACCGTATTTTGGAACTGGCCTAAGATCCAACGATCTGCCAGTGACAACTGCATATCGCCACCGTTAAAGCCACAGTCTTTTTCTTCTGTGTGCATCAATACATAACGACTCGCATTCCAAAGCTTGTTACAGAAATTACGGTAACCTTCTAAGCGGCTCATATCCCAGTTGATATCACGACCTGTCGATGCCATTGCCGCCAGTGTGAAGCGAAGCGCATCAGTACCGTGTGCTTCAATACCGTTTTCAAACGTTTTACGCGTATTCTTTTCAATCTTAGCCGCAACTTTTTCCTGCATTAAGTTGCTGGTGCGTTTAGTCACTAAACTTTCAAGGTCGATACCATCAATCATATCGATTGGGTCAAGTACGTTACCTTTTGACTTAGACATCTTATCGCCGTTTTCATCGCGGATAAGGCCGGTTACGTATACGGTTTTAAATGGTACTTGTGGTTTGCCGTCTTCATCTTTGATGAAGTGCATGGTCATCATGATCATACGTGCAACCCAGAAGAAGATAATATCAAAACCCGTTACCAGCACATCTGATGGGTGGAATACTTTTAAGTCTTCAGTTTGTGCAGGCCAACCTTGTGTTGAGAACGTCCAAAGTGCTGATGAGAACCAAGTATCAAGTACGTCTTCATCTTGTGTAAGTGCAACATCCGCAGCGATGTTATTTTCGCTACGTACTTCTTCTTCGCTGCGACCTACATACACATTACCTTCAGCATCGTACCATGCAGGAATACGGTGACCCCACCAAAGCTGACGTGAAATACACCAATCTTGAATGTCATTCATCCAGGCGTTGTACATGTTTTCGTATTGTGCTGGCACAAATTTAATGTCGCCATTAGCAACTGCTTGTTTTGCTGGCTCTGCAAGTGGCGCTACACGGACATACCATTGGTCGGTAAGAAGTGGTTCAATAACCACACCTGAACGGTCGCCGTACGGTACAGTTAGGCTGTGATCTTCGATTTTCTCTAGTAAACCAAGCTCTTCAAATTCAGCTACAATCGCTTTACGCGCATCAAAACGGTCAAGACCATGGAAGCGCTCTGGAATTGGCGCATCGATTTCTTGCGGCTTACCATCAAAGGTATAACCTTCCCCTGCAGTTAATACCGCTGCATCTTTGTTAAAGATATTGATCATAGGTAACTGGTGACGTTTACCTACCTCGTTATCGTTGAAATCATGCGCTGGGGTAATTTTTACGCAGCCAGTGCCTTTTTCCATATCAGCATGTTCGTCGGCAACAATCGGAATGCGACGATTAACGATTGGTAATAAAACTTCTTTACCGATTAAATCTTGGTAACGCTCATCATTTGGGTTAACAGCAACACCTGTATCACCTAACATGGTTTCAGGACGTGTTGTTGCAACAACAATGTAGTCTTTACCATCTTTTGTAGTAAGACCATCAGCCAGTGGGTAACGCAGGTTCCACATATGGCCTTGTTTGTCTTTGTTTTCAACTTCTAAATCTGAGATTGCTGTGTGTAGCTTTGGATCCCAGTTTACAAGACGCTTACCACGGTAAATTAAATCTTCTTTGTGAAGACGAACGAATACTTCTTTAACTGCTTCAGAAAGACCTTCATCCATCGTAAAGCGTTCACGGTCCCAATCAACCGATGCGCCTAGGCGACGTAACTGCTTGGTAATCGTACCGCCTGATTCGTTTTTCCACTGCCAAATGCGGTCAATGAAATTATCACGGCCAAGCTCGTGGCGCGTTTTACCTTCTTCAGCTGCAAGTTTACGCTCTACAACCATTTGCGTTGCGATGCCAGCATGGTCAGTACCAACCTGCCAAAGTGTATTATTGCCTTGCATACGCTTAAAACGTGTCAGCGTATCCATAATGGTATCTTGGAAGGCGTGGCCCATGTGCAAGCTACCTGTGACATTTGGCGGTGGGATCATAATTGAATACGCGTCACCTTTACCTGACGGTTTAAAGTAGCCTTTCTCTTCCCAGCCTTGATATAACGACTGTTCAATATCTTGTGGATTATAGGTTTTATCCATTGCACAGAACCTTAATACTAAATCTCTATCTCTTGTGTCGACAAATGCGCCCCTAATTGACGCATTACTTTGTAGCGTTCACGCGCTACACCTTTTAATTGTTCATCAGCAGGTACAAAGTCATATACCTCTGAAAAGCGACGAATAAAATCAGGCACTGTATTAGCCAAATTTATTATCACTTTGCGATTTGCCACCGGCGCTGACTCGCCAATTTCAACAGGTGAACCTGCTTGTGGTCCCTCGCCTTGTAGATTGTGTGGCACGAAGCTATCGACTTCGAATTGCCACAGGTGCTCATCAATTAAATGAGCAGCGTCTTGATTATCTACAAAAATAAAAACTTTTTTTCCCTGTCGGTAACAATCTGCAGCCAGCCTTGCTGCTAGATCAAAATGAGCCGGAATGGAATTTACCGGCTCATTTAGTTGTTTTAGAACGTAAAATACTGCGTTCATTAAACTGCCTCTAGAATCACTTTAGGCATCTTGCTCCATATTAACATCAGCACGGTTTAATAGATACTGAGTTAACATTGCAACTGGGCGACCTGTCGCGCCTTTGCTCTTACCACTTCGCCAAGCAGTACCCGCCACATCTAAGTGTGCCCAGTGATACTTTTTAGTGAAACGAGATAAGAAACATGCTGCTGTAATTGTACCTGCTGCGCGTCCACCTAGGTTAGTGAAATCTGCAAATGGGCTCTCAAGTTGTTCTTGATATTCATCCCATAAAGGTAACTGCCACGCTCTGTCACCACTTAGCTCTGACGCTTTCAATAAGTCATGAGCAAGTGGATTATGGTTAGCAAGTAGACCTGACGTGTGATGACCAAGTGCAATGATACATGCACCTGTTAAGGTAGCAACGTCAATTACTGTATCAGGATCGAAAGCTTCAACATAAGTTAATGCATCGCACAATACTAAACGGCCTTCAGCATCGGTATTTAAAACTTCAACAGTTTGACCAGACATGGTTGTTAGAATATCACCAGGGCGATAGGCGTTGCTGCTTGGCATGTTTTCACAACCTGCAAGCACGGCAATTACATTAATTGGCAACTGCATTTCAACAATCGCACGCATCGTGCCAAGTACGCCCGCGGCACCACCCATATCGTATTTCATTTCATCCATGCCTTCGCCTGGTTTGATTGAAATACCACCTGAGTCAAAAGTAAGACCTTTACCAACCAGTACAATTGGCGCTTTTTCTTCAGCCGCACCAGTATAGTGAATAACCGACATAATCGATTCATTCGCACTACCACGGCCTACTGCAAGGTATGAATGCATACCAAGCTCTTCCATTTCTTTTTCGCCAACTAAATTTACTTTAACGTTGTCAAAGTTTGCTTCAAGTGCTTGCGCTTGCTCACCGAGATACGCTGGATTACAGATATTAGGTGGCATATTTGCAACGTCTTTACACAACTTTTGGCCATGAGAAATCGCTAAGCCATGCTCAATTGCCGTCTCACCAATCGTTAATTCACGACGTGTTGGTACGTTAAATACGATTTTACGAAGCGGTCTGCGTGCTTCACTTTTCTTACTTTTTAGCTGATCGAACACATATAGGCTGTCTTGCGTAGTTTCTACTGCTTGACGTACTTTCCAATACGTATCGCGACCTTTTACATGTAGTTCTGTTAAGAAGCATACCGCTTCCATAGAACCAGTATCATTTAACGTACTAATGGTTTTTGAAATAATTTGCTTATATTGCTTATCATCAAGCTCACGCTCTTTACCACAACCAACTAAAAGCACGCGCTCACTTAACACGTTTGGTACATGGTGTAATAGCAACATTTGCCCAGGCTTACCTTCTAAGTCGCCGCGGCGTAGCAAATTAGAAATATAACCATCGCTAATACGATCGAGTTGCTCGCCAATTGGTGATAAACGACGAGGTTCATAAACACCCACAACAATACATGCACTGCGTTGTTTTTCTGGGCTGCCACTTTTAACGCTAAATTCCATAGCGACTCCTGAGTGATTTTGACTATAAATTAATCCAAAACAAACTTAATTTTTAAATTTAAGTCCTAATGGCATATATTTAAGTTGTAAAAATACAAAGTTTACTTAAAATTTCAGACTATTCCAGTAAAAAGACAAGTTTTGTAGAGGTCGCGGTGTTAATCTTTCGCTATTTATCGACAGAAGTATTTAAATCTCAGCTCGCGGTATTCCTCACTCTGATGACAATTTTTGTCAGTCAGAAGTTTGTGTCTATTTTGGCTGACGCCGCAGAAGGCTCAATACCCGGGCAATTAGTACTGCAAATGGTAATGCTTAAGCTCCCCCAATTAGCGTCATTAATTTTACCTCTGAGTATTTTCTTGGGCATTATTCTGGCCTACAGTCGCATTTATGCCGACAGTGAGATGACGGTATTAAAAGCATGCGGTGTTAGCGAGTGGTATGTGGTGCGCTTAACTTTAATCTCTTCAACACTGCTCGCAATTTTAGCCGGGTTTCTTACGCTTAAGCTTGCTCCTTGGGCGAATGAGCACGAATATCAATTAAAAGAAAAAATAGAAGCTGATGCCGGCCTCGCAGCCCTCCGTTCAGGGCGATTTCAGCAAACCGATAACGAAAAAGCTGTAGTGTTTATACATGATATTAACCAAGGTGGAACTGAGCTTGACCGCGTATTTTACGCGCAAATAGACAGAGACAGTGAGATGCGTACCTCCGAGGTAGTCTACGCAGAAAAAGGTAAAGTATTAGAAGACGACAATACAGGTGAGCAGAAACTAATTTTGAGTGATGGAAAACGCTACGAAAATCCAGCCGGTTCAAAACAGCTCCAGTTAACTGAATTTACAAACTATGAAGTGCAGATACAAGATCAGGCCATTGAGCAAAAGCGTCGAAAGCTTGAAGCGCTGCCCTCTATGCAACTATTAGAACAAGGGAGTAAAGAAGCCATCGCTCAGTTTCAATGGCGCCTAGCTGTGCCCTTATCGATTCCTTTACTTACCCTAATTGCTGTGCCTTTATCGGTTGTTAATCCGCGTCAAGGCAAGTTTGCTAAATTGGTACCTGCAATTTCGCTCTACCTTGGTTACTTCGTTTTATTAAATGCGGGCACGTTTTTAGTGCAAGACGGAAAAATACCAACTTCAATAGGTCTATGGTGGATCCACCTAAGCGCATTGTTTATTGGTACTTTCTTAATTCTTAGAGATAGGCCTCTTGGCTCTACAATTAGGGCATGGTTTAGCAAGAAGGAGGCTACCGCATGAAAATTTTAGACGGTTATTTAGGACGCAGTTTACTGCAAACCACCGGCTTCACTTTACTTGTACTCGTTGGTATTGGCACATTAATAAAATTTATTGAGCAGCTAAAATCGGTTGGTCGCGGTACTTATGATATTGTCGATGCGGTTCTATACACACTCTATAGTATGCCTTATGACATCGTTATATTCTTTCCTATGGCAGCATTGATCGGTGGTTTATTAGGCCTTGGGGCTCTTGCATCAAATAGTGAACTCGTTGTAATGCAGGCTGCGGGCTTGTCACGCTTTCAGATTATCCGCTCAGTTATGAAAACAGCACTCATTTTGGCTTTGGTTATGATGGCAATTGCTGAGTGGGTTGTACCTGAAGCACAAAAAACGGCTAAACAACTGCGTGCAATGGAAATATCAGGGGGAAATATTTTCAATGCCCAGCAAGGGGTGTGGGCAAAAGACGGAAATACATTCATCAATATAAACAATGTGGATGAGTCAGGCCGTCTTGATGGCCTAACCATGTATCAATTCAATGAACGTCTTGAGTTACAATCAATAAAACGTGCTGAAAGGGCTGTTCCTGAAAAAGATGGCTGGCAGTTATATAAAATTGAAAACTTGATTATTGATGAAAACCGCACTGATACAACTCAAAGTGAGCAGTTTTTTTATCAGTCTAAACTAACGCCAGAAAAACTGGGAGTTGTTTCCGTTAAACCTGAAACACTTTCTTTTACGGGGTTATACTCTTACCTTACTTATTTAAAAGAAAATGACCAAGATACGAGCACATACGATCTTGCCTTTTGGCGTAAAGTAGTTCAACCACTAACAATTGCCGTGATGTTACTGGTCGCATTATCCTTCATATTTGGGCCACTACGAAGTGTGACTATGGGTGCACGTATAGTGATGGGCGTTGTGACTGGAATAATCTTTCATTTAACAGACCGGATTTTTGGCCCGTTTGTATTAGTGTATGAATTACACCCTTCGATTGGCGCCATTATGCCAAGTGTGATCTTTGTAGCGATAGCAACATTTCTACTAAAAAGGCGCCAATAATAGCGCCTTTTTTCTTTTTAAAATATTGCAGTGAGCTCTCAATCTATTAATCGAGCTCACGATACACTTTTTTATTCTCTTCCTTAGAAAGTGTAATGACTTCTGTTTTAGCTAAATAGTCTTGAAGTGAACGTTTATTTTTAAAATCAACCAAGACTAACAAATTACCAAGCCCTAATAAGGCCGTAATCGCTCTGATAAGCGCTTGTGGCTTAGTAATCTGTGTCCCATCTAAGTTTCTTACTTTTAAACGCCAGGCTCGCATACCGATTGTTTGGCCACCTTTGCACCAAAAATACACATAGAAAAAACAAGCAACACACACTAGATAAAACTGATTAATGAAATTCCATGGTTGAGTTGTGACAAAGTATGAAATATCGACATCATCTGATTTACTGATCAACCCGATAGAAAGCAATAGCTCTACAAACCCTAAAAATAGAATTTGCGCCAACATAATAATCGCTACTGTAGCCAACGCATCATATACCCAAGAAGCAAAGCGACGCATAAAGCCTGTTCGTTGTTCGATATTAGACATAGAATTAATAAAACCTCAAACCTGATATTCGCATAATTCTAACCTAGAGATAGGATTAGACGCTAATAAAAATAGATGGGGGGAAGTGAAGGCACAAAAAAACCGACTCTCGTCGGCTACTATTACTTAACAAATTAAATGTTAAGTGGTACCAGTGGGCGGACTCGAACCGCCACGCATTGCTGCGGGGGATTTTGAATCCCCTATGTCTACCAATTCCATCACACTGGCACAGATTCTTGAGAAGAACTATAAACTAATCAAGTCATTGCATTATACAAACTAATTCAAGTACAGCAAGCTGTTTTTAATGTTTAAATCTCAAGTGGTTATCAAGTAAACAGAGCTAATTTAAAACACGCTTCAAAGTAGTAGATCGACCAGAGAACCAACAAGGGAAAAATACAACAACCCAGTTAATAAGGTTCAACAACTTTATTATTGAATTCGCTAGTTACAAGTCTTGAGTGTTAAATATATAGATAAGAATCCAGCAATCAATTCTTCACTTAACAAAAACCCTAAAAGCCATAAAGCGTGATTTAAAAAACACCCGTAAAAAGGTACTAGTGTGACGATGGCCAACAAAAATATCAGCAGTCTCTGAACAGGTCAACTGGCATAAAGGACGAAATGCATAACGCTCGGAGTCTCTGAAGTTTCGATGCCTAATAAGGAATTGATCTCAATGATGCGCGATGGAGCAAAGCTACATGGAAGTATTCATATGAATTCATGGAAATATTATCTTAAAGTGTCCAACTTCATGGATGAGTTGTCACTGTTGATTAAACGCTAAAACGCAAAAAGCCCGCTCATTGAGTGGGCTTTGATGTACATGGATGTACGAATGTCGATAAGCTTCATGGATGAATTATAGCGCTGTGAGTTCATTAACCGCCCAAACGCAAAAAAGCCTCAACATAATGTTGAGGCTTTCTTTAATTAGGAGCTTGGCGATGTTCTACTTTCACATGGGCGAACCCACACTATCATCGACGCTGTTTCGTTTCACTTCTGAGTTCGGCATGGGGTCAGGTGGTTCCAAAACGCTATAGTCACCAAGCAAATTCGGTTGACTTAAGAGCTTGTCTTAAATCTAAATCTGGAAAGCTTTTTTTAAGTAAATGTCTACTTTAGTATTTGTCTCTTTTTTCAGAGACTATTCAACTTCTGCGGGTCTAAACCACTTTGGCGTTGTATGGTTAAGCCTCACGGGTAATTAGTACGAGTTAGCTTAATGCCTCACAGCACTTCCACATCTCGCCTATCAACGTTGTAGTCTTCAACGGCCCTTCAGTTAACTCAAGTTAAAGTGAGAACTCATCTCGAGGCTCGCTTCCCGCTTAGATGCTTTCAGCGGTTATCGATTCCGAACGTAGCTACCGGGCAATGCAATTGGCATCACAACCCGAACACCAGCGGTTCGTCCACTCCGGTCCTCTCGTACTAGGAGCAGCCCCTCTCAATTCTCAAACGCCCACGGCAGATAGGGACCGAACTGTCTCACGACGTTCTAAACCCAGCTCGCGTACCACTTTAAATGGCGAACAGCCATACCCTTGGGACCGACTTCAGCCCCAGGATGTGATGAGCCGACATCGAGGTGCCAAACACCGCCGTCGATATGAACTCTTGGGCGGTATCAGCCTGTTATCCCCGGAGTACCTTTTATCCGTTGAGCGATGGCCCTTCCATTCAGAACCACCGGATCACTATGACCTACTTTCGTACCTGCTCGACGTGTCTGTCTCGCAGTTAAGCTTGCTTCTACCATTACACTAACCGTACGATGTCCGACCGTACTTAGCAAACCTTCGTGCTCCTCCGTTACTCTTTGGGAGGAGACCGCCCCAGTCAAACTACCCACCAGGCACTGTCCACAACCCCGATTCAGGGGCCTATGTTAGAACATCAACACTACAAGGGTGGTATTTCAAGGACGGCTCCACACAATCTAGCGACTGTGCTTCAAAGCCTCCCACCTATCCTACACATGTAGGGTCAATGTTCAGTGCCAAGCTGTAGTAAAGGTTCACGGGGTCTTTCCGTCTAGCCGCGGGTACACAGCATCTTCACTGCGATTTCAATTTCACTGAGTCTCGGGTGGAGACAGCGTGGCCATGGTTACACCATTCGTGCAGGTCGGAACTTACCCGACAAGGAATTTCGCTACCTTAGGACCGTTATAGTTACGGCCGCCGTTTACCGGGGCTTCGATCAAGAGCTTCGCCGAAGCTAACCCCATCAATTAACCTTCCGGCACCGGGCAGGTGTCACACCCTATACGTCTTCTTTCGAATTTGCAGAGTGCTGTGTTTTTAATAAACAGTCCCAGCCACCTAGTCACTGCGACTCTCGTCCGCTTAGAGAGCAAGTCTCATCACAGATAAGAGCGTACCTTCTCCCGAAGTTACGGTACAATTTTGCCTAGTTCCTTCACCCGAGTTCTCTCAAGCGCCTTAGTATTCTCTACCTGACCACCTGTGTCGGTTTGGGGTACGATTCGAAATAATCTGAAGCTTAGAGGCTTTTCCTGGAAGTATGGCATCAACAACTTCCACTCCGTAGAGTGTCGTCTCGTATCTCAGCCTTAGAAACCCGGATTTGCCTAAGTTTCCAGCCTACATACTTTCACATGGACAACCAACGCCATGCTTGTTTAGCCTGCTCCGTCCCCCCATCGCAATTATTCCAAGTACGGGAATATTAACCCGTTTCCCATCGACTACGCCTTTCGGCCTCGCCTTAGGGGTCGACTCACCCTACCCTGATTAGCATGGGATAGGAACCCTTGGTCTTCCGGCGAGCGGGTTTTTCACCCGCTTTATCGTTACTCATGTCAGCATTCGCACTTCTGATACCTCCAGCATGCCTCCCGACACACCTTCAACAGCTTACAGAACGCTCCCCTACCCCGCGAATAAATTCGCAGCCGCAGCTTCGGTGGTATGTTTAGCCCCGTTACATCTTCCGCGCAGACCGACTCGACCAGTGAGCTATTACGCTTTCTTTAAAGGATGGCTGCTTCTAAGCCAACCTCCTGGCTGTCTGGGCCTTTCCACATCGTTTCCCACTTAACATACACTTTGGGACCTTAGCTGGCGGTCTGGGTTGTTTCCCTCTCCACGACGGACGTTAGCACCCGCCGTGTGTCTCCCGGATATTACTTATTGGTATTCGGAGTTTGCAAAGGGTTGGTAAGTCGGGATGACCCCCTAGCCTTAACAGTGCTCTACCCCCAATAGTATTCGTCCGAGGCTCTACCTAAATAGATTTCGGGGAGAACCAGCTATCTCCCGGTTTGATTAGCCTTTCACTCCTAGCCACAGGTCATCCGCTAGCTTTTCAACGATAGTCGGTTCGGTCCTCCAGTCAGTGTTACCTGACCTTCAACCTGCCCATGGCTAGATCACCGGGTTTCGGGTCTATACCCAGCAACTAAACGCGCAGTTAACGCTCGCTTTCACTACGGCTCCCCTAAATGGTTAACCTCGCTACTGAATATAAGTCGCTGACCCATTATACAAAAGGTACGCAGTCACAGAACGAATCTGCTCCTACTGCTTGTACGTATACGGTTTCAGGTTCTATTTCACTCCCCTCACAGGGGTTCTTTTCGCCTTTCCCTCACGGTACTGGTTCACTATCGGTCAGTTGGGAGTATTTAGCCTTGGAGGATGGTCCCCCCATATTCAGTCAAAGTTTCACGTGCTCCGACCTACTCGATTTCACTGTAAATAAGTTTTCGTGTACGGGACTATCACCCTGTATCGTCAAACTTTCCAGAATGTTCCACTAACTACATTACAGCTTAAGGGCTAATCCGATTTCGCTCGCCGCTACTTTCGGAATCTCGGTTGATTTCTTTTCCTCGGGGTACTTAGATGTTTCAGTTCTCCCGGTTCGCCTCACTTACCTATGTATTCAGTAAGTGATACCACTAAGTGGTGGGTTTCCCCATTCGGAAATCCTAGTCTCAAGCGCTTTTTACTAGCTTGACTAGGCTTATCGCAAGTTAATACGTCCTTCATCGCCTCCAACTGCCAAGGCATCCACCGTATACGCTTAGTCACTTAACCATACAACCCAAAATGGTTTGTATTGCTAAAGACAGTTTTTAACTCCGCCAGAAGTTAAATATTGAATACTAAAGTAGATACCAACAACAACTTAATGTTGCGGCATATTTTCTTTACTTTATTTTGAGAACTCTAAATTAAATATTGCACTTACTAAGTAAGTACTTAATTTAAAGTTTGTCAGCTTTCCAAATTTTTAAAGAGCAAATTAACTAAGCTATTGCTTAGCTAACAATCATCTGTGTGGACACTTCGAACAAAAAGTTCTAAATCGTATAAGGAGGTGATCCAGCCCCAGGTTCCCCTAGGGCTACCTTGTTACGACTTCACCCCAGTCATGAATCACTCCGTGGTAAGCGCCCTCCCTAAGGTTAAGCTACCTACTTCTGGAGCAACCCACTCCCATGGTGTGACGGGCGGTGTGTACAAGGCCCGGGAACGTATTCACCGCGACATTCTGATTCGCGATTACTAGCGATTCCGACTTCATGGAGTCGAGTTGCAGACTCCAATCCGGACTACGACGCACTTTAAGTGATTCGCTTACTCTCGCGAGTTCGCAGCACTCTGTATGCGCCATTGTAGCACGTGTGTAGCCCTACACGTAAGGGCCATGATGACTTGACGTCGTCCCCACCTTCCTCCGGTTTATCACCGGCAGTCTCCTTAGAGTTCCCGACCGAATCGCTGGCAACTAAGGATAGGGGTTGCGCTCGTTGCGGGACTTAACCCAACATCTCACAACACGAGCTGACGACAGCCATGCAGCACCTGTCTCAGAGTTCCCGAAGGCACCAAACTATCTCTAGTAAGTTCTCTGGATGTCAAGTGTAGGTAAGGTTCTTCGCGTTGCATCGAATTAAACCACATGCTCCACCGCTTGTGCGGGCCCCCGTCAATTCATTTGAGTTTTAACCTTGCGGCCGTACTCCCCAGGCGGTCTACTTAATGCGTTAGCTTTGGAAGACAGTTCCGAAAAACCGAACTCCTAGTAGACATCGTTTACGGCGTGGACTACCGGGGTATCTAATCCCGTTTGCTCCCCACGCTTTCGTACATGAGCGTCAGTGTTGACCCAGGTGGCTGCCTTCGCCATCGGTATTCCTTCAGATCTCTACGCATTTCACCGCTACACCTGAAATTCTACCACCCTCTATCACACTCTAGTTTGCCAGTTCGAAATGCAGTTCCCAGGTTGAGCCCGGGGCTTTCACATCTCGCTTAACAAACCGCCTGCGTACGCTTTACGCCCAGTAATTCCGATTAACGCTCGCACCCTCCGTATTACCGCGGCTGCTGGCACGGAGTTAGCCGGTGCTTCTTCTGTTGCTAACGTCACAGCTAGCAGGTATTAACTACTAACCTTTCCTCACAACTGAAAGTGCTTTACAACCCGAAGGCCTTCTTCACACACGCGGCATGGCTGCATCAGGCTTGCGCCCATTGTGCAATATTCCCCACTGCTGCCTCCCGTAGGAGTCTGGACCGTGTCTCAGTTCCAGTGTGGCTGATCATCCTCTCAAACCAGCTAGGGATCGTCGGCTTGGTGAGCCATTACCTCACCAACTACCTAATCCCACTTGGGCCAATCTAAAGGCGAGAGCCGAAGCCCCCTTTGGTCCGTAGACATTATGCGGTATTAGCCATCGTTTCCAATGGTTGTCCCCCACCTAAAGGCATGTTCCCAAGCATTACTCACCCGTCCGCCGCTCGTCATCTTCTAGCAAGCTAGAAATGTTACCGCTCGACTTGCATGTGTTAGGCCTGCCGCCAGCGTTCAATCTGAGCCATGATCAAACTCTTCAATTAAAAGTGTTTTTGGACTTACGTCCGACTCAATGAATCCTGATTTTGATATCAAAAGATATCGAATTGACTGTGCTGATACTTTCGTATCAATTGGTCACTCAGTTCAATTAAGTCTAAATTTTGTTACGCTAAAAGCGTATGTTAGAACTTAATCTGTACGAGTGCCCACACAGATGATTGCTTAAATTTTTAAAGAACAGTGCAAACAACCTTGCGTTTGCTGCGACGCTTCGTCGCTATTAGGGCTGCGTATGTTACGCCTTCCTAATTTTTTGTCAACACTTAATTTTGATTATTTTTCTTATATTTTTAAGAAAGTTTCAAAACTCAGTTTTACTTGACTTACCCAACTCGTGATTCGCTGCTATGCTGCGTCGTTCCCCGTGTTGGTGGAGGCGCATTATAGAGAGATTTGATTTGGGCGCAACCCTTTTTTTGAGTTTTTTGTAAAAAATAGCGATTTAATTCTAAATTTAACATTAAGGCTACAAAACCGAACGTTAAACGTACGATTTCGGGCGTTTGAACTCAAAAAGAGGAATTTAAGTATCGATCAATCTTTCAGGATTGCAAATTTATATGTCAAATTTTTTAAAACAATATGAAATAAAAAAGGAACCTTTTGGCTCCTTCTTATTTATATAGTGTGTGTTAGTAAAGAATACTGTATAGCTTGCGACGATATTTCCCTGCTAACTCATCACCATCAGGCAATGTCGCAATGACATCTAGATACATTTTGCGTGCATCACCAAACGCTAAGTCCTTTTGCAGTACACTAAATAAGGTTTCTAACGCTTCTTCTTTTCGTCCAACTTGATCATATTGCACTGCAAGTTTCACTTTCGCGTCAAAATTATTTTCGTCTTTTGCAATTTCGGCTTCTAGTTGCTTAATCTCTGGTGAGTCCTTCGCTTCTTGCGCTAACTCTACCTTTGCCTTTAAATTATTAAAGTAAGCATCTTGATCAACCATTGGAATAGTCGATAACAGGGCATCAGCATCATCTACTTTTTGTATGTTTAAGCAGATATCTGCAAGAATTAGTTTAACCTTGCTATTTTGTGCATTTACATCATATGCCTGCTTTGCTTTTGTATAGGCTTCTGAGAAATTACCTTGGCTCAAAAGCTGTTGCGCTTCAGTTACCAATAAGTCTTCTGCATTCGGTAAGTGTTTTTCAAAAGCAGCATCTAACATTTCTTTCGATTGAGGCCCTGGTAACATATCAACCGGAGCGCCACCCTTTAAAAGTAAAATGGCAGGAATACCCTGTAAACCAATTTGCTGTGCGAGTTGAGATGCCAATGCTTGCTCAACATCACAATTAAGCTTGGCTAATAACAAGTGCTCAGAGTATTGCGCTGCTTTTTCTTCAAGCAATGAGGTCATTGATACACATTCAGGCGCTTGCTGAGTATAAAAGTATAATGCAATTAATGTTTCAGGAGCTGTTTCGGAAATGACTTGTTGGAAGCTATCCGCTGTTAGTTCAATAATATTGTTCATATATATTAATTATTAACTTCAATTAGTATCAATATGGAGGCAATATAATTAAAAAACAATGCCAAAAAAGAGAATAACAAATGAAATTTGCATTACTCAACGCTTTGATTATCACAAGCTGTTCCGTTGCAGCCAATCAATATGAACCTACTACTACGCAACAAAACACATTAAACTCACTTTATAAGCACCTCCATCAAAACCCAGAACTTTCTTACCAAGAAGAAAAAACGGCAGCAAAGCTTGCAAATGAATTATCACAGCTTGGTTTTGCAGTAACCGAAAATGTTGGCGGTTATGGTGTAGTTGGCATTTTCAAAAATGGTAACGGACCTACCGTTATGCTGCGAGCAGATACCGATGGCCTACCAATTATTGAAGAAACAAATAAAGAGTACGCATCAAAAGTAAGAGTGATCGATAAAAGCGGTAATAAAGTGGGTGTAATGCATGGCTGTGGTCATGATATACATATGACTAGTTTTATTGGTACAGCTCAGCAACTAGTAGAGCATAAAGATGACTGGCAAGGTACATTAATGATGGTTGCACAACCAGCTGAAGAAGTTGGCGGTGGCGCAAAAGCAATGCTCAAAGAAGGTCTCTATACGAAGTTTGCTAAACCTGATTATGTTGTAGGTTTACACGTAAGTGCCTCAGCACCTGCTGGTAAGGTGGCCATTGCCCCAGGTTATGCGCTAGCAAATGTTGACTCTGTCGATGTAATTATAAAAGGTCGCGGTGGTCATGGAGCTTATCCACATACCACTATCGACCCAGTGGTACTGGCATCTCGTACAGTATTGGCATTACAAACCATTGCTAGCCGAGAAATCTCACCGTTAGAACCTAGTGTGATTACTGTAGGTTCGATTCATGGTGGCTCAAAACACAACATTATTTCTAATCAAGTAAAGTTGCAGCTTACATTACGCTCGTATAACCCAGATGCACGTAATCAACAAATTGCAGCAATAAAACGTATTACTAAAGGGATTGCACTTAGTGCCGGTCTTTCAGAAAACGAGCTACCTGAAGTAATCGTACATGAATCTGAAAGTATTCCGTCTACTTATAATAATCCAGAGCTTGCAACGCGTGTCACCGCGAGTATTAAAAAAGCCATTGGTGAAGCCAATACATTAAAAGCTGAACCAGTAATGGCGGGTGAGGATTTTGGCCTGTTTGGACGCACCGATGAAAATGTACCAATCACTATTTTTTGGCTTGGCGGAGTTAATTCTACAGAATACGAAAGCGCAATGAAAAACGGCACTAAACTACCTTCACTTCATTCAAGTAAGTTTGCACCAGATTATCCACTGACAATTAAAACAGGGGTAACCGCCATGAGCCAAGCAGCAGTCGATTTATTTAATAACAACTAAAGGACAACACACATGAAATATATTTTACTTATCGCATCACTACTATTTAGTGTTGCATGTTTTGCTAATACACCCGTAATTACGCAACAACAGTTATTAGAAAACCAAATGTCTGACAATGCATATACTATTATCGACGTTCGCTCAATAGAGGAATTTAATGATGGGCATGTTAAAGGTGCACTCAATATTCCTCATAACCAAATTGAAGAGAATATGTCGGTTTTGGAAGAGCTAAAAGATAAAACCCTGGTTGTGTATTGTCGCTCTGGTCGCCGTGCTGGTTTATTTGAAAAAGCCTTAACTGAGAAAGGATTTAAATTAAAACACTTAGAAGGTGACTACCTTGCTTGGAATGAAAAACAGTTACCTTTAATTAAAAAGTAATTACGTTAGGCTTTGCTACTTAGCATTAAAGTAAAAACCAGCCACATTAGGCTGGTTTTTTTAATTTATTTGATTTTATTCTTCAATTAGTAACGCTTTAATTTCTTCCTTTGCACCAAGAATATGCTGCTTAAGTAATTGGCATGCGTTACTTGTATCACCTGCACGGCAATAGTCAATTAACTGCTTATGCTCACCACCCGCCTTTTTAATACCACCAGCTAATAATAAGTGCATGCGAATATAGCGGTCAGAGTTCTTATTTAAAATATTAACTACTTCTAACGTTTGGGGGCGTTCAGCGGCTTGGTATAAGTAAGTGTGAAAGCTAGTATTAAGATCAGCCCATAAGTTAGCACTGTCTTCATGGGTTAATGCTTCATCAAGTTTTGCTAGCAGCGTTTCTGCATGGTCAAAATCTTCTGGATTCATATTTGGAATTGAGCGAGCAAGTAAATCCGACTCTAACATTGCGCGTAATTCAAATAATTCATCCACATGGGCTGCATTTAACTCAGTCACAATCGCACCTTTGTGCGCTTGGAATTTGACTAAACCTTCAGCTTCAAGTTGTAATAGGGCCTCACGTACAGGAATACGGCTCACATCAAGTTCTTCAGCAAGCGCCGCTTGGCGTAATGGTTGACCTGCTTTCACTTCGCCTTTTAAGATTTTTTCACGAATCGCATCAACCACAAATTCGGTACGTGTTTTATATGCTAGCCCCATTTTATCTCTTTGTATTTTGTATAAACTTGGCAATAGTTTATACAAATTATAAAAAAAGGCCAGCATAGCTGGCCTTTTACCTTAGAACGGGAACACACAATTATTTCTAACGAACTCTAAAAGGCATTTTGTATACATAGAGGACGCAAGAATCGTTCTATTGCTTGGCTGCCGACAGACGTACTACGCACATCTGTTGAACTAGGGAATGGACCACCATGCATCATCGCATCGCAGACTTCCACACCCGTTGGCATTTGGTTGTATATTAAACGGCCAACCACATAACTTAACGCATCCACAATGTCAGCCTGTTGCTGAACCAATGCTTCGCTACCATGAATGGTTGCAGTTAATTGACCTTCTAGTTCATCAATTAAAGCGACAAGCTCATCATTTGATGAATACGTTACCATTAACGCAGCAGGGCCGAAGACTTCTTCATGTAATGCTTTGTTGTTTCTGAATTCTGTTGCAGACGTTGTAAAGACTTGCGTACTACAACGAAGTTCTTCAGATTGACCACTTGCAACAAGCGTTGCATAGTTTGCGAAGTTTTCACAACCTGATTTATACGCTTTTAAAATAGCCGGCGTTAACATGGCTTGCGGTGCAGAAACTTCCACCTCTTTTGCTACAGCTTGTTTGAAACTTTCTGCTTCTTCTTCAGCAATCAGCCATAAACCCGGATTGGTACAGAATTGACCTGCGCCCATATTTAGCGACGCAATAAATGTTGCTGCCAATTTTTCTTCTTGGCCTTTAACAAAACCAGAAAGCAATACTTGCGGATTTGTAGAGCCTAGCTCGCCATAAAATGGAATTTGCTGCTTGCGTTGTTTAATGCTGTCTTGCAAGGCCATGCCCACACCAAACGATCCCGTAAAGCCTACTGCTTGGATCTTTGGGTTTTTAACTAATTCATGACTTACATCGTAGCTTTTCGAATGAAGCAACTGGTAAACACCTTTTGGCATCTCGCATTTAGTAATTGCCGCTTCAATCGCACGTACCACAATTTCACTGGTACCAGGGTGTGCCGAGTGAGATTTATAAACCACAGGGCAACCTGCCGCTAATGCCGATGCTGTATCACCACCTGCCGCACTAAAGGCAAGAGGGAAATTACTCGCACCAAAAACAGCTACCGGACCAATGGCAATTTTTGCCATTTTTAACGTTGGACGTGGTAAAGGCTGACGCTCAGGCATTGCTGCATCTTCAGCAATGAATTCAGCGTCTTTCTCTAAATTTGCTGCAAATAAACGTAACTGACCAACAGTACGACCTAGCTCACCTTTAATACGCATTTCAGGTAAACCAGTTTCAAGCGGTGTACGTGCAACCAGTTCATCTTCTTTGCTTGCAAGCTCATCAGCAATCGCATTTAAAAACGCAGCTCGCTGGGCTTTTGTGGTTTTACGATAAACTTTAAATGCAGCATCTGCCACATCACATGCTTGTGCTAACTGCTCAAGGCTACAGTTTTTAAATGCAGGCTCAAGTGGCGTATGGTCAAATGCATTTATCGCGTTAAATGACCCCTCACCCAGTGAAGACCATTCGTTATTAATAAAGCTTAATCCTGTAAACATCTACTTTCCCCTTAAACTAGTTGGAAACCATTGACATAGGGATCTTCATCATCCACTAGTATTTGGTTGTATCCGGTAATTTTTGCCCAACCTTGAATCGATGGCTTAATAGCAGTAATGCCACCGATTTCGGTTACGGACTCGATGGTGCCTACAAATTGGCTACCAATAATACTTTCATGTACGAACTTTTCGCCTGGCTTTAATAAGCCTTTCGCATGTAATTGCGCCATACGCGCTGATGTGCCTGTACCACAAGGGCTACGATCAATGGCTTTGTCGCCATAAAACACTGCGTTGGCAACCGTAGAACCTTCGGTTTTTGGTGCGCCTGTCCATAAAACATGAGAAAGTCCTTTGACATTAGAATCTTCTGGGTGAACACACTCCACTGCACGACCCGCAATTTCACGTACCAAAGGACTAAATTTTAAAACATCACCCGGTGTCCACTTATCGATCCCCGGAAAGTTCTCCTGTGGCTCAACAATGGCGTAAAAGTTACCACCATAGGCGATATCAAGTTTTATTTTGCCAAGTTCTGGCACGTCAATTTCAATATCTTGATGCGCTAAATAAGCCGCAACATTATAAATTTTTACCCAATCAACTTTATTGTTGGTCATCTGATAATCAACATTGATCTGCCCTGCAGGCACATCAATTATTAATTTACCCGGTATTCTTGGCTGAATCAGGCCCGCCTCTAAACCGGCGGTTAAGGTACCGATAGTGCCGTGTCCGCACATTGGCAAACACCCAGAAGTTTCAATAAATAAAATTGATGCATCAGCATTATCTGAGCAAGGTGGATATAAAAACGCACCCGACATCATGTCATGTCCGCGAGGTTCAAACATCAACGACTGGCGGATCCAGTCATATTCGCGCATGAAATGCATGCGTTTCTCACCCATTGTTTTACCTTCAAGCACTGGATGACCTGACGTAACCAATCGTACTGGATTGCCACAGGTATGGGCATCAATACAAAAATAGGTCCCTTTTCTCACTTGTTGCGCTCCTAATTTTTAACTTTTGTAATGCGAAATAGGCGCGCAAACAGATGCGCGCCTCGGCTAATGGGGAAAGCCTAATTAGTTAACCTAAGTGATTTATCACTCTAAATTGTCATTGTTTCAATCACTGCATTACCTCGTTTCCACCAGCCTATAGACTGAAAAGGTACCCCTTTGAATACATTATCTTGAACGCGAATCGCTAAGATAGTTGATGCAATGAACTTACTGCGGCACAGTAATTAAACCTAGTCTAGGTAACAACTAACACCAAATACCACACATATTTACCAGTTAAACTGTCAGTATAAGTTTTCAGTTTGGTTTAATTTGTTTTTACTTCGAAAAGTGATACTGTACATTGTATACCGATTAAGTTAATGTATATTGTATACAAAGTAAAGTTATATTTTTATCAAATGAACAACATCTCTAGCTCGGTTAATCAAAATGTTGCTGTGATTGGCGCAGGTGTAATCGGTATTTCAACCGCTATTCGACTTCAGCAACTGGGCTATCAAGTAACGCTACTTGATAGTAAAGGCATTAGTGAAGGCTGCTCAAAAGGCAATGCGGGGCACTTTGCTACGGAGCAGGTGTTTCCGCTCGCACAAACCTCTATATTGCCTCAACTACCAAAAATGCTGCTCGACCCAAAAGGCGCTCTGCGGATTAGCCCGAGTTATTTGTTTAAAGCACTGCCATGGTTTATGCGTTTTTTAGCAAATATGCGTCCGCGTGTGTTTAATCGCAATAAAGACGCACTAAAACAGTTAAATCAGTCGGCAATAAACGCATGGCAACGTTTAACTAAAGCAACAAATACCGAATCACTATTTCATTTAAATGGCAGCTTACTTACCTTCGAGTCAGACTCTCGTAAAGATGCACTCGTAACACGCGCCCACTACAAAAAAGAAGGCGTAAACGTGAAGTTATTAGAAAGACACGAATTGGATGAGTTGCAACCGGGGTTACACCCAGCAATTACGCACGCTCTTTACTTTACAGACGTGGGCCATACTTGTAGCCCTTATAAATTAAATATGGCGCTGTTTGACTATGCAAAATCATTAGGCGTTAATTTTAAGCAAGTTGAAGTGACATCGCTTTTTTCAAACGACTCTGGTATCACCATAAATGCCAACGACAATGCGCTAGTATTTGATAAATTGGTAATGTGCACCGGCGCGCACTCGAAGGCACTTTGTAAACAGCTTGGCTATAAAGTACCTCTCGACACAGAGCGCGGCTACCACTATATGGTATCCAGTGAACAAATGCCCACCATGCCAGTCGTGTCGTTTGAGAAGAAATTTATCCTAACCCCAATGCAAGAGGGCTTACGCCTTGCAGGTACAGTAGAATTTGCGGGTCTTTCAAAAGCACCAACCTATCGCCGTGCAGATATGTTAAAGCAGCTAGGTGAATCAATTTGGCCAGATATGGTGGATGATCATCCTGCAGAAGATAAAAAATGGATGGGATTTCGCCCTACACTACCGGACTCACTACCCGTGATCGGACGTGCACCCAAACACAATAACGTGTTTTTTAACTTTGGCCACCAGCATCTGGGCTTAACCTTAGCAGCCATTAGTGCGGAACTCATAACTGCAGAAGTACAAGACGCAACACCGCAAATTGATCTTACGCCTTACTCCATTGCCCGTTTTAACTAAGCGGTAATACGACTGTCGCGATGCAACCACTTTCAGGGTGGTTGCTAAGCGATATTACCCCATTATGCGCTAATACAATTTGACGACACAGCGCAAGACCAGTACCTGTGCCTTGTTTTTTTGTGGTGTATAAAGGCACAAAAAGATTATCAGGATTACTAATTCCTGCACCTAAATCTCTGATTTCTACTGCCACTTGTTGCGTATCTTGTTTAAGCGAAATATCAATTGTTTGCTGTGGCGCTGCTTCATGGGCATTTTTCAATAAATTTATTAAACATTGCTCTAGTTGGGCGGCATCCACTTCAACCATACAGTTATCTGCTAAATGTAAATTACAGGGATATCCTAGTAACTCTGTACTTCTGGAAATTATTTTTGCTAAATCATGCGGTTTCTTTTGCGGCTCTGGCAAGGTCGCAAGTTGTCGATAACCTTGAATAAAGGATTTTAAGCGGGTTGCTCGTTCGCCAATAATGGTTAAGCCACCTTGAATATCCTCTTTGTCTTCGCCGTCAATCGGCAAATTCGAAGAAATTTTATTTAATGTGTCGGTTAAGCTAATAATGGGCGACAGCGAATTATTAATTTCATGACTTAACACACGTACTAAGTCTTTCC
This sequence comes from Pseudoalteromonas piratica, assembly GCF_000788395.1. Taxonomy (NCBI): domain Bacteria; kingdom Pseudomonadati; phylum Pseudomonadota; class Gammaproteobacteria; order Alteromonadales; family Pseudoalteromonadaceae; genus Pseudoalteromonas; species Pseudoalteromonas piratica. Next base: position 2,918,039 of record NZ_CP009888.1, read on the forward strand.
ATGCTTTTTGCTCTTGATGGCTCAGTACTGATTCTAAATCCGATAAAATAAACAAGTTATGCTGCTTACCTGCTTCTCGAAAGTTATCGCGATATAAATGCAAACGAGATTTTGTTTGCTTATTTGCCACCATCACCAACTGATTATTGGGCGCATCAATAAGTTCAACCAAGTTTAAATCAGCCAGTGTATGGTTAATCAACTTGGACTCGGATTTTTCAAAAAAGTGCTCTGCCGCAGGGTTTGCCAAGGTAATTTTTTGATTTTCATCACAGGCGAAAATAATCACACCGATTTGTTTAATCAGTTTCGCTAATAACAACTGGCTTTCTTTGTATTCAAAGCGAGTGGTAGATAAGTTATCCGCAAGTCGGTTAATCTGCTGAACTAAATCGCCGAACGCCGATGACTCAGTCGCCCCTTTGGCGCGCAAGGTGTAATCACCTGCATTTAACGCTTCAACTAAATTTGCTAACGATAAAAACTGCTCGTTTAATTTATCAAATAAATAATAAAGATTAATCGCCACCACTAAAATTAGTAACAAACTCACCAGTGCTTGCAAATAAATGCTGAGGTCTGACTGCCATATCATCACCAAGGCAATAAAATTACCTGGAAGCGCCGCCCACAACACCGAACGTTGTAGCTGATTGAAAAAACTTTTCACGACTAAATACCAAATTTATCGAGGCGACGATAAAACGCACTGCGACTTAAACCTAGCGATTTTGCCGTATCTAGTGCATTACCTTGATATTCCATTAAGCGCTGTTCAATCACTGCTTTTTCAATTTCATCCATTGTGCCTTGGTACTTAGCGGTTATTTGTTCCTGAGCTTGTGGAACTTGAGTTGCACTCGGCGTTAGCATTAAATGCTCTGGGCTGATTTCGCTTACTGCAAGTAAAGTGGCACGCTCTAACGTATGAGATAACTCACGTACATTGCCCGGCCAATCGTATGCCAAAAGTGCATCACACGCAGCAGGCGATAAACTCGGCGCTGGTTTGTTAAAACGTTTGGCAGCTTTAGCAATAAAGTTACTTGCCATTGGCAAGATGTCATCTTTACGCTCAGCTAAACTTGGTAAACACACTACAAACGTGTTTAACCGGTAAAGTAAATCTTGGCGAAACGTAGCATCTTCTACCATCGCATCTAAATTGGCATTGGTTGCTGAAATTAAACGAATGTTCGCTGTTTGAGTTTTACTTGAACCAACTTTTTCAAATTGGTGTTCTTCTAATAAGCGCAGTAATTTTGCTTGCTGTGGCAGTGGAATATTACCAATTTCGTCCATAAACAAAGTGCCTTTTTCTGCAAGCTCAACGCGGCCAATACGATTCTCCTTAGCATCGGTAAAGGCACCCTTTACATGGCCAAATAGTTCAGACTCAAATAAGCTTTCGCTGATTGCGCCCATATTTACTGAAACAAAACGCTCATTATTGCGGTTACTCAAATTATGAATATGCTGCGCGAGTAAACTTTTACCGGTGCCATTTGGCCCTGTGATCAGCACATTGATATCTGCTTTGGCGATTTGTTCTAGTTGTGCAAGTAACGCTTTCATTGGGGCAGATTCAACAATCAGCTCACCATCACTTTGTGCCAGTTCGCTTTTTAAGTTTTGGTTTTCTTGGTTAAGCACTTGGTTTTGCAGCTTTTGCTCGCGCAATTTTAGCTGGTTGGTGATGACTGTTAATAAGCGCTCGTTTTCCCATGGCTTTTCAACAAAATCGCCAGCACCGGCTTTCATTACTTCCACAGCGATTTCAACACTTGCCCATCCGGTCATACATACAATTGCCAAGCTTTCATCAAGGCTTGCAAGCTGTTCGGTAAGATTAATGCCTTCCTGACCTGAGGTGGTATCTGCGTGATAATTTAAATCGATTAAAGCGAGATCAATGTCGTTTTGTTTAACAAAAAAGACAGCTTCTGCTGGTGAACTTGCTGTAGTGACTTTAAACCCTTCGCTTTTTAAAAATAGGCGAAGTGCGGCAACAATACTGGGATCGTCATCAGCAATTAAAATATGAGACACAATTTATCCTTTACTGCGTTAATTCTTGTTTGCTTAAAAGAGAACAAAGGCACTAAGTGTAATGCTCGATAGTGGTTTTAGGGTAAAAGTTAACTTGGGTTAAATCAATAAATAAAAGCCAGTGCAAGCACTGGCTTTTTAAGTTTTATCTATTCGTGCCTAAGTGCACTTGATGGTTCCATATTAAGTGCGTTACGAACTGGTAGCACAACTGCAAGAACAATTACCAAGCTAATTAACACGGGTACACCGATATAAACAAGCATCGAGCCCTCAGCCATACTGCCTTGCTCTAACATTTTTACTAAAAGCACACCGGATGGAATACCTAAAACTAAGCCAGCCACTAGCTGTTTTATCGCTTGCATTAAGTAGTGGTTATACACGTTGCTGTTATCTGCACCAAGCGCGCGGCGAACACCAATTTCTTGCGTTTTTTGCACAATAGAGTTAGCCATAACACCGTAAATTCCACTAAATGCAATGACCATTGACGAGATAGCAAACAAAATGAAGATATTGGCAATAAAATTCATACCCGATAAGCGCCCCTCAATACCTGTTTGTAAATCAGTAATACTGTAAGGTGCAACATCAGCATCTAATTCAACCGCCGCTTTATTTAATAAGCTTACAGGGTTATGCGTTGCTGGGGCTGTTGAAACACTTTTAATTACCGCATTCATATTCAAACGAGGAAACTGCTGATAAGCCAAAAACATTGATGCTTTATCACTATTATGCTCAAAAGGTTGACCGAATATGACATTGTTTGTAACACCTACAATGGTGACTACTGCATTATCCATTTCCATTAATTTAATGCGCTTGCCAATTGGGTTTTCACCCGCTAAATGTTTTTCAGCAAAGTTTTTAGTAACAACCGCATTTAGGCTTGTTCCTGCTGCATCGCTGTTATTTAATAAGCGCCCTTCCAGTAATGTCATCTCCATTGCTGAAAAATAGTTATTCATAACAATGCTGACGTTAGAACCTGGGTAACTAGGGTTTTTACCATAATCTACTCCCTCAACCGAGATATTTTGAAAAATACCCCAGGTGTGAGGTAATGACTGACTAAAGGTAACAGTTTCAATTGCAGGGTTTGCAGTTAGCTTTTCTTCAAGTGATTGATAGTACTGTTTTGCTCTTGCAATGTTTTCTTTTCCGTAGCGTTCGCTTGGCAATGCAATTCGTGCTGCAACACGGTTATCAACCGCAACACCATAATCAGCGTCATTCATTTTGCTTACTAAATTAAGCATCGCCGCTGAAAGCATAATAAGCGCACACGATAAAGTGACTTCTAAACCAACAATTACTTTGCTAAGTAAACCCGCCGTTTTGCTTTGCGCACCGCGTGTACCGTCACGCAATACTGCGTTAATATCGGTTTTAGTCGCACGCCATGCTGGTAAGCCACCAGTAATGAGTACTGTGCTTAACACCGTTACCACAGTAATCAGCAAGCTTGTTTGAGTAAGCCCTGCTTGCCACCAAAATGGCGGTTCAATTGGCAGTGAATTTAAAAAGTAGTCAAACGTTAAATCTAACCCATAGCCTGCAATTAACACAGCTAAGCAACCAGAAAGCACACTAATAATTAAGCTTTCACACATTAATTGGCGAATAAGCACAGAGCGTGGTGCACCCAGCGCTGTACGAATGGCACTTTCTTTGTTGCGCTCAATAGCACTAGATAACAACAAGTTACCTACGTTTACACACGCTAAGATTAAAATAAACAACACCGCTAACGCCATAGCAAGTACCAGCGCATCACCGCCTTTACCAATTTTTTCCATTTGGAAAGTCCAAACAAAGCCAATTTTTGTAGAGTTTAGCTCTGGATACTGGCGTGCAAATTCCGCGAAAATTGTCTCCATTTCGCGATTTGCCTGCTGCTCAGAAACACCTTCTTTGAGTACACCGTAAACTGCTACGAAGTTAGAATCTTCTCGCGCAAGACCTTGGCTTTCAACTTTAAAAGGCATATACATTTGCGCAAAGTCTGGGAAGCGATAACCTGGCTCTGTTACTCCTACCACAGTGTGGTTTTTACCATCGATACGAACTTTTTGACCGACGATTGTTGGGTCTGACGCAAACATTTCACGCCATACTAAATCGCCTAACACTACCACACGTTCATTGCTTGTAGAATCTGCTTTAGTCAGTAAGCGCCCAAGCGCTGCTTTCGCCTCTGATACTTTAAAGAATTCTTCATTTACAAAGTGCGATGAATAGCGAATAGCACGGTCACTGGTTGAAACGGTTACTGTGTAAGTATCGTAAGCATCTAGAAACTCAAAGCTGGTTTGTTGATTTACAATATCGAGGTACTCTTGGTAACGCACCGACGTACCATCATACGCCACACCGTTTACTACCGTTGTCACTTTGCGTAAACGCTCGCCATTTTCAAGTGGAATAGTTCCGTTCAACGTGTTGAAAATAAAGCTGAACATATAAATGCATAAGCTTAAACCAATGGTCATAACAAAGGTGGTTAGCGCTGCAAAACGTGGGTTTTTAAGCATCCCTCGCACAGCATATAAAATATCGTCTAACATGGCATTTCTCCTTATGCGACTGCAACATGCGTTTCAGTATCGCCAACAATGCGACCATCAAATACTTCCACAATGCGTTCAGCACGTTTTGCACCACGGGGATCGTGAGTAACCATACAAATGGTGGTGCCCTCTGCATGTAATTTGTCTAGCAGCGCCATCACTAGTTCTGCATTTTTAGAATCAAGGTTACCGGTTGGTTCATCCGCAAGAATAATTGAAGGGTTGCCAACAATAGCACGTGCTACAGCAACACGTTGCTGCTGACCACCCGAAAGTTGCGCCGGGTAATGTTTTGCTCTGTGGCTCATATCAACTTTTTCTAGTGCCGCCAGCGCCATTTGCTTACGCTCTGCTTTACTTAAGTCTTTACGATAAGTTAGAGGCAAAGTAACGTTTTCTTCTACCGTTAAATCGCTAATCAGGTTAAACGACTGAAATACAAAACCGATTTCTTTATTGCGAATGTATGCGCGCTGTTTGTGGTCAAGCCCAGCGACCTGATGACCGTTTAATTCAAAACTGCCACCCGAACAGGTATCCAGTAAGCCTAAAATTGATAACAAGGTTGATTTACCACAACCTGAAGGGCCCGAAATTGATACATACTCACCTTGTTTAATATCTAAATTAATCTCGCTTAGGGCGTGAGTTTCAACTTCATCGGTAGCAAATACTTTTTTTAGGTTTGTTAGTTTAATTAGTGTATTCATGTAATTATTCCTTTAAAATTCGTTATTAATGTGGTTTTGGATTAGTTCAGCGCAACACGTGCATGACGTGAAAATTCGCTTTGCTCAGAGATGACCACCTGATCACCCACGGCTAATCCAGTTACAATTTCAATTTCGGTACTTGATGCTTTTCCGTAGGTCACCGCCACTTTTTCAGCGTAACGGCCATTTTCAACCAATTTAAAAGCACTTAGGGTGCGCTCAGCTTGTGAAAATGCTGGGCGGCGAACATATAAGGTGTTACTTTTTTTAGCGACTATGATGTCGCCATCAACAGAAAGATCGGGGCGCGCTTCTTGTGGTAATGGTGTTTCAAGCTCAACATCCACTTGCACTGTACCTTCTACAACTGCAGGGTCGATGCGTTTCACTGTGCCCATAATGGTGTTAAAGCGGGTATCAATCGCTACACTCTGGCCAAGCGCGATAGCGGATGCTTTAAGCTCTGGGATTTTTAATTCAGCAATTAAATCATCTTGCTTAGCAAATTTTGCAACATTACTACCAAGTGATACACGCTGGCCTAATTCAAGCGGCATGGCCTGTAATATACCCGAAACTGGCGCCACGACTTTTAGCGATGCAAGTTGAAATTCGGCACGCTCAATGGTTTTGTTTAACTTTTCCAAACGTGCTTGCTGTGCAGTGAGGTTCGCCTTTAAATTTTCGCCAAGCTGCATTTCACGACGTTTATCAATCGCAAGAGTTTCTTTTAACTGTGACACAGTCAATTTTGAATTTTCGTAATCAAGACGAGATACGGTTGCGTTGCCTTTTTTAATTAATAGCTCTTCTGCTTGCAGACGCATATTTGCTTTATCGTAGGCCATTTTGGTTTGTAGCAAACTTGCCTGCATATCAAGCAACTTAGTTTGTTGGCTTACTTTTAGTGCTGCTAGCTCAGCTTCAAGCGCCGTTCGCTCCCACTGTAGTTCTTCCACTTTTTGCTTAAGTTCTGGGTTAGCAAGCTCGACAATTAAGTCGCCTTGATTAACCGCTGCACCTGGCTTCATAAGAATTTTTTCGACTTTACCTTCAACATTACTGGCAACCCAGCGCACATCGTGTGGCGCCAACACTCCATGACCCGATACTTTGATTGTAAATTCGCCTGCTTTAACTTCTGCAGTTAGTAAGTTAGAACGCTTAACCGTCGCACTTGCAAAATCCACTTGCGCAACACCATAAACGGCGCCTGCAAAAAGTGCAGCTGCCATTGAAAATACTACTGCTTTCTTTTTGTAAAACGGTGTTTTTTTAGTTTTGATAATGTCCATTTTAAATGCCTAATCTGTTTGCATTGGTAATAGACCTATATCAAAGAGCGTGCCAAACAATAAAAATCAATACTAACAATAGGTTATAGTTAATTGACAATTTTAAGCTTTATATCACATCCCAATTTTGGGATGACGTTTAAAAAACTATATCCCAAAATTGGGATGTAGCTTTTTACTTAACTGGTTGTTTTTGCTTTGCGTTTATAACGGCGCTTAAACGGTTTTTGTTTTGGCTGGGGTAAATGATTAAATCCAGTGACCGGTGTTTTGCAAGCAAGTTCAATATGCCCTTTTAATTCATTAAGTAGTGGTGACATAAAACTAGTATAACTACCATGCTTTTCGGCAATTTGCGTTAATTGCGACTCCCAAAGCGCGGTCATATCGGGTTTTGTTAATTTATCAGGCAATACATTAATTAGAGCTTTACCGGTTTCGGTAGCTAATATATGTTTTCCTTGGCGCTGTAAAAAGCAGCGTTTAAATAGTAATTCAATAATGCCAGCGCGTGTGGCCTCAGTGCCTAGGCCATCTGTTTCACGCAAGATTTTTTTAATTTCAGCATCGTCTACATAGCGCGCAATACCGGTCATGGCACTCAATAAACTGGCATCGTTAAAATGTTGCGGCGGCTCTGTTTGCTTTTCAACTAAGCGCCCTTGTTGGCAGGTAAATAGTTGTCCTTTTGAAAGCGCAGGCAGAGTGACTTCATCTTTTAATTCGCTTTTTCCCATCAGTACTTTAAAGCCTAATTGGCTTTCACGCTTTGCCGTCGCTTTAAACTTACCGCCTGCAATTTCAACCAATACACTTGTATCGTGATAAATGTAATCGGGGTAAAACAATGCTAAATATTGGCGGCAAATAAGGCCATAAATTTTTTCTTCTTCAAAGCCTAAACTCGCACTTTTAAGCTTTTTACTGGTGGGAATAATAGCGTGGTGCGCCTCTACTTTTTTATCATTCCAACATTTATGTTTAATTGAGGTATCAGCGTTAGCAATTAACTCACTGGTTTGCCCTTTGTTATTTTCTATCGCACTAAGCACATGTGGCGCTTCAAAAAAGTGTTCTTTTGGTAAATAACGATTATCTGAACGTGGGTACGTAATCAACTTATGCTTTTCATATAAGCTTTGGCAAATATCCAACACTTTTTTGGCTGGCATTTTAAAGAGCTTTGCCGCATCAATCTGTAACGCAGATAAATTATAAGGTAATGGCGGCGCTTGCTTTTTGGTTTTTTCTTCAACAGATAACACTTGCCCTTGCTGCTCTGTAATACGGCTTATGACATTTTCACAGAGGCCCTTATGCAACACACGGCCATCTTCATCTTGGTAAGGTACGCATGCCTCACTTGGCAGCCATTTAGCTTGAAATTGCTCTCCTTTTTCTGTGATATTCTCAGCCATTACTTCATAAAACGGGCGACTGACGAAGTTTTCGATTTCTAAATCGCGACGAACCACTAAGCCTAAAATAGGTGTTTGCACCCGACCAACTGATAGCACTCCACTATAACCGCCCTGTTTACCTTTAATGGTATAAGCACGGGTTAAATTCATGCCGATTAACCAATCGGCACGCGAGCGCGCTAATGCAGAGACAGACAGCGGTATAAAATCACGATTTGATTTTAAATTATTCAAAGCTTTTTTAACGGCGTTTAAGTTAAGGTCGCTGATCAGCAAACGCTCGGTACTATCAAGTTTTGTTTTTGATACTTTTGCTTCACTAATTACCTCATCTACCAGCAATTGTCCTTCACGGTCAGGGTCGCCTGCATGGACAAGTTGGCTGGCTTGCTTAATTAGCTTCTTGAGTAAGGTAAGTTGTTTGCGAGTTTTAGCTTTGGCTTTTAATTGCCAAGTGTCAGGGGCGATAGGTAAATCAGCTAAATTCCATTTTTTGTAGCGCTCGTGATAGTCATCAGGTTCAGCAAGTTCCAGTAAATGGCCAATACACCACGACACTACATCACCATTGCCCACAATAATATGGCCATCCATTTTTTTATGAGGTTTTGGCAGTGCATCCGCAATAGCACGCCCTAAAGACGGTTTTTCTGCGATATAGAGTTTCAAATCAAAATAAACAACTGTATATAATTACAGTTAACTATATCGCATTACAGAATAAATGCTAATAAAGAATTAAGCGGTTTGTGGTTTTGCAAATAGTTTGTTTTTTAAATAAACAAAAATAGGTAGCCAGCAGAGTGCAACAATAGCTGTTTCAAATACTGGGTAAATAAACTGATAAGGTGCAAGTGAAAAATTAAAGCTATTAAAGCCCATATCCATTGCTCGGAATGCATTTAAGCCAATAATCGGAATACAAAAAAGCTGCCCAAGTACAGATTGACGCCAAGAAACTTTATCTTTTAAACCTAAATAAGCAATGGTCCCCATCCAAATTACATCATGCAAAAGCCATATAAAGTAACGATATAAATTGCCTGAGTCCCACTCAATTAAATAGGAGAAATAAAAATTAGCGAGTAAAAAGAAGGCTGCGGTTGTACCCGCAAACACAGCTCCTTGTTTTTGCTTTAATAAAACAAGAAGTACAAAAGAAGCTATTACTAGAAATGTGTGATAGCTGCCTAATGCTATAAGCAGCTCTTTAATAGACATCAATTAATGCTATTTTTTATCATTATCATCAGTACCACCACCAGTTCCACCGGTGCCTGGCATATAAGAAAATTTATCTACTGTTTTCATAATTATCTCCTTGTAGTTGTTTTGCCAAAAGGCACCTTACAAATTACTGAATATCCTAAAAAACACAAGTATTTTTTAATGAAAAATTATTTCTTTATATTACAAATAAGCGTCTAACCAAATGTATTAATGCATATTTTGTTTAAAAAATATCAAGTTTATTTAGAGGCGGTAAGCGAGGCTTCAATAGGAGGTGTTTGTTGATTTGCAAGAGCCCAAATACTATTTTTCTCACCTGAGTAAAAACGTTTTACACATTTTTGATGCGCTCTAAAGCAAATAAAGGCACACAAAAGCGCACAAAGCTCGATTATAACCTGTGATACTCCCCTTGCTGGCCAAATACTAAGCGATGGTAAAAATAGCGCAATAATAGATGTTAGTGGTATCAGTAAACACGCCACAATACTGACTTTAATTAAGCTTATCGCGGCTTTTGCTGCACCAACTGTAAAACTTAAAACAATCGCCCCTATAAAGCAGCTATAGTAAATCCACATGTAGGCATGGTTAATATTTAGGCTAGTCATGCTTAGCCATTTAGTGAGTGCAAAACAACTAATCACCCCAAGTAATGAGCCCAAACACACCCCTATGGTGAGTTTTGCCATAAATTGTACTGACTTCGTTTGTTTACCTTGCTTTTGCCTGCGCTTTTCAAGCCAAAGTAAGTTGCCAGTGTAGAACAAAAATGCCCCCGCAAGCCCCATCACAAAATACAACCAACGGCCAAAGTTACCACCATAACTGCCGAAATGCAGCGCAAAGTAAGTGCTTACAGCATTAACCCAAACACCTTGATCACCACTTGAGATACTGCTGGTTTGAATATTGAGGGTGTAAGGGTGCATAAAAATGAAATCGGTATTTGGCCCGCGCATTACTTCATTTTCGTTTACTAGTGAAATCGCCGCATTGGCACGCGCACCACTTAGCCCTGACAAACGAATTTCACTTACTTGATAACCGGGCGCATAAGCTGCGGCTGTTTCAAAATAATCTGACAGCGTTGGTAAATGGTCTAGTGTGTATACCTGTTTGTTAGGCGGATCACTTGGGAACAGTTCATTATCACCATACACTTGTGAGAGCCCTGCATAGAAGAAATCGTGAAAAGCAAAAACCACGGCGGTAAACGCAATAATGATATGAAATGGCAAACTGGCAATACCCACTAGATTATGGCTATCAAGCCAAAAACGATTGGCACCTTTTGCGCTACGAAGGGCAAAAAATGATTTAGTTAATGTGGGTAATAAGAAAATGACCCCAGACACTAACGCAATAAAATACAAAAGCGCAGCAAAACCCATAATAAACTCACCCAACATATGGTGCCCTGCCACTTCGCCTAAAATACCGCCAGTGCGATGCAACATATCAACCAAACCAGAGAGTTCATTTACGGTGGAATCATGAGTAATTATCTCACCCTTTTCATCAACTGTAGCGTGCACTGTTTGGTCATCAAGCCTCAACCCGCGGCCACCGCCTTGGGTGTACCAAGTAAAGGGTGATTGCGTATTATCAAAACTAATCACTAACTCTTTTTGTGCTTCAGGATAGTTGGCGAGCACTTTTGGTAATGCGGCTTCGATACTTGCTAAATCCGTATGTGGTAGCTGATAACTTGGTGGTGTTGCCCAATCATCAATTGCTGAGCGAAACATGGTAATACTGCCAGCAAAAAATCCAATAAACAAAAAAAGCCCTGCAACAATACCTGTCCAGGTGTGTACGTTTTGGTATGTCCTTAAAATATCGCTTTTGATTTTCATAGCGCACTCCTTAATGCCATCCAAACGCCATAAATTACTAAATTTGCAAAACCCAGTTTGAGCCATGCCTGCTTGCCACTTCTAAACAAGTAAACCAACGACAACACACACATCCAAATTGGCGCAACTAACCACATATTAAATTGTACTCGCCATAACGCACGCTCATTTGAAATAGCTTGATTAACATTGTCTGGACCAAACCACGCAAATAGTGCAACTAAGCCATAGCTCAGCAATAGGCCAAGAAAAATACCCGCTAAGGTTTTAGACCACCAATCAGCTTGCAATTTGATTTGTTGCTTACCTGCATAATCACTCATTTGTTTTTCCTTTAGTTAAATGGGCGAACGTGGGCAGAAAAATAATGCTTAACATAATCACCATTAGACTAATAAATATTGCTGCCGAAAGTGCAAATTTAAGTGCCATAGTGGTGATTGCCGCGATAATAAGCAGATAGGCAACAGGCCTTAATTGTTTAGGCCACGTTTTGGCAAACACCATTTGATGTTTATTAGAAAAATACAACAACGCGACTGCTAACAGCATTATTGCTATTGGCAGCACAGAAAAATAATCCATTTTTGCCCCTTCGAGTGTTGTGAATAAAAGATAAGCTGAAATTTACATGATAATCATTTGCATTTAGAATATCGTTTTTTAACTCTACTTTCAATCTCTTATAAAAAGGAATTACCCCAAATGCCTAACGATAAAACGATTGGTGATTTTAAACTACACACGCTTTCTTTACTTGTTTTAACTTCTTTGTACTCAACGGCTAGCAAAGCAGAAGATGATCAAACTCTCGAATCAATAGAAAAAATTATTGTGATCGGTGAAAAAGCGGATCGCACCTTAAAAGATACAGCTTCGAGTGTGTCAGTTATTGCAGAAGAAACATTGCGTTCATTACAACACATAACCATTAGCCAAGCGGTATCTGAAATTCCTAACGTGGTAACACTTACCGGCTCCGTACCGGATATTCGTGGTGTTTCAGGCAATGGCTCTGCAACTGGTTTTAACGGTGTTTCTGGTGGTGCTCGTGCGCGTGTTTCAACATTAATTGACGGTGTAGCTGAACCCTTTATGGCAGATTTAACAGGCGACAGTGGCATTTGGGATATTGAACAAATCGAGGTGTTTCGCGGACCGCAATCAACAAATAACGGTCGCAATAATTTAGGTGGTTTAATTTACATAAAAACCAAAGATCCAAGCTACAACTGGGAAGGTGCTGCAAGGTTAGGTTATCGTAATCAAAACCAATATGTTGATAGTTCAGTTATGGTATCGGGCCCGTTAATTGATGAGCAACTGGCATTTCGCTTTACTGGGCAACTGCTTAACGGTGACTCATTCGACAACAGTGTTATTTACGAGACACATGAACCAGGCTTTGATTTAAATGAATTAAAAACTACCCGAATAAAAGCAAAGTTGTTGTGGGAACCAGACGCTGTTAAGGATTTCTCAGCCTTAGTCACGGTTTCTGACAACCACGAAAAAGGTGATACAGGGCGTAAATATTATACCGCAAATAATCCATGGGATTATATTCCCACCGGTCAGCGTTACATGAATACTGATTCAACCACACTTAGTTTAAAACTAGACTATACGCTTTCAGACAGTATAGCCTTCGATTTATTAGTAGCAGGAATGGACTATCAATGGGGCTTTGACAGCTACGATGTGGACATTACAAATCAACAGAGCTTGACTGTTGATGAAGATAACTTAACCATTGATAGCAAAATGCGTTTTGGTCTAAATAATTCACAATTTTATGGTTTTGTTGGACTTGCCTATTTTGAACGTGAGCAAGATTATCAAAGTATTGGAGGCTCGATTTATCATGGTCATGACGAAAGTGAGTCTAAAGCGCTTTATGGTGAAGCAAGCTTTGTGTTTGCCAATGGTTTCACATTAATTGCCGGTGGTCGCGTTGAACGGGAGTCTCAATATCGAGATTTTGTTATGGATCAAGCGTCAGTGCTTGACCAAGCAAATACCATTACCTTACCTAAACTAGTTTTACAGTATGCAATTTCAAACAACACAACGGCAACAGTAAGTGCGCGCAAAGGGTATAATGGCGCTGGCGGTGCACTGGATTGGTATGCTGGTGAATATTACTACTACGATTCTGAATCAGTAAATACGTTTGAAGCGGGTGTACGTTCAAGCTTTAACAGTGGCAATATCAACCTAAGTGCAAACCTCTTCTATAACGACTATTCAGACTACCAAGCAACTGACTATAACCGTCGAATTTCTAATATTGATGCTGTTACAACATTTGGTTTTGAAGCAGAGGCAAGCGCGATGCTAACTCAAGACTTTAAAGTAAATGCAGGCCTTGGATTAATGCGCTCTGAAATTAAAGATTCCAGTCCTGAGTACGAACATATTAATGGCAATGAACTAAGCTCAGCGCCAGGTATTACTGCCAATTTAGGCGCAAGTTACTGGTTTACAGATGCACTTTCTGCACGTGCTTCGATCAATTATGTTGATGACTACTATGGAGAAATTACCAATAGCGAGGAACGTCTAGCAGGTAACTATAGCGTTGCGCGTGTTTCGCTTAATTATGAGTTAGATAATTGGCTGATTAATGCGTTTATTAACAACTTAACGGATAAACAAGCAACAACAGTGTATGAACCACCAGGTAGACGCTACCCTGATGGCTATGCTGCAATTATCGACCCACGTACTGTAGGAGGTTCGGTAACTTACCGCTTCTAATTTAGTTAACTATCTATCCAAAGTTAATATTAGCTAAGCAAAAGGCCTCATAGTAATGAGGCCTTTTTTATATCAACTGTGGTTTATGTTTACTGTAAATCGATTGGCGTCGACTCTTTAGCTTTACCTTGCATGATCGAAATCTCAACACGACGATTTCTACGCCGCGACTCATCATCCACATTTGGTTCAAGTGGCCGTGTATCAGCTCGACCAATCACCACCATGCGGCCTTTATCAAATGACGGTGCTTTTTGCATTTCAGTCGCCACTGCCACGGCTCGTTTTGCGGATAAATCCCAATTATTGGTATAAAGCTCATTACTTACTTGAAAATCATCAGTATGACCTGACACCGTAATTTCACCCGGTACATCGTTAAGTAATACCGCGATTTCTTGAATAATAGGTTTAAATTGCGGCTGCAAAAATGCGCTGCCTGATGGAAACGAACCGTTTTCACGAATACGGATAATAATTTGCTGACCCAGTGATTCGAGCTCAATTGCTCCATCGATAATTTGCTTTTCTAATTGTTGCGCAATTTTCTTTAATAGCTCATTGGTTTTTTCTTGTTGTGCTTCACTGGCAGTTTCTTTAGACGTACTAGATGATTCACCACCACGACGATTACCGCGCTGCTCTTGCCTACCACCGGCGCTGTCCTCTTCACCCGCTTGGAACTCCAACATTTGCTGCGTCATCTCAACGGTTTGCTGTTGAATAGTTTCGATTGGTGTGGGGTCCGGTTTACCTGGGCGAAACTCCATGGCGATTACACTAGTACCTTTAGGTATGTCTTTCACTTCTATTTTATTTTGTACACCAAAAGCGAATTTCATGGAGCCAGCAATTTGTTTAAACTTCAACACATCCATTTCTGAAAACGCTAATAACAGTACAAAGAAGCACATTAAAAGCGACATCAGATCAGCAAAGGTGCCCATCCACGCTGGTAGTCCGGGGGGCGGGCATTTACACTCTTCTGCTTCATCCGACATAGCTTATCCCTCTGTATCTACAGCACGTTTAGATTCAGCAAGGTAGTTTTTCAATATACCTTCAATTACTTTGGGGTTTTGACCATCTTGAATACCTAAAATCGCATCTAAAATAAGCTTTTGATTTAACGCTTCTTCATCTTTGCGGTTTTCAAGCTTTGCTTGAATAGGAATGGCAATTACGTTGGCAAGAAATGCACCATAAAGCGTTGTTAAAAGGGCTACCGCCATTGCTGGCCCAATTGCTTTTGGGTCATCCATGTTTGATAACATCGCAACCAGACCAATCAAGGTACCGATCATACCCATTGCAGGTGCAACATCACCCAGCGCTTTAAATAAACCTGCGCCGGCTTCGTGTCGCGTTGTGGTCAAGCTAATATCTTTTTGCAAAGTGGCACGAACTACATCGGCATCATGGCCATCCACCAACATATCAATGCCTTTGCGCATAAATTGATTTGGAATTTCGGCTTCTTCAAGGGCTAAGAACCCCCCTTTACGCGCTGCATCTGCAAGCTCAACTGATTTTTCGATTAATTCTTCTGGCGCTTCAATTTTGAACATAAAGGCTTTACCAGCCACTTTACCTATGCCAAAAAACTGCCCCATGGTGTAGTTGGAAAGTACAACAAACAATGAACCACAAAATACAATTAATACTGATGGCACATCGACAAACATGCCGAGATCACCACCCATGATCATTGCCATTACAATAAAACCTATTGCACCGACAATGCCTATAACCGTTGCTAAATCCACTTTGACTCCCAGTTGTAATGCTTATAAACCATGTTTGGGTTTTTAAATTTGAGGCTCAATATGCTTACTAAAACGTAAGATATCGTAACTATTATAATAATTTACTTTTATTTATCGGCAAGGGATATAAAAGTATTAGTGAAATTATTTTGCCTATTTAGCAAGTTAAATTGAATTAGCCGGTCAATAACCATAAAATTAGGCCTCTTTATGATAATTGCGTGACAGGTATCCCATGGCGAGCAAAAAACCAGAGAATTTAAGCTTTGAAGAAGCCATTTCTGAACTATCTAACATAGTAAATGAAATGGAACGCGGAGATTTGCCGCTAGAAACCGCACTAAAACATTTTGAACGCGGTATTGCATTAGCGTCAGCCTCTTCAAGTAAGCTTGAACAAGCGCAGCAAAAAGTGCAAATTTTAATGGGACAGAACGACACTGCCCAACTTGTCGATTTTAACCAGTAGGCTGTCATTTGAACTCTGTTGAATCCATTATTTCTACGTATTTGCCTCGTATCGAAAAAAACCTTACTGAACTAACCCCTGCAGCGCATTTAAGTGATGAGAGGTTAGTTGCTGCGTGTCGCTATAGTTTACTTAATGGTGGTAAACGTCTGCGCCCAATTTTGGTGTATTTGACCGGCGAATTATTTAACGCCCATCAAGACGACTTAAATCGCATCTCATCAGCCATTGAATGTATTCATAGCTATTCACTGGTACATGATGATTTGCCAGCAATGGACGATGATGAGTTACGCCGCGGCCGCCCTACCTGTCATATTGCGTTTGATGAAGCGACCGCGATTTTAGTGGGTGATGCACTGCAATGTTTAGCATTTGAAACAATTACCGAATGCGAATTTATCGGCACTTCAACCAATAATCAGCTTAAAATAGTTAACACTTTGGCCCATGCATCCGGTTTGGTTGGTATGTGTGGCGGTCAGGCGTTAGATATTGATGCAACGAACCGTGCTATTTCATTAGAACAATTAGAGCGTGTGCATAAACTAAAAACAGGGGCGTTGTTAAAATCAGCCATTACCATGGGCGCGCTGGCAGGCAATGCAACAAATACTGAGATTAGCGCATTAGCACGTTATGCTGAGTCAATTGGCTTAGCATTTCAGGTGCAAGACGACATTTTAGATATTGAAGGCGACACACAAACACTTGGTAAACCGCAGGGTTCAGACCTTGAAGCAAACAAAGCAACTTACCCCGCATTGCTTGGATTGCAAGGCGCCAAAGACAAAGCGCATGATCTTGTGAACCAAGCAATCGCCGCATTGTCAGAAATAGACGCCGATACAGGTCGACTCAAAGCCATTGCAGAATATATAATTGCTAGAGATCATTGATCCCTAGTGCGCCAAATAACTTACAATAATAAATTGGCGACGTATTTTTAGGATAGAATTTAAAACATCATGACTTTTGATAGTAGCAAGTATCCGTTATTAAGCTTAGCCAATACGCCGGAAGAACTGCGTGATATTCCGCAACAAAATTTGCCTGAGCTCAGTAACGAACTGAGAGATTACTTACTCAACTCTGTTTCTCAAAGCAGTGGCCATTTGGCTTCTGGCTTAGGAACGGTTGAATTAACGGTAGCTCTTCATTATGTGTATAACACGCCGTTTGACCGTTTAATTTGGGACGTAGGCCATCAGGCTTATCCTCATAAAATTCTAACAGGTCGTCGCGAACAAATGCACACCATCCGCCAAAAAGACGGTTTACACCCTTTCCCATTCCGTGAAGAGAGTGAATACGATACGTTTAGTGTTGGCCACTCAAGCACTTCTATTTCTGCTGCGCTCGGTATGGCATTAGCAGCTGAAAAAGAAGCTCAGAACCGTAAAGTTGTGGCTGTAATTGGCGACGGTGCAATGACTGCGGGCATGGCATTTGAAGCAATGAACCATGCAGGCGATTTGAACCCCGATATGTTGGTTATCTTAAACGATAACGAAATGTCGATTTCAGAAAATGTAGGTGCTCTCAATAACCACTTTGCGCGTATTCTTTCTGGCAGTTTTTATACGAATATTCGCGAAGGCGGTAAAAAGTTACTTTCGGGCATGCCCCCGGTAAAAGAACTTGCCAGCCGCATGGAAGAACACCTAAAAGGCATGGTGATACCAGGTACTTTCTTTGAAGAACTGGGCTTTAACTACATTGGTCCTATTGATGGTCACGACGTTGGTATGTTAACCGACACATTACGCAATATGCGTAATTTAAAAGGGCCACAGTTACTGCATGTTCGTACGCAAAAAGGTAAAGGGTACAAACCAGCCGAGGCCGATCCTATCGGTTATCATGGTGTACCAAAGTTTGACCCAAGTACAACCAGCTTACCGAAATCAAAACCAAGTGCACCGACATTTTCCAAAGTGTTTGGTGATTGGTTATGCGATATGGCAGCACAAGATCCTAAATTAATGGCTATTACCCCTGCCATGCGTGAAGGTTCTGGCATGGTTCGTTTTTCGAAAGAATTCCCAAGCCAATATTACGATGCAGCAATTGCCGAGCAACATGCAGTGACACTCGGTGCAGGTTTAGCCTGTGAAGGGTTAACACCTGTGGTAGCGATTTACTCAAGCTTTTTACAGCGTGGCTACGATCAGCTTATTCACGATGTAGCACTGCAAAACTTACCGGTAATGTTCGCTATTGACCGTGCAGGTCTCGTTGGTGCTGATGGTGAAACTCACCAAGGCGCTTACGACTTGAGCTTTATGCGCTGCGTTCCAAATATGGTGATAATGGCGCCAAGTGATTTAGATGAATGCCGTCAAATGCTTTATACCGGCCACCTTCATCAAGGACCAAGTGCCGTGCGTTACCCACGTGGTAGTGCAGGCGATATTTTACCAAATGCTGAAATGACCGCACTTGAAATTGGTAAAGCGAAAGTAATTCGCGAAGGTAAAGAAACCGCTATTTTAAGTTTTGGTACCTTGCTTGACGAAGCAAAGAAAGCGGCTGAAGAACTTGATGCAACGCTATTAGATATGCGCTTTGTTAAGCCACTTGATGGCGATGCAATTAAACACCTTGCTGCCACACACAAAACACTTGTCACCCTTGAAGATAACGCGTTAATGGGTGGTGCAGGTTCTGCAGTTAATGAGTTTATCATGGCTGAAAAGCTAACCATGCCGGTGCTTAATTTAGGTTTACCAGATGAGTTTATTAAACACGGTACGCAACAAGAAATGCATGCTGAACTTGGCTTAGATGCCAACGGTATTGCACAAAGTATCAAAGACTACATTTCTAAGTAGCCTCTCCTATTAGAGTTCAGGTTTCAGAAACTTTCTGAAATCTGAACTCTTAATCCTGACACTCATTTTAAATTTCTGAAATATGCAACTTAGCTTGTTCTGTTTCCAATAGCATTTCAAGTTGCATGGCAATACGCTCACTGTCTTCAAATTCAAATGCGTCGATATTCTCTGAAAAGCTAAAGTAAGCAACACTGCCTGGTTTTTTCGCCTTCGCTTTTTGCAGCGCAATATCTGCAATTTTAATGGAGGTTTCCCAGCTAATTATCTGCCCACCTAATAATGGCAATGGATAAAACGCCCAGCCTACTGAACCGGTCAATTTGGTTTTACGGCCATCAGGCATAACAAACTCTTGTTCTGCAAGTTGATGGCTAATGCTGCGTGCAAACTGATGCACAGCGCCTTTTTGCATATCCCTTAATAGAATAAGAAACTCATCGCCACTCCAGCGCACCACATAGTCAGCGCCTAACACTTGCTCTGTTAGCATTGAAGCAATTTGTTGCAGGCAGTTATCCC
The DNA here is from genome assembly GCF_000788395.1 of Pseudoalteromonas piratica. Classification (NCBI taxonomy): domain Bacteria; kingdom Pseudomonadati; phylum Pseudomonadota; class Gammaproteobacteria; order Alteromonadales; family Pseudoalteromonadaceae; genus Pseudoalteromonas; species Pseudoalteromonas piratica. Next base: position 2,937,533 of record NZ_CP009888.1, read on the forward strand.
CGGCAAACGAACCAAACACATCATTTACATGGCTAAATTTATCCAAGTTTAAGATCAGTAGCGCCATACATTTACCCTGAATTTCAAGGCTTTCTCGGTTACTTTGGAAATGCTCAATATCTTTAGGCAATTGGTCAAACAAAAAGCGACGACTACGAAGGCCTGTCAATTCATCTGAGTGACTAACTAGTTTTAATCGATCATTCGCTTTATTAAGTTGTTCGTTCGCAGAAATCAGTGCTTGTGTGCGTGTTTCTACTAAACGTTCTAATTCTTCTTGTTTACGACGTTCTTGATTGCGGTAAAACAGAAACACAATATACAAAGCAAGGATAAATGACATCACAACAATAAGACGAAAAATCACTGTTTCATCAAATGCTTTTGGAATGATTAAGGTTTGTGAAATGGTATCTGCATTGGTCCATTCTTGACCCGGACGTTTAGCTTGTAGCTCAAAAACGAACTTACCCGCAGGTAGATTGGCATAGTTAGCCTCGCGGCTATTATTAGCTTCACGCCAGATGCCATCAAGCCCAACAAGCCTATATCGAAAGTCAATATTTGATGCTGTTTGGTAATTTATCGCGGTGTAGCCCAAGGTTAAGTTTCGCTCTTCAGTATTCAAAATAAGGGTATCAAGTTCAGGTACCGGGTAGACATTCTTATCGCCGCCGTTGTCAGCAGTAACGGTTTCAATAATGGGTCTGATGTCACTTTCATTAAACAAACGAATATTTGTTGGGATTTCAACTAAGCCAGATTTGCTCGGGTACCACAAGCTTGAATCAACACTGGCAATTGCACCTAACGCATTACCAGAACAACATTGGCTGGTTTTACCATCTAACTGCTTATTATATGGAGAAATGACTTGCTCTACTTGCAACGAATCGGCGCCATCATCAAATTGTTTGATTGGTAATCGATACACACCTTTACTAGTACTCACCCATAGATGTTGCAATGCATCATCAAAATATAAACTTAATATAGGGCCATAAGGTAAGCCACTTGACACATCTAACTGTCGCCATACGCGTTTATCATTGCGGTAAAAAAGCCCATTATTTTGTGTGGCAACAAACAGCTTGCTGTCAACCGGAAGAATAAAGCTAATATTTGATTCAGCTAGCGCACTGCCCATCGCTAGGCGTTCAATACCTCGCTCATTAAAAAAGTACGCGCCACGCGAAGTACCTAAATAACCGTTACCATTTTGCTGATTGATAAACGTGATGTATTTACTGTCTAGAAATGAGTTATAAACAAACGAACGTAACCCATTAAATGCTAATCGATACAGCCCTCTGTCGGTGGCAAGCCATAAGCCACCTTGCTCCGCAGTTTCAATTGCAAACACTGCAGTAGAACGCAGTGCCGCAGCATCAAGTTTGCGAAGTTCTTTATTGTCGTAAACAAAAGCACCGCGGTTTGTAGCAATAAATAAGCGCGAGCCTTGAAAGTGCAAATCATGTACTGTAAGCCCACCTAATTTTGCTGCTGCTATCTCAATATGAAACTTATCTTTATCATCGAGATAGCCGATGCCACTGTTTGTTGCTAGCCAAAGCTGGTCATCTTGACCAAATTTTAATGTGGTAACGGGCTGGTTTAACCCTTTACTATCGCGATGTCGTTTTACTTGGCTTGGACGCGCTTGCCACAAACCTTCGGTTAAACTTGCAAGCCAAATATTGTCATCTTGGTCTCGGAAAATATCAGAAAACCAGATTGTTTGTTCAAGATCTGACGGTTCAATCCACTGCCAAACACCGCTACTATCGCGATACAGCAAACGTCCCTTAGTGGATACCCAAAGCGAGCCATCCGAGTCATACATAAATTTATAAACAGTGGCATTATTTGCGTAAGGTAACGAGAAAGGTCTTAACTCTTGGTCAATATCTAAAAAGTAAGCACCCACTTCGGAAGCAATAAATAAGTCACCTTCAAGCCAAGCCATATCATACAGTACAGACTGCGCGAGGCGTTGCGGTAATGAAATTCGCTCCGTGATTTCAAACCGAATTTTACCTGTTCGGGCGTTTGCTAAGCTTTGTAAACGCAATAAAAAGCGATCGTTAATCAGCCAAATACCGTCAGGTGAAAGTGCCATTTTTCGTACTTCACCAATGAGTTTTACAAGGGCATTGCGCTTATTACTAAAATTATTATTAGTGTCACTCACGCCCAGCAATTGCGAAATTGTATTAAGTTTTTGATTGGAATAAAGGTAGAGGCTGTTTGATGCTATCCAAATACGGCCGTTATTATCTTGCGCAATATCACGGACTGGACCGTTTAAACTAAAGCGCTCAAAGCTCAATTCACTGGGACTAAATTTTACTAATCCATTGTCCGTGCCAATCCACAAGAAACCCTCATTATCGAGCAGTAAACTGTTTATTGCATTGCTAGGCAGGAAGTCGCTGTTATTAACATTAAAATTGGTAAAGCGATTACCGTCGAAACGGCTCAAACCAAACTGTGAGCCAATCCATAAATAGCCCTGCTGGTCTTGCACAATATTTTTAAGCGATTGGGATGCGAGTCCGTGCTGAATGTGCCACTGCTTCACCACATAATCATCTAATGATGCGTAAGCAAATTTGAAGGTACTTAAAAGTACAAAGGTCAATAACAGTATTAAGCGAAACAGCACGGTTTATCTCATTATTAAATTAGCCCGTAATAAAGCACTAATTGTAAGCATAGTAAGGAGAATATTCCTGCGAGAATATCGTCCACCATAATGCCAAAGCCACCTTTTACGTGTTTATCGAGCAACTTGATTGGCCAAGGTTTAACAATATCGAAAAAGCGGAATAAGATAAAGCCAACCAACAAGGTTTGCCACGAAATCGCCGCACCTATCATAGTAATATAAAAACCGGCAACTTCATCCCAGACAATTGAAGGATGATCGTGTACACCAGCATCACGACTTGCTACTTCACAAAACCAAATACCAATTGCAGATATCGCAATAGCAACAACAAGCTGTAACCATAAAGGCGCCGTCATTGTCATCATAATAAATGGAATTGCTGCTAATGTGCCAAACGTACCTGGCGCTTTAGGAGCCAGTCCGAGGCCAAAACCTAAAGCACAAAAATGTGAAAACTTTTTTAGATTAAATTGTGCCACGCACACTCCTACTACTTATCATTAAAGTGTTCGAAACCAGCCTGTTCAAGGGTAAAAGGTTTACCATTTAGCGTTAATTCTACACTTCCAACGTGGTTTGTAATTTGACCAACACAGCTTAACTCAACACCATATTGTTTCAATGTCATCTCAACGGTTGTTCTGTGCTCTTCCGGCACAGTGAACAGTAATTGGTACTCATCACCATAGGTCAAAGCATAATTTAGCGCATGTTCTTGTGGCAACACCGCTTTAACCGTTGCCGCTAGCGGAATGTTTTCGGCAAACAATTTAGCGCCGACACCGGACATTTGGCAAATGTGACCAATATCAGCTATCAAACCATCGGAAATATCAATGCAACTAGTTGCTTTGCAACGTAGCATTTGCCCTGCCGCGACCTGCGGAGTTGGAAAATCAAATGCTTTATTGGCAGCATTGAATTGCGGTTCAGTCAGTGTGACTTTGCCATATTTGCTATCGATGGCAAGGCCAGCATCACCTAGAGAGCCAGTAACAAAAATCCAATCCCCATTTTTTGCACCACTTCGCGTTAACGCACAACCATTAGGCACAAAGCCTTTAGCACAAATGCTAATTGTTAGTGGCCCTTGCGTTGTATCACCACCAACAATTTGTACATTGTAATATTCCGCAATTTCGTGCATTCCTTGGGTAAACTGTTCCAGCCACTGCGCCTCAGCTTTTGGTAGTGTCAATGCCACGGAAATCCAAGCTGGTTCTGCGCCCATCGCCGCAAGATCGCTTAAGTTTACGGCAAGTGAGCGGTAACCAAGTGCTTTTGGGTCGATATCGTTAAAAAAGTGAACCCCTTCAACAAGGGTATCTGTGGTCACAGCCAACTGGCAGTTTTCTGGCACGTTAATCAATGCCGCATCATCACCAATACTCAGTGACACATCCTTACGAGCGACACCGCGGCCTTTGAAAAAGTGAGAGATTAATTCAAATTCTTGCATGCACAAAAAAGCCGGCCTAAAGCCGGCTCTCCAATTATTTCTTTCTAAGCTGATTCTGGGTTTTGTCTAATACCCCATTCACAAACTTATGGCTATCATCAGCAGCAAATAGTTTTGCTAGCTCAATACCTTCGTTGATAGCAACTTTATAAGGCACGTCTTCACGGAACTTAAGTTCATAGCAAGATAGACGCAAAATCGCTTTTTCGATTAAGTCGATGTCTTCAAAAGGACGATCAAGATGCGGCTTAACAGCTTCATCTAACGCCTTGTGATTTACGGCAACACCACGTGCTAAGTCTTTAAAGTAATCCACGTCAATTTTGCTTACATCGTTTTCAACAAGCATTTGTTGTTCGATATCTGCAACCGGATTACCGCTTACTTGCCATGAATAAATTGCTTGTAATGCCAGTTTACGGGCTTTACGTCTAGCTGCTGGTTTCATTAAGTACCCTTAAATTTGTTCTAACAGGTTAACCATTTCTAGTGCACCAAGAGCCGCTTCGCCGCCTTTGTTGCCCATTTTGGTGCCTGCACGCTCAATGGCTTGTTCGATGTTTTCTGTTGTTAAAACACCAAACGCTACAGGAATATCATAGTCTAGCGATACACTTGCTAGGCCTTTATTTGACTCGTTCGCAACTAAGTCAAAGTGCGGTGTACCACCGCGGATAATCACACCAAGTGAAATGATTGCATCGAATTCTTTCTTTGCTGCGATGCGCTTAGCTGCTAAAGGAAGCTCTACTGCACCTGGTACGTAAACAACAGTAATATCGTCATCGTTTACATCACCAATACGCTTTAAGGTATCAACTGCACCATCAAGTAAGCTTTTACCAATGAAATCGTTAAAGCGAGAAATAACGATAGCAAACTTTTTCCCTTGAGCGTTTAATTTACCTTCAATCACTTTCATTTTATGCCCTTCTCTTTGGCTAATTCATTTATCGCGCAATCGCAAAGGCGCGGATTTTATCATACTAAATTAATTTTTTTTAGGCTTATTTTTAAGCTTATTTCGGCTCAACGTATTCAACCACTTCAAGCCCGAAACCTGAAATTGCATGATACTTTTTCGGCATGCTCATTAGGCGCATTTTGTGAATGCCTAAATCAGCCAAAATTTGTGAACCAACACCTACTGTGCGCGAGGTGCCTTGGAACTTACGCACACTTGGGCTTTCACCTTTGTCTTGCGCTTCAAACGCTTTAAATAACGCTTCTAAATCTTCAGGATTTTCGTGTTTCGCTAAAATAACTAATACACCTTCATTTTCAGCGATGTATTTCATCGCACCCGAAAGGGTCCAGCTGCGATCAGATGCACGATCTGAAAGCAAAATATCGTTAAAGGTACTTTGTAGATGAACACGTACTAAGGTTGCATCGTCTTCTTTAACGTCGCCTTTTTTCATCGCATAGTGAAGCTCACCGTCAATGGTGTCTTTATAGGTGATTAGGTCAAACTCACCGTGCTCTGTAGGTAGCTTACATTCTGCTACACGTTCAATCGTGGCTTCATTTAAGTTACGGTACTCGATTAAATCGGCAATGGTGCCCATTTTTAAACCGTGTTCTTTAGCAAATACTTCAAGGTCTGGACGGCGCGCCATGGTGCCATCTGGATTAAGAATTTCTACGATTACTGACGATGGCTCACATCCAGCTAAACGTGCTAAGTCACAGCCAGCTTCAGTATGTCCTGCGCGGGTTAATACACCACCCGGTTGCGCCATAATTGGGAAAATATGACCTGGCTGAACGATATCTTCAGGCACTGCGCCTTTTGCAACAGCCGCTTGCACTGTACGTGCACGATCTGCAGCTGAAATTCCCGTTGTTACGCCTTTTGCCGCTTCAATTGACATTGTAAAGTTGGTCGAAAACTGTGCGCCATTATTGCTTACCATTAGCGGTAAGTTAAGCTGCTGACAACGCTCTTGTGTTAGTGTTAAACAAATCAAACCGCGACCATGCGTCGCCATAAAATTAATTGCATCTGCACTGATATGCTCAGATGCCATAATTAGGTCGCCTTCATTTTCACGGTCTTCGTCATCCATTAGAATGACCATTTTACCTTGACGGATATCTTCAATAATTTCTGCTGCAGTGTGTAAACCCATTTTGTTACCTTTGCTTGCGACTGGTTATCGGTTCATAAAGCCAGCTTGCGCTAGAAGCTCATGAGTGAGAGTGCTTGTCGGTTTTGATTCGTGTTGTGGCATCATTAAACGCTCTAAATAGCGCGCAAGCTGATCCACTTCTAAATTCACCTTGCTACCTACTTTAAAGCCACTTATGGTGGTTTCGCCTGCGGTATGCGGCACAATAGTTAGCTTAAATTCGTTATTGTTTATTTCGTTTACAGTAAGGCTAATACCATCAATACAGACCGAACCTTTGTACGGGATGTATTTAAGTAATTGAGATGGCGCACTGAGCCAGTATTCTGTTGCGCGGGCATTTTTTTCAACGCGCGTTACGGTCGCAATGCCATCAATATGGCCCGAGACTAAATGGCCGCCTAAACGCGATTGTGGCATTAAGGCTTTTTCAAGATTAACCGTTTGCCCAACTTGGTAGTTTTCAAAGTTTGTTAGAGACAGTGTTTCTTTAGATACATCAGCAATATAACCGTGACCTGTCAAGGTGATAACCGTCAAACACACGCCATTGGTAGCAATACTGTCTCCCAATTTAACATCGCTTAAGTCCAGTTTGCCGGAGTTAATGGTAACGCGCATATCGCCGGAGATCATTTCAATTGCAGCCACCGTACCGGTTGCTTCTATAATGCCTGTAAACATATTAATTTCTTTTTACCAATGCATGTAGACAAATATCCTGCCCTACATGCTTAAGGGTTTTAATTTCAAGTTCTGGAACTTGCGACATGGCGTCAAACGCTGGCAAATTGATTAAACTTTTACTAGTGTGCCCCATCAGTTTGGGCGCCATAAACAACACAAGTTCGTCCACCAAGTTTGCTTCAAACATTTTGCCAGCCAAGGTTGCTCCAGCCTCGAGCAAGACTAAGTTGATGCTTCGCTCTGCTAGCATTGCCATTAATGCGGGTAAATCAACTTTGTCATTTGTAGCTTTCACTATTACTTGTTCAACGAAATGCGGCCAAGTATGCGAATTATCAAGCTTTGTGCGAGCAATAATAATTTTAGATTCTTGCTGAAATAACGCGAGTTCAGGTGTGAGACGGTTTTGTGAGTCAATAATTACACGCACTGGCTGACGAGTACTGTGTTTTGCGTCTAGCTCATCGAGTTCATCAAAGCGCACATTTAATTTCGCGTTATCGATAATCACAGTATCGGCACCCGAGAGCACCGCACAGCTTTCAGCGCGAAGTGCTTGCACAACACGACGCGATTCACTGGAAGTGATCCATTTACTTTCGCCATTATGTAATGCAGTTTTGCCATCAAGGCTAGCAGCAAGCTTACAGCGTACATATGGCAAGTTGGTACGCATACGTTTTAAAAAGCCTAAATTGAGTGCTTCAGCTTCATTGGTTAGTAATCCAAAATCGGTTTCAATTCCGGCATCTTCGAGCATCTTTAAACCGCGACCTGCGACTTCTGGATTTGGATCAACCATGGCGGCAATTACACGGCTAACGCCTGCGTTAATTAGGCCTTCAGCACATGGCGGTGTACGACCATAGTGCGAACACGGCTCAAGCGTAACATAAGCAGTTGCGCCTTTGGCGTTATCGCCAGCCATTTTCAGCGCATGCACCTCAGCATGAGGACCACCTGCCTGAATATGGAAGCCTTCACCTATAATTTGGTTATCTTTAACTAGAACACAACCCACATTAGGGTTTGGTGTTGTGGTAAAACGACCTTGCTTGGCCAGTTCGATAGCACGTGACATAAAAAAATGGTCACGTTCAGAAAAACGACTATCCAACATTTATTTATTCACCCAAACGCGCAATTTCTTCGCCAAATTCTTTAATATCTTCAAATGAGCGATATACGGAAGCAAAGCGTACATAGGCCACTTTATCGAGTTTTTTCAGCGCTTCCATAATAAATTCACCCACTGTTTTACTGGCTACTTCACGCTCACCTGTCGCACGGAGTTGTGATTTTATTTGATGCACCACCTCTTCGACTTGCTCAGTGCTAACAGGGCGTTTTTCGAGTGCACGGCGTAACCCATTGCGCAGTTTGTCTTCATTAAACGGTTCGCGACTGCCATCTTGTTTAATTACATGGGGCATTACCAGTTCTGCGCCCTCAAAAGTAGTAAAACGTTCATGGCATTCATTGCATTCGCGACGACGACGCACCTGATGACCACCACCGACTAAACGTGAGTCTATTACCTTAGTGTCATTAGCTGTACAAAATGGACAATGCATAAACTTCCTCGAAATAAAAAAGGCCGCAAAAAAGCGGCCTTATCATAACATGTTAACTATGAGAAAACATTATGCGTATACAGGGTGTTTCGCACAAATTGCTTTAACTTTCTCACGTACTTCGTCTTGTACTTTAGTATCTTCGATGTTGTCTAGTACATCACAGATCCAGCCTGTTAACTCTTTTGCTTCTGCTTCTTTAAAGCCACGACGCGTGATAGCAGGTGAACCAATACGTAGACCTGACGTTACGAATGGTGAACGTGGGTCGTTAGGTACTGAGTTTTTGTTAACTGTGATGTATGCATTACCTAGTGCCGCGTCAGCATCTTTACCTGTGATATCTTTGTTGATTAGATCAAGTAAGAATAGGTGGTTGTCTGTTTTACCAGAAACAACGTCGTAGCCACGTGCTTTGAATACTTCAACCATCGCTTGAGCATTTTTAACAACTTGTGTTTGGTATGCTTTGAACTCAGGCTCTAGCGCTTCTTTAAATGCAACTGCTTTAGCAGCAATAACGTGACATAAAGGACCACCTTGGCCACCTGGGAATACCGCAGAGTTTAACTTTTTGTAAATCTCTTCGTCACCACAGTTAGACACAATTAGACCACCACGAGGACCTGCTAATGTTTTGTGTGTCGTTGTTGTAACAACGTGTGCAAATGGTACTGGGCTTGGGTAAACGCCAGCAGCAACAAGACCTGCAACGTGTGCCATATCAACTAATAGGTAAGCGCCTACTTTGTCTGCGATTTCACGGAATTTAGCCCAATCAACAATACCTGAGTATGCTGAGAAACCACCGATGATCATTTTAGGCTTGTGCTCAAGTGCTAGCGCTTCAACTTGTGCGTAGTCGATTTCGCCAGTTTCTTCATTTAGGCCGTACTGAACAGCGTTGTACGTTTTACCTGAGAAGTTCACGTGTGAACCGTGAGTTAGGTGACCGCCGTGTGCAAGGCTCATACCTAAAACTGTGTCGCCAGGCTGAAGTAACGCTTGGAATACCGCTGCGTTCGCTTGTGAACCCGCATGCGGTTGTACGTTTGCGTAGTCAGTACCAAATAATTCGTTTGCGCGATCAATTGCTAATTGCTCAACAACATCAACGTGCTCACAACCACCATAATAACGTTTGTAAGGGTAACCTTCCGCGTATTTGTTAGTTAACTGAGAACCTTGTGCTTCAAGTACACGCGGGCTACAGTAGTTTTCAGACGCGATAAGTTCGATGTGCTCTTCTTGACGCTGCTTTTCTTTTTCCATTGCGCCAAATAGTTCTGGATCAAAATCCGAGATATTCATGCTACGTTCTAACATGGTTACTCCTAAATAGAAGATGGTTGTGGGATAAAGGGCGTATTGTACGCTTAAAAAGCGCGCTTGCCTACTTTGTCTATGTGAAGTTATTTAAACAGGGATTGAAAAATTTTCACAGTGTATTTTTAATGATATTTTTAAATCGATTGATTAAAAATTAAAATACACCGTAAAAACTAGATAAAATAATTTTATATAACTACCAGTGTTTGCCCAAGGAGATAAAAAAAGTACTTTCATTGTTATCTGTTACACCAAAACCGACAGCTGCGGGCCCAAATCGGGTATCGGTGCCAACAAACAAACTACTGGCAAAGATTAAATCTTGTAAATCGATATCCTGTTGCACCTGCCACACATTCCCCGCTTCTGCGCTGATACCTAAATAGAGAGGCATACTTGTCATATTTAATATATCGCGTCCAAGATCATACTGGTAAATGGCCGCCGCAAATGCCTTTTTCGGGCCAATTAATACATTTTTGCCGTATCCAGATAGATTTAAGAAGCCGCCCAGCTGCTCTGTATTCGCCGTAAATGCACCGTCAGAGTCGTATTCGGCATAAGATGCAGTGCCTACAAAAGCATGATGCCGAAGGGAAAAAGCACCTCGCCAATCTATTTTAAACTTTGTGCTCATGCGATTATCCGCAGGGTCAAGTACATCATCATAGGCTTCTTTTGCTCTTGCAAAATAAATACGTAAACGATTCCCTTTGGTTGGAAAGCTTATACTGTCTAAATTATCAAACATTAATGTGCTGAAAAAAGCGCTCTGATCATAATCAAACTTCTCATTTACTATGGATTTCTGTTCAAGCGTACCCTTATCTTTTAAAACACCCGCTTCCAAGCGCCAGTAGTTATTGAAGTTATAACCAAGGGCAGCAATGCCTGTAAGGTAATTTTTATCAAGATCAAAGTATGCTTGTGTAACCGTTTGTAAGGTGTAGCGATTTCGAATAAAGCCAAGGCGTGTGCGAGCATAAAAATCATCTTCTGCATTAAGCGGTTGATATAATTCAGTTGCAAGATATTCCTCGAAGCCGAGTGATAATTCTGTGCGCCACTCCCCGCCATATTCATTAAGCGCCGAGCGTGTATAGGCCATGTCCAAAGATAACACTGAGTTTACCGTAACATCACTTTGGTAATTAGCACCAAAATCAATGTAATTTGGTCCCCACGACTTCCCCACCGTTTTAAGCACTAAAACCCGCCCCTGTTCGGTGTCTTTAAATTCAGTTTCAACACGTTCAAACTCATCTAATGCGTAAACACGATTAACCGCTAATTGAATATCATGTTCGGAGGGTGAATCGCCTGGTTTTAATGCAAAGTGCTGCAAAATAATTTTATTATTTATTGCTGATTGATTATCTAGAGAAATTGCTAAAATTGCGTTTCTTAAAGGTTTAAACCAGTTTTCACTGCGCTGTTGTTTGGTATTTAAATATGCCTCAAACTCGACTTGCGGCACACCAAGAGCCGCAATTTTATCTTGTACATGCTCTGCGGCAAGACGGCCTCGAGTAAAGGATTCTGGTAAATCAGCCCAATCTGTCGTGCTTAAATCATCTATATCTGGTCGAATGTAAATATCGTGTTCAGTAAGTTGACGTTTTTGCCATTGGGTCGATGCGTTGGTCAGTATGGTTGACAATTGACCGAGCACTTCCACCGTCGAGGTAAATTGATTGCTTGATGCTAAAGACGCACCGATATCCACCACAATAACAATATCCGCTCCCATACTTTTTACTACATCAATCGGTAGGTTATTAGCAATCCCGCCATCGACCAATAAGCGGCCATCAATTTCAGTTGGTTGAACGGCACCGGGTACAGATGCCGATGCTTGCATCGCTTTGACAATGCTGCCTGAACTGAGGATAACAGCTTCACTGGTGCTTAAATCAGTGGCTATTGCGCGATATGGAATCGCCAACTGGTCAAAGTCATCAAACAAATGCACTGTACGCGTGGAATTACGCAGTAACCGGCCCATACTCTGCCCAACCAAAAACCCTTTGGATGATTTAATTGCGCCTTCACGTATGCCTAAATTAAGCTGTAAATTATAAGTATCTCTTAATTCTTTATCACGGTAACGAAGGTCTTGGCGAGGGATGTCATCGGAATAACCCTGATCCCAATCTTCGTTAAGCATAAAGGCTTCTATTTCATCTGCTGAGTAACCAAGGGCATACATGCCACCAACATACGCGCCAATACTAGTGCCTGCAATATAGTCAATCTTTACATTATTTTGCTCTAATACTTTAAGCACGCCGATATGGGCACCACCTTTGGCACCACCACCGCCAAGCACTAACCCTATTTTAGGTTGCGTTTTAGCAAGCACTGGTAGGCTAACAATCAAAAAGAAAATCAACAGAACAACGGGCATTTTGCGAATGGCTAACATGGTTAAGCAATTTCTATAATTTTTTTAATACCTTACCTTAACTGAATAGAATGTCATTTTAAATACGTCACGACATTGAATGCCCCCATATATCGCACTACAATATGCAGCAATTATATTATTCAAAATACTATAGGATTATTCATGCCTTTACCGGATAAGTTTATCTACACGATGCACCGTGTTAGTAAAGTAGTACCGCCAAAGCGTACTATTTTAAAAGATATTTCGCTTTCATTTTTCCCTGGCGCAAAAATTGGTGTGCTTGGTTTAAACGGTGCAGGTAAATCTACCTTGCTGCGCATTATGGCCGGTGTTGATACCGAGTTTGAAGGTGAAGCACGCGCGTTCCCTGATACCAAAATTGGCTACTTACCTCAGGAGCCAATATTAGACGAAAATAAAACTGTTCGCGAAACAGTTGAAGAAGCACTTTCTGAAGTGACAAATGCCCTTGCACGTTTAGATGAAGTTTACGCTGAATACGCAATGGACGGTGCAGATTTTGACGCATTGGCAAAAGAGCAAGGTGAACTTGAAGCAATTATTCAAGCACACGATGGTCACAACCTAGATAATGCTCTAGAGCGTGCAGCCGATGCCCTTCGTTTACCAGAATGGGATACGCCGATTAAAGTACTTTCAGGTGGTGAGCGTCGCCGTGTGGCAATTTGTCGTTTATTACTTGAAAAGCCAGACATGCTTCTACTCGACGAACCAACTAACCACTTAGATGCCGAATCAGTTGCATGGTTAGAGCGTTTCTTACACGATTACGAAGGTACTGTTGTGGCGATTACCCACGACCGTTATTTCCTTGATAACGTTGCTGGTTGGATCTTAGAGCTTGACCGTGGTGAAGGTATTCCATGGGAAGGTAATTACTCGTCATGGCTTGAACAAAAAGATGCGCGTTTGAAGCAAGAAGAAAAAGCGGAGAAAGCTCGTCAGAAATCAATTGCGCAAGAACTTGAGTGGGTGCGTTCTAACCCGAAAGGTCGCCAAGCTAAATCGAAAGCACGTATGGCGCAATTCTCAGAACTACAACATTCTGATTATCAAAAACGTAACGAGACAAACGAGCTCTTTATTCCTCCAGGTCCTCGCCTAGGTGATAAAGTACTTGAAGTGAGTAACATCAAAAAGGGTTACGGCGACCGTGTACTGATTGATGATTTAAGCTTCTCTGTACCAAAAGGAGCTATCGTCGGAATTATCGGTGCTAACGGTGCAGGTAAATCAACTTTATTCCGTATGTTGAGTGGTCAAGAAACACCAGATGCAGGTAACTTTGAACTTGGCGAAACGGTTCAGCTTGCAACGGTTGATCAGTTCCGTGATGACTTAGATGGTTCAAAAACAGTATTCCAAGAACTATCAGAAGGCCAAGATATTCTAAAAATTGGTAACTTTGAAATTCCAAGCCGTGCTTATGTATCGCGCTTTAACTTTAAAGGCAATGACCAACAGAAATTCGTCAAAGACTTATCGGGTGGTGAGCGTAACCGTCTTCACTTAGCCAAGCTTCTAAAAGCTGGCGGTAACATGATCTTACTCGATGAGCCTACCAATGACCTAGACGTTGAAACATTACGTGCTCTTGAGAATGCCATTTTAGAATTCCCAGGCTGTGTAATGTGTATCTCGCACGACCGTTGGTTCCTTGACCGTATTGCGACGCACATTCTTGATTACCGTGATGAAGGCCAAGTTAATTTCTTTGAAGGTAACTACACAGAATACGAAGCATGGCTTAAGAAAACGCTTGGTGCAGAAGCTGCGCAACCAAAACGTATTAAGTACAAGAAAATCGGTTAATTGATTTTCACGCAATCCAAAAAAAGCCCGCACATTTGCGGGCTTTTTTAATCTGTTGAATACTAACGTTTTAATACTGCTTCAGGCTGGTTAAGTAGTTTTATTAATGGATTTTCAGCAAGCACCTTCTCTTTTAACAAGTAACCAATAATTAGGCCCACAACAAATCCGCCAATATGCGCGCCATAATCTACGCCATCTTGCAGTGCAACTAAGCCAAAAATATTTATCGCGATCCAAATAGCAAAGAACCAAACCGCGCTGAGCTTTTTCTGATAAATAATAAACATAAAGGTCAAGCTAGCGTGTCTAAACCACATTAAATACATACCGAATAAACCTGCGATGGCTCCACTTGCCCCAACTGATGGAATACTTGGATTTTGTGACATTAACAAACTAAATAATGAAGCACCTAAGCCACATATTAAGTAATACGCTAAGTACTTTTTATGGCCTAAGGCATCTTCTAAATTGTCACCAATAATATATAAAAAGTACATATTACCGACTAAGTGCATTACTGAGCCATGTAAAAAAACACAGGTAAGTAAAGTCCAAATTTCTTGGCCATTATTAACATCGAGCGGCCTTAGAGCAAAGTTTTCTAACACATAGTTAAAACTGCTTACATCGAAAAAATAGGCGCAGAAAATGATTATATTAAGTGCAATGAGAGACCAATTAACCCAAGGCTTTGACCTAGTTTTAATATTATATTCAACCGGCATTTGCGTTAGAAATTGGAATAAATACGTCTTCCATGACACTGTTTTGTTAAGTTCATCAAGCGCTCCTCGTAACTCAGGACTATTTTCGACTGATGTGAGTTCGTCCTTATCAATCCAGCTACCATCACATTTGCGACAAATATCGAGCTCGGTTTCATAATCTTTTAATAAATGCACCGCTTCTAAATGACTGCCGCAGTCAGGACAGTTTAATTCAGTGCAGCCTTGAGGCTCGCCAAAATGATGGCTGTAGCATTCGCCAATTGGGCCATCATTAATCTCTTCAATCATGCGATTAACTTGGTTCTTCTCAAACCATAGACCACCACACTGGCGACACACATCTATTTCTTCACCGCAATAATGGGTAACTTCAAGTGCAACATTTACGCACTTTGGGCAACGTTTAGTCATGGCTCATTACTCTCCTTTTAATACGCCAATTTGAATATCTTCTTTCGCAAGTAATCGCTTGAGTTCTTCCGCGCTGTTTTTGAGGTTTAATAACGGTCCGTTTTTAAAGTATTCCGTTTGTTCTAATAATAATTTTGAAGCGTGACGAGAACTGATTGCCCAGCGACCAACTTGGTCAATGGTACGGTCTGCTTTGCTGTAAAAGCGGCGTACTTCCGACAAAATTTCACTCGGTGTTTCAAGTGTCGTTGGATTGTATTTCATTGTTTGCCAGACGTATTTCTCTAGCATTGGACGTTGTTCTTGAATCACTGATTTAGGTGGACTTTTAGCTAGAATAACTGCGTATGCTTCTAACTCTTTAACCGCATCGTCTAACTCATCATACAGCGACATGCGAAGATAATAGTTATCTTCCATTTTACTTAATGTATCGAATTTAAGTGCTTGCTCTAAACCGCTTTGTGCCGCGAGGAACACGCCCACTATGGTCGACACAATCATAAAGACCTGATTTAACCAAAAACCGGTTTTTTTTAATTCACCATGGTCAATCTTTTGTTTTTCAATGCATTCAGAAACTTGCTCAGACATGAATTTTCCCTTTTAAAATTAATTCCCTATTTTGAGCCCGCTATTAAAACATATCAGCATGAAAATATTTAATATTTTTTGTTAATCGGCTATGCTTTAAGGATGACGATAAGGAGCATGCTAATGCAAGAAAGACGACAGTTCACCCGGATTATTTATCGCACCCCTGCCACCTTAAATTATCAAGGTGTAGATTACAGTGCTGAGCTTTTAGATCTTTCGCTTAAAGGCGCTTTGATAAAAAAACCCAGTAACTGGCCAGCGGCATGTGATCTTGATATAAGTGCAACCTTGTCATTTCAACTATCAAGCAGTGATATTGAAATTGAAATGCTCGTTGCGCTCGCGCACGTCGAAAATTCGCAATTAGGTTTGCGTTGCGAGCAAATTGAAATTGACAGTGTGACACATTTAAAACGTTTAATTGAACTTAACATGGGAGATGAGGAAGAGCTTTATCGTGAGCTTGAACATTTATCAGGGTTAGCAGATTAACCTTTCTCAGTATGTGATAAATTACCATAAAAACACATACAGCTATTTTGGAGTATAACAATAATGATTATGGATTCACTGGCGGGCTTTGTTCCGTTTTTACTTTATTTTGCCCTTGGATATGCATTAATTTTCGCATTTATCTTTATCTATACACTGGTAACTCCACACTGCGAATGGACACTAATGAAGCAAAACAATCGCACCGCGGCAATCGCTTTTGCTGGCGCGTTTTTAGGCTTTACACTGCCGGTTGCCAGTGCCGCAATTAACTCTGTTTCTCTGATTGATTTCGCTATTTGGGGTGTGATTGCAGGTGTTATGCAGCTAGTAACCTTCTTCGCAGTAAAAATTTATATGCCAAAAATCACTGAACGCATCAATAAAGATGAGTTAAGCGCTGGTATTTTCTTAGCCGTCGCCTCACTTGCGACGGGGATTTTAAATGCTGCCTGTATGACATACTAGGGGGCATTATGAAACGAACGAGTAAACTTAAACTCACGTTAATGCTTGGTGCCGGAGTTGGCTTAAGTGGTTGCGGTGAAAGTGATGAATCTGCATTGCTATTTAAAGATGTAGATGATTGCGAACAATGGGGCGTTGAACGCTTTGAATGTGAAGTTCAATACCAAGAAGCGCTCGCTAACCATTACGTTGAAGCACCTAAGTATACCTCCGAATCTAACTGCGAAAGTGACTTCGGCTTTGATCAATGTGAGCGCGACAACAATAGCATTTGGCGCCCTATCATGGCGGGATTTATGATTGGCCTTGTCGCTGAAGCCGTGGATGAAGCACTCGATTATGCGAAAAAGAAAAAGCGTAAAAAATACGCTCACTTTGGTGGTAGTAGCTATGGTGGTAGCAAACCTCTTTATCGCGCAAAAGATGACTTTTTTAGTTTTCGCAACAGCAATAACCAAACCATTGGGTCGATTAATAATCGCGGTTCAATCATGGTTAAAAAGTCAAAAGTGAAATTCACCTCTAAGCCCAAATCAATCTCACGCTCACGTGGCGGATTTGGCAGTCGCGCTTCATCACGGAGCTATGGCGGTTAATGTTCCGTCGAAGTATTCCCGTTCGGCCTGACCTTAAACAACAGGCCGAATATTTTGGCTTTGAATTTGCGACTATCGATGGCGATGTATATTGGGATGAATCAGCTTATTATCAATTTACCCTCGCGCAAATCGAAAACGATATTGAAGATCCAACCAACGAACTTGAGCAAATGTGTTTACAAGCCGTTGATAAAGTCGTTAATGATGACTATTGGTTAAAGCAATTCGCCATTCCTGAAAAATTCTGGTCATTGATAACACGCAGCTGGCAACAAAAAGAGCCTAGTCTTTATGGCCGAATGGACTTTTCTTACCATGGTAAAGGCCCTGCAAAACTATTGGAATACAATGCTGATACACCTACATCTATTTATGAAGCTGCGTTTTTCCAATGGATGTGGCTAGAGCAACAAGTTGACCGTGCAATACTGCCCCGCCAAGCAGATCAATTTAACAGTATTCAAGAACGCTTGATTAAACGCTTTAGCGAACTCAATTTAAAACATCAATTAAGCTTTTGTTATTCAGATGGGTCAACTGAAGATAAAGGAACGGTTACCTACCTTCAAGATTGTGCGTACCAGGCAGGTATTGCGACTGCGCGCTTTCCTATCGAGGAAATAGGTGTTGATGATAAAGGGCAATTACTTGATCCCGAAGAGACACCAATCAATCATATTTTTAAGCTTTATCCCTGGGAAGATCTCTTTAAAGATGCATTTTCAAAGCATCTTAATAAAACGCACACCCGCTTTATAGAGCCTGAGTGGAAAGCAATTCTGTCGAATAAAGCACTGCTGCCACTGCTTTGGCAAATGTTTCCCAATCACCCCAACCTTTTACCTGCCTACTTTGCCAATAATGTCGGTGATGGGTTAGAAAATGGTTACGTTCAAAAACCTATTTTTGGCCGTGAAGGGGCAAATATTACTTGGCATCATCCAACTAAAGGTCGCCTTCATAGCGAGGGCTGTTACGGCGAAGAAGGCTATATTGTGCAAGCGCTCGCGCCTTTACCTGTATTTAACGGTAATCATACGCTTATTGGTAGCTGGTTAGTGAATCATCAAAGTTGTGGATTAACTATTCGGGAAGATGATTCGCCAATTACTCAAGATTCATCACGATTTATTCCTCATATCATCCTAGGTTAAATTTAATTGATAATAATTATCATTAATATTGACTTGTGATTTTAGGCACGATAATCTTAGTGGTATGAATTTATTTCAGGGATTATCTGATGGAAGTTTTATTGATTGCTTTTTCATTTGTGACAGTTGTAATTGCAATGTCGTGTTATTGCAAAAGTAACCAATGTGCCGAAAATATAAACCTTGATAAGAACAGTCCTATAGGCCTTTATTGGTTATTAGCAGTGGTGTCTTCAGCACTTGCCTTATTTACTGCAATAACAGCACTTGGCGTTTATGACGGCACATTGGCATGGTTATCGATTCATACAGTAATTCTAGTGCCCATCTTACTGTTTTCACCATTCAATCTTTCTCAAGATGACACACAATAAAAAATAGCGCCATCGGGCGCTATTTTCGTATTCTATGTATGAATAAAACAACTTAGGCTTACTCTTGGAAGTAAGTACCCCAGCCATCATATTCAACACCCGCTTTCTGAGCGAGATCGATAAGCTTATCAACATCTTCAAGAATAAGTTCAGCATCAAGTTCGCACTCAACCACAACGTCAAAGCCCCAAATTTTGCTGCCATCTTCTAATTCAAGTTCAGCCGGATCTTCAACATCAAAGCCAAGTTTAAACGCTGCCAGCGCAGCTTCTTCTAATTTATCAAAGTCTTCACATACAAAGTGGTGTTCAACTTCATATAACTTATCTGGGTTTGAACCGTCTTCTAGTAACGATTCAACAATGTCTTCACTAATTTCGCGCCAGTTTTCCACAATCGCTCTCTACTTTAGCATCTAGCTGTTCAATTTTACTCTGCATCATAGCATGGATTTGCTTTGCATGCTCTCTTGCCGACACATCCTTATCTAACCGAATTGGGTCTAGCAATTCAATATAGACTGTTGGGTTAGCCCAACGATTTAATTTAATTCGGCCCGTGGTGGTACTCATACATACTGGCACAACCTCAACATCTGCTTGCAATGCGGTATGAAACGCGCCTGTTTTGAAAGGCAGCAAACCACGGCCATAGCTGCGTGTTCCCTCAGGAAAAAGCCAGACTGAAATATTATCGTTTTTAATTTTTGATGCTGCTTTATCAATTGTGCCTTTCGCTTTCGATTTATTATTGCGATCAATCAAAATATTACCTGATAGCCAGTAAAGCTGACCAAAAAACGGAATAAAGCGAATACTTTTTTTGCCAATGCTAACTGTATTTTCTGGCACTGCATTGGTTACTGTAAATAAGTCATAATTGTTTTGGTGATTTGAGACAAACACATACGATTTTTGTTTATCTAATTTATCAAGTCCTTTGAGATCGATTTTAGCACCCAACACCTTATGCATACTGCCATACCAAGAAGCAAACCGGTGAACATGATTGCGGTTAAATGGCATTACTAAACACAGTAACAAGCCAAAAACGGCACTAAATAAGATAAAAATCGCAAGCAATACTAAGCGAACAGCAAATATCAAAATAACGTCTCCAATAACTAAGCGCGCCATTATACGAATTTTAGCTAACATGTGTAAGCTAAAAAACATAGTTTATAAAAAAACCAGTCCCAAATTGGAACTGGTTTTGTCTATTTTAACGCTTTTCGCTACAAATAAGCACTAGTAACTGTTTATCTTTGTGATTTACTCTAAATTCGATCTAAACACATTTTGTGTTATAAGGCGTTTAGATGACCCGTCAAGACAGCGATTGAAGTGTATTTCTGCTGTTTATCCCCACAAAAATGTGGGGCACTGGAGCAAAAACCTTTATCGCATGTCCATATAAAATAACTCTAGTAGACATGCTGTGCCTTGTATACACACACTTCAAACTGCTGCAAACTCAAACAGTAAAGGTCAACAGTAACTAATCGTCGTTCTTTTCCGAATCAATAGCATCATCAATCATTTCTTGTGCCGCAGTAAACTCGACTTCCATTAAGTCCACGCGTTGTAATCCTCGCGGTAACTTGTTACCACGTCGTCCGCGTTCGCCATAGTAATGCTCAAGATCACTTGGTTTAAGCGTAAGCTTGCGTTTGCCTGCATGAAGCGTAACAGACGCACCATCCGGCACAATTCCCAATACTTTGACAAACTCTTCACGTGCTTTCACTCGTGCACTTGGGATAGAGATAATCTTATTACCCTTACCTTTACCCAGTTTTGGCAAATCTCGAATAGGGAAGATCAGCATACGTCCTTCATTCGAAATCGCTAAACATCGATCCGTAGAAACATCATGAATTGGCTGAGGTGTCATCAGTAATGCCGCTTCAGGAATTGTCACTAGCGCTTTACCGTTTTTATTTTTACTGACTAAATCATTAAACTCAGCGATAAAGCCATAACCTGCATCTGATGCCATCAAGAAATTAGCTTTTTCATCTCCCATCACGACATGTTCAAGATTAGCGCCAGCTGCCACATTAAAGCGCCCTGTCATAGGTTCACCTTGGCTACGCGCTGATGGCAGGCTGTGGGTATCGGTCGCAAATGCTCGACCAGAGCTATCTAAGAATACGCTTGGTTGATTACTGCGACCTTTCGCAAGAGATTTGAAGCTATCGCCTGCTCTATAACTTAGTCCTTCAGCATCAATATCATGACCTTTTGCAAAACGTGCCCAGCCTTTTTCAGAAAGCACCACTGTAACGCTTTCAGATGGCATTAAATCTTTTTCGCTCAGGGCTTTTGCTTCACCGCGCTCAACTACAGGTGAACGGCGGTCGTCACCATAAAGCTCAGCGGCTTCTTGAATTTCTTTTTTAAGTAACGTCGACATACGACGCTCAGAACCTAGAGTCAGCTCAAGCTTATCACGCTCTTTGGCAAGCTCATCTTGCTCGCCACGAATTTTCATTTCTTCCAATTTAGCAAGGTGACGAAGTTTAAGTTCTAAAATTGCTTCTGCTTGTGTTTCAGTGATACCAAAACGTGCCATTAATACCGGCTTTGGTTCATCCTCAGAGCGAATAATTTCAATCACCTCGTCAATATTTAAAAAGGCTATCAATAAACCTTCTAAAATATGCAAACGTGCCAATACTTTATCTAGACGGTATTGTAAACGGCGACGAACTGTTTCGCGTCTAAAAACCAACCATTCAGATAGAATAGTTTTCAGATCTTTTACTTGAGGACGGCCGTTTAGGCCCAGCATGTTTAAGTTAACACGGTAGTTTTTCTCAAGGTCTGTGGTAGCAAATAAGTGCGCCATAAGAGGCTCAGCTTTTACACGGTTTGAACGCGGCACAATCACAATTCGGGTTGGATTTTCATGATCAGACTCATCACGTAAATCGGCCACCATAGGTAATTTTTTAGCGCGCATCTGCGTTGCTATCTGTTCAAGTACTTTCGCACCTGAACATTGGTGAGGCAGTGCTGTAATAACAATATCGCCCTGCTCTTCGGTATAAACCGCGCGCATTTTGATAGAGCCTTTACCACTTGAATAGATTTTGCGAATTTCCGCCTTAGGCGTGATGATTTCCGCATCTGTTGGGTAATCTGGTGCTTGTACTAAATCAAGCAACTCTTCAAGCTCGGTTTTTGGTTTATCTAATAATGCACAACAGGCACTCGCTACTTCACGAACATTGTGAGGCGGGATGTCTGTTGCCATACCGACTGCAATGCCAGTGATACCGTTAAGTAGAATGTGCGGTAAACGCGCAGGTAACACTTCAGGCTCTTTCATGGTGCCATCGAAGTTAGGGATCCAATCGACTGTGCCTTGGCCTAGTTCTTTTAATAAAACCTCAGAAAACTTAGACAAACGCGCTTCGGTGTAACGCATCGCCGCGAAAGACTTAGGATCATCTGCCGCACCCCAGTTACCTTGACCATCCACCAGCGGATAACGGTAAGAAAACGGCTGCGCCATCAGTACCATGGCTTCGTAACAGGCACTATCACCATGAGGGTGATATTTACCAAGTACGTCACCCACTGTACGGGCTGATTTTTTATATTTAGCCGCTGCCGATAAGCCTAGTTCACTCATCGCATACACAATTCGACGTTGTACTGGTTTTAAACCGTCACCAATATGCGGTAATGCACGGTCTTTTATGACATACATCGAGTAATTTAAGTAGGCGCTTTGCGTAAACTGCGCCATTGTTTGTTGTTCTATCCCTTGCATTGCGAGGGTATCGAGATCTGACATGCTCGTTTACCTAAATTTATTATGCTTGTTATGAGTTCCACGAATCTGCTTGGTCGCCGCTGGTTTCTAACCATTCACGACGATCGCCTGAGCGCTTTTTGGCAAGTAACATATCCATTACTTCTAGTGTTTCTTCATCGCCATCAAGTCTTAATTGCACTAAGCGACGGGTATTTGGATCCATTGTCGTCTCGCGTAGCTGCATTGGGTTCATTTCACCCAAACCTTTAAAGCGTTGCACATTCACTTTGCCACGTTTTTTCTCAGCTTCAATGCGGTCTAAGATGCCTGTTTTCTCATCTTCATCAAGGGCGTAAAACACTTCTTTACCCACATCAATACGATAAAGAGGCGGCATTGCGACATAAACATGACCTTGTTCAACAAGAATTGGGAAATGCTTGACAAACAGTGCACATAGTAGGGTTGCAATGTGTAACCCATCAGAGTCCGCATCAGCTAGGATACAAATTTTGTGATAACGCAGATTTGATAAGTCACTTGAATCAGGGTCCATACCAATCGCCACCGAAATATCATGAACTTCTTGTGACGCTAGTATTTGACCTGACTCGACTTCCCAAGTATTGAGGATTTTACCGCGCAGTGGCATCACAGCTTGGAATTCACGGTCGCGCGCTTGTTTTGCAGAACCACCCGCAGAGTCACCCTCTACTAAGAAAAGCTCGCTGCGTTCACTTTCTTGTGTACTACAGTCGGTTAATTTACCCGGTAATGCCGGCCCTGAAGTGATTTTTTTACGCACCACTTTTTTCGCGGCACGCATACGCTTTTGCGCGTTGCTAATACAAATTTCTGCTAGCAATTCAGCGATATCTGTATGTTCATTCAGCCATAAGCTGAACGAGTCTTTTACCACACCGGATACAAATGCAGAAGTTGAACGTGAAGATAGCTTTTCTTTCGTTTGCCCAGCAAATTGCGGGTCTTGCATTTTCACTGACAACACATAACTACAGCGTTCCCAGATATCGTCTGGAGTTAATTTAACACCACGTGGTAATAAATTACGGAATTCACAGAATTCACGCATCGCTTCTAACAAGCCTTGACGCAAACCATTTACATGGGTACCACCCTGTGCGGTTGGAATAAGGTTTACATAACTCTCATAAACCCCCTCGCCGCCTTCTGGCAACCATAACACTGCCCAATCCACCCCTTCGGTAGAACCTGCAAATTCGCCAGTAAATGGTTGTTTTGGTAATACTTCGTATTCTTTTAATGCATCGGCAAGGTAATCTTTTAAACCATCTTCAAAAAACCACTCTAAGGTCTCTTTCGATTGCTTATTAATAAATCGAATGCGTAAGCCTGGACACAGAACCGCTTTTGCTTTTAATAAATGCTTGAGCTTGCTAAGTGAGAAGTTGGCAGAATCAAAATAACTGGCATCAGGCCAAAAATGTACTGAGGTACCGGTGTTGCGCTTACCCACAGTACCTACTTCGGTAAGGTCTTGCACCTTGTCGCCATTTTCAAACGCAATTTCATATACTTTGGCATCACGACGAACAGTTACCAATACCCGTGTTGATAAGGCATTTACAACCGAGATACCTACCCCGTGTAAACCACCTGAAAACTGGTAGTTTTTATTCGAAAATTTACCACCGGCATGCAGTTTAGTCAGAATAAGTTCTACCCCTGGAATACCTTCTTCAGGGTGAATATCTATCGGCATACCACGGCCATCATCAATAACTTCCAGTGAATTGTCTTCATGGAGTATGACATCAATTTTTGATGCATGCCCCGCTAAAGCTTCATCCACACTGTTATCGATAACTTCTTGACCAAGGTGGTTAGGACGGGTGGTGTCGGTATACATGCCTGGACGGCGTTTTACCGGTTCAAGTCCATTTAATACCTCAATGGCTTCTGCATTGTAATCTTGTGTCGTCATGAAATGCGGTTCTTTTTATATTAATTATCTTTGGTGACCTAGTTTCCCTTGTGGGTAAAAAGTTCTAGGTTTTAGCGCGTTTTTTATAGTTATAACTGTTTTACGATATTTTCAGGAAATCTACAATATCTGGGAAATAACGTTGGAACCCAATAAAACTGTGATCGCCAGCAAATTCAATACGCTGACGGCAGTTTTTATAATAATCGACCGCCTGTGAAAAATCTAATACTTCATCACCCATCTGCTGTAAAAGGAATATTAATTGTGGTGAAGGAAGTGAATTAACATACAGCTGCTTTAAATCAGCAACATGTTGTGTAGTAACATCGTAATAATAATCTTGGTAAGGATTATATTGCTGGCCAAGATAGTCCTTCATCAAAGTAAATGGAACAACCGCTGGATTAACAACAACTGCTGGTAGCTGATGACGCTGAGATAAAAACGTCGCAAAAAAACCGCCAAGCGAGCTACCTATCAGTTTTGTATTAGGTGTTATTAACGCTTCGAGCGTCAACAAAATTTCTCGCGGTTCGTGGTTTAGTTTTGGCACTAAATACTCAACATCATGATATTTCGCTAAATATTGACCAAACTGTTGTGCTTTAAATGAATCGGGTGAACTGTTGAAACCATGAATGTAAATTACGCGTTGTTTAGCCATACTACCTGAGTGTGAAAACTGCCTTCGTCTTGTAATCGTATCATACGAAATGCAGGACCTAAGTCTACTTGCTGCCAATCTGGGGTATTTTTCTCAAATTGAATTGATGTTGCAGGCGTTGCAAATACCGCAAAACCATCAAATATCCAGCTATACTCGTTGTGCACATGACCGTGGATCAAGGCTTTTACATTGCTATGACGCGAAAGCAAACCTAGCAATTCATCGCCATTTTCTAACATGTGTTTATCGAGATAACCATCTATGGCTATAGGGTGATGGTGGGTTAAAACCAAGGACGCTTTGGCACTACTCTTTAACTCTGACATGATTTCGTTAAGGTGAGCTTTTGTCATTAGTCCCGCAGGCGTTGGGCCTTTTGAGTTGGTGAGTAACACCTGCCAATTGTTGCTGTGTATTGCTTTGCAGCTGGCAATACCATACTGAGTAAAAACACGATTATAAACATCTAGTTCATCATGGTTACCTGGTAACCAAAAAAGCTTGTCAGCAAGCCCTGCATCCACCACCTGTTGTGCGAATAAATGATACGATTCTTCACTGTGATCTTGCGTTAAATCACCGCCAAAAATGATTGCATCACAATCAATTAGCTTGATATGTGCGAGTGTGGCACGAAGATAATTCGCTGTGTTTACATTAAAGTATTCACCATTTAGGTCAGCAAAAACATGACTATCCGTGATATGGATTAGTGTAAGCTGGTCTTTATCAAAATGTGCTTTCTGCTTAAACCACGCCATGATCTGTATCCCAATGAAAAGTACTACGACCTTGGTTGATGCAGTATTCTAACCAATCTTTTAAAAATGCATTAAGTTGATATTTTTCATCTTTTTGATGCATATCTGGGTTGGGGTAACCATATGAAGGTTTCACCCGTTTGGGGTAATATTTACATACTACTTCAGCAACTTTCGCATCATGATAGACGCGCACATTTAAATCCGGACGGGTAAAGCCAATTACCTGACTGTCGGTTTGTTTTAGCGACACCAAATTTGTATAGGGAGATGCTTCTAACACAGTTAGGGTAAACTCGAAACCACCTACCAATACTTTGTTAACCGCCCCTTTATCATTTTGTTTTGGCAACAGGCGATTTATGCGCGCGTAATTTTGCTCGCACAAACGAATGTACTTCGGTAAATTTTGTCGATAAGCCTGTGCTAACACGAACGATACTTCTCTCTTATTGATTCAATATTGAGTTTAAGCCATTGTAAACAAATAACCGTTGCGGCGTTATCCATCTCACCTTCATCTAATAATTTAAACGCTTCCGCAACAGGCAAAACATGTACTTTAATGTCTTCACCTTCCGCAGGTACGCCAAAAACCCCACCTGCATTTGATAAATCTGCCTCAGCATAATACAAATACAAACGTTCTGAGGTACCGCCAGGACTTGAAAGATACGATAACATAAACTCAATATTTTCAAGCGCAATGCCGGACTCTTCCAATGCTTCTTTTTTTACGACTGCTTCGTAATCTGTGCTGCCATCTGTCATTCCGGCAATCACTTCAAACAACCATGGCGACTTATCATCGCTCATTGCACCAATGCGGATTTGCTCTATCAGTAACACCGCATCCAATTTTGGGTCATAGGGTAAGACCGCAACGGCATCGCCACGTTCAAATATTTCACGTATTACGATATCTGACTGACCACCAGCAAAAAGCGCGTGTCGAAAATGGTATTCATCAATTTTAAAAAAACCATTAAAGGTGCGCTTTTTAGCGACTATTTCTACATCTGACTGCTTGAATTTTGTAATTTTGGCCATATTAAACGTATCAATTAGTTTAAAATCTATTCGATAATCTATCGATTTTTCGGTATTTTAGCTTATTAAGCCAATAAAACGAATTTTTCATATTCTGTTACACTTGAATACTTTGTTTTACTGTATTGTTTTTCTAATCACTAAAAAAACACGCTAAGATGCTTTCAAAAATTGTCTGGGGATGACAACAACTATGAAAAAGAAACTATTATCTGCGCTAGTTGCATTTACTTGTAGTTTTTCAGTAACACAAGCAAATGCAGAAGACCTAATGCAAGTATACGAAATCGCACTTGCAAACGATCCTGTAGTTTTAAAGGCAAAAGCAACGCGCGATGCACAAGACTACAACACGGATATCGCAATGGCGGCTTTATTACCGCAAATCGGTGCAACAATGGGTTATGAGAAAACGGATGGTGATCTAGGTGACTCGGATGTTTTCAGCCGCGGTATTAGATTAGACCAAGACCTATTCAATTTGGGGTCTTGGAAATCACTTAACATTGCAGAAAAGCAAGCTCTTCAAGCAGATGCAAGTTATCAGCTAGCACAGCAAAATCTGATTGTTCGTGTTTCTAATGCTTACTTTAATGTGCTTGCACGCCAAGATGACTTAGAGTTTGTTCGCGCAGAAAAACGTGCTATTGAACGTCAGCTTGAGCAAACCAAACAGCGCCATGCGGTAGGTCTTACTGCTATTACTGATGTACACGAAGCGCAAGCACAATACGATAATGCCGTTGCTCGCGAAATTGTTGCAATCAATGATGTTGAAACCGCGCGCGAAGAGCTTGGTGAGATCACTGGTAAATATCACGAAAAACTTAATGCCCTTAACACTGATAAATTCTCAACAGTAAAGCCTGCACGTAAGAGCACTGAATTTGTTGAGTCAGCAAAAGAAAATAATATTTCGCTACAAGTATCACGTGTGTCTGTAGATATTGCTAAAGAGCAAATCGAACAAGCAAAAGCAGGCCACTATCCGAAACTGACTTTATCGGCTTCTTATGGCGATAGCCTTGGCGAAACAGGTCCTCGTGTAGATCAAACTAAAGTAGGTTTAGGTTTCTCTGTGCCAATTTACCAAGGTGGTGGTACGCATGCAGCGGTAAACCAAGCTACTGAATATTTTGTTGCAGCAAGCCAAGAATTTGAAAGTGCTTACCGTAACGTAAATAAACAAGTTCGTACGTCATATAATCAAGTAGTGTCAGATATCGCGACATATCGCGCACTTGAACAAGCAGTAGTATCTGCTGAAAGTGCTTTGCAAGCCACTGAAGCAGGTTTTGAAGTGGGCACACGTACTATTGTAGACGTATTACTAAGTACTCGTAACTTATACGACGCAAGCCGTAACTTATCGGCGGTTCGTTACCGTTATGTTGTATCTACTCTTGGTTTAAAACTTGCCGAAGGTACACTGTCTCGCAGTGATATCGAAGCAATTAACCGTGGCCTAAACTAACCTCGGTAATCTAATTCAACGTGGGAATAAATCAATTCCCACGTTTTCCTTTCTTTTTGATATACTCGCGCTAATTTTTTACTTTTGCCAAACGATATTGTGATAACTAAAGCGCCTTTTTCATATTCTTTTCTAGCTCCTAAATATTGGCTTACTTGGTTAAGTGTATTTATTCTGTATTTGCTTTCTTGGTTGCCTTATAACCTACAGATTTTACTTGGAAAGTTACTTGGCCGTTTAGTTTATCGTTTTGTTAAAAAGCGCCGCAAAATTGCCGAAGTTAACATCGCACTAGCCTTCCCTGAGCTCGATAAGGCGGCGCAAGCAAAGTTAGTCAAAGAAAACTTAGAAAACACTGGGATTGCTATTTTTGAGTCTGGTATGGCGTGGTGGTGGCCCCAGTGGCGTGCCAAAAAGCACTTTGGTGGCATTACCGGTTACCACCATATTGAGAATGCAATTAACAGCGGTAAAGGTGTTCTGATGTTAGTGCCGCATATGATGCATCTCGAAGTTGCAGGTCGTATGATGGGCATTCAAAATACAGGTGTTGGTTTTTATCGCCCGCATAACAACCCTTTAATGGAATACATTATTGTTAATGGCCGCCTGCGCTTTAGTGAAGCGTTAGTGACCAAACGTGATGTAAAAAGCTTATTAAAAGCGCTTAGTAAGCAAAAACTTTGTTACTACTTACCGGATCAAGACTATGGCCGTAAACGCTCTGAATTTGTACCGTTTTTTGCCGTAGAAGAAACCTGTACGACAACCGGCACGTTAATTTTTGCTAGCAGTAAAAATAGTGAAACGGTCGCACTTTCAACCTACCGCAAAGGTGGTAAATACTTCCTCGATGTCAGCCCTGTTTTTGAAGGTTTCCCAACGGGTAATGATATAAATGACGTAACCCGTGTGAATAAGGCAATGGAAGACGCAATTCGAAAAGCGCCTGAGCAATATTTATGGCTGCATCGCCGCTTTAAAACACAAAAAGATCCAAACGCGACGTCATATTACAAATAGATAATTAAGACTCGAATACCATGTCTTTGTTGAGGGTTAGCGTTTTTAGGGAGTCAACCAACTCCCTAACAATGAGTGTTTATCAGGTGAAACATGCTTAATAGTTAAGCAAACCGCCTAAAATACGAATTTAGTATTATGCAAAAAAGGCTTATGTTGGGGCTATTATTGATTTGTTTCTAATTTAAGCATTGAGAGTTGTTGTGTGGTTTTGGCTTAAGCATTTATCTTTGGGTATTATTTTAATCGCTGCTGCACTTTATTTGCTTCTCGGCAAAGGCCCTGTGTTTAACTCAGACTCAAAATCAAATGCCGCAGCAGAAGGCCTATCAAACTTTTACAGTAGCTTTCGTAATACCCTAAGCTCTATGACCGAGCGTGAAAAATATGTTATTCAACTCGATACGCCTGATACTTCGCTCGCTCAACATCTGCAACAAAAACGTTCTTCAACTAAAATCCCTGCTAATTGGCGCGGTGAAATTAAAGCCCGTCGCTTTGATAAAGGTGACACCTTAAAAGCAGTACTTTCTGACTTTGCCGAGCAAGAAGGTATTGAATTTCTATGGTATCTCGATAAAGACTACATCATTAAAGACAACTTTCGTGTCGATGAAACCTTTATCACAACGCTTTATCAGGTATCTAAAGCCATTGACAGCGATTTTGAAAGCACTGTCTATGGCTTTTTCTGTTACAAACACGGTACAGCAGTCATTACTGAAAACCCAACCCGTTATGTACGCGACAATTGCGTTAAAGCCACACTTTAATTGTTAGCTTCAATTAAGTACTTTTGCCAAATTGCCCTGATTGCTTGTGTTTTATCAGCAACACTTGCCACGCTCACCAGTTTTGCCTCTTGACGTAAACTTACTTGATGATATAGCTCACGAAGTTCACAATAAGCTGATTTTAGTGCCAACATTTCGTTTTGCTCTATTAAACCAAGATTCGCCGCTTGCTCAAAAATGCGAATATTATCCGAATATTGTGAGATAAGTGGCTGTTGATGCGTATTTTCCAATACTATGTACTGAGCTAGAAACTCAATATCTGCCATACCGCCTAATCCCTGTTTAATATCAAAAAGAGCGTCATCCCCTTTCATTAAGTGATCGCGCATTTTTTGGCGCATATTCACCACCTCTTCTTTCAATTTTGCTCGCTCACGTTTAAGTGACAGTACTTCAGTTCGAATTGCGTCAAAGCGTTCAAACAAAGTAGCCTGCCCATAAATCATTCTGGCACGCACTAATGCTTGGTGCTCCCACGTCCATGCTTGATTGAGCTGATACTCTCTGAAGGTTTCAATGTTGATTGCCAACAATCCTGAAGCGCCTTCAGGACGTAAACGTGTATCAAGTTCATACAAAATGCCCGATGCTGTACGTGTGTTAAACAGGTGCAACAAGCGTTGTGCTAGTTTTAAGTAAAATTGGCGCGCATCAATTTGTTTATTGCCATCGGTTTGCCCTTGACCGTCACTATTGTGCACAAACACTAAATCAAGGTCTGAGTCATACCCCAGCTCAATACCACCCGCTTTACCATATGCGATTACCGCAAATCCTTTTTCATCATCGTTTGCACCTGGCGGATAGCCAAAACGTGTTACCATTTGCTGCCACGCTAAGTTAACACATTGACTGACAATCGCTTCTGAAAGCGCCGTTAAGTGATCACTTACCTTCATTACGTCAAGCACACCTGTTGCATCAGCTGCAGCAATTTTTAATTGATGTGTTTGCTTAAACTGACGCAATGCTTCCATCTGCATTTCAAGGTCATTGTCATCAATTCGCAAAAAATATTGGCGAATTTCTTGCTCGTAGCCACTCAAAGGTAACGTTTTATAAAGCTGCGCAGGGTCGATTAATTCATCCAGTAATATTGGATAACACGCTAGATGCTCTCCAATCCATTTGCTATGTGCACAAAGCTTAAATAATTGATTTAGTGCCCCCGGGTTTTCCAGCAGGAGTTCTAAATAGGCTGTGCGAGAGATCACTTTCTCAACGACAGCAAGTACGCGTTTTAAAATACTTGCCTCACATGCACATTTATCTGCCTGTTGCAGCAGGCTAGGCAACAGCTTATCCAGAACATCTCGTCCCCGCCCACCGAGTTTGCGTTTGGTTGTTAATTGTTTGAAGTCATGGACTAAATGATAGAAATCAACTTCTTGATTAAAGAGTTGATGGCTTGAAATAACGTCTTTACTGGGCTTTTCCCACAGTAACTGATAACGCGAATCTACCTCTTGTTCGTCTTCTCCATCAGGCCCTATCATGGCGTTAAATTCGGTGTGGATCATCGCCATTTGATGGTTTATTTCAGCTACTGCATCACCATAGTGTGTTTGACCAAGTAGCACGCTTAGTCGCTGTTGGCCTAGTTCATCTTGCGGCAGGGTTTGTGTTTGCTTATCATCAAATTGCTGCAAATACTGCTCGATACGTCTTAAAAATAAATACCCATTTGTGAGTGTATTTGCCACTTCTTGTGGCACTTCATTTAATCGTGCTAATGCTTCCAGTGCTTTACAAAACGATTGCACTTGTAGAGCCGGCTCGCGTCCACCACGGATCATTTGTAGCGCTTGTACCACAAACTCGGCTTCACGAATTCCCCCTGCACCCAGCTTTATATTTTCTGTTAACCCTTTGCGTCTAACATCTTGGGCTATCAATGATTTCATTTTTCTAAGCGATTCAATCACTGAAAAATCAATATACTTACGATAGACAAACGGCCTTAGCATCGCATAAAACTCTTGCCAATAAGGGCTTTCAGCACCAAGTAAGCGCGCCTTTAACATTGCGTAACGTTCCCAGTCTCGACCCTGCTCTTGATAGTATTCTTCCATCGCATTAAAGCTCATCACTAATGGCCCACTATCACCAAATGGGCGTAGGCGCATGTCTACTCGAAAGACTTGCCCTTCAGGGGTTACTTGGTTAAGTGCCGCAATGGTTTTTTGTGCAACTTTAGTAAAGAAAACCTGTGCTTCACACGATTTACGTCCTCCTTGTGTTTCCACTTGATAAGGGTAGGTAAAGATTAAATCGATATCAGATGAATAATTTAACTCATAGCCCCCAAGCTTACCCATACCTAAGATCAACATTGGCATTGCATTGCCTTCACTATCAAGTGGCTTGCCCCATACACTGGCAACTTGTGCGTATGCCCAACGATAGGCAGAATCAATTAAGACTTCGCTTAGTTGAGAGGTGTAACTAATGCTGTTGCGAATGTCGTTGCTTGCAACTAAGTCTAGATAAGCTAATTTCAGCCAATATAAATTACGATAGTCTCTGAGTGTTTTAAATGCCGTTGGTTCGTCAGCTTCATTCAGCGACTTTTCAAAAACGGCGGGGGTATCGCGATTGGTAAGCCAAGTTTTATCTTGCAAGTAAGCAATCAATTCTGGGCGCTGCTCTAAAATACGAAACGCAAAATCACTTAAAGCTAGTAATGACACTATTTCTGGTAGAACAGTCTCTGCAGAGAAAAGTTTTGCAAAACGCTGTTCGCCTAATTGTTGTAACCCTTGTGCTAACTCCATAACTTACTTACACTCTTAACAATTAAATTTATATGCTAGGTCAGAACGTGTTGAACTCAGCAGTATCAATTCTGCTCAATTTGAAAGGTCATCACGCTTTTGTATCTTAGCAAAAAAGAATACAATTTTTATGTCTTATATCACGCTCTCAAACGATCTTTTAGTCGCATTTGCTATTACAGGTTTA
This sequence comes from Pseudoalteromonas piratica, assembly GCF_000788395.1. Lineage (NCBI taxonomy): Bacteria > Pseudomonadati > Pseudomonadota > Gammaproteobacteria > Alteromonadales > Pseudoalteromonadaceae > Pseudoalteromonas > Pseudoalteromonas piratica. Next base: position 2,970,924 of record NZ_CP009888.1, read on the forward strand.
TTGGTATTGCTCGTTCTAATGGTGTTGAAAAAGCAGTTACGCGCATCAAGTACTGATCATGATTTAATGAATGAATTGGCTAAGAAAGATAACTTTGCGATGGGCATAAGCTATGCTTCGTCAATTTTCAGTATAATCTTAGTGGTGGGTTTTATTGCAAGAGAGTTTAACCTTACTTTGTGGCAAGAGAGCTTGCCCCATCTTGCATTGGCATTAGCATTATCACTCAGTTTTATTTGGTTCGGTAAATGGATCCACAACAGACTAATTCTCGCAGACTTCAATGAAGCCAGAGCCATTGAAAAACGCAATATGTGTGCAGCCTTAATAGATACAGGCGTATTACTTGCAAATTCAATTGTGGTACTGGGGCTTTATAAATGGTCAAAAGCGACTAATTTTAATACACTTCTCACCGACATTATTGCATTTATTGCAATTCAATTGGTTATTTTGCTTCACACTCGTTGGCAAGAACGTGGGTTTGCAGCAACCAACCAAGGCGCTTCACTGCAAACTTATTTCGCTTATGATAATACTTCTCTGGGCCTGCGTTTTGCTGCACGAATGATCGCTCTTTCACTGGCGATATTTGCAGCGCTATCAAGCATTCAGTTTATTCCAGGTAACTTTATCGACAACATCATAACGATTTTAGTTAATGTTGTTGTATTTGTAACACTGCATCAAATTACTGCATTCTTAGTGCTCAAATTAGCGCTACCTAAAGTGCAAACAAACATCGAAGTTGAACAACAGGACAATATTGGTATCGCCAATATTGAGTTAGCAGTACATTTGGCCATCGGTATTTTGCTTATTCGCCTCTTCTCAATTTAACGCTGCTCGGATTTCCACAAAGAAAAGTTGGCATAGGGATAATCAGCGCCGGCCTGCATAACACTGCTAAGTAAAGTGTAGGCCGCAACCCAGGCATCCTTTGTTTGCACTGTGAAATCAGCACCTAAACCTTGCTCTAAGGTCCAAAGTAATGCGTCAGCAACGGGTTGATAGTCAGTCATTGTAACGCCATATGCTGTATGGCGCCGACCCAATTGCCACACTTTCATTTCTAACTTATCGAGTTGCTTCAGCCCGCGAACTACGGTAGTTAAAATAGTCGCAAGTTTCTTACCCTGCTCTTCAATATCCCCTTGAAACAGCGGTTTTAAATGTGGTGCAATCGTAAACAAGCGCTGATAAAACATCGCGGTTGCATCGCTTGCAATCGGCACTATCTTTTCCCAGGACGATTGCACTAACTCGATTTGGTGTGGTGTCATAGCATCATCAGTTTATGTGTAATTACACAAGCCTAGTCCAGAAATAATAGAATGCTAGGACGCACAAGGGCAAAAAATACAACTAGCGCGTTTGCCCTTTCCATCGAAAAAATAATGAGCCAAGCAATAGAAACAAAACGCTTTGCCCAACTAGAATAAAAATTTGTGGCGCAATTTCAATAAAACCAGCCCCTTCTAACATCACAGCTCGTGCACCAATGAGCATTTGTGTTAGTGGAAATATTTGCGAAATTGCTTGCACAAATGCAGGGCTACCTTCAAGAGAAAACCAAACACCGGATAACATCATCATTGGCCATGAAACTAAGTTTAAAATGCCACCCGTAAACTCTTCAGATTCAGAACGACATGCAATTAATAAGGAAAGTGAAATCAAGGCAAATGCACCTAGAATACACAACAACAATAGCCACCACATATTTCCTACAAGGTAAAAGTCGAATATAAAATTACAAGCAAAAAAAATCCCCGAGGTTAGTACGACTACAATGAGTAAACGCGACACTATTTGCGCCGCTAAAAACTCAATAGGTTTGAGCGGCGTTGCACTTAAACGTTTAAGCACTGCATTTTTACGATAACGAACAATGACATAACCCACACCATATAAGCACGAAAACATCATGTTCATTGCTAATATCCCAGGCACCACCCAATCTAAATAACGAATTTCCTGTCCTTCGATTGTTTCTTTGATAAATTGGCCGCTGTGATTTTGAGTCGTTTCAGCTAAGAGCAATTTTTCTGCAATATAACCATTTGCAGAACTGGTATTTACCCAATATTGGTTGTCTTTAAAACTCACTAATAAATCCAATTTATGCTGTCTGAGTTTATCAATGGCACTTGATTTATTGCTGTACTCAATAAATTCTAAGTGCTTATATTGGCTAATACTGTGTTGGTTTAAATCGCCTAAGTAGCCAATTTTAAATAAAGTTGGGTTATCATTTTTAAAGATAAAGGCGAACCCAACAACCAACAGAATTGGAAACACAAGGTTCCAGCCTAGCGCCGAACGGTCGCGAAAAAACTCATAATTGCGCGCCACTAACACAGCGAAAAAACGCTTAAACATCTTGCTGCTCTCCTTGGCTTTGCAGCCCATGTCCCGTTAACTTCAAAAATAAGTCATCCAAGTTTGCCGACTTTATTTGCAAGCCTTGCAATGAAATTTGCTGCGCCAATAAGGCAGCGATAGTGGCCTCAGTATCGTCAGTATGAATAAGTGCACTATCTTGGCTAAATTGCACATTTACTAAATTATGTGATGCAGAGAGGTTTTCTTTCGGCAAAGAAATAAGGGCACCTTTGAAATGCTCTCGCAGTAAGTTTTCAGGGCTATTCATTGCTATAATTTTGCCTTTATCCATAATCGCAATTTGATCACATAAATATTCTGCTTCGTCCATATAATGGGTTGTTAACAAAATCGTTTTACCTTGGGCTTTTATGTTATTTACAAGATCCCAAAAAAGTCGTCGACTGTGTGGGTCAAGTCCAGTTGTTGGCTCATCTAAAAAGATAAGTTCTGGATCATTAATTAATGCCAAGGCCAGCAGTAAACGCTGCTTTTGCCCACCTGACAGCTTGCGATGATCCACATTTATGAATTCCGCTAACTGACATTGTTCAATTAAATCGTCTGTAGGTAAGGTTTTACTATAAAAAGAAGAAAATAACATTAACGTCTCACGCACCGTTAAATAATCTTGCAATGCGGTGTGCTGAAACTGAATACCTAACTTTTGAAAGTCTTCGCGCGTAATCGGTTTGTCATTAAATAAAATATCGCCTGAACTTGGTGCTAAAATCCCCTCAAGCATTTCAATAGTGGTGGTTTTACCTGCACCATTTGGACCGAGCAAACCAAAACATGACCCTTTGCTAACCTTAAAGTCAATTTTATCGACCGCATAGAAATCAGAGAACTGTTTGCTGAGCTGCTTTACTTCAAGAATTGTTGTCATAAGCGCCTTTAATACTTGCCTTTATTGATTGGCTTTTCATACCATATAAGCATATTAATCTTTGAGAGTCATTATGCGCGTTCCCCATATTTTCCAACCAGGTCAAATTGAAGTAGGCACAGAATTGCAACTTGACGACGATGCCGCTGGGCACATTGGCCGAGTTTTGCGAATGCAAGCAGGACAACAGGTGAGCCTATTTAATGGCGCAGGTGGCGAATACCTTTGTACAATCTCACAAGCCAATAAAAAGAATGTCTATGTCAGTGTAGATGAGTTTCATGACGTAACTTATGAATCGCCATTGAAAATTCATTTAGGACAAGGCATTTCTCGAGGCGAGAAAATGGAGTTCACCATTCAAAAATCGGTTGAGCTCGGTATTACTGAGATCACTCCCCTATTCAGTGAGCGCTGCGGTGTAAAGCTTCAAGGTGAACGTCTTGAAAAGAAACACCTACAATGGCAAAAAATTGCAATTGCTGCCGCAGAGCAGTCTGGTCGTAATTTTGTTCCTATTATTCATCCTCCTATTAAATTAGAACAATGGCTGGCTCAAGAAAGCGACGAAACTAAACTAACCTTACACCCACGTGCTGAGCACAGCATTAAAACGATTGATAGCATTAGCAACTTTAATCGTGAAAAGATGCGTTTTGTTGTAGGTCCTGAAGGTGGTTTTACCGATGGCGAAATTGCTGCAACAAAGGCTGCTAATTTTATCGATATTAAGCTTGGACCACGTGTGTTGCGAACTGAAACCGCAGCACTCACCGTTTTATCTGCTTTGCAGCTCGCATATGGTGATTTAGCTTGATATAAACCTCGAGCGTCCCCATAACATAGAGAGTTGAAAATTAAGGAAACTAACATGACGATTAAGCTTGGCATTATTTCAGATCCCATTTCAGGATTTAATATTAAAAAAGACACCGGCTTCGCCATGATGCTCGAAGCACAAAAACGTGGTTTTGAAATTCACTATATGGAAATGAATGACCTGTTTTTACGTGGTGGGCAAAGTTTCGCAACGTCATCCGTTGCCACTGTGTTTGACAACCCTGAAAAATGGTACGAATTACAAGAAAAGCAAACAATCGCGCTCGCTGACCTAGATGTTATTTTAATGCGTAAGGATCCGCCATTCGATACTGAATATATTTACGCAACCTACCTACTAGAGCGTGCTGAACAAGCCGGAACGTTAGTTATTAACAAGCCGCAAAGCTTGCGTGATGCAAATGAAAAGCTATTTACCGCGTGGTTTAGCGAGCACACACCAGATACCCTAGTAACCCGAGAACAATCACATATTCGTGAATTTTTAGAAGAGCACAAAGATATTATTCTTAAACCGCTTGATGGTATGGGTGGCGCTTCAATCTTTCGTGTTAAACAAGATGACCCTAATATTGGTGTAATTTGTGAAACCCTAACCAACCATGGTAGCCAATACGCAATGGCACAAAACTTTATTCCAGCAATAAAGAACGGTGACAAGCGCGTTCTTGTTGTAAATGGTGAAGTAATTCCTTATTGCTTAGCACGCATTCCACAAGGCGGGGAAACACGCGGCAACCTTGCTGCAGGCGGCCGAGGCGAAGCCCGCCCAATTACTGACGTTGAACGAAAAATTGCAGAGGCTGTAGCCCCAACATTAATTGAAAAAGGGTTAATTTTTGTTGGTCTCGACATTATTGGCGATAGGCTCACAGAGATAAATGTGACAGCACCAACCTGTGTTAAAGAAATTGAAGCTGCTTATGATATTTCTATTACAGGCAAGTTATTCGACGCAATTGAGCACAAACTAGCGCATACTAAGAGATAACAATACAGTAACAGGGGTTATTAGATGAGTAAGCAAACCGAGTCATTACAAAACACCTTTTTAGTTGCTATGCCAAACATGCCCGATCCGCGCTTTAAACATAGTGTGACCTATATTTGTGAGCACAACCAGGATGGTGCGATGGGGCTTGTTATTAATCAGCCAACGAATCTTACTGTTGGTGAATTGCTTGATCAGATCGACATTGAAAATAACAAAATGGCCAGTAATAGCAGTGTCGCTGTTATGTCAGGTGGTCCAGTGCATACCGACCGCGGGTTTGTATTGCATAGCAGTAAACCTGGTTACAGCTCAAGCTCGGCAATTAGCTCAGAAATCATGATAACCACCTCTAAAGATGTATTGCATGAGCTCACCAGTTATGACGCTCCCGACAACTTCCTAATTACCTTGGGTTATGCCGGTTGGGATCCAGGTCAATTAGAACAGGAACTAATTGAAAACACTTGGCTTACTGTGCCTGCAGACCCAGATATAATCTTTAATACGCCAGCACACTTGCGCTGGCAAAAAGCGATCGAAAGTTTAGGTATTGATATAAATAAACTGTCGCTTTATTCAGGACACGCGTAAATGAGTAAAAAACCAATTGGTCAACGCACATTAGTTGGCTTTGACTTTGGTACGAAAAGTATTGGCATTGCCGTCGGACAAGAGATTTCTGGCACAGCAACTGCACTTAGTGCAATTTCAGCCAAAGATGGCATTCCTAATTGGGATAATCTAAAGAAGGTCCTTGATGAATGGCAACCTGACTTATTAATCGTTGGCTTGCCGCTCAATATGGATGGTACCAATCAAGAAGTCACCTTCAAAGCAAAGAAGTTTGCCAAACGTTTACATGGCATGTTTGGTTATCAAGTTGAAGTACAAGATGAAAGGTTGACCACTACAGACGCTAAAGCGCGCTTATTTGACCACGGTGGTTATCGTAATTTAGCAAAAGATAAAGTAGACAGTATGTCTGCCCAAATTATCCTCGAGAGCTATTTTGAAAGCCTTTACGCAGACTAAGTGCAAAGTTATAAGGGGTAGATAAATTACCCCTCAACTTATTACAAATCGAGCTTTTCTTGTTTTGAGTTAAGTTTATTGTTTATCAATCAAGGCACTGTTAAGTACCTTCACTGTGCCTTTTTCCGGTATAAAGCCAGCTTCAATATAGGCCTTTTTAATCCGATTTTGCTTAGCAAGCTCACGTAATCCTTTTTGAAGCGCATTAAAAGCAGCTTCACCATCAGGATGCTTCTTACTTACCACAAAATGACGACTATCATTAAATGTCAGGGCTATTCCTGGCACAGCGAGTAACTCAAGAGAATGAAGTTTATAGTGATTGTTTAAAGCGGGCATAAAAGGCAATAAAACAAAATCAGCCCACTTTTTATCCACAGCCCGAATTTGTTGAAGCCACTCATCATCTTGATATAACTTTTTCAATTTTAAACTTGAAAGTGTTTGCCAATCAGCATGCCAGCGTGGAGTAGAAATAGACGTAAACGATGAAAAGTCTTCAAGACTATCAATAGTAAACACTTTTCGGTTTTCAGGGTGGGCAAAAACACCTGCTAAATATTCGCCTTTGCGAAAAACAGGTTCTGAAATATAAGCATATTCAGCGATTTTTTCGGCATCTGCGTACCAATAAGTGTCAAAGCTAAGTAGCTGTTTGCCACGCTCTAAAATATTGGTATTTCTGAGCGTGACTTTACCCACCTGATAATTAAAACGCTTGTCAAAGCCTCCGATTTTCAGAGCCTGCAAAGCAAGTACCATATCCACTACATCGCGACGCATGCGATAGCCTGTGAAAGACTTAATTTCATGCAGATCACGACCTGCAACAAACGCTTGAAAGTCGACATACACATCATCACGGATATACATATCAATTTCATTTGAGGATTTTGCTGCATACGCAGCAAATCCTGTTAACAGGTTAAAGAGAATGAATACTAAAACTTTAAAACGACATAACTTCAACATAGACGCTTCACTTACTACTGGTTTTTATCTCCATCAAGACCATCAACAGTCACCCCTTGCAAGAAACCGGCACCCTGTTGCTCATTATTACGAAGTTTAATCATCAATCGTAAGTCATTTGGCGAATCAGCATGATGCAGTGCATCAGCATAATTAATACGGTGTTGCTGATAGAGATCAAAAAGCGCTTGGTCGAATGTTTGCATACCCATCTCGCGAGATTTCGACATGGTTTCTTTAATTGCCCCCACTTCGCCACGTTTAATTAGTTCAGCAACCATGGGCGAGTTGAGTAATATTTCAATCGCAGCTGCACGGCCATGGCCATCACTGGTTGGTACTAATTGTTGCGCTACAATGGCACGTAAGTTAAGGGCTAAATCGTATTTTAACTTGTCATGCTTTTCTTTTGGCACTAAGTGCATAATACGGTCGATTGCTTGGTTTGCGTTATTGGCGTGCAATGTTGCCACACATAAGTGACCAGTTTCAGCAAAAGAGAGCGCGTATTCCATGGTTTCTTGCGAACGGATCTCACCAATCAGAATAACATCTGGAGCCTGACGAAGTGAGCTTTTCAGCGCTGATTCAAAGCTATCTGTATCAAGACCTACTTCTCGCTGGGTCACAATGCTTTTCTGGTGTTCGTGCACAAATTCAATGGGATCTTCAATGGTTAAAATATGACCACGCTGATTACGGTTACGGTAACCTAAAAGGGCTGCTAATGAAGTTGACTTACCAGTACCCGTACCACCTACAAATAGCACCAAGCCACGTTTTGACATAATCACATCAGTTAATACTGTTGGTAAGCCAAGTGCTTGTACTTCAGGGATAGTCGTGACAATTCGACGAATAACCATGCCAGCTTTATCTCGCTGCCAAAAGGCTGAGACACGGAAACGACCTGAATCGCGTGCAATTGCAAAGTTACACTCTTTCGTGTCGTGGAACTCTTTAATTTGCTTTTCTGTCATTGCCGACTCAACCATCGCAAGGGCTTCTTCTTCGGTTAAGTCGTTTTCGCCTACAGGGCGTAATTCACCATTAATTTTGGCACTGACTGGTAGATGTGTAGAAACGAATAAATCCGATGCTTCATTCTCTACCATTTGTCTTAAAAAATGATCAAGATTGTACATAAATACCTCTAAACACTATCGTGCGCCTGGGGCGCCAAAGTTGTTTTTATCGTGCGCTTTAGCATAGGCATCTTGCTGCGTAATTAAGCCGCGATTCAGTAGATTAGCTAAACACTGATCCATGGTTTGCATGCCATGCGATGCGCCCGTTTGTAATGACGAGTACATCTGTGCAATTTTGTCTTCACGAATAAGGTTACGAATAGCAGGGGTACCTATCATGATTTCGTGTGCTGCGATTCGTCCGCCACCTACTTTTTTCACAAGTGTCTGTGAAATTACAGCTCGTAATGATTCAGAGAGCATTGAACGTACCATGTCTTTTTCTTCACCTGGGAATACATCGATAATACGGTCAATGGTTTTAGGTGCTGAGGTGGTGTGAAGTGTACCAAACACTAAGTGACCAGTTTCTGCAGCTGTCATTGCAAGGCGAATAGTTTCAAGGTCACGTAATTCACCGACTAGAATTACGTCTGGATCTTCACGTAATGCTGAACGCAGGGCATTGTTAAAGCTATGCGTATCACGATGAACTTCACGTTGGTTAATTAGACTTTGTTTGTTGTCATGAACAAATTCAATAGGGTCTTCAATCGTTAGTACGTGATGATGTTTGTGGGTATTAATGTAATCAATCATTGCAGCAAGCGTCGTTGACTTACCTGAACCGGTTGGCCCTGTAACCAACACTAAACCACGTGGGTTGTTTGAAATATCTTTAAAAATTTCAGGGCAGCCTAAATCTTCCAGGGTTAATACAGTACTTGGGATAGTACGAAATACGGCTGCAGGTCCACGGTTTGAATTAAAGGCATTTACACGAAAACGGGCTAAATTGGGTACTTCAAACGAAAAGTCACACTCTAAGTTTTCTTCATACTCTTTTCGCTGCTTATCATTCATAATATCATAGACTAAGCCGTTTACGTCTTTTGGCCCAAGTGCGGGGATATTAATTCTTCGAACGTCGCCATCAACGCGGATCATCGGTGAAACACCTGATGATAAATGTAAATCTGATGCATTATGTTGCACACTGAATGCCAATAATTCAGTAATGTCCATTGGATTGCTCCACTATGTTACTTTTTTGAATAATTATATGATTACAATAGCAGAACGACTTAAATTCGCCTATGACAGAATCACAAAAGCGATAAAAAATTCTCACATTTCAGGGCAAAAAGTGGCTCTATTAGCGGTCAGCAAAACCAAGCCTAGTACTTTAATACGAGAAGCCTATAATGCGAACCAACGTCAGTTTGGCGAATCCTATGTACAAGAAGCCGTTGAAAAAATTGCTGAGCTCTCAGATTTAAATGATATTGAATGGCATTTCATTGGGCCAATTCAATCAAACAAAAGTGCCCTTGTGGCAGCTCACTTTGATTGGGTGCAAAGTGTAGACCGCATGAAAATAGCAAGGCGTCTGAATGAACAACGTCCAAGCAACTCAGCAAAATTAAATGTGCTTATTCAAGTAAATATTGATGATGAAGAGACGAAGTCAGGCTGTGCTATTAACGAGTTACCCGAACTCGCCGCATTTGTAGCCAACGCAGAAAATTTAGAATTGCGGGGATTAATGGCGATTCCCAAAAAAAGTGAAACAAATGAACAGCAACAAGCCAGCTTTGCCAAGCTCAACGCTTGTTTTACCCAGTTAAAGGCCCAATATCAATCTATTGATACACTTTCTATGGGCATGAGTAATGATGTTGAAGCTGCGATAAGCCAAGGCAGCACTATGGTGCGAATTGGCACTGATATCTTCGGCCCAAGAACTTAATTAAATCGTAAAAGAGAGTCCCTATGTCACAAAAAACCATCGCATTCATTGGTACTGGAAATATGAGCTATGCCATTATCGGCGGGCTAGTAAATAGTGGCTTTAGCCCAAACCATATTATCGCAACCAATCGCAATGCTGAAAAATTGGCTAAAGTTGGTGATGACTTTGGTATTCAAGTTACTAGCGATAACATTCAAGCCATTAACCAAGCTGATTATGTTGTGCTCTCAGTTAAACCACAAATGATGGAAGCCCTTTGCCAAACTATTAAAGAGTCAGGCATCGCGTACAAAGATAAGGTATTTATTTCTGTTGCAGCTGGCATTAAAGTGGCACGCTTACAAGAAATGCTAGACCACCCAGTGAAGATGATCCGCTGTATGCCAAATACACCCAGCTTACAAGGTAAAGGTGTGAGCGGACTATTTAGTAACAATACGAATGAGCAAGAAAAACAATTCGCAACCGAAGTATTTAGCGCAACGGGTATTGTTAGTTGGCTAGAAACAGAAGATCAAATTAACGACATTATTGCTGTTACCGGCTCGTCGCCCGCTTATGTGTTTTTATTTTTAGAAGCCATCGAGCAAAAGGCAATAGAACTAGGTTTTGATGCTGAGCAAGCACGTCAATTAGTGCAACAAGTTGCCGTTGGTGCAAGTGATATGGTGGCAAAATCTCCAGACTTATCAATCAGTCAGTTACGTGCTAATGTTACCTCAAAAGGTGGCACGACAGCGGCTGCAATTGCGCACCTTGAACAGCAAAACTTAACGCAAACCGTTGCCGATGCGATGGATGCCTGTATTGCCCGAGCACAACAAATGGAGCTAGAATTTTAATGAATGATGCATTTCGATTTTTAGTCGAAGTCATTTTCGACTTGTATTTAATGGTTGTCTTGCTGCGTTTTTGGCTGCAAACAGCACGCGCTGACTTTTATAACCCATTAAGCCAATTTGTGGTAAAGGCAACAAGCCCATTACTCAACCCTATTCGAAAAGTAATTCCAGGACTCGGCGGCTTTGATTTAGCGTCCTTAATGCTTGCCTTAATTGTCGCAGCATTAAAAATTGTCACAGTTTCACTGTTATTTTTTGGTGGATTAGAACCATTAACAGTTCTTATTGGCAGCGCAATCACAGTGATTAAAGAAGGCTTGAATTTAGTATTTTGGGTCTTGATTATCCGTGCAATTTTAAGCTGGGTGAGCCAAGGTTATAACCCTGTTGAAGCCATTTTTCACCAGCTTACCGAACCGATGCTACGTCCCATTCGTAAAATTATCCCACCGATTGGTGGATTAGATTTGTCGATTCTTATCTTGATTATCGGATTACAATTCTTACAAATTCTATTCCTTGATTTATTTAGATAAAAATCAAAAAATTGAGGTAGAATAAAAAAGCCGCAAAATGCGGCTTTTTTGTCATCTATACTAATATTAATTTCATTTTAAGGGGCGGAATATGAAAACCCTACTGACACTTTGTTTAGCCTGTTGTGCACTTTCAACCACAACTGTTTTCGCCAATACCGAACAAGGTGGGCAATATAAAGAGCTTGGTACCTGGCAAGTCCACTATATCGCATTTCCTTCAACTGTATTACAACCTAAAATAGCCCAGCATTATGGTATTGAGCGAAGTAATTACAATGCTGTAATCAATATTTCTGTGCTCGATAAAAAAAGCAAAGCAGCTCAGAAAGTCAGCCTGTCTGGCACAGCGAAAAACTTACTGGGTCACACCGAACAGCTTTCTTTTAAAGAAATAGTAGATGGAGAAGCTATATATTATATTGCAGAGCTTGGTTACAGCAATGAGGAACTTTATCGCTTTAATCTTGATATTAAAGGGCAAAACAAAACGGAAGTGTTGAAGTTTCAACAAAAATTTTATGTTGATTAAGTCTTAGTTTAAGCATTAAAAAAGCGCCTTTCGGCGCTTTTTTAATGTACGATTGATTATAAACCAAGTGCCGCCATCATTTTTTGGCCAATATCAACGTGATGTTGCATGGTTGAAAATTGCTTTGTTACACCTTCAGGACCAAATGCGTATACTGGCACTGGTGCTGCGGTATGCGTACCTGTACCCCAAACAACGTTTTGATGATGCGCTAAAGCACGACCAATTTTTGCAGTGTGATCTTCATCTGCATAAACGTAAAATTCGTTAAAGTCATCAAATTTTGGCGTAACATCTGCGCTCTGATATTTATGGTCTGGATCGTAGTAAGGGTTATTTTCGCGCTCACCCACTTTCTCAGCTTCTTCTAATGTCACTTTATATTCGCTGTAATTATTGATAGCTGTCATCCAATCATTTGCTGTTGCCGCATCAAAATTCCAATCTGCATTAGCCATATCAAGCATGTTGTAGAAAGTACCTGACTGCTTATACAACATTTCTAAGTGACTTAAATCACCAAAGTTGAAGTTTGGTTTATAGTCACGGCCTTGCATGCCATCGCCAGGAAGTGTTGTCGCTTCAGGCATATTGTAGCGAGAATAACTAAAACCAAAGCTGCCCGTTTCATGGTCAGCGGTTACAACGACTAATGTATCATTACGGTCTTTTACCCACTCATGCACTGCTTCAACAGCTTCATCGAATTTGAGTAATTCGTGTAACATCCAACCAGCATCATTCGCGTGTCCCGCCCAGTCAATTTGACCGCCTTCAATCATAAGGAAGAAACCGTCTTCGTCTTTTGACAGCACATCAAGGGCTTTCATTGTCATCTCTTTCAACGACGGTTGCGAACAGCTGTTTGCTTCTTTACACGCAGAGTATGCAATGCCATCTGCCATACCTGAGTTAGCAAATAAGCCTAACAACTTAGTTGTTTCAGTTGCTTCTAATTGAGCTTTATCAAACGCAAGTTCATAGCCAAATTGCTCTTTTGCCTCAACTACTAGGTTACGATCATCACTGCGCTTTGATTTTTTATAAACTGATTCAGGTGCACCTAAGGCTTTCATTACATCACGATCGGCAGTATCCGTTTTAATATCTGACGGTAAAAATACACGTGCTCCACCTGACAGTAATACATCAACACTGCCACTAGCAATTAGCTCTTCTGCAATTTCAGGCTCAAGTGAACGGTGAGGTTGGTGCGCAGCAAATGCTGCTGGTGTTGCGTGGGTAATACGTGTATCAGACACTAAACCAGTCGCTTTGCCCGCCTTTTTCGCTTTTTCTAAGATGGTTTCAACAATGTTGCCTTGGTCGTCAAGACCAACCATTTCAGAGCCAGCAGCCATACCCGTGGCTAGCTGTGTTGCTGAACACGCTGAATCAACAACCAACTTACCATTAGTTCCGTGAGGCGCATTAAGTGATAATCCCATAACACCTTGGTTAGCAAATTTTGACAGTGCTGTTACACCATTTTTGCTCTGATATGTTGAGTTTGGTGCACGACGAGCATACTCTTCAAGCAGACCGACTTGCTGAGGACCCATGCCGTCACCAATCATTAGAATTACATTCTTTACTTCAGTAACAACGGCCGGTGGTACTTCAACCTCTTTGATTACTTCTACTTCTTTTATTACTTCAACAATTTCCTTGTCGTCAGAACCACAACCCGTCATGAATAAGCTAGCAACTGCTAGGGCGACACATGTTTTTTTCATTATTTTGTACCCATTTGAAATAAATTTTGCGATAGCCTACTTATCAATTGTTAAACTAAGATTTCATATTTGTGGCATTTAGAATATTAACTCGACCCCTAACCCATTGAAAAGTAACAGTATAACATTTCAAAAATCTACTAAGCATTCGCTCCCTGCAATTGATATAATAATGTCATCGTCACCTAAAACAGATACCAAAATGACCCTAAACAAAATTGTGTTGGCAACTGGCAACAAAGGCAAAGTAGCTGAACTTGCCGATAAACTCTCAAGCCTAAATATTGACGTTGTTGCGCAATCTGAATTTGATGTACCAGAAGTCGCTGAAACAGGCACCACATTTATTGAAAACGCGATTATTAAAGCAAGACATGCATCAAAAATAACAGGTCTGCCAGCCATTGCGGACGATTCAGGCCTTGAAGTTGAAGCGCTTGGCGGTGCGCCAGGTATTTATTCCGCTCGTTTTGCAGGTGTTAATGCCAACGACTCAGACAATATCGACAAACTATTAACCGAACTCGGTGACAATCCAAACCGTACGGCGCGCTTTTGGTGTGTATTGGTGCTTATGCGCCATGCAGATGACCCTACTCCACTGATTTGCCAAGGAGTTTGGCAAGGAGAGATTTTAACTGAGCGTCAAGGCGAGCAAGGCTTTGGCTATGATCCTGTATTTTTCAGCCATGAAATGAATTGCAGCGCAGCTATGCTGGATAAAGCGACTAAGAATAGTCTAAGTCACCGCGGAAAAGCGCTTACTCTATTACTTGAACAATTAAAGGCGCTGTAATGAAACTGCCACCGCTGAGTCTTTACGTTCACATTCCGTGGTGCGTGCAAAAATGCCCTTACTGCGACTTTAATAGCCATGGTTTAAAGTCTGAGATCCCCGAATCTGCTTATGTGCAGCACCTTTTGGATGATTTGAAAACTGACGTAAGTTATGCCCAAGGTCGTGAACTGACAAGTATTTTCATCGGAGGAGGCACACCCAGTTTATTCTCCGAGAAAGCGATTTCAGATTTGTTGCAAGGAATTGAACGCCTTATTCCATTTTCTAACACGATTGAAATTACGCTTGAAGCTAACCCTGGCACTGTCGAGGCTGAGCGCTTTATTGGCTACCGTGCGGCAGGCGTCAATCGGATTTCGATTGGCGTGCAATCATTGCAACAAGATAAACTAAAAAGCCTAGGCAGAATCCATGACGCCAATGAAGCAATCAACGCCGCAAAACTTGCTAAAACGATTGGCTTGAACAGCTTCAATATGGACTTAATGCACGGTTTGCCCGATCAATCCATTGATGATGCATTAAGTGACCTGAAACAAGTAATTGCACTCAATCCGCCACATATTTCTTGGTATCAACTAACGATTGAACCGAATACACAATTTGCTTCTAAGCCGCCCATTTTGCCAGCCGACGAAACCTTGTGGCAAATTCAAGAACAAGGCCACAAATTACTGAGCGATGCCGGTTATCAGCAATATGAAATATCAGGTTATGCCAAACCAGGGTTTCAATGTCAGCATAACCTTAACTATTGGCGCTTTGGCGACTATCTAGGTATTGGCTGTGGCGCACATGGTAAAATCACCGATTTAACCAGTAACAAAATAGTGCGTACTGTTAAAGTTAAGCACCCTAAAGGTTATATGGACTTAACACGCCCTTATCTGTTTGATAGTTGGCATGTTGAAAAGGATGAATTGCCATTCGAATATTTTATGAATCGTCTTCGCTTACAAGAAACATTCAATATTAATGAATTTGTTGACTTAACAGGCTTGCCGATTAGCGAGGTACACTCTAATTTAAATCAAGCGGTCAATGCAGGATTAATGCAACAAAACGAAGAGATCTGGCATGTTACCGCAAAAGGTCACCGTTTTTTAAATGACTTGTTACAATTATTTGTGTAACGTCGTTTGATGCAACAATTAGAACATATTAACGTTTGTTTAATCACTTCGTTATTAATTTCATAACTATAAAGGTAAAACACAATGCTTAAGCGCTCATTAATTGCAGCAGCAATCAGCTCCGTTTTTTTAGTTGGTTGTCAATCTCCAACAACAACCCAAGACACAACTACAGAAGTCGTTAAACAACAGTCAGAAAGCGAACGTGCAAATGCGTTTTTTGAAGAAGTATTTATGCGCGGTGTTATGCGCAGCCCTGTTTATCAAACCTACATGGGTATCAAAAAAGACTACGATAAATGGGATGATGGCTCAGAAGCTCGTGCCCTAGAAGATTTAGCGCTTGCTAAACAAGATCTTATCACGCTTCGCGCATTTGATCGCAGCAAACTAGATGCGACCACTCAGGTAAGCTACGACTTAATGGAGCAAGGCTTAGAACAAAACATTAGCGACTTCAAATGGCGTCATCATACGTACCCAGTTAATCAAATGTATGGTACTCACTCAATGGTACCTGCATTTTTAATTAACCAACATCAAATTACTGATGTATCTGATGCTAAAGCGTATATTTCACGTTTAAATGGCGTACCTGTGGTATTTGAACAACTTGAAAAAGACTTAGAAGCACGTGCAGAAAAAGGCATTATTGCGCCTAAGTTTGTGTTTCCACATGTTATCGATTCAAGTAAAAACATCTTAAAAGGTGCACCGTTTACAACAGGTGAAGACTCAACACTACTGGCTGACTTTAAACGTAAAGTGGCTAAGCTTGAAATTGCACAAGATGAAAAAGATGCACTTGTTACAGATGCAACAAAAGCACTTAAAGCATCAGTAGGTCCAGCCTATGAATCACTTATTAGCTATTTAATTGGTTTAGAGTCTCGCGCGGATAATCGCGATGGTGCTTGGAAGTTCCCTGAAGGTGAAGCGTACTACAATAATGCACTGGCTCGCACTACAACAACCGATCTTACAGCAAAAGAAATCCATGCAATTGGTTTAGCTGAAGTTGCACGTATTCACGATGAAATGCGCGCAATTAAAGATAAAGTAGGCTTTAAAGGCGATTTAAAAGCATTCATGGAGTTCATGAAAACCGATAAACAGTTCTACTTACCGAACACTGAAGAAGGCAAGGCAAAATACCTTGCTGATGCAACAGCAATGATCGATAACATGAAAGAGCGTTTAGACGAGTTATTCATTGTTAAGCCAAAAGCAGACATGATTGTAAAGCGTGTTGAAGCTTTCCGTGAAAAAGCAGCGGGTAAGGCGTTTTATCAGCAACCTGCACCAGATGGCTCACGCCCAGGTATTTACTATGCCAACCTATACGATATGGAAGCTATGCCAACTTACCAAATGGAAGCACTTGCTTACCACGAAGGTATTCCAGGTCACCATATGCAAATTGCTATCGCTCAAGAATTAGAAGGTATTCCTAAGTTCCGTAAGTTTGGTGGTTACACTGCTTATATCGAAGGTTGGGGTTTATACTCAGAGCTTGTACCAAAAGAAATGGGCTTATATGAAGACCCTTATTCAGATTTTGGTCGTCTTGCAATGGAATTATGGCGTGCATGTCGCTTAGTAGTGGATACCGGTATTCACGCGATGAAGTGGACCCGTCAACAAGGTATTGACTACTACGTAAATAACACGCCAAATGCAACATCAGACGGTGTGAAAATGGTAGAGCGTCACATTGTAATGCCTTCACAAGCTACGGCTTACAAAATTGGTATGATTAAGATTGTTGAACTGCGTGAAAACGCAAAGAAACAACTTGGCGAAAAGTTCGATATTCGTGAATTCCACGATGTGGTTCTTAAGAGCGGCCCGGTGCCACTCAATACCCTAGAAGGCTTTGTAAACGATTGGGTTGCAAGCAAACAAGGTTAATCTTTCTTACCATGAAAAGGCGCGATTAGCGCCTTTTTTTATTTTTAGCTATCAACAAAAAAGGCCGCAATTGCGGCCTTTTCAAAAAGCTTATCGTGGTATTAACCGTTGATGAAGTCGATACCTTCATTGATATCTTTGTTTAGCGTTTCAAGCATATCGTTTTTCGCTTTCTCTTCGAATGCGCTAAGCTCACCGTAAGAAAGGATTTCTTCCACACCGTTTTTACCTAAACGTACTGGGTGTGCGAAGTAAGCTGCATCACCGCCTTCAACAGCAACGTATGCGTAATCGATAACACCTTCTTCACCTTGTAAGCCTTTAACTAAAGACTGAGTGAAACGTGCAGCTGCTGCACCCATTGAAAGTGTTGCTGAACCACCACCCGCTTTCGCGTTAACAACTTCAGTACCCGCGTTTTGGATACGTGGAGTAAGTGCTTCAACTTCTTCTGCAGTGAACTCAACACCTTCAACTTGTGAAAGAAGTGGCAGAATAGTTGTGCCTGAGTGACCACCAATTACAGGAACCTTAACAGAAGCAACGTCTACGCCTTTAAGTTCAGCGATGAACGCTTCTGAACGAATAACGTCTAGTGTCGTTACACCGAATACACGGTTAGCTTCGTAAGTACCTGCTTTTTTGAATACTTCAGCAACGATTGGAACAGTGCCGTTTACAGGGTTAGTGATAACACCTACAAGCGCCTTAGGACAGTTTTTAACAATGCCTTCAGCAAGTGTTTTAACAATGCTTGCATTAACATTGAATAAGTCAGCACGATCCATACCTGGTTTACGTGGCATACCAGCTGGAATAATTACGATATCTGCACCAGCTAGTGCTGCATCTAAATCGTCTTTACCAAAACCTTCAACTTTAACTGCAGTTGGGATATGTGATAGGTCAACAGCAACACCTGGAACAACTGGTGCAACATCGTATAACGATAGCTCAGAACCAGCTGGTAATTGTGTTTTAAGTAATAAAGAAAGGGCCTGGCCGATACCACCAGCTGCGCCTAAAACTGCAACTTTCATGTGAATTCTCCGTGATTAGAGGTAGGTATTTAAAAAAGTGCCATAAAGATAATGAAAAGTACGCATAAAAACAAATAAAACAGGTATTTTTTATATAAATAGCGACCATAGTTGTAAACTTTTAGCGGCTCAATTAGTTGACAACGCTATCAAGCAAAAAAATCAAACTTTCCTTGAGATTTATTCATTCAATTTAAATTAAGATTACTATTTTATTAATGCAATTCACCTTAACTTGTGTAGAATTTAATATAACGTTCATCTATCAACTAAACAGCCCGTTCACATGCAAATACAAGACAAACAAGAAGCGCTAGTGAAAGCGTTCAAAGCCCTTTTAAAAGAAGAAAACTTTGGCTCACAAGGTGAAATTGTAGACGCCTTAAAAGAGATGGGTTTTGATAATATCAGCCAGAGTAAAGTGTCTCGCATGTTAAGTAAATTTGGTGCTGTTCGTACCCGTAATGCGAAACAAGAGATGGTCTACTGCCTGCCTGCTGAAATGGGTGTACCGACAGCCAAAAGCCCACTGCGCCAGCTTGTCATCGACATTATGCATAATGAGATGATGATCATCATTCGCACAAGCCCAGGTGCGGCACAGCTAATCGCGCGTTTACTTGATTCGCTAGGTAAAGCAGACGGTGTACTTGGAACAATTGCTGGAGATGACACTATTTTTATCGCCCCAGCGAAAATATCTGAAATTGATGTCACGCTAGAGCGCGTTAAAAACTTATTTGAAAACGTATAATTACCAACAAGAGAGTTTAACGCGTTAAACTCTCTTGATCTCAGCTAAACTCTCGCTACCTAGCTAACTCTCTCAACATATTTACTGATGGCGCAAAAAACGCTGCGCCAAAATCACTTTTCGCAAACTCCAACCACATATCCGGGCCATTATCATCAATATAACCCAATCGATGTTTAAGTAATGTTTGAAAAGCATAGCCATTATTGGCACAGCTAATAAATAAGAAACCTTGCTGATCTATATCAGCAAAAGGCATACCTTGATTTAAAAATAGCGCATTGCCGTTTTCGTCATACAGCTCAGTTCGCTCACTGTGACTATTCTCAGGCGCACAGGAAATTTTTTGATTAGCACTTAATGTGCGCCCCATTACCACTTCTTGCTCTGCTTTGGAGACTTCTTGCCACGCCTTTAAGTCGTAACGATAACGCTGAATATGTATATAGCTGCCAGCGCTAAAGTCACTGTCTTCGTCGCCCACTAAAGCGACGGTTTGTTTCTTTCGACCGTGGGGGTTAGCAATACCATAGACAAAGCCATTTAAATCGCGGCCATCTAAATAATGAAAACATTTAACCTGATCGATTAACTCAATATCACCGCGTAATAATGTGATTATTTCCATCACAAATAGGTGTACCACATCTAGCCGATCAGCCCGTATTTGGATCATTAAGTCAATCGGTCTTGATGGGGTCGCATGTTCAAGATGTTCAAATTGTGGGAAACCAGCAAGGGTTTTAGGCATTTTGCTAGGGTACAAATGCGGCCAAAACTGTGACCCAATGGCAACGATGCTAGACACAAGCGCTTCTGAAAACTCATTTTCAAATCGCTCTTGAATTTCTAAGATTCGAGCGAGTTTGCTTGAGATACTGAGTTCCTGCCCATCGAGTACATTTAAGAAAAGGTGTACACCATGCAAGTTAGCTTCAGCACACACGCCGGATTGCGCTTGGGGCATACTGAGTTTCCTATGTTAATTTTTATTAGTATAGGCGAAATAATTAACTAAATGTGGCTTAACATCAATAGCTAATCGCTGACCGGCCTGATAACTTTCAAGTTCAGCACAAGGTATTTCTAACTCTTGCTGTCCTAATTTAACGCGACATAGATAACGATTACCAACAAAACGACTAGCGATAAACTCGCCCTGCCCTTGTTCATTAGCACTGAGTGATAAATACTGTGGCTTAAGATAAATACAGCCTTGACCAGATACTTCACCAGAGCCATTCATTACAGGCTCAAGAGAAGAAATCGTACCATAATCCGTTTTAAATTCTGTCCCAGAGTGTGCTTCAGCATCAATAAAAATGCCATCACTCAAAAATGCAGCAACGCCTTTTGTAGCGGGTTTACGATAAAGCGTTTCTGGCGTGCCTAACTGTGCAATTTTACCCTCTTCCATAATTGCCAATTTATCAGCAAAAGCAAATGCTTCTTCCTTTGAGTGGGTTACGAATATCGCTGATACTTGCTGATCTTTAATAATACGACGAATGTCATCAATTAATTGAAAACGTACTTGGTGATCAATATTGGAAAAAGGTTCGTCAAGCAATAATAAATTTGGCTTATAAGCTAAAGCACGGGCAATAGCGACACGTTGCTGTTGCCCACCTGATAGTTGATGTGGGTATCTGTGTGCAAAATCGTCAAGTTTGATCAGTGAAAGCATTTCTTTCACACGGGCTTTGCGCACATTCGTGCTTTCTTGGTGAAGCCCAAAGGCAATATTTTGCTCTACAGTTAAGTGCGGAAATAAAGCGTAGTCTTGAAACATCATACCAATATTGCGCTTTTGTGGAGGCACATAGAGCCCATCGCCATTAACCGCAACTTGTGCAATCGAAATATTTCCCTTACTGGGTTTTAATAGTCCAGCAATGGCCTTAAGAGTCGTTGTCTTGCCACAACCACTGGCACCTAATAAACATACAATTTCGTTGTCGTTCACGTGCAATGACAAATCGTGCAATATCGGTTTGCCATTGTAGCTATATTCTAAATTGTTAATCGACAAATTACTCATGAGATGCTTTAGCTTCCATTGTGTTATTAACGAGGTATAAAGGGATTAATCCAACTAGCACAATAAATAATGCAGATACTGATGCTAACTCCAACTGCTCATCACTGACGTACTGATAAACATATGTCGCAAGGGTTTCGAAATCAAATGGACGAAGCAGTAATGCTGCTGGGAGTTCTTTCATACATTCAATAAATACAATTAAACCCGCGGTGAACATCCCCCTTTTTAAAAGCGGTAAATGCACGCGTTTTAATGTGTTAGCTTTTCCAACTCCCATAGAATGACTCGCCATATCAAGCGATGGCGAAATACGCGCATAGCTCGATTCAATTGCACCCTGTGCAATTGCATAAAAGCGAACGACATAGGCAAACATTAACGCGAAAATAGTACCGCTAAAAATCAATCCCGGTTCTTCAAACCACCCAGTTGATTCGGCAAAAATGTTTATGTGTTCATCAAAGGTGGTCAGCGGCAGAAGTACCGCAATTGCCAATACCGTTCCAGGTAAGGCATAGCCGGTACTTGAAATTTTACCTGGAATACCCGACCAACGTGTATTTGCATGACGTTGATAAAAGTTAACAAGCACACTTAACACAACACAAATAACACTCACAATTAGTGCAATCTTAAGGCTTTGCCAAGCATAGAAGAATGCATCACTATTGAACGCATCACTAAAGTAGTCAATGGCATAGCTAGTAAGGATTAAAATAGGTAACAAAAAGCCGGCAAATAAAATCAGGCAACAATAAAAAGTAGCAGCCCAAGACGATACGCCTGAGAGATAATATAAGGGGCCATTATTTTCGCTGGCACCACGTTCAAATACAGCTTGATTGCGACGACTAAACTTCTCAACACCAATCACGATAAATAAAAAGAGCAGCATAATGCCTGAAATTTTAGCGGCAGCAGTCAAGGAGTAATACCCAAGCCAAGTATCATAGACCGCAGTTGTGAGCGTGCTCACTGCAAAATAATTAACTGTGGCAAAGTCAGCCATGGTTTCCATACTGATTAACGCAAGCGCTGCTGCAATCGCTCCTCGCCCCAGTGGAATAGACACTTTAAAAAAGCTTTTAGTCGGTGAATAGCCCATTACTTGGCTGGCCTGAACCAATTTATAAGATTGTTCTTTTAAGGCCGTTTTAAAAATTAAAAAAAGATATGGATACAGTACCAAGGCAATCATGACCATGGCGCCACCCAAGGTACGAATATCAAAAAACCAATAATCACTCGGTGACTGCCAACCAAAAACACTGCGTAACCAAGATTGCACAGGACCTGCATAATCGAATAAGTCAGTATAGACATAAGCGATGATATAAGTTGGCATCGCAAGCGGTAACATCAATGCCCATTCAAAATGCTTTTTACCGGGAAATTCACTATAAGCGCAGAGCCATGCAAGCGGTAAAGCGATAATACTACTGAGCAGGCAAACACCAAAAATAAGCACCACAGTATTGTAGGTATAATCCCACAAAACAGTCTGCTTTAAATGCTCAAAAACCTCAGTATCAGGTTGAAACGATTCAAAAATCAGGAACAATAACGGAAGCGACAGGCATAAGCCTGTCGCATAAGCAATAAACTGCCATTTAGACAGTGAGAAGTTAAAGCGCATTAAAGATCAAATTTCACCTCGTCGATTAGCTTCAATGCCAATGGACGGTATTCACTAACCTTCGTTAATGGCAGTGCATCTTCCTTAAATTTGCCCCAAGATGCCACTAACTCAGAAACTTCAACATCCGGTTTAACCGGATATTCCATATTCACAGAAGCATACATATTCTGAGCTTTGTTGTCAGTCATAAATTCGATTAATTTTAACGCGTTAGCAGTGTTTTTACCGTGTTTGGTTAAAACCGCACCAGAAACGTTAATATGTGAACCGCGGTTTGTTTGGTTAGGGAAATTAATGTATACAGATTCAGCCCAAGGAACTTGCTTTGGATCATTCAGCATTTTACCAAAGTAGTAGCTGTTACCGAGTGCAATGTCGCATAACCCTTCTTTAACGGCTTTCACTTGCGCGCGGTCATTTCCCTGTGGCTTACGTGCTAAGTTAGCTTTTAACCCTTTCAACCATTCACGTGCTTCTGTTTCGCCATGGTGGGCGATCATTGAAGCTACCAATCCCAAATTATAAGGGTGTTTACCTGAGCGCATGCAAATTTTGCCTTTGTATTCTGGCTTAGCAAGATCTTCATAAGTTAATGCATCTAATCTGCCAACACGCTCTTTTGATGAGTAAACATTGCGCACACGCTTGGTTAACGCAACCCAACTGCCTTCGTCATCTCTAAATTGTGCTGGAACATTTTTTTCAATAACGTCGCTGTTAATGGGTTGTACTAAACCTTCATCTTCCAATTGTAACAGTGCGCTAAAATTTGAAGTAAGTACCATATCAGCTTTGGTGTACTTACCTTCTTTTTTTAACTTTTCAATAAGGCCTTTCTTGGCAAATACTACTTTAGTTTCAATACCCGTCTCTTTTGTGAACTCTTGTAAGATAGGTTCAATTAAAAAGCCCTGACGGTAAGAGTAAATATTAACAACATCTTTTGCTGCAACTTCACCAGCTGCAAGCAGTGCGAGTAATGCAATTGCTTTTTTCATTTCGGGGTACCATAAATAAGAAGTATTATCACTTGAATTGTATCTATCTGATATCGAATGTACAGAACAAAATAGCTTTGATGCCAAATAAACGTGATTATACGAAAGAATCAAAAAACGATATTGCCGAATTTATATGTGAGAAATATCTCACAGAACTTCCCTATTTATCTCAAAAAACACACTGATACAACCAACACAATAAAACTAAGCAATTGTTTTTAGTACACTTAGTATTAACCTTTCTTCTATTTCAGTAATAAAACAAACCGTACAAGTGATTTATCTTGTTTTATTCAACAAGCAATTCCCTAGAATAGACACTGTCAAAAGGAAATGGACTGAATTGACCTTACTTAGGATTAGTAAGCGGCAGGAGCTGGTAGGATTTACTAGATGGAATTTGGGCTAGGATGCCAAGGGAATTGCTGGTTTACAGGATGTAGACCTGAAAAGGACTTTTTTACAGGATTGTATTTAGGAGTGATGGACTGAGCAGGGAAATAGCTCATTGACGAGTCATGTCAAAATAAGGATATCAAGGATTGCAATTATACAAACAACGCATATTTGCATAGCAGGATGCTAAAAAGATTCCGTTAAGGCGCAGCTTAAAGCTGCGCTTTTTATTTGCCTAAAATTTATCTTTAATGTTTAAGGCACAACTCAGCAAAGTTTACCCATAAAGAAATTACTCATTTCGACAATTAAAATTATCGCACTTGTATTTTGACAAGCCCCAGATTCATCTCATAAGTGCAATCGAGCTTTTAGGGAACTAATTTACTGCGCTTACCCTTCAAGTAGGCATTTCTAAAATCGACAAAATGGCGCTCTAGCTTTTGCGAAGCATCAAGCTCTCCTGCTAACTCTAGTACCATTATTGCGACCTCAGCGGTTCCGAGTTGATGTTCAAATGCAGCCACTCGTAAATGATACTCTGAAAGTTTTTCCGGGCTAATTGATAAAATAGGGAACCCGTCTAAATAAGGGCTTTTACGAATCATTTTCTTCGCTTCACGCCAGGTGCCATCTAAAAAAACAAATAACGGCTTTTTTCCTTCAACGCGGCCAACGTGTTTAACAATTCGTTCGGCTGGCATATTATCTTCAGGAAACACGATAAAGGGCTGATAGTTATCACTTTGTAATAAACTTAACAGTGCTTCATCTGGATCCGTCCTATCCCAGCGAAATGCATAATTGTCTGGCACAATATCAGCAATTAAACGCCCGGTATTTGATGGCTTAAAACTTTCATTGTGATACATCAGCAAACAAACAGCCGCATTACAGCTTGCCTCTTCGATGCCATCACAAATACATAAGGTTTCAGATAACAAACAATGCTCACAGCGAGATAATTTTGAACCTCGCGCCTTGTATTCGCGCTTTGCTGCAGCGATTTGTTGTTGTCTAAGTGCTAATACTGAATTTTTCAATCGACCCCTCCCAAGCAAGCGGCGTATTTTAGCGTTTTTTATCTCTTTGAGCTAATCTCAAAAAATACAGGTAATAAAAAACCCAGCGCAGTGGCTGGGTTTTTCTAAAGAAGAATTAGATTACTTCTTTTTAACTGCTTTTTTGTTTGGTAGGTCAGTAATTGAACCTTCAAAAATTTCTGCAGCAAGACCGATTGACTCGTTCAATGTTGGGTGAGCGTGAATTGTTAACGCTAGGTCTTCACCGTCTGCGCCCATTTCAACAGCTAGGCCGATTTCACCAAGCATTTCACCTGCGTTGATACCAACCATTGCACCACCGATAACGCGACCTGAGTCTTTATCGAAGATAAGCTTAGTTGAACCTTCAGTACGTGCTGAAGCAATTGCACGGCCAGATGCTGCCCACGGGAATACCGCAGTTTCAATTTTAAGACCTTGCTCTTTTGCTTCTTTCTCAGTTACACCAACCCATGCAATTTCTGGATCTGTGTATGCAATTGAAGGGATACACTTAGGATCGAAGTAATGCTTCTTACCAGAGATAACTTCAGCAGCTACGTGCGCTTCATGAACCGCTTTGTGTGCAAGCATTGGTTGACCAACGATATCACCAATCGCGAAGATGTGGTTAACGTTTGTCTTCATTTGCTTATCAGTGTTGATAAAGCCACGCTCATCAACTGCTACGCCCGCTTTTTCAGCATCAAGTAGTTTACCATTTGGAGTACGGCCAACAGCAACAAGTACTTTGTCGTAACGAACAGCTTCAGCTGGTGCATTTTTACCTTCAAATGAAACGTATAGACCGTCTTCTTTCGCTTCAACTGCAACCACTTTAGTAGAAAGCATTACGTTGAACTTGTTCTTTACGTACTTTTGGTAAATCTTGATAACGTCTTTATCAGCAGCTGGTACTAGTTGATCAGCAAATTCAACAACGTCGATTTGTGAACCTAATGCACGGTAAACAGTACCCATCTCAAGACCGATGATACCACCACCAAGTACTAATAACTTTTCAGGAACATCTTTAAGTTCAAGTGCACCTGTTGAGTCAATTACGCGATCATCTTCAGGGATGAAAGGTAGATTTACTGGCTGAGAGCCCGCAGCGATAATTGCATTATCGAAAGTAACCGTAGTCGTACCGTTTTCGCCTTCAACAGCAATGGTGTTAGAGCCTGTGAATTTGCCGTAACCGTTAACTACGTTAACTTTACGCATTTTCGCCATGCCGTCTAGGCCGCCAGTAAGTTGACCAATTACAGACTCTTTCCATGAACGGATTTTGTCTAGGTCGATTTGAGGAGCACCGAAAGTAACACCGTGAGACGCCATTTCAGCTGCGTCATCAATTACTTTAGCTACGTGTAAAAGTGCTTTTGAAGGAATACAACCTACGTTTAAGCACACACCACCTAAAGTATTGCGTGATTCGATTAATGTTACATCTAAACCTAAATCAGCAGCACGGAATGCTGCAGAGTAACCACCAGGACCACCGCCTAGTACAACAACTTGAGTTTTGATTTCGTTGCTCATGTTATTACCTTAACTGTTATTCGAACGGGATAATACGAGAATTGTATCACCCAAACTCCTGCCTATTTATCTCAATTAACAAGACTTTGGGCAGATAAATTAATATTGCGCGAAATTCTAGCATTGCCGTTTACATATGTCGTGCAATTTTCAAGAGATTTCGTTCAATTAATACTATTTGCTATAAACAAAACGCATAACCGAAGTTATGCGTTAAGCTCTTTTCTTACATCACTAACTGGCGAATGTCGCTCAAGTAAGCTGCAAGTGTTGCAGTAAAGCGTGCTGCTAACGCACCGTCAATTACACGGTGGTCGTATGAACAGCTTAGCGGCACCATTAGACGCGGCTCAAACTCTTTACCATTCCACTTCGGCTTCATGTCTGACTTAGAGACACCTAAGATAGCAACTTCTGGTGCATTTACGATTGGGGTAAACGCAGTACCACCGATGCCACCTAGGCTAGAAATAGTGAAACAACCGCCCTGCATATCAGATGCTGTTAGTTTGCCTTCACGTGCTTTGCCAGAGATTTCCATTAACTCGCGAGATAGCTCAATGATGCCTTTCTTGTTCACGTCGCGAACAACAGGAACAACTAGACCATTTGGCGTATCTACTGCGATACCAATGTTTACATACTTCTTAAGAATTAAGCTTTCGCCATCTTCAGACAGTGATGAATTAAACGTTGGGAACTCTTCTAGTGCTTTAGCCGCTGCTTTCATTACGAATACTAGTGGCGTGATCTTCACGCCCATTTTCTTCTTATCAGCCAGTACATTCTGCTCTTTACGGAATGCTTCTAGCGTGGTGATGTCAGCTTCGTCAAATTGCGTAACATGTGGGATCTGTACCCAGTTACGGTGAAGGTTTGCACCAGAAAGCTTTTGGATACGAGAAAGTTTCTTCTCTTCAACTTCACCAAACTTGCTGAAGTCTACTTTTGGCCAAGGAATTAGGTTTAGCTCGCCACCGCCAGTGTTGCCACCTTTAGATAGCTGACCTGATTCAACTTGCTTCACTAACTCCTTCACGTAGTTTTGTACGTCTTCTTTAAGTACACGGTTCTTGCGACCCGTGCCTTTAACACGTGCTAGGTTTACACCAAACTCACGCGCTAGACGACGAACTACAGGTGATGCATGTGCGTATTGGTCGTTCGCTACAAACTCATCTTTTTGTGCTGAAGCTGTAGGTGCCGCTGCTGGCGCTGGTTTTGCCGCAGATGCTGCCGGAGCCGCTTTTGCTGGTGCAGCCGCTGCTGGTGCCGCTACAGGAGCAGGTGCAGAGCCTTGCGTTTCAAATACAAAAACAAGAGAACCAGTCGACACTTTACCGCCAACTTCAACCTTCACTTCTTTAACAGTACCTGCAAATGGTGCTGGTACTTCCATAGAGGCCTTATCACCTTCTACGTTTAAGATTGATTGGTCAGCTTCAACTACATCCCCTACCGCAACCATGACTTCAGTTACTTCAACTTCGTCACCGCCGATGTCTGGCACAAAAACTTCTTTAAGTTCTGCCGCCGATGCTGGAGCTGGCGCTGCCGCAGGAGCCGCTTCAGCAGCAGCTGGCGCAGATGCACCTGTTTCAAATACGAATACTAACGAGCCCGTTGATACTTTGCCGCCAACTTCAACCTTCACTTCTTTAACTGTACCACCAAATGGTGCTGGTACTTCCATAGAAGCCTTGTCGCCTTCTACGTTTAAGATTGATTGGTCAGCTTCAACCACGTCGCCTACAGCAACCATGATCTCAGTTACTTCAACCTCGTCACCACCGATGTCTGGTACGTGAACCTCGACTAATTCAGATGCCGCTGCTGGAGCAGGTGCAGCCGCTGGGGCTGCTGGTGCTTCAGGCTCGGCTGCTGCAGGTGCATCACCCGCAGCATCAAAAATCATAATTAAAGAGCCAGTTGCAACAGTGTCGCCTTCAGCTACTTTAATTTCTTTCACTGTACCCGCTTGCGCAGCTGGCACTTCCATTGAAGCTTTATCACCTTCAACAGTGATAAGAGATTGATCAACTTCAACTGTGTCACCTACGTTAACTAGGATCTCAGTTACTTCAACCTCATCTGCGCCAATGTCTGGAACATGAATTTCGATTGCCATTCTATCTGCCTCTTATGCGTATAGTGGGTTAGTTTTCGTTGTGTCGATATCAAATTTCTTGATAGCGTCAGCAACAACTGATGCGTCAACTTTACCTTGCTTAACAAGCTCTGTAAGTGCAGCGACTACTACGTAACCTGCATTTACCTCGAAGTGACGACGTAAGTTTTCACGGCTGTCTGAACGACCGTAACCATCAGTACCAAGTACTTTATAAGATGCGCTTGGCATGTAAGCACGTACTTGCTCTGCATAGTTCTTCATGTAGTCAGTTGCAGCAATTGCTGGAGACTCACCTAGTACAGATGTGATGTAAGGTACTTTTTGATCTGCTGCTGGGTTAAGCATGTTGAAACGCTCAACATCTTGACCGTCACGTGCAAGCTCATTGAATGAGGTTACTGAGAATACATCTGAACCGATGCCGTACTCTTCGCTTAGGATCTGACCTGCTTTACGTACTTCGTTTAAGATAGTACCTGAGCCCATTAGTTGAACGTGTGCTTTGTCGCCAGCGTTGTCTTCTAGCTTGTAGATACCTTTACGAATACCTTCTTCCGCACCTTCTGGCATTGCAGGTTGTGCGTAGTTCTCATTCATTAGCGTTAGGTAGTAGAACACGTTTTCTTGTTCAGGACCGTACATGCGACGAATACCGTCTTGTAGGATTACCGCAACTTCAAATACGAACGTTGGGTCGAAAGAAATACAGTTAGGAATCGTACCCGCTTGAATGTGCGAGTGACCGTCTTCGTGCTGTAGACCTTCACCGTTAAGCGTTGTACGACCAGCCGTTGCACCTAGTAAGAAACCACGCGCCTGTTGGTCACCCGCCATCCACGCCATATCGCCAACACGTTGGAAACCGAACATAGAGTAGTAGATGTAGAATGGGATCATCGGTAGGTCATTTGTCGAATATGAAGTTGCAGCCGCAACCCATGAAGACATTGCACCTAGCTCGTTGATACCTTCTTGAAGTACCTGACCTGATGTTGCTTCTTTGTAGTAAGAAACGATGTCACGGTCTTGAGGCGTGTAGTTCTGGCCATGCGGGTTGTAAATACCGATTTGACGGAATAAACCTTCCATACCAAAGGTACGTGCTTCATCGGCAATGATAGGTACGATGTTTTTACCTACGCCTTTATCTTTTAATAAGATATTTAGCGCACGTACATAACCCATAGTCGTAGAGATATCACGCTTTTGCTCTTCAAGTAGTGGTTTGAACTGCTCTAAAGTTGGTAGCTCAAGTGCTTGCGTGAAGTTAGGTAAACGCTGAGGCGTGTAACCGTGAAGCGCTTTACGACGTGAGTGAAGGTATTCATACTCAGCAGAGCCTTCTTCAAGCTTCAGGTATGGTAAATCTTTGATTTGCTCATCAGATACCAAGTCTTCAAGACCAAGACGTGAACGAAGATGTTCAACGTGCGTCATGTCCATTTTCTTAACTTGGTGGGCAATGTTTTTACCTTCAGCTGCTTCACCCATACCGTAACCTTTAACCGTTTTTGCTAGGATTACAGTAGGACGACCTTTTGTCTCTTGCGCTGCTTTGTAAGCTGCGAAAAGCTTAGATGTATCGTGACCACCACGCTTAAGCGCGAAGATTTCATCATCAGTCATATCAGCAACAAGTGCCGCTGTTTCTGGGTAACGACCGAAGAAGTGCTCACGAACATATGCGCCATCTTTCGCTTTATATGTTTGGTAGTCACCGTCGATTGTCTCGTTCATAAGCTGTAATAGCTTACCCGTTGTGTCTTTCGCTAGTAATGCATCCCAACCAGCACCCCAAACAACTTTAATTACGTTCCAGCCAGCACCTTTGAATAGACCTTCAAGTTCTTGAATGATCTTACCGTTACCCATTACTGGGCCGTCTAGACGCTGAAGGTTACAGTTGATTAGGTAACAAAGGTTATCTAATTTCTCACGCGCAGCGAAAGAAATTGCACCACGTGATTCTGGCTCATCCATCTCACCGTCACCTAAGAACGCATATACGCGCTGCTCATTAGTCTCTTTTAGACCACGACCTTCTAGGTATTTAAGGAAACGTGCTTGGTAGATTGATGCAATTGGGCCTAAACCCATAGAAACTGTTGGGAACTGCCAGAATTCAGGCATTAACTTAGGGTGTGGGTATGAAGAGATACCTTTACCATCTACTTCTTGACGGAAGTTATCTAGTTGCTCTTCAGTTAAACGGCCTTCTAGGAAAGCACGTGCGTAGATACCTGGTGAAATGTGACCTTGGTAATAAACTAAATCACCACCGTCTTTTTCGTTTGGTGCACGGAAGAAGTGATTGAAACACATCTCATAGAATGCAGCCGAAGACTGGTAAGACGCCATGTGGCCGCCTAGCTCTAAGTCTTTCTTAGACGCACGTAAAACGATCATGATCGCATTCCAACGAACGATTGAACGAATACGGCGTTCAATTGTTGTGTCACCTGGGTATGCAGGCTCTTGATCTGCTGGAATAGTATTTACATAGTTTGTAGTAATACCTGTTGGCATATCAACGCCATCAAGACGAGCTTGTTCTAATACTTGCTCTAATAGAAACTGAGCGCGTTCAACGCCCTCTTCTTTTACTACAGACTCAAGCGCTTGCAACCACTCTTGGGTTTCTAACGCGTCAACGTCAATTTTATTGACTTCAGACATATGGAGTGTTCCTTATGTTTAAATTCAAATTTATCCCTAACAGATAAATCGAGTTATGTTTCAAATCGTTTAATTTTTTTGCGAACGACGTAAGCTACGCTCAATACGAGAGTGCTCTTTACCCGCTTGCAATAAAGCTTCTTCAATAAAGGCTAAGTGTGCATTACTTGCATCACGCGCTTTATCCGGTTGTCCTGTAATAACTGCGTCAAACAACGCTTTGCGGTGTTCCGCAAGTTGCGTTTTAACGTCTGATTTTTGTACAAGCACCATTAAATTTTGTTGAATATTTTGCTCAAGTAATGACTTCATTCCACGAATTAAATGCAACAGCACTACATTATGCGACGCTTCTGCAACGGCAAAGTGAAAGGCATTAATCATTTGGGCTTGTGTTTCAATATCATTTGCAGTGGCAATGGCATCAAAACAATTAGAAATATAGTCAAAGTCGGTATCAGTGCCACGCAAAGCAGCATAATAAGCAGCTATACCCTCTAGTGCATGACGAAACTCCAGCAAATCAAATTGTGATTCGGGGTGTTTAGAAATCAAATCAAAGAGTGGATCTGTCATGCCCCCTTCGAGTTGGTTTTTTACATAGGTACCACCGCCCTGACGGCGAGTGACAAGGCCTCTTGCTTCTAATTTTTGAATGGCTTCACGCAAAGAAGGACGAGACACCTCAAATTGCTTTGCTAATTCACGTTCTGGAGGCAATTTTTGACCAGGTGCAAGCGAACCCTCAAGAATCATATTCTCAAGTTGCTCTAGAATCACATCTGACAGCTTTGCTGCTTTTATCTTAAATGACATAGGCTTTTGAGGTAACCTTCTATTTCTCTTTCCTGATCAAGCAAATGTAGTATCAAATCTGCAAAAGGTAAATTGGTCATACCAAAATTAGCGCATAAATTATCAGAAATACGGTGAATAGTCAAAATTATCAAGATAAATGGCATAACTATTCAGAGCCCTAATTATGAACTAGGTATTTTTCAAAAACTCAAAATAAAAGCGTTGCAGGCCCTGCAGTTTAAGAAATGTAAATATAAACGTAGACAAAAAATAACAGATAAAGTGGTTTATTGATGGAAAAAGTAAAATGGTCAGACCAGATAAAGTTCAGGGTTCAGGGTTCAGGGTTCAGGGTTCAGGGTTCAGGGTTCAGGGTTCAGGGTTCAGGGTTCAGGGTTCAGGGTTCAGGGTTCAGGGTTCAGGGTTCAGGGTTCAGGGTTCAGGGTTCAGGGTTCAGGGTTCAGGGTTCAGGGTTCAGGGTTCAGGGTTCAGGGTTCAGGGTTCAGGGTTCAGGGTTCAGGGTTCAGGGTTCAGGGTTCAGCAAACAAAGCTGAAACCAAAACACTGAAACCTCAAATACTTTTTTAACTCACCGAACCAAGCAAGGTAAGAATAGCTATCGCCGCCAACATTAAAAGCATGTTGCGCTTCACAAGGCGAACCATGCATTTCGCCTCAAAACTGCAACCAATAAATTCTTGTTCAACACGCTCAGCAGCAAGTGCAATATCACCAATTACACGTCTGTTTGGTACAGAAAAATTGAATACATATTTTAAATAGGTTGCTGTGCCTTGACTAAAGTTACCAATTATTAAATAACCAAAGCTTACAATGCGAGCGGGTAACCAATCGAGCCAATAAAGGGTTTTGTGCAGAAACTTTTTGTGAATTCTAAAAACAGATTCTTTGTCGCTGCGCGTAATATCAGCTAGCTGGCGGATAAGGGAATAAGCAAGTGCGCCACATACCCCGAGCACTACAAACCAAAAGATTACTGCACCATAATAACGAAAGTTTATCCAAGCAATTGTTTGGCCTAGCGTTTCACCACCTTGTTGCTCCGTGCGCTTTTGCCCTAATTCTAATGCGTATAATGTGGCTGCTTCAGTATCTTGCCTTTGTAGCGCGTTTAAATAGCCTTTGTATTTTGCCCGTAGATAAGCACAACCAAAACAAACTAAAAGTACAACCACATTGATTGCTAACTCTAACAGCACAAAATCAAATGTCTCGCTTACGGCAAAAAGTAACAAAACAGGAAGCAGCAACCAAACGAGAAAATCAACGCGACGTTTATAAATCCCTTTGAACAAGCTATTTGATTCACTCACACTAATGTAATGCTTGATATAAGTACCGAGCTGCCATGCATCTTCTTTTGCTGCTAGACGTTCAATGATAAGAGCTAAAATTACCGAAATTAAAATCATTATGTACTCTACTGATTAAGTAACGCACGAAAGCGCTGCCAGTCAAAATGAGGTCCAGGATCTGTTTTACGCCCAGGGGCAATATCACTGTGCCCTGTTACTTCATCCTTATTTAATCTAGGATAATGTTTTATAAGCGTTTTGACTAGCTCTTCCAAACTAGCATACTGCGCATTTGTGAAAGGAACATGATCACTGCCCTCAAGCTCAATACCGATACTAAAATCATTACACCCTTGCCTACCTTTATACTCAGAAACACCTGCATGCCATGCGCGTTTATTAAAGGGCACATATTGAATAACACTACCATCACGTCGAATTAGGCAATGAGCAGACACTTCTAGGCCTTGCAAATCGGCAAAACTTTCATCGGCACTGCAATCTAAACAACCCAAAAACAATTCTGTTATATAAGGTAAGCCAAACTGCCCGGCCGGCAATGAAATATTGTGAATAACAATTAACGAAATATCATCTTCATCGGGACGCTGATTAAAGTGTGGAGACGATAAAAACCGAACTCCTTGCAATACATGTTGTTCAATTTTCATGCTTTTAGTAAGAGTTTAGAATTTAATGCCCAGACTAACAGATCTTGATATTAGCTGAAAGAAATCTAAATCGTAAAAGTTTGAAATCTGAAATCTGAAATCTGAAATCTGAAATCTGAAATCAAATAAAACCGTAGCCAATCACATATCTACACGATAAAATTAACTTAACTTTAATTTTCTTCCTTTCTGAATATGGCGCTCTCTCAACAATTAATTTCTCAACTTGTAAAATCTGCACTCGACGAAGACTTAAACTACCAAGGTGCTGATGGCGATATCACCGCACAACTTATTCCCGAAACACAGCAAGCAAATGCAAAAGTAATCACCCGAGAAGCAGGTATATTTTGCGGCAAGCAACTTATCTTAGAAGTGTTTGAGCAAGTTGACCCTAGCGTTGAAGTAAACGTACTTGTTGAAGATGGCGATACCATCGAAGAAAACCAAACATTATTTACTGCAGTTGGTAATGCTCGCGCCATTTTAACTGCTGAGCGCACCGCACTTAACTTTGTACAGACTCTTTCAGGTACAGCAACAACGACTGCTCATTATGTAAAAGAGTTGGCAGGTACAGGTACCCAACTACTGGATACACGTAAAACAATTCCTGGATTACGATTATTACAAAAATACGCTGTTAAATGTGGCGGAGGTGAAAACCATCGTATTGGGTTATTTGATGCGTTCTTAATAAAAGAAAACCATATTGCTGCGTGCGGTGGCATTGAGAATGCAGTAGCACAAGCAAAAACAAACCATCCCGATAAAAAAGTTGAGGTAGAGGTTGAAAACTTAGAAGAACTTCAACTAGCACTAGAGTCTGGCGCTGATATTATTATGCTTGATAATTTCACCGTAGAAATGATTAACAAAGCCGTAACAATCAACAACAAACGCGCGAAGCTAGAAGTGTCAGGCAATATGACATTAGAGACCTTACGTACTTATTCACAGGCCGGTGTCGACTTTATTTCATCAGGTGCTTTAACAAAACATGTAAAAGCGCTTGATTTATCAATGCGTTTTGAAAATAATGGCGGGTGATTAGCAAGTTGAAACATTTTCATACATTTGGAATCATCCTTAAGTATGATTTTAGGAACATGTAAGCTAATTGTAAAAAAAGAGACTACACAACGACAAACTGTCGTGTTAGCATCTCATTAGAAATAGCGAGTACAGGATGTACAGGCTAATAATAAGGAATTAGTTTTATCCTAAATGAACCGACTAAGTAGTACCTTTGAGTGGTTTTTTAGTATAAATTAATAATTTTTTATGGTTTGGTATTAATCGCTTAGGGAAAAGTTACTAATACTTACTTTCTCATTTGAGAAAGTTAACTATACTAACAAAGGAATGAGTAATTGCAGACATACTGCTGTGCTCACTTTACTAACTTAGCCCCATAAACACTCGTTAGAGGTACATTATGAAAAACATGAAGCAAACAGCCCAAAAGGGTTTCACACTTATCGAATTAATGATCGTTGTTGCAATTATCGGTATTCTTGCAGCAGTAGCACTTCCTGCTTATAACGATTACACGGCAGATGCAGCAAACAACGCATGTCACGCAGAAGCTACAGCATACACAAAAGCTGCAGCGGTTGATTTATATCAAGGCAACACACCTGATGACTATTCAAATTCAAGATGCGGCGCTTACTCTGCAAAACCAACAACTACAACATCTACTTTCACTGTAACTGCAGAATCTCCAGGATCTACAACTTACACTTGCTCGATTGAGACTTCAACTTGCTCATAAGCTAAAGCTTTAAAAAAGCTGACTTCGGTCAGCTTTTTTCTTTGCACTAGTCCTATTTTCATATCTTTTTAATAAAACACTAGCCTAGACCCTTTTTAGCTGTAATATATATCAAATAGTTAACTCCAATTACCGTCAAAAAATTCGCCTGTAGAAAGATAACATTTATGCAATTAAGTTCACCACTTGTTAGAAAACTCGTTAATTTTGGTTATTTGGATCAAAACAAACTTGTATCATTTCAAAACCAAGACACCTCTCTTGCTGAAGCTATTTGCAGTGCAAGCGGTATGACCGCAAATGAATTATCAAATAAAGTAGCAAATCTTTTCCAGTCGCCACACCTGTCAATAAAAAATATTGACCTTGCTTTTCTGCCTGATGGAAGAGAACGCAATGAAAAACTAATCAAAAAACATCGTGTTTTACCAATCTCCTGTAAAGGAAAGACCCTTTATTTAGCGAGCGCAGACCCTACTAACTTTGACGCATTTGAAGACTACGAATTCAATACCGGTCTTCAAACTGAAGTTATTGTCGCGGCCTACGATGAAATCGATGCTGCGATTGATTCATTATTTGAAAAAAGTGATGGTATTGAGCTAAGTGACGATCAGCTTAGTGAACTCAGTGGCATTAGTGCCGATGTCGATAATAAAGATGAAGAAGATGACGATATAAGCAATAAAGAAGATGATGCACCCATTATTGTTTATATTAATAAAATTTTAATGGATGCCATTAAACGTGGTGCATCAGACTTACATTTTGAGCCTTATGAACATGTATACCGTATTCGTTTTCGTGTAGATGGTGTATTACATGAAGTTGCAAATCCACCAATAGGCTTAGAAAGCCGGATTTCCGCACGTATTAAGGTAATGTCACAGCTAGATCTTGCAGAAAAGCGAAAACCTCAAGATGGTCGAATTAAACTAAAGATCACAGCTAAAAAAAGCATCGATTTCCGTGTTTCCACCCTTCCAACGCTGTGGGGTGAGAAAATAGTAATGCGTATTTTAGACTCATCGAGTGCCATGCTTGGTATCGATGTTTTAGGGTATGAACCTGAACAGAAAGAGCTTTATTTAAACGCGCTTTCACAGCCTCAAGGAATGATTTTAGTAACAGGCCCGACTGGTTCAGGTAAAACTGTATCTCTCTACACAGGCCTAAATATCCTTAACAAACCCGAGAGAAATATTTCAACCGCGGAAGATCCTGTAGAAATCAACTTAGTTGGCATTAACCAAGTACAAATCAACCCAAAAGCAGAAATGACCTTCGCTAATGCACTGCGTGCTTTCTTACGTCAAGATCCTGATATCGTTATGGTGGGGGAGATTCGAGACCTAGAAACCGCAGAAATCTCCATAAAAGCGGCACAAACAGGTCACTTGGTATTAAGCACACTTCATACAAACTCTGCACCAGAGACACTTACCCGTTTAATGAATATGGGTGTACCATCGTATAATATAGCAAGCTCAGTTAGTTTAATTATAGCTCAGCGCCTTGCCCGTCGCCTATGCCCTGCATGTAAAAAGCCAGAACATTTACCGGAGCAAGAATTACTAAAATTAGGGTTTACAGAAGAGCAAATTAACTCGATTCAGTTATACAAAGCTGAAGGCTGTGATAAATGCACCGAAGGTTATAAAGGGCGAGTCGGTGTTTATGAAGTGATGCCAATTACACCCAAAATTGCCGAAGTGATTATGCAAGGTGGTAACTCTTTAGAAATTGCAACAATCGCAGAACAAGAAGGTATTAATAATTTGAGAAAATCCGGTCTAAAGAAAGCAGCATCAGGTGTAACGAGTATAACAGAAATCAACCGTGTAACTAGTTATTAATAAGCAATCTAGACCCTAACAACAGATAACGCTAAACTAATAGCTATGTTTGGCGCTTGAACCATAAACAGGTTCACTTTTAAGGATAAAGTATGGCAAAAAATGAAAATAACAAAGGCCTAACCACATTTTCCTGGGTCGGCGTTAACGCTCGGGGTAAACGTATGGAAGGTGAGCTTAACGGTCCAAACATTGCGATTGTTAAGGCTCAGTTACGAAAACAAGGTATTACACCTTCCAAAGTTAAAAAGAAAGCACAACCTTTATTTGGAATGAATGGTGATAAGCCTATCAAACCCAAAGATATGGCTGTTTTCACTCGCCAATTAGCCACAATGCTATTGGCAGGTGTATCACTTATTCAAGCGCTGGATATGATAGCCAATGGTTCAGAGAATAAATCATTACAAAAGCTCATAACTAAAATTGCTGATGAAGTTAAAGCGGGTGATCCCTTAAGCAAAGCCCTCAGAGCAAATCCAAAATATTTTGATGAACTATACTGTGATTTGGTAGAATCCGGTGAACAGTCTGGTGCTTTGGACAGAATTTTTGACCGAGTAGCGCTTTATAAAGAAAAGGCTGAAGCACTGAAGTCAAAGATTAAAAAAGCCATGTTTTACCCTGTTGCTGTTTTAACCATTGCGTTTATAGTAACTGTCATTCTCCTTATCTTTGTTGTACCACAATTTGAACAAGTATTTGCCGGTTTTGGGGCAGAGCTTCCAGCCTTCACTCAGTTTGTTATTGGCATTTCGGAATTTATGCAAGCCTATTGGTGGATTGTATTTGGTATTATTGGTGCAGGCTTCATGCTGTTTAAGCGCGCCCACCAATCAAGCAAACAAGTCCGAGACAACACTGATAAAGCTATCCTCAAATTGCCTGTTGTAGGACTAATACTTAATAAAGCTGCTGTTGCCCGTTACGCACGCACTCTTTCAACAACCTTTGCCGCTGGTGTCCCCTTGGTAGACGCTTTAGATTCAGCTGCTGGCGCTTCAGGTAATGCAGTTTATCGCGATGCCATTTTAGATATTAAAAATGAAGTAAGTTCAGGTAATCAAATGAACTTTGCTATGAAGAATTCTGGCATCTTTCCTGATATGGTTGTTCAAATGGTAGCTATTGGTGAAGAGTCTGGTTCACTTGACGAAATGCTGGGTAAAGTTGCAAGTATCTACGAATCTGAAGTCGATGATGCTGTAGATGGCTTATCAAGTCTTTTAGAACCGCTTATTATGGCTGTGTTAGGTGTATTAGTTGGTGGTTTAATTGTTGCTATGTATCTTCCTATCTTCCAGTTAGGTAAGATTGTTGGTGGTTAGATTTTCATGAGCAGTATTTTAGAGACTTTTTCAACAACACCCTGGTTTTATTACCTCACCATATTTTTAGCAAGCATTTGCATTGGTAGCTTTTTAAATGTAGTGATTTACCGCTTACCTAAAATGATGGAAAACGAATGGAAAGCCGAGTGCAGTTTACTGCTTGCCGACAACTTAAAAACTCCTTATGAGGCAAGCAGTCAAGCATTTAATTTAATTACACCAAGCTCTACCTGCCCGCATTGCAATACTAAAATAAAGCCGTGGTATAACTTACCTGTATTTGGCTGGTTATTTTTACGCGGCAAAGCGGCCTGCTGTGGCGAAAAAATATCAGTGCGCTACCCTAGTATTGAGCTTTTAACTGGCTTATCAGGTTTAGTGATTGCTTATTATTTTGGTGTAACTGAACAAGCGCTGCTTTATTTACTACTGACGTATGCCCTAATTACGCTTATCTTCATTGATATAGACCATATGTTACTACCAGACCAAATCACCCTACCGTTACTTTGGTTAGTATTATTAGCTTCTGTTATGGGGCTAACGATTGACCCAGCGCAAGCTATTATTGGCGCTGTAACCGGTTATTTAGTGTTTTGGACTGTTTACTGGGTATTTAAATTACTGACTGGTAAAGAAGGCATGGGCTATGGTGATTTTAAGCTAATGGCGGTATTTGGTGCACTTTTAGGCTGGCAAGCGCTACCTATGATTGTGCTGATGTCGAGCTTAGTCGGTGCCGTGATAGGTATTACAGTGCTTAGTATTCAAGGTAAAGATAAAGCCACTCCCATTCCATTTGGCCCTTACATTGCCATTGCTGGGTGGATATCACTTATCTGGGGTGAATCGATTCAGTCAACCTATTTTAATTTGATTACCCCCTAGTATGAGCGCGCTAATTTTAGGGCTTACCGGTGGCATTGCTTCTGGTAAGTCCACCGTATCAGGCTTCTTTCAACAATTAGGAATAACCATTGTGGATGCCGATTTAATTGCGCGCGAAGTTGTCTCGCCAAACTCTCCTGCACTGATTGAAATTACAAACCAATTTGGTGATGACATTTTATTACCATCAGGCGAACTAAATCGAGCGCAGCTGCGTCACATTATTTTTCAAGATACAAAAGCAAAAACCTGGTTAAACGCCCTATTACATCCTCTAATCCGCCAAGAGCTCGTAGCGCAGTTAAATTCAGCAAAAGGTCCTTACGTAGTGTTAGATGCGCCGCTATTATTTGAAAATGGCTTAGAAAAATTGTGCGCTAAAACAGTGGTGGTTGATATTCCCAAAGAAATGCAAATTTCACGGGCAACAAAACGAGACAAGGTGACGCAAGAGCAAATTAGAAACATTATAGAAGCACAAATGCCTAGAGAAGAAAAACTCGCAAAAGCTGACATTATAATTGATAACAGTAAATCAATCGAAAACACACAAAGCCAAGTAAACTCAATTCATCTAAGTTTTAAAAACTAATATCTAGCTCTGGCTCTTCAAATAATCTTCCAAGCATAAATTTACAGGACTAAAGTTCAAGTCAATTAGCAAAACTTGCAATCCCCGCATTCTAAGTAACACTTAACTATATGAAAAATTGGGGGCTAACTATGAATGTAAACTCTCCGCTTATTCGAAAGTGTGTTTCTCTTGGTTTTATTCCAAGCGATAAAATATCAACATCTGCAACAGCCAATAGCCACACCAGTGAGTTTATTCTTAATAACAGTAAGCTTTCCTCAAAAGAGTTAGCTAAATACTGCTCAGCTTGGTTTAACCTGCCAAGCCTTGATTTATCAAAAGTCGATCCAAGTAATGTGCCCCTTGATAATATCAGCGAAGAGTTGGTTAAAAAGCATCATCTTATCCCGCTTTGTAAACGCGGCCGCACGCTCTTTTTAGCCACCTCTGATCCCACCGATTTTGATGCCTTTGAAGACTTTGAATTTAATACTGGCCTGCAAACCGAAGCCATAGTGGTTGATTACACCTCACTTGAGCAATTTATAGAGTCAATATTTAGTAAAACCGATGACCTAGCCCTTTCTGATGAGGAGTTTGAACAGTTTGGTGATATTGAAGTAAGCGATACCGAAGCAAACCTATCTGAGGATGCTGCGCCAGACAAAGATGATGCGCCAATTATTGTTTATATCAATAAAATCCTAATGGATGCAATTCGCAAAGGCGCATCCGATTTACATTTTGAACCTTATGAAAAATCTTATCGCATTCGCTTTCGTATAGACGGTATTTTGCATGAAGTAGCATCCCCGCCACAAATGCTCTCGTCGCGTATATCAGCCCGTGTAAAGGTAATGTCACGACTCGATATTGCCGAAAAACGTAAACCTCAAGATGGCCGCATTAAACTCAAAATAACCGCCAAAAAAAGTATCGATTTTCGTGTATCAACCTTGCCGACTCTTTGGGGCGAGAAGATTGTAATGCGTATATTAGATTCTAGTAGCGCCATGTTAGGCATTGATGTATTAGGCTATGAAGTAGAACAAAAAGCCATGTACATGGATGCTCTGTCACAACCTCAGGGCATGATTTTAGTTACCGGCCCAACAGGTTCAGGTAAAACAGTATCACTTTACACGGGTTTAAATATTTTAAACAAACCCGAAGTGAATATATCCACAGCAGAGGATCCCGTCGAAATAAACTTAGTAGGTGTAAACCAAGTACAGATCAACCCCAAAGCTGATATGACATTTGCCAATGCACTGCGTGCATTTTTACGTCAAGATCCTGATATTGTTATGGTTGGTGAGATCCGTGACTTAGAAACCGCCGAAATTGCCATAAAAGCTGCTCAAACCGGTCACTTAGTGCTAAGTACACTTCACACTAACTCAGCACCAGAAACACTTACACGTCTACTTAATATGGGAGTTCCAGCATACAATGTTGCAAGTTCAATCAGTCTTATCATAGCGCAAAGACTAGCGCGTCGGCTTTGCAATAATTGTAAAACACCAGAACAGTTACCCGTGGAAGAGTTAAAGTCACAAGGTTTTTCTGAACAGCAAATTGCTTCTATAACCCTATATAAAGCTGTTGGCTGTGAGCACTGCACTGAAGGTTATAAAGGCCGTGTTGGTATCTATGAAGTAATGAAAATTACGCCCCAGATTTCACAAATTATTATGTCCGGAGGCAACTCTCTTGATATTGCAAAAGCATCACTTGAAAGTGGTTTTAACAATTTAAGATTGTCTGGCTTAGAAAAAGCAGCAAAAGGGGTCACGAGCCTAGCTGAAATCAATCGAGTGACTAGTTATTAATCATCTTTAGTTTGGGTCGATGCCTTTACTATGAATACGTAATTATCTACCATTCGGCTATTATTGAACAATGGAATTAACTCGTGCCTACATCTGTAAACTGCCCTACTTGTAAGAAAGAAGTTATTTGGCAAGCTTCGTCTGAATTTCGCCCTTTTTGCTCAAAGCGCTGCCAACTTATTGATTTAGGTGAATGGTCTGAGGAAAATCACACAATTTCAACACCATTAACACCAGAGCAAA
This sequence comes from Pseudoalteromonas piratica, assembly GCF_000788395.1. NCBI lineage: Bacteria > Pseudomonadati > Pseudomonadota > Gammaproteobacteria > Alteromonadales > Pseudoalteromonadaceae > Pseudoalteromonas > Pseudoalteromonas piratica. The sequence continues at coordinate 3,014,020 of NZ_CP009888.1, forward strand.
CATTAACCCCCGATACCATCGAAGATATAGAAGCATTGCTCGCCGCTAATCAAGAAGGTTTTTTCAAAGAATGACCTCTATTTTATAAAAGATTAGAGTGCAAAATGAGTAGTTGCACTCTATTTCTATTGCGCTACTTTTCGCGCTTTTTAGCCATTTTGGCTTTACGTTTTTTCATCATCGATTCGATTTTTTCCTGTTGTTCCAGTGTTAGGGTATTCCACACCGCATTTTTGTTTTTTGCTTTCAAAACAGCTAATTCTAAGCGCTCATTCTGACCTGCCAAAAATGCCTGGCGAAATGCAACTTCATCAAAAACTTCTGCCTGTACAATTGTTTTTACTTCATTGCGTTTTGTCGATTTGGTGTTTTTAAACAACTCAATGGCTGCTTTTTCTGATTCAGCAATACTTTTAATTTTCGCTTGCTGAGTAACTGTTAAATCCAACTTTTCTGCCGCGCGTTCCGATAAAAGCATTCGGTACATATTCACTCCTGATTTATGCCCTTTAGCTAGCACAGCAGTGCTTGAAAATACGGCAACAGCAATGACAATAGATGAGATTAATAGCTTTACGTTCATAACATTTCTCCAGTTAGGTCTCTTTTGGTGTTATGGTTACTTTAACAGGCGTAATGAAAAGCAACGCAAAGCAATGTAAAGGTTATGTAAATTGCTTTTGGCCATACTTAAAAGCACTTAAAATGCTATTAAAAGCAGTTTAATTAGGGTTTCGCATGAATATTCTTTTAATCGATGACGATACAGAACTAGTAGAATTACTTACTGAATACCTTTCATCACATGGCTTTTCAATAACTGCCTTGCACAGAGGTGATACAGGCTTAGCTGAGGCTAAATCGCATGATTATGATGTTATTCTACTCGATGTAATGTTGCCTGGTATTGATGGTTTTGAAGTATTAAAACAATTACGTCAAAGCAAATTAACTCCTGTCATTATGTTGACTGCAAAAGGTGAAGATTTTGACCGAATTTTTGGTCTTGAGCTTGGTGCTGACGACTATTTACCTAAGCCTTTCAATCATAGAGAGCTTTTAGCTCGTGTTAAAGCTATTACGCGTCGCATCGAAAATATTCAACAGCTACAAACAAATAATACATTTGAAGAAAATGGTATACGTCTCGCACCTCATACCCGTGAAGCATTTGCTGCCGAGCAAAAGATAGAACTTACCGGTACCGAATTCGAAATACTATTTTTATTGCTTAAAAACCAAGGGGAAATAGTCAGTAAAGAAACTATCAGTGAGCAAGTACTTGGCAGAAAACTCGCTGCTTTTGACCGTTCCATTGACATGCATGTCAGCAATATTAGAAAAAAGATCGCAGAACACATAGAACAAGAAAAAATTAAAACGGTACGTGGCGCTGGCTATATTTTACTTGGCGGTGTTTGATGCTGAAGTTATTCAATCCAAGAAACTACCTCTTTTTTAAAATTTTTGGTTGGTTTTGGCTCACCATATTATGTACTTTTGCTGTGCTTTTCTTATTTAGTCAACTTACTGAAAACAGTGTTGAAAGCCGCAATCTTCGTGGTCCCAAATTAGAAAATTTAAAGCGCTTAGCAATGGGTTTAGAAAGAGCACATTTAAAAAAAGAAGAGAAAACACTAGCGCAATTAGCTGGCCATCCGCGTATTTCACGTCATCGCCTACTTTATTTTACTTTGCCTGAAAGTAATACCGCTTTTTTTAATCAACCAATTAAAACGCAACCGGATGTTGGATTATTGGCTTTCACTCAACAACTAACACCGCAAATAATCACTACAGCAGAGTACCGTGCATTAGGTCCGGTAACAATTAACTATCAAGATCAAGTTTACCTAATGTATGAAATTGAGCCCTGGCGCTCTCCCCCTTTAGGCATTCGTATTATGCTCATGCCACTATGGTTAAAAATCTTGGTTATGATTGGCGCAACCTTATTACTCAGCTTACTGTTCAGCCGTGTATTAATTAACCCAATAAATGCATTAAAGCGAGCGACTTCCCAGCTTGCCAGTGGTCAACTCGATACTCGCGTAGCTGTAAGCTCTGAGTCAGGCGACGAACTCACAACACTGGCGAAAGACTTTAATTTAATGGCGCAACGCTTAGAGCTCTTAGTAAGCAGCCAAAAACGGCTAATGGCGGATATTTCTCACGAGTTACGTTCTCCATTAACCCGCTTGCAAATGGCAACTGGACTTGCTCAATTAAAGCAATCAAGCGAACAGGCCAGTTACCTTTCACGCATTGAGAAAGAAGCGAATAACTTGGAAAAAATGATCTCTGATGTGTTAAAACTTTCGCGCTTAGAAGCTAATAATCAATACATTGAAAAAGAACAACAATCTCTCCAAAGCATATTACAGCAAGTACTCAAAGACGCGGAATTTGAGGCTGAACAACAGCACAAAGTACTTAAGGTTATTGGCACAAGTAAGAAACACCTACAACTTGACGCAGCTTTAATTGCAAGTGCTTTTGAAAACATACTCAGAAATGCCATAAAATACAGTAAATCAGCCATTCAGTGTGAGATAACTGATCAGCCAAATATGGTTATTATTAATATTTGTGATGATGGCGAGGGCGTTAGTGAAGCAGACCTACCGTTTTTATTGGAACCTTTTTACCGCGCTTCACAATCTCGAGAAAGACAAAGCGGTGGTGCAGGTCTTGGCCTTGCAATTGCCAAACAAGCAATTGAATTACACCAAGGCACTATTTCATTAAAAAATAAGCAAAACTCAGGATTAAATGTAACCATTTCACTTAAAGATGACGAAACAACATAAAATTGAACAACTTTGGCAAGGGCTTACACAAGCAAGCTTAAGCTTTCATGGCAATCAAATTCATTACGCTTACATTGCCCCAAAAAATGCAAAAGCTGCAGTCACAATTGTCAATGGACGCTGTGAGAGTTACTTAAAATACCAAGAAATAGCCTACGACTTTTATTCACAAGGCTTTGCTGTATTTATGTTTGATCATCTCGGTCAAGGACTTTCTACTCGTTTGTTGCCAGTTGCAGAAAAAGGCTATATTCACAGTTTTAATGATTATATCGACGGCCTCGCTCTTTTCGTTGAACAAGTCGTAAAAAGCAATTGGCAAGGTGAGCACTTTTTGCTTGCTCATTCAATGGGGGCAGCCATCAGTTACCTGTACCTTGCTAATAACCCACACCCCTTCACCAAAGCGGTATTAAGCGCACCTATGTTTGGTATTCCTACCCCAAACATCCCAGCTTGGTTGGCAAAGTTGATAGTCAATACTCTAAGTCTTATAGGACTCAATAAACATTACTTTTTAGGGCAAGCAGGCTATCAAGATAAACCCTTTTTAAATAACCAATTAATGCAAAATGAAACGCGATATCGTGTATTTCGTCAACTTTATAAAGAAAACCCAGACTTACGCTTAGGTGGAGTCACCGTTGGATGGCTAAAGCAGGCATTTACGGCTATTGAGCAAATAAAATCAACACCAGCATCAGCATCATTGCCAGTTTTATTACTTCAGGCCGAAAAAGATACAATTGTGGATAACCAAGCACAAAATCAGATTGTCAGCAAAAACGAATTAATCACCAAAAAAGTCTATCAAGATAGTTGGCATGAAATCTTATTTGAGCAAGATCTCATTCGCGATAAGGCGCTGCAAGATATATTCGACTTTTTTAAAATGGATCTTTGTGAATAAGTACATCAACTTCGCCTTCAATAATACGGTGAAGCGATGTTTCAACTTCCTCTGAAATACGATGGGCATGTGCTAACGTTAACTTACTATCCAGTTCCAAATGCAATTGAATAAACTTTGTCGGACCGCTTTGACGCGTTCGCAAGTCATGAAAACCAAGTACTTCGTTATGGGCTAAGATAGCTGTTTCTATATCATTTTTTACTTCATCATCAAGCTCTTTATCCATTAGATAATCGGTTGATTCACGAGCAACATCAAAGGCATTGTAAAAAAGGTATCCTGAGATCAGTAAGGTAAAAATGCCATCACTGTAAACCCAACCCATATTTGCAAGCACAAGTGCCACAATAACACTTAGGTTTAGCAATAGATCACCTTTGTAATGAACTGAATCTGCTTTTATCGCCACTGACTTTGTTTGTCTTAATGCCCACTGCTGCACTGCTATGATAAGCAGCGTACAAAAAACGGCATAAATACTCACTGCTACACCAGTCATAACAGCTTCGCTGGTAACGGGGTTTAAAAGACGCTCAATACCATAAAACGCCAGTAAACATGCACTGCCTGCTATAAATGCAGCTTGACCTAAACCAACAAGAGATTCGGCCTTACCATGACCAAAACGATGATCGTCATCTGCGGGTACTAGCGCAATTCTGAGTACCCAAAAATTAATTGCCGAAGCGGTAATATCTAACAATGAATCTGTTAGTGATCCAAGCATGGTAGTTGAGCCGGTTGAAAGCCACGCCCAAAATTTAGCTGCAACCATGGTGCTGGCTAAGACTAATGTCAAACTGCTCGAGAGTTTGACCCAATATGCATAATCTTTCTCTTTCATTTCCGCGTGTATAGAACTTTCAAAGCGAATACTTATAGTATCGAACATAAAAGCTTTGATAAACTAATAAAAAACATTATTCCGAAGGTTTAAAATGCTAGATATTGTGCTCTACCAACCTGAGATTCCACCTAACACAGGTAACATTATTCGTTTATGTGCTAACAGTGGTTTTAAACTCCATTTAATTGAGCCTCTTGGCTTTGATTGGGATGACAAACGCGTGCGTCGTGCTGGGTTAGATTATCATGAATTCAGTCATATAGAACGTCATGCAAGTTTGGAAGCCTTTTTAGACAAAACACAACCTAAACGTGTTTTTGCATGTACAACCAAAGGATCAGGCCACTATCACAAAGCGCAATTTGAACGTGGCGATTGTCTTCTATTTGGTCCAGAAACACGAGGCTTGCCAAACGACCTAATTGAATCTTTGCCAACGGAGCAACGTTTACGCATTCCAATGATGCCTGACAGTCGCAGTATGAATTTATCAAACGCTGTCGCTGTATTTGTCTATGAGGCATGGCGTCAGTTTGATTTTGAGGGTGCTGTATAAAAAGTCTCACACCTTGGTTTTAAAGGCGCTTTCAATTCGCACTTTGCAAAAATTAAACTAAGCTAAATGAAAAACACTAGCTAGACAATTTAATTGAAGCGCCCAATATTATTTCAAGTTTGCTTAATATTATTTCTTTGTATTTTTACAACATTTAAGACTGTTGCAAATGATGATTTAGCACAAAAACTCACTTCCCTAACTGAGTTTAAGCAACATAATATCGCAATAAACGATCTTGTATCGCTGCCTAATGGTGCCTCTCTAATTGCTAGCCATGAAGGTTTATACATTTTTTCCAAAGAAAACTTAGCTAAAGCCGATAAGTCACTGCTTCAAGACTACAATTCATCAACTTTTAAAGAGTTATCAAGGGTAAACAACCAACTATTTTTGGCAACCGATAATCAACTCATTAAATATGACTTACTCAATCAAACCTCGCATATGCTTGTAGATGAGCATGTCGAAAAGCTCAAAACCAAACAACAACAGTTATACTTTATTAGCAAAGGAAACTTATTTAGATACCTGCCCTATTCAGAAAAAATAGAAAACCTAACAAGTGAATTGAATGTACTAATTCATGATTTCGAAATTATCAGTGATACTTCCTTTTGGTTATTAACTAATGCAAGTGAACTGCTGTATTTTGAAAATCAGCTTCATATAAGCAAACGTTTCAAATTAAATAATCCCATCAAAACAATGTTTCTAGACCGAAAAAGTAGGCTATGGTTTACCCAAAATAACACCCTTAGCTATATTGACGCTAATCTAACGAATATTGCATCAGTCGGTCTCGAAATACCCATCGATGCAATCACGCCTATCGATGGTTCGTCGTTAATACTGCAAAGCGAAGGTAATCTATTTCTTTTTCAAACAGACAGTAAAAACCTGAGACCCCTAGATCTGCCTTTAATAACCCACGTCTTTCCGGTTGAAAATAATCACATACTTTTAAAACACCAAAATAATAGCTGGTTTTTAACTTCATACAATCAACTTAAGCTCACTTCTGACAACTTAAGCTCGCTTTTTAGCGACAAATTAGCGCATCAGTCAATTCAAGAAATACAGTGGCAGAATAAGTACCTATATATAAAAAATGAATCTGGCTTATGGCGTTATCACCTAGCCACCGAACAACTTATCCAGTTGATAAACCATCGCGGTATTAAACAGTTTTATTTAACAAACCGAGGAGAAATTTGGTTTTCAGATGCTCAGTTTGTCTACACTTTTGATCTTCTTACTCAACAATTGCAAACTAAGTTTCCATTTAAGCAATCTATTGCGCTAATAGGAGATATACAGAGCCCTCCTTTTATCGTAACCAAAGAAGGAATATACCGAAACACTGGTGAGCTTACCTTTGCACTCTTTAATTCCACATCACAGATAGGGGAAATAGAGTTTGCTAGTGTTTTTAAAGGTAAGTTTTTCGTATCAACTAATACAGGATTTTGGCTACTAGAAAAGCAGGGTGACAACTGGCAATCAAAGCAATTACTAAACACCACTGTGACAAATTTAAATCATAATGGCGGTCGTTATATTTGGCTCAAAACACCTTTTCAAACATTATTATTTGATGCTGAATTTGAACAAGTAGTCACCTATTTAAATAACACTAATCTATTAAGAAGCGATTTTGATTTTTTCTATAACGAACAACAGCTCTTTGTTACTGGTGAAAACGTTTTCTCGTATCCATTAAATAGCGCCCCAGCAATTACCCCGTTAACAGGGCTAAAACTAAACAGTATAAGTTTAAACAATACGCATCATAATATTATCAGTCACAACATCACACTAACTGAGGAAGAGACACAAGTTACACTTTCTTTTTATGATAGCGAAATACCGACAACAGGGCTTGCACTTAGCTACCGATTTTCGCCCAGCTCTCCTTGGATAGCCTTGCCAGTTGGACAAAATACCCTAACATTCCATGTTATTAACAGCTCCTTAAATACTCTGAAAGTCGTTAATCGAAATGGCTTAAATCAACAGCCTATCAATCTAACAATCACTCATAGCTATTTTGACTTTAATGTCTGGAAAATCGCAACTCTTATACTCTTAAGTTTCTTAGCTTTAATGTCCAGTTTTTGGTGGTTTAAGCATCGAAAAAATAGACAATACGGCCTTACATCTGCTCTGCTAGCACAAACTCAGGAAGCGGTTTGGATTTGCGATGAAAACCTTAAAGTTATCAATACAAACAAAACGTTTTATACGCTTACAGGCTTCTCTGCCGAAGACGTTTACGGCAAGCAACTGAAAGTATTTGATGGGGAAACACGTAATACCAAACTAGAACACATAATCAAACGCGCCATTCAAGAAAAAGGGTCTTGGTCAGGGGAACTTTGGAGTAAACGAAAAAATACTGAGTTGATGGCAATTTCACTGAATATCACCAAAATTAGGCTCTCAAGCACATTAGGGTTGCTTACTAAAATACACTATATCGGTATGTTTAAGGATATCACTCAACAAAAGCAACAAGAAAAACAACTCAGACACCTCGCTACTCGCGATCAAATAACGGGGTTACTTAATCGAACCGTTTTTATGGAACAGCTCATTCTTGCCATTAACGCGAGTTCAAGTACTCAACCTGAATTTTGTGTTTTGATTGTTAATCTAGACAACTTTTTCAAAATAAATGATGGTCTAGGTCATAGCTATGGCGATAGAGTACTGAAATTAGCGGCGCAAAGGCTCGAACAAACACTCCCTCCTAACTACACACTTGCCAATCTTGGTGGAGATGAGTTTGGAATTTTACTTCCTCCCCATATTTTTTCGCCATTAAACATCTTCAATATTAAGAGTCTATGCGAAAAACTACTTTCAGAACTTGCCAGAACGATACGACTTGATGATATAGAGCTTTGTTTATCGGCAAGCATTGGTGCTGCCATTTATCCTGACAACGGATTTGATAGTGAATCGATACTACGCAGTGCCGATTCAGCACTGCAACACGCCAAAGCTAATGGTAAAAACACCTTTCAAATCTTTAATCGAGCAATTAAAACCCATACCCCTGCATCCTTGTCTATCGAAAACGAAATTAATCGCGCCATTATCGATAAAGAATTCACCTTATATTATCAACCCAAATTTAATACTCGAACTAATCAGGTATGTGGTGTTGAAGCGCTTGCCCGTTGGCCTGATGGTAATAATGAAATTCGTAGCCCTGCGCAATTTATCTCTGTGGCAGAAGCCAACAATGCCATTATTCCATTAACAAGAGTATTAATTGAGGTATGTTGCCGCCAGATTAAACAATGGCAAACTAAAGGTGTGCAAATCAATGGCAGAATTGCTTTAAATTTATCCGCAATTCACTTTCAACGTTCTGACTTAATTGAAGATTTAACAAATTACTTGCAAAAATATCAAATCACTGGTGATTGCATGGAACTCGAGATCACTGAAAGTGTAATGATGAATGACCCTGAATTTGCGCTACAACAAATGCATAAGTTAAAACGCTTAGGCTTTACAATTGCACTAGATGATTTTGGTACTGGCCATTCCTCATTAAGTTATTTGAAAAAATTCCCTATTGATCGGCTTAAAATTGATCGCTCATTTGTGGTAGATATCGAACACTCTGAACAAGATAGAAATATTACAGCAACTATTATTCGGCTAGCCAAATACCTCAATATTGATGTGGTTGCAGAAGGTGTTGAAACCGAAGCACAATCTTATTTTTTACATGTTATGGGGTGTGATGTGGTACAGGGCTACTTTTTTAGTAAACCCTTGCCTTGTGATCAACTGGAAAAGTTTATTGAGCAAACAAAGGTATTGATTAACCAACCTAAATCGAATTAAGTAATTGATAATAAAAAGGCTTTAACCCGAGTTAAAGCCTTTATTAAAATTAAGCTTCTGCTTTTTTCTGTCGACCAAGCAAGTTCATTGCTGCCAATTTTACATCTTGTCCTTTATAAAGCACATTGTAAATTTGTTCACAAATCGGCATTTCGATGCCGATGCGTTCAGCTAATAAGAATACCTCTTTGGTATTGCGATAGCCTTCAACCACCTGTCCAATTTCTTGCTGCGCTTGTTCAACCGATTGGCCTTTACCTAATGCCAAGCCAAAACGGCGATTACGCGACTGGTTGTCGGTACAGGTAAGGATTAAATCACCAAGCCCCGCCATGCCCATAAAAGTTTCCGTTTTTGCACCTAGGGCAACACCTAAACGCGTCATTTCAGCCAGGCCTCGCGTGATCAGTGCCGTACGTGCATTGGCACCAAAGCCAAAACCATCAGAGATGCCAGCACCTATTGCAATCACATTTTTGATTGCACCACCAAGTTGTACACCGACTAAGTCGTCGTTTGAGTACACTCTAAATGAACGGCCACAATGCAGCATTTCTGATACATCATCAACGAGTTGTGTATCAGCAGATGAAAGGGAAATTGCAGTAGGTAAACCAATTGCCATTTCTTTAGCGAACGTTGGTCCAGATAACACACCTAAACTAACTTCATCCCCAAGTACTTCAGCGGCAACTTGTTGAAGAAGGCGCCCTGTATTTGGTTCAAGCCCCTTGGTTGCCCATAATATACTTGCTGAAGGTCTTAAATGAGGTTTAATTGCAGCCAATGTATCGGCAAATGCATGACTAGGAACAACCACCAGCACCACATCTGAAGAGGACACTGTATTTGCCAGGTCATCGTTCAATGTCAAAGTATCTGGAAATGCTGCACCCGCTAAGTAACGCTGATTTTCACGCGCTGTTGCGAGCTCATCGATATGTTCTTTGTTTCGTCCCCAAAGAACTACATCGTGTCCGTTACGAGCAAAACAAATAGCAAGGGCGGTCCCGTAAGAGCCCGCCCCTAGTACTGCAACAGCATTTTCTGCTGAAGTAGTCATATAAAATTATGCGTCAGCAGTTTGTGATGCTTGTTGTTGCACATATTGTGCAAATAATGCATCAAAGTTAACTGGTGCAAGGTTTAACTGTGGGAAAGTGCCACGGTTAACCATGTTTGACACTGTTTCACGTGCATATGGGAATAACACGTTAGGACAGAAAGCACCAAGCATATGAGCTAATTGGCCTTCATTCGCAACGCCAATTGCAAAAATACCTGCTTGTTGAACTTCACATAAGAATGCTGTTTCTTCACCAATAGTCGCATGAACAGTCACTGAAAGTACTACTTCAAAAACACCTTCATCTAGCTTGTTTGAACGCGTATCTAAGTCAAGTTTAACTTCTGGTGCCCACTCTTTTTGGAAGATAGCAGGTGAATTTGGTGTTTCAAATGAAACGTCTTTTACATAAATACGTTGAACTGCAAACTGAGGACCTTCTGCTTGTTGTTCTGCGCCTAAGTTTTGATTCTCTTCTGTCATTTTAATTTCCTAAATTTTGTTTTAAACAAGCAAGTTATCCAAACGACCCGCATCGTTTAGTGCAAACATATCATCACAACCACCAATATGTTGGTCATTAATAAATATTTGCGGTACGGTGTAACCACCGTTTGCTTTTGCAATCATTTCATCGCGAAGTTCTGGTTGAGCTGCAATATCAATCTCAGAAAACTCAACGCCTTTTTGTGTTAGTAGCATTTTGGCTCTAATACAGAAAGGACAAGTTGGTTTAGTGTATATAACAATGTTCGCCATGATTATTTTCCTGTTGTAAGCGGCAAGTTTGCATTTTGCCAAGCGGTAATACCACCCGATAAAACGTTTACTTGTTCATAACCAGCTTTAACCAGCCCATTTGCAATAGACTGTGCAGTCATACCTGAAACACATACCAAGATAATTGGGTCAGATTTAAACTTTTCAAGGCCAACAAATTCACCTTGTTTTGCTTTTTCTGCTGCAAGGTGAACACTGCCCGCAATATGACCTTGGTTAAAGTCTTTTAAGGCACGTATATCAACAACACGACCGTCTTCACGGTTCACTAAATGTGTGAGTTGTTGAGGGTTAACCTGTTTTATCGCCGAAAAGCGTGATTTAAACCACCCAAGAACAATGGCGCCTAATAAGCCAACCCAAATTAAACATAAAATCAGGTTGTTAGTAACAAATTCGACAAATTGTGCCATTACATTCTCAATTTTTCTTTACATTAAAAGTGGCCAAGTATACACGGATGATATAACTAAATTCTAGCTCTGCTAGGGTTTCAATTGAAAATTTTAAAAGCATGCAGCTTAACTGCTGAATCCGCGGTGAAAAAATGATATAAAAGACCGGCTATTTTAAGCGCAGTGCTTCGCGCAATTCTATTTGAATGAGGAATGAGAATGTCTTTACAGAAAAAACCATTAGTGCTGATTATCTTAGATGGTTGGGGATACAGTGAAAAAACCGAAAGTAATGCAATTTTAGCTGCAAATACACCGGTTATGGATCGTCTATGGAAAGAATACCCAAGCACACTTATTTCAGGTTCTGGTTTAGATGTAGGCTTACCTCATGGTCAAATGGGTAATTCTGAAGTTGGCCATGTCAATTTAGGGGCAGGTCGCATTGTCTATCAAGACTTTACACGTATTACCAAAGCAATTGACGATGGCGAGTTTGCAGAAAACCCTGCCATAGTTAATGCCATCGATAAAGCGGTTGCAAACAATAAGGCCGTTCACCTAATGGGACTTTTAAGCCCAGGTGGCGTGCATTCTCATCATGAACATATTACTGCTGCTATTGAAGTTGCAGCAAAACGTGGCGCTAAGAAAATTTACGTTCACGGCTTTTTAGACGGCCGTGACACTGCGCCGCGAAGCGCAGAGCAGCCAATTAAAGATATTGTTGCTAAATGTGAAGCACTTGGCGTTGGTCAAATCGCCAGTTTAGTAGGCCGTTATTTTGCAATGGACCGAGATAACCGCTGGGAACGTGTTGAAAGCGCTTATAACCTAATGACGCTAGGTCAATCTGAGTACAGTTTCAACAACCCTTTAGATGCTTTAAATGCGGCTTATGAGCGTGATGAAAACGATGAATTTGTGTCTGCCTCAACTATTTTAGAAGACGGTGCAGCTGCTACCATCAATGATGGCGACGCAGTATTGTTTATGAATTTCCGTGCAGACAGAGCACGTCAGATGACTCGCGCTTTTGTCGATGCAGACTTCGCAGGCTTTACCAAACAAAAGGCACCCAAGCTTGCTGACTTTGTTATGTTAACTGAATATGCAGCGGATATTAAAACAAGCGTTGCCTTCCCACCGGAAAAACTTGCCAATGTATTTGGCGAATGGTTAGAAAAACATGATAAAACCCAGTTGCGTATTTCTGAAACCGAAAAATATGCACATGTAACCTTTTTCTTTAGCGGTGGACGCGAAGCTGAATTCAACGGTGAAGAACGTATTTTAATACCATCACCACAAGTGGCAACCTATGACTTACAACCAGAAATGAACTCGACAATGCTTACTGACAAGCTAGTTGAGGCAATCGAGTCTGGTAAATACGATGCAATTATTTGTAACTACCCGAATGGTGATATGGTTGGTCATTCAGGAGTATTCGACGCTGCGGTTAAAGCGTGTGAAGCCGTAGATAGCTGTATTGGTCGTGTAGTTGAAGCGTTAGAAAAAACAGGCGCAGAAGCGCTTATCACGGCCGACCACGGTAACGCTGAGCAAATGGTCAACCCAAATACAGGTCAAGCACATACCGCGCACACCAGCGAACCAGTACCATTTATCTACGTTGGTCGAAATGCCACTGCGCTAACAGGAAAGAAATTAAGCGATGTGGCACCTACAATGCTTCATTTAATGGGTATGGAACAACCAGACGAAATGACTGGTGAAACAATTATGAAGTTAAACTAACCAATGCGCTGCTCTTATTTATTTTTTGTTTTGTCAGTATTAGCTTGTTCCATACAAGCTAATACTGAGCGTACTAAAGACGATTTAAACCAAGTCCAACAGCAACTCAAAGACACTAATAAAACATTTAAAGAGCAACAGGCACTGCTAAACACAATTGAACAAGCCCTAAAAAAAGCAGATGTAGCAATTGCCGCCAGTTCAAAAAAACTCAAACAACTTAAGTTTGACGTTGAGTTAAACCTTACCGAGCAAGCCACTCTAAAAGATAAAATTAAATCGCTTGAAAGTGATAAAGCAAAGCAGCAAGCCGCCCTTGCAGCTCAACTTAAAAGTGCGTTTATGACGGGCAACCATGATTATGGAAAATTATTGCTCAGCCAAGATCAAGTGCAACATGTAGAGCGCACGCTTAATTACTATCAATACCTTAATAATGCACGAATAAAAGAACTTGAAAAGCTAAAAGCAACCTTAATTGAATTAGAAAACAGCCGTCAGTTGTTAGCGCAAAATCAGGTTCAGCTCGAAGCACTTTTAAGCACACAAGAAGAACAACAAAATGCCTTACTGATTGCAAAAAAAGAGCAAAAGGCAGAATTCAATACGCTAAAAAGAACATTACAAAAAACACAATCACAACTGGTTTATTTAAAACAAAATGAACAAGTTTTAAAACAAACGTTAGAACAACTCAGTCGTGACTTAGCCCAAAGCGAAGTAAAGCTGGTTGGCTTACAAAAACGCAAAGGCAAATTAGATTGGCCTTCCCGTGGCAAGCTCACACACCGTTTTGGTCAAAAAAAGCATGGCAGCCTGAAATGGAAAGGCGTACTTATGAGTGGCAAGGAAGGCGCACCAGTTAAAACAATTGCAGATGGCCAGGTACTTTTTGCTGATTGGCTAAAAGGGTTTGGCTGGGTAATTGTCGTCGATCATGGTAAAGGATTTATGAGTCTTTACGGCCACAGCCAAGCACTTTTAAAAGACGTTGGTGATAAAGTTAAAGCTGGCGAACAAATCGCATTAGTCGGACAAAGCGGTGGACAATCAAATCCTAGTCTATACTTTGAAATACGGCATAAGGGAAGAGCGGTAAACCCTGTTAAATGGTGTAGACGAATTTAGGATTCAAAATTGGCTACACCTCATTTGAGGAGTGAGCCAATGACTTTTTTTCTTAACACATTAAAAATAAGCATTTTGGTTTGTGTTATTTCATTCGCACCTGCGTGGGCTGAATCAAAAGCAGCCGCACAAGTTTCAATTGCTGAAGTTTTAGCGAATATTCAACATTTTTACGTTGATGATATTGATGCTAAAAAGCTCAACCAACATGCAATTGAGTCTATTTTTAAACAGCTCGACCCCCACTCTGAGTTTCTCGATCAAAACGAGCTTGAAGCACTTTTTAACGTTGCGAATGGTCGCTATACCGGATTGGGTATTGAGGTTGAGCAACGTGAAGAGCACATAGTGATTGTCGCTGCTGTAGAAAATTCCCCAGCTCATACTGCTGGTTTAATTAAAGGTGACATATTACTTAAAGTTAATGGTACTTCGGTTATTAACCAAACCATCAAACATGTATCGCAATTAATTAACCAAAAACAGCAACCACAAGTTACACTCACAATTGCTCGCAGCGGACATCTAGACCCTTTGTTTTTTGAGGTAGAGCGCAAAAAAATTGACCTTAAAAGCGTCAGAGGAAGCATTAATAATCAAGGCGTAGCGTATCTTCGAATTATTAACTTTAATAATCATACCCTTTATGACGTTGCAAAAGAGTTAGCGCATCTTTCACAAATAGTCGCGGGTGATATCAATGGTTTAATCATCGATTTACGTGACAACCCCGGTGGTATCTTAGACAGTGCAATCGAAATCTCTGATTTATTTTTAGAAAGTGGTGTGATTGTCAGTACTAAAGGACGCTTTGCCGAAGCAAATCAAGAATATTACGCGCAAGAAGGTGATGTACTTAATGGCGCACCTATTATTGTTATGATTAATGAAGGCTCAGCCTCAGCGGCTGAAATATTGGCTGGTGCACTGCAAGACAATCATAGAGCGCAATTAGTTGGCACTCGCTCATATGGTAAAGGCTCAGTACAATCTCTCATTCCACTTGGTGATGGTCAAACTGCCTTAAAACTGACAACAGCGAAATACTACACACCTAGTGGCCGTTCAATCGAAGGCACTGGAATATTACCTGATTTTCCCGTATTGCAACGAGAGAGTGAACATTATGCAGCGGGTGATTCCGACTCATTTGTTAATGCCAAGGTTCATGATCTTCAACTAGAAAAAGCGTGGCAATTGTTGGAAAAATAAGTCATCATTAATTAGATTTTGAGAAGGGCTCGGGATGAGCCCATACTTACAATAAAAATAATAAGAATACGTGTGCGCCCATTTATCTACTTAATTTTATTAATTTTAAATTTTTACAGTGTGCAATCTTTTGCTGCTAGGGTCGCTATTCTTATCGATGACATTGGTAATCATGCAAACGACTTAAGTGCATTAGAGATTTCTGGTCAATTGTCTTACGCGATACTACCCTACACTCCTTATGCAGACTCATTTTCTAAAAAAGCAGCAATACTCGATCGAGATGTGATTTTGCATGTACCAATGGAAGCTGTGAGTGGGAAAGCCTTAGGTCCGGGTGCCCTAACTTCAGATATGGATAAATACGCGCTGCAAAAACAACTTATTGAAGCACTTGATGATTACCCGAAAGTTATTGGCATCAATAATCATATGGGGTCTTTTTTGACGCAAAAAGTTGTACCAATGGCATGGACCATGGAAATTCTAAGAGATCGTGATTTATTTTTTGTCGACAGTAAAACATCAAAAGACAGTCAGGCACAAAATATGGCAAAACTTTTTGGTGTGGCGAATGCGTCAAGGCATGTATTTCTAGATAATATTCCTAGCGAAAAACAAATGATGTTCAGACTTAGGCAGTTAATCCACATTGCTAAAAAATCTGGCAGCGGTATTGCAATTGCTCACCCCTACCCTGAAACAATTAAATTTTTACCGAGTGCAATACATGCTTTAGAAAAAGAAGGGATTGAGTTGGTGCCTATCTCACAGCTAATTATGGATAAACCAATAAGGCTAGCTAACCAAACAAATACCAACTAGAGTAATTTACTAATTAATGGAGAAGCAAAAAGTGTAATCTGATTGCTTCTTCCGGATTTTTGATTGCTTAAGCAAACATGCTTTTCACGTCATTAAGTAATTCGTTATACTCATCACTTTCCAGCACGCCAACATCTGTTAAAACACCTTTATCAACATAGCCTTGTAGTGCAGCATTTTTGTCAGAAACATTTAATAAACCCTGGCTAATCGCCGCAATGCGAATAAAATCAACATAACAAGGCTTTTCCGGTCTATATTCTGAACTTGCCCAAAGCTCTGACACTTCAACAAAATCATCTGTGAAGTCCCAAGCTCGCATAATTTGGCCACCAATACGCCCACCTAGTTTTTGAATAGCCTGTGCTAAAAACTGAGGGTTAGCAAACACATCTTGATGACGCTCAGCTTCGGTCAATATAGGTAAAATACCGATGTTGTAAACCAATGACGCCAACGTAATAGTATCGATATTGAGTGAACTATGTTTATTGTCTTTTAAATGCAAGTTCAATAAAGCGATTGCCGATGAGGCGACATCAACTGTTTTTAGCCAGCTTTTTGATAAATACTCTTTAACAATTTTATTTTTTGAAACAAATAGTTGTTCCATCGCCATCGCAGTTGCAATATTTTTAATTTGCCTTAAACCAATGCGGGTGACTGCCTGATTTAATGTTGAAACTTTGACTGAACGACCTAAGAATGCACTGTTAGCAACTTTAATCATCCGAGCTGAAAGCGCAGGGTCATGCGCAATTACATCACTCATTTCCATTAAGTTAATTTCAGGATTGTCCGCAGCCTCTCTTACTTTAACTGCAACTTCAGGTAGGGTTGGTAAAACGAGTGTATCGTTATTAATTTTCTCAACAAGAATGGTAAGTAATGCATTTTCTGTAGACATATAAAAATCGTCCTTTTTATAATTTTCTGTTTGCCCGAGCGAACTCGTTGCACCAAGTAACCAAGTGGTTTCAACCAACATATTTAAGCGAATTTTGATTATAGTTTTATGTTATATTTCAAAGCCCTTTAAAATAAGCTTAGCCTAAATATCGTACCGCGTTAAATTATTTATTCGGGTACATTAAATTGTTCAAGCAAGCTAAGTAGTTGCTCATTACTATATGGTTTAACAGGAAAAGTTCCCCACACTGGCTTAGGCCAAGCGATATCATCTTGATATCGAGCAATATGGTGAATATGTAATTGCTCAACCACATTACCCAGTGCAGCCACGTTAAGCTTATAAGGAGAGAATACCTCACGGATTAAGTGTTGTAATTGACGTGACTCAAGGTGCAGAACATTTTGTTCTGATTCACTTAAATCAATAATATCGCGCGCCCCTTCAACTTTAGGTACCAAAATAAACCAAGGATATTGGCTATCATTCATCAGTAATACTTTACAAAGTGACCAATCTGCTATTTCGATACAATCTCTTTGCAGCTCTTTTGCGAGTTCAAACATTAACTTACCTTTTTATTGCATTCCCGTCGTTTATAGCAATTAGTTGCCATTAGATCTATATCTACATACCATTTAGCCATCACACATAACAGTAACCAAGAGTAAATAATGAAAAGAACATTGATTGCTTTCGCAGGGGCAAGTTTAATGAGTACAGCAGCCTTTGCTGAACCTTTATCCCTTGAGCGAATTTTTTCCGATCCGAGCTTAGCTGGTAAAGCACCAGTAAAACTTAAATTTTCGCCTGATGGTAGCCGTGTTACTTACCTACAAGGCAAGAAAGAAGATTACAACCGCTACGACCTTTGGGAATACAGTTTAAAAGATAAAACCAATCGTTTATTGGTTGACTCAAATACTATTTTTTCTGGCCCTGAAACCTTATCTGACGAAGAAAAAGCACGTCGTGAACGTATGCGCGTTTTTGGTAAAGGGATCATGGAGTACATCTGGTCTAAAGATGGGAAAGCACTGTTATTCCCATTAAACGGTGATATTTATTACTACGACCTCGCAAAACAACAATCGCGCAAACTCACCGATACGCCTGAATTTGAAACAGATGCAAAAATTTCACCAAAGGGCAATTATGTTTCATACATTCGCGCGCAAAATTTATATGTGCAAAATCTTGCAACCGGTCAAGAGATTCAGTTAACGAAAGATGGTGGCGGCACTATTAAAAATGGTATGGCCGAATTTGTTGCACAAGAAGAAATGAGCCGAATGACAGGCTACTGGTGGAGTGGAGATGAAGCTAACATTGCTTTCACTCGCATCGATGAGTCTCCTGTTGCAGAAGCCATTCGCAATGAAATCTATGCAGATGAAGTGAAGCTATTTAACCAACGCTACCCGTTTACTGGCACTAATAATGTTGATATTCAACTAGGTGTTGTAAACCTAAACTCTCAGCAGGTTGATTGGGTTGACATGGGTGAAGAGAAAGATATCTATCTTGCTCGTGCTAAATGGTTAAACGACGATAAAACACTCTCGTACCAATGGCAAAACCGCTCTCAACAACGCCTAGAGCTGCGTTTTTATAATAGTGATAACAAAAAACAGAAAGTGGCACTTACAGAAACAAGTAGCACTTGGATTAACCTGCACTTTGATTTGCGTTTTCTCGATGATAAAAAGCACTTTGTTTGGGCATCAGAACGAGATGGCTATAAACATTTATACCTTTACAAAGTTGACGGCACACTAGTACGTCAAATTACTCAGGGAGAATGGATTGTAGAGAGCATTAAGAGCATTGATGAAGAAAATGGCCTGATTTATTTTTCAGGGCGTGCTGATACGCCGCTTGAGAGCCATCTTTACTCAGCAAAGTTATTTGAAAAATCGACACCTCGTCGTTTAACTGAAACAGGCAAATTCCATTCTGTTGTTATGGCTAAAGACAATTTGACTTTTATCGCCCGCAGCTCAAGTGTAAATCAGCCTGCTCAAGTGTCACTTCGCGATAATTTAGGTAACTTTATAACTTGGTTAGAGCCAAATCGCCTTGATAATGCGCACCCTTTAACGCCTTACCTAAACGATTTAGTTGATCCTGAATATGGCACGCTAAAAGCCGAAGATGGACAAATAATGCATTACCGACTGTTTAAGCCAAAAACGCTAGAAGCCGGTAAAAAGTATCCGGTTATGGTCAATGTTTATGGCGGTCCACATGCACAGCGTGTTACTAATAGTTGGCGTAGTAAAAACCTATACTTCCAATATATGGTTCAGCAAGGTTACATCGTATTTCAATTAGATAATCGTGGTTCATATAATCGTGGTAAAAAGTTTGAAGATCCTATCTACAAACACTTAGGCGAAATTGAAGTTCAAGACCAAATTAAAGGCGTTGAATTCTTACGTACTCTCGATTATGTAGATGCTGAACGAATTGGTATTTATGGCCACAGTTATGGTGGTTATATGGCACTCATGACGATGTTTAAAGCGGGTGACTACTTTAAAGCGGGCGTATCGGGTGCACCTGTAACAGATTGGGCCCTTTACGATACACATTACACTGAGCGCTACCTTGGTCATCCAAACACGAATGCTGCAGGCTATGAAAAAAGTGCAGTATTTCCATATGCCGAAGGGTTAGCTGGTCCGCTTATGATCTACCATGGCATGGCTGACGATAACGTCTTATTTACCCATGCGACTAAGCTGTTTAAGCAATTACAAGACAACGCACAACAGTTTGAAATGATGACTTATCCGGGTTCGAAACACAGCCTACGTGGTAAAAAAGTACAAACCCACCTTCACCAAACAATTACTGACTTTTTTAATCGCCATTTTAAGAAATAAGTTCTCATCAATTAGTCTTATCGATTAAAAGCGGGCTTGCCCGCTTTTTCTATTTCTTTTATAAAAAGAATGTCTTAGGTCAAATTATATTTCAAAATTTATAGTCTAATATTAAAACAACAACTCAATTAAGGGTGGCATTATGACAACACTTCGCCGCATCACTATTCAACAACGATTAGCCATTTTAGTCGGGTTAATTGTGTTAGGGCTTACCTTATTAAGCATTGCAACTTTAAGTTCTCAATATCAATTATTAAAAGATGAGTCATATCAAAAAACGCGAAGTTTGGTTGAGGCAGCTCACAGTATTATTGAGTCTTACCATAAAAAGCAAATCAGTGGAGAGCTAACAGAAGAGCAAGCAAAAAACGCAGCTAAATCAACCATTAGTGCAATGCGCTATGAAAATAATAATTATTATTGGATTAATGACACATCGCCAAGCATGATCATGCATCCGATGAAACCAGAGCTTAATGGAAAATCGCTATCAAACGTTAAAGATCCGAATGGCGTTGCTCTGTTTATTGAAATGGCAAACATAGTGCGACAACGAGGAGAAGGGTTTGTACCTTATCAATGGCCTATGCCTGGCGCAAAAGATCCTGTTGATAAAATATCCTATGTTAAAGGTTTCAGTCCTTGGGGGTGGATTATCGGTTCTGGTATTTACTTAGATACCTTAGATACCCTCTTTGCTCAGCAGGCAACTAAATTATTGTTCCAAACAATTGTCATTATTTTACTTGTGGGAGCATTGGCTTACCTTATCGGCAAAAGTATTATCGCGCCGACGATTCAAGCCACCAAATTAATGAAAGACGTTGCCCATGGCGACGGTGATTTAACCCGTAAATTAACGACCGATGGCAACGATGAGATTGCCCGTTTATCAGGTTATTTTAATGAATTTTCCGATAAAATGCGTAACTCGTTAAAACAAGTCTCGAATGCATCACAACAGGTGCTGTTTCAAGCAAATAACGTTGCACAAACTAGTGATAACAGCCAACAGTACATTCAAATGCAATCAGATAATACGACGCAAGTAGCAACCGCTATGGAACAAATGACCGCACAAATAAGGGAAGTAAGTGATAATGCAAATGCAGCCGAGCAAGCAGCCAATCAAGCACGGGAAAACACACAGGCTGGTAAAGGTGTAGTTACCCAAACAATTAACCAAATTGAATCTCTATCGGATAACATAGATCATGTTAGCGAGGTCGTTGCTTCACTTGCGGCCGAGAGTGACAATATTGGTGCTGTGCTTGATGTGATCCGTGGCATTGCTGAACAAACCAATTTACTGGCACTCAATGCGGCCATCGAAGCCGCTCGCGCTGGCGAACAAGGCCGAGGGTTTGCGGTTGTAGCTGATGAAGTAAGAACACTGGCAAGCCGAACAGGACAGAGCACTGAAGAAATCCAACAAATGATTCAAAAGCTGCAACAAGGAGCGCAAGAGGCCGTTTCCGCAGTGTCTTCGTCACAGGTAACATCAAAAGAAACGGTTAACCAGGCAAGTAAAGCTGATGAAGTGCTCAGTCAAATTGATGAATTAATGAATATTATTTCTGATATGAACAGCCAGATAGCACGCGCTACTGATGAACAAAGCCAAGCCGCAAGCGAGGCTAATATGCGTATTAGCGAGTTAGCTGGTATGGCAGATGAATCACTGAACAACACTCACCAATTACATGCAGCAAGTACGGAGCTAATTGCCAGCAGTGAAGAAATGAGCACAGTTGTAAACCGCTTTAAACTTGACTAACAAAAAGGCCAGCAATTAAAGCTGGCCTTAAAAAGCTCTTATTGAAAGAGTGTGATTACTTTCCTAACTTCAGTTACAAAATGTTGCGTAAATGCTTGCGAGCGAAGCAGCTGTTGGCTTACCATGCTGCCAATCACCGCCCTCTACACCACTACCAGCAATATCAACATGGATATATGGAATAGGTAACTCTGAACTTGCGCCATGCTTATCAAGACCTGAAGCAACCGCTAAGAATGCCATTGGGAACTGGTGCCCACGAGCAGTGATTGCTGATGGAGCATTGTTACTTGAAAGGACATCATCAGCGAGTGTTTTTGGCGCGATAAAGCTATAATCTTCTCGGCGTTCACGCGATACTTCAGAGCCATCAGCCCATAAATCACCTTGATGAGCGATATTTTGAGATAGATTTAATGCTCTTGAAGCACCATTTTCAACAAGTGCAGTATAAGGGCCCATTGCACGTGCAGCATGGCCGGTAAGTGTTGCAACAGTAAACACAACAGGGTTCACCTCATCCTTAGCAACATCTTTAATTTCACTTAGTAAATCACCCATTGCTAAACGGCCTTCAGCATCCGTATTACCGATACGAACACGAACACCTTCTCGGCTTGTAATAATCTCGTCAGGTACAAAACAGTCTGAACCAATAGAGTTACGAACAACAGCTAAATACGCTATCACTTTAACGCCTTTAGGTTGATGTTCAGCAACTGTTTTCATAAAGCCTGCAACCGATGCTGCACCACCTTTATCACGGCTCATACCAGCCATAGCACCGCCCACTTTTAAGTCAGCACCACCTGTATCGTAAACTAAGCCTTTACCAACAAATAACAGAGTTCTTTCAATATCCCCTTGTGGCACATACTCTAATTTCACTACGCGAGGTTGATGACGTTCAACAGCGTATGATGCACGTGCAACAGTGCTCAGCATAGGGTAGTTTTCATCAATAAACTGCGTATCAGAAATCACCTCAACAGACACTGAGGTGTTCTCAAACAGGCTTTCACAATATTCAGCAAACCGAGGAGGAGCCATACGCTCCGGTTCTGTACCACATAAATCACGTGCCGCATACTGACCCATTGCAATCGCATGAGCATAATGGCTATCAAACTCACCTACCATTGTAATAGATTGGATTGGTTCGATACTTGAACCATGGTATTCACGCGCTTCAAGAGGTTGCCATAATGCTTGACAGGCACCTAAATAGGCTACACTCAGTGCTTGTTGATAACGTTCATTGTCATGGCCAAGAACTAAGATAGCAGGGTTTACTGCCCCAGCCTGAAGAGCTTCAACAATGCCTTGTTTCGCTGCATCAAAATAACGACGCACATCATCATAGTCTCGATTTATTGGCCCTGTTGGTGCCAAGATTAAGCGTTTTCCTGGTGCTTCTTCATTAACTAACAGAAGTGTTTTTTGACCAATGCGCTTGTCGTGTTGTGCAGTAGCAAGCAAACTTTCTTTGAATTCTTCGGGTAATAAAGCTAAGTCTGGGGTGATAATAATTAAACTATCAACATATTGAGGTAACGCTGAAATTGATGCCGCTTGAAGCGCCTTGGGTGAAGTCATTTTAAAACCTTACTGAACGAATAATAACACGAAAAACACTCGTGCTAGTTTAGAAAAGATGGCTTAAATATGGGGCTTAATTTAAATAATTCAAGTTTCAAACATTGCTAGTTGCTCATGCTGTAATTGCGTTTCTCCAAGGCCTACGCCTATACCTAATAAGCGAACACCTTTATTTCCGCCACGTGAGTATGCTTTTTCAAATAAACTGGTAAAAATAGCATCATCTAATTGATTGCAACTAAAATCTGCTGTTGTGGAAACAAAATCATTAAATTTAACTTTCACTGACAATTTACTTACTTTATTCAATAACCCTTTGGCAGCTAAACGAGCATCTAATTCCGCTCTCAGTTTAGGCAGCTCATTTAAACACTGTGTAAGTGTTGTTTTATCATATTCATAGGTATGTTCAACTGACAATGATTTTCTCATGCGCGACAAGTTGATGCTGCCAATCACTTCACCATTACATTTTTTAAATAGTTCGGCTCCCCAATTACCAAACTTTATCTGCATTTGATTTAAGCCTAAATTAAGTACATCTTCCCCTACGAATAAACCCGATGCATTTAACTTCTCAAGTGTAACCTTCCCTACTCCGGGAATTTTTTTAAGATTAAGCTGCTTTAGAAAGTTTCCAACTCGATGTGGCGGTATTAAACAGTAACCGTTTGGCTTATTCTCATCGCTAGCAATTTTTGCAACAAACTTTATTGGCGCAATGCCCGCTGAAGCAGTAAGCCCGGTTGTTTTAAAAATTTCTTCTCGAATGGCATTGGCAATTAATGTTGCACTGCCAGAATGTTGAGTGCAATCTGTTACATCAAGATAAGCTTCATCAAGAGAAAGTGGCTCAACCAGATCAGTGTATTTTGCGAAAATCGTTCGAATTTGGCTAGATACTTCTTTATAAACCGCCATTCGACCAGGAACTATCAACAAGTCTGGGCAAAGTTGCAACGCCTTATAATTTGACATTGCCGATCGCACGCCATACTGACGTGCAATATAATTTGCTGTGGCTAACACACCTCTTCGGTGTTTTCCACCAATAGCAATCGGCTTATCTCTTAACTCAGGATTGTCACGCATTTCAACAGCAGCATAAAAACAATCCTTTATGCAACACTAAACTTAACTATTAATTTTGTACGTATAGTATTAATATATTCCAAGCATAAAAAAAGAGCAATAAATGAAGAAAGTTAAGTATAAAAATATCACTATAGAAGGCGAACATTTTGAAGAGCTTCACGTCTTTTATGACAACGAAGGTAACTTAGTAGTACTACCTTTACTATTTTCTATCGACTTGACTCGCACGGGTTCAGTCTATTCTTTTAAAAAAATATCGAGTAAAGACAGATTTAAAACTTCTGAGTTTGAAGAGAAGACTGTTCTAATTAGGAGTGACATTTCTCGTAACACTGAGACAACTTACCTTGGCCATTTGCTTAAGTATCTAGAGTATTGTGAATCTAACTCTTTGCCAGATGACGATCTAGAGCACTGTACTGAAATAGCTGACAATGAAGATATTAGTTTATTTTTGAATCATGAGTATCCAAATCAAATCGAGAAGTACACAACTTTAAAAGGTATGAAAGCAGCCATTGCTGCTTACTACAACTTCCTTACTCATTTAGGGATTACAAACCAACGATCAATAAGAATAAAAAAAGAGGTAAGAAAGAAGCTCCTTGAGAAAGAAGCATATAACTTTCAAATCAAGTACATTCATTCAAATTTGATAAATGAGCTATTGTTAGCTCCGAAAACCAAAGCTGACAATTTAATTATTCAATGTGGATATCGTTTAGGTTTAAGAGCTAAAGAGTGTGCAGGTTTAGTATTGCATGGTAAAGACGGCTTAAACGAAATTGTTGAACGATACAAAAAAGAAGAAAATGACACTTCTCTCTACCCTATCAAGACTGAGTATTTCGAATATCAGCTTAAGTCAAAGTACACCAAAGGAGGAAAATCAAGGTTTCTATACATTCCTAGAAACATGATAAGAGATATCGAGGCATATATAGAAACTGAAAGGGCTGATATTGTCGCCCTCAGTAAATATCCTGAGCCAGACGGCTTACTTCTAAATGCGTCAAATAGTCACTTTGGCAAAGCGATATCAACAAAGCATGCAAGTACTGTATTCAGGCATCTAAAGTCAATCGTTTCAAGCCTAAATGAATACCACTCTTTCCATTGCTTACGTCATACATTTGCGACCTTACTATACGACAAGAAAATTAAGGAAGGTAATGGTAAAAATGACGCACTAAGAGAAGTAGCAAATGCCTTAGGTCACTCTCTAGACCGTAATGGTGATGCCTACAAAACTACAACGCGCTACGTCGTAATGCGCGACTACATGAATATAGTGGAGAAAGCAGCATGAAAGAGAATTTAGCAGAAAACCCTTATATATTCTCAGTGTCAGAGGTAGCTGCAAATGATGAGATTAACTATGTCGATGTTATTAGAAAAGAGACTAAAGAAGGGTTCAAAGCACTTTTACCAGAGAAACCTAAAATGGTAGACCCTCGTCCACGACGAATTGCTATTTTTGATAACTCAGGAAACAAACATTTTGTTGGCCCTAACGACAATATCTTCAATTCGCTTTCTGAGGCGATTTTTCTCGCAATCGCTGATGGGATGATATCAGACTATTTTAACGAACAAGCTAAAACCAGATCTCACGTAAGAAGTGTTAGAGATTTTCTGATTTGGTTAAACACTTTTGAAATTGATCCTGTTGCTCGATATGACGTACTCAACCAATACGAAGCATATTGCATAAATGAGAGAAAGCTTTTGCCTCAGTCTACCGGACTAGACAAGTTAATTCCCTTAATTAAGCATGGTTTAGGCTCATTGCACCTATCTGATGAGCAATATTATTACTTAATAATGTTGTTAAACAGCACTACATTAAGTGAAGCAGAAGGCAGAACACAGTTCACACTAAGCTCATGGTTTAGCTTACCTTGGATAAGACCAATTATGGGAGAGAAATCTTATTTAAAGCTAGAAAGTGCAAAGATTTTGATGGATAGCTTTAAAATAACAGTAGGTACTGTCCTTCAACTACTTTTATGTGCGAAACAGGAGATAAATTCGATTCTAACGTCGAAGTCGATGAGCGCTTTTTCTTTGATTGATATATCGAAAATAGAATCTTCAGAGTTAGAAACAATAGATAAAGAAAAATTGTTTAATAAAGTCGCAACACACGCGAGAAGAAAATACTCAAATACTTTGTTTTGGATAGTTCATGAACAGTTTGAACTCAGGAAGTCACAAGAGAAAAAGAAATCTCCGACTTATAGAATCCTTAAGTTAGACACATTCAGTAAAGCAATGTTTTCGACATTGGAATATGAGCTTTCGGCTTCACCGCTGACACAGCCACCATTACAGTATTCAGAGAATAATGTTCAACTGAAGCAGAATTTTAATTGTCCACTGCTTTTTGAGCCAAACCACCTAGAAGTTACCAATCCTTTAGAGGAGCTTCTTGCAGCGTGGATAATATCAACACTATGTATTCAACCTAGTGATGTAAGCAATGGGCAGATTGGACAATTCATTCGTGAGTACAATAACTCAGGAAGCTTGATTTCTATTTTCAGTCAATCGTACAAGTCTCGAAGCGACACTATACATAGCCACCCCATATTGGACGGCCAGCTAGTTGAATCTAAAGCACTAGAAAGCTATTTTGCAAACGTAGAAAAGTCGAGAGAAAATCTATTTTCCAACAACAAAATTCCAGCGATTAGATATGTGACGCGAAATAATGAGGGTGAAGCTCAACCTAGTTATGCCGCTTTACTTACTCGAATCTTAGATGACAAAGTTATAAACAAACTAGTAGTCGAGGAGCATCAAAAAAGAGACATTGAACCAATTTTCTTAAAGGCATTCCTTGCTCTTGATAAATCAAAAGCTCCAGCTTTTGACGCTTTCTACCAAGAGAACAGAGATAAAATTGACGAGCCAAGAAAAGTATATACTCAGAAATATAGTGACGCGGTTCCTGTTTCGCTATTCAAACTTTCTCATATTAAGAATTCATCAGTGCATAGTCGTTACGACCAGTACCGAGAAGGCGATCTTGTTAATCAGAACTCCCACAATGCTGAGGTAGAAAGATTAAGTTACATAGGAGAAGCCAACAAGGATGCCGTCAACCAAAGAGGCCGTATATCACGGCTAGTAATGAATGATCTATCTGAGAACCTTTATAAGCCTAGTATCGACAAGATATTAAAAAAAGCTCGTGATATGCAACTACAAACTTCACTGCGTAAAGCTTCTCAAAGTGATACTTATGAAATAAACACACTTGGTATTGCGATTGATGCAGAGGTTGAAGATGACAGATTTGGAGATCAAATAGTATTTGAAACTCAAGAATCCGCTCTTAATATGATCCATTATCTAAGCCAAGTGGAAAAATTTGGAGCCTTGATAGCTAAGCGTAACCTTCCGTTCTTTGAATCTGAGGTTTTGCCTAGAACACTGTGGATAGAAGACACCCTTCAACGTTTTTCTAATAAATCCTTACTGGCAGAAGTGTATAAGAAGCACAAAAAGCTTGAAAGTAGACTTCCTGATCTTTTTGAAAGTGAGTTGCAAGGAGGAGTCGCATAATGAAACCTCAATATTCGCTCACACATCACACATCAGCAATTGAAGAGTTGGACTATGATGAGCTGCAAGCTCGGCTTGTCTCCAGATTAGGTAATTTAGATAATGAATTCTTAAGCCTAGAGTGGAAATTTAGATCTGAAAGGCAAGAGTTCGTATTCAATTTTTCTGTCATTTATCAGTTACTAACAAACTCTACAACATTCAATGCGCAAGTTGAAGAAACCATTATTGCGCTCAAAGTTTATTGGTTGGAAACAACACAAGGCTATAAGAGCTTAGAATCTTATAGAGCTTCGTTTAATGGACTTTGTCTATTGGTCAACTTCTTAGTCGAGCACAACACCAAGGTTATTAATAAAGAAAATATTGAACACTATATTGAATATTTGCTGACCCACACTTACGACAAGGGCAAAGTACTAAAAACTCTAAATTTTAAGTCTTATGCTATTTACAGGGTATGTGCCTCACTGAATGACATAAAACAGTCAATTATAGCTAGAAGCGACTTTTCACTAGTTCACTCAAGTATTAATGCTAAATGTGTAACTCTCGCTGAGAAGCAAGTAATTGAGACTCTTTCTTCTGGCGAAATGTCGTTGAAAGACTGGAAGGCTGGTAAATCTTTTAACTACTTGAAATTAGATTATGGAAAGTACTACATCGAGCATTGTTCTTCCTTTTTTAACAAGCATTACGCTTTGGCTAGAGCGCTTTATGAGACATCTCAGGATGCGGGCGAATTAGTAGAAAAAGCAGGTTGGCCCGTAAAGCCGGATACGAAAGCCTATGCAAGTCTCTGCTTGTTAAATTTGTCTCCTGAAGAAATAGCGAAAAAACGAAACATTAATCTCGCAAAAACGAAAACTTTAAAATCGATTGTTGAAGCTCGTTTTCTTGCTTACTTCACGAAATATCATAAACATATGAGTCAGTTAGATCGAGACAATAGAGTTGAATTTTTTGCTCATTTAGATATTGAGAGTTTAACAGAAAGCCAAGTTGATAAGCTAAATTTCATTTGCGACCAACTCATTTATGGTGAAAGTCAGGAAAAGATCAAATGCTGGATCGACGAAATTGATAATGACTATATAAATTTCGATAAAGTCATCGATTCGTATTCAGCAACAATAGAATGCATAGCTGTAAATAAGAAACAACGGCAACATAAGCAAGAGCTACCAGATCAAGATTTCTACATCGGAATTGGTTTAGAAGAACCTACAGGCTCTAAGAATGGATATATAATTCAATTTTATAGGAAGGTTTTGGCGGCAGGATTTACAGATATAGCGTCAAATCTTGGCTGGAGAGAGAGCGAATTTGGCTTTAACTTTAATGCAATAAAAGTTGAAGACAATCTAGACTTCATCGACCAAGAGCGCTTCCCTAATCGTTACATGGTGAATTGGGTAGTACCTAAAACACATGGAGATAAACTGTTAAACCGAGAAATTACATATAGTGCTTTCTCAAAAATTAGATTAATGAGAGATTTTCTTAGTAGCGGGAATGACTTACCATGCCTTTACGCTGTTGAAAGCTCGAACAAAAAGCCAAGTGCATCTGCCACTCCATTACAAAGAGCTGTTCAATCTATGTGGGTACATTTTGCAACTCACTATGAACCTTTCGATATAATTGAGCAAATAGAGATTTTGGAGACTCTTAAGAAAAAAGCCAAAGATGGTGAATGTTTATCTCACAACGATTTCGAGAAGCTTAAAGAGTTGGAGAAGAAGTATATCGATGAAAAATGGGAACACTTTGATCGAGATCCTATGCTGAAGAAAGCAAAAGCTAGAATTAGAAAAGAACTGCCCGTAGTCGCATTCCACTTAATGAATAATGAGTGTAAAGCAAAGAACAACTGGGTTTTAAGGTATAAAGATCGCACACTTTCCCCCGAATTAATGTCAGTTCTTGATGAAAACTTTAGTGAAGAAACTAAATCATTCATCAGCCAGATTACAGAGAAACCTATTGCAACACTGACAAAGCAACTTTCGAGTGAGTTGGTTTCAGATTGTATCTACCCTACCCCACATGCCTTAAGGCACATGTGGGCAGAAGCTGTCTATAGAAGATTTGATGGTGATGTTGGTTGGATGATTAGAAGCCAGTTTAAGCATATTAGTCCATCCATGTGGTTGGCCTACATTGCTGATAAAGCTAATGGTCCAATTAATGATAAAGCTAAAGTTGATGTAATCAATTCGGTGGTTAAATCTTTCATCGAGAAAAAAGGTCAAGGATATGCAGGTAAACTATCTAGCTATTTAAGACGTGCATTTAAGAAGACCAAAATAGTTAACTTGAAAAGTTTTGAAGTAGAACTGAACCAGTTTATTGAATCCGAATTTGTATCTATTAAGGCTAATCCGTGGGGCTTCTGCTTACTTAAGAGACGGAATCAAGCAAAAGCTAAATGTGCTGAGAATGGTATTCCTAGACGAGAAAAAGCGGCACCAAAATATTGTCTAGGTTGTAGTAATAATCTGACTCAGCACACGAACATAGACTACATATACTTCACAATCATGAAAGATGTAGCTTTGCTAAACGATTGTGAGTCTATTCCCAAAGCATTTCTGAAAGAGTCATTTGATTTGGTTTACAATGCTTTTAAACATATTAGAAGCCTCGACCCAATGCACAAGGTTTTGAATATATTGTCACCGATAATTGATAGAAGGGCGTCTTTCGTATGATGGATTATTTCGAAGAGAAAGCTGATGAAAAACCTGACTGGGTCTCAGATAAGAATTGCTCCCATAAGATCTATCAGGCTTTTTTAGCGCTTGAAAAAGAAAAAAGGGACTATATTAACAGGCACCGTTTGACAGGTGATTTCGAAAAGGAAAAGTCATATACATTCTCTATGCGAGAGGCGTCTAGAAAAGCGGGAATCAGACACACTAACGTTACCAGCTTAAGCCGCTTTGACGATATAAAAAAGTTCTTCAATCAAATTAACCTCCAGCTTACTAAAGAGAAAGAAGAAAGACTTAAAAAATTTGGAAAAAAATCTCGCGGTAAATATGAATCGTCTAAAGGCGAATTAGTTGAAGAGATAGCGAAGGTAAAAAAAGATTATAAAGGGCTGGAAAAAAAGAATGCTGAGGCGCAAATTAATGCGTTGATGTCTAGAATGAGACCAGAGATTAAAAAGTTACTGTTTAACTAATACTCTATCAAATGTGGGACTTTTAATTTCAGGCTATTAAAGTATCTTACAATAGTAAAATTCCAAGTCGGCACACCTGCCGACTTGGGGGCTATAACTTGTTATGTGATTATTTCGCAAAACGTAATTTCTATTATTGCTGTGCCGCTATTCAAGCTTTATTACTTTTAAAGTAACGAGAGTGACCAAATTGCTATTGACCTAATAGCATGAGGTGAAAAATCTTATTCGATATAATTTCGTACTGTTATGATAGTTTTAGTTTGAAAAATTAATTCAACTTTCTTACTGAGAACATAGTGGTCAATGTTAAGCAAAGGAAATGTAGTGAACAGTACAGCATGGGAAAAAATAGATACAGATCATTGTAAAGCGACGGTTCACGAGTACTTCAGATGTGAAGATGCTTTCCAATCTTTTTGTAAGCACTCTGAATACATGGTCCTGAAAGAGAAAAATAGAGAAGTCTCGTATAGGGCTTACAATGCTTACGCTAGCTTTATTCATCATTTATGGGAGTTTTTACAAGCTTGCCACGCCAGAGATGCCAAAAAGAAGAACATAACCAATAAGAAAGGTAGCGAGAGAATTAAAGTTATCGAAGGCTACGTTTCCTTACATGCGCAACGAATATTTGATCAGTATAGGGACGCAATAAGAGGTGGTCATGCACCACAGTGGGTGAATCATATTTCCTATTATGAAATAAAAGTGCCTGTTGAATTTGCATCTGAGTTTCGTAAGTACCGAAATAAAGTTTCAGGCCATGTAGATCATGAAAGAGTAAGCAACCTCAGTCTATCTGAGTTCTATCAAAAATATCACAAATATCTCTACTATCTGTTTCTTGATGCAAAGCATATGTGGGGAGGTAAAGGTGAATTTCCTGACTTAAAGGAAGTCACAGATTTTAGCATCATGATTACTAACAAAAAGGAAAACTAAATATGTCGAAGGAAAGTCAAGTAACTAAATGGCTAAAAGATAACACCGATTTATCATGGACGCGAACAGGTGGTGATGAACCACCTGTTAAATTAGATCGTCTCTATATAAATCGTAGTGAAGGTTACGAAATTAGAGATTTCATACTGAAATATTACAGTGAATGTAATTTAGAACATAAACCAGATAATTATAAAATTACACTGAAGAAGATTTTGTCTTATAGAAAAGGTGAAAAGGTCAAGACAGAAGACTTATTAAATCACCTCAAGAGCAAGCTTAAAAACTAGGATATCAAATATGATTTTTGCGGGACAGAATGAAATTTTCTCTGTTCCGCTCTTTCACATTCTATTCAACGGAAATGAGCTTATTTTAAGTTAAATACTATTTGGGAGTGCTGATGTTTATTGAAGAGATTGAGCTAAACCTAGAAGAATTGCTAGAGCGATTTATTGCCGAAGAGAGTTCGCTATTACAAATCAATGCAAGTGAGCAAGCAATATCCAATCGCTTAGCACGCATGATTGAAAACACTATTGAAGACTGGCATGTTGATTGTGAATACAATCGTAATATGTACAGTATAAAACAACTCAAATATGCGTTAACCGAAAATGGAGATATTAAAGACAGAGCGGTTGTTCCCGACATTATAGTTCATCGTAGGTTAACAGATGAAAACCTTCTAGCTATTGAGATAAAGAAGGCTAACAATCAAGAAAATAGATTTAAAGATCATTCAAAACTAACAGCGTTTAGAGAGCAACTTGGCTACAAGTACACATGGTTTGTTGATTTTTATACGGGTAAAAACTCTATTGGAGCTAAAGAGTCAACTTTAATAATAGACTGATTTAAAAAATTTTATATGAATAAGTCTTAACTTGACCTGTCAGATTCGAATAATAGAACTTAATCAAATCTGATAGTCGCATATGTGCCGATAACAGCCATTCTATACTAAATTAAATGATTCTTTAAACCTTACTATTTTAAATGCCTGTTCAAAAAACACACTTGACATACACAACCCTATCACCTAAAATCGCCGCGTTTTAATTTATATCTACATTCGTTGGAGAGTTTTTGCTAGAGAATCGGGTAATTGTAAGTTCATAGTCCAAAGGACTAGTGAACATAGAAAACTAAATTAACCCCCATCATTTATTTAATGAAGGGAGTGTTTTCATATGCAATTACTATTTGGGATTACTCCAGTGAATATATCAAAAAACGACCAACGCGTTCTACACGTACTCGCACTAGGTGGCGAAATTCAATATAGCCGTGAAAACGGTAAAATCCATGAAGTTATCTGTTACACGAATGACGGTCTAGTTCTGTCTAATTGTACACTTGATGTCTTCAAACGCTTGAAAAGTAAGAAACTCATCAGCTCAAAGAAAGGGCAACCTTATCGAATTACTCGATTAGGAGCTAGCTCTGTCCGTTCTCAAATGTTTCAACGCTTTTAGAGCCAGAAAAATCCTGACACTTACAATGTTGCGAATGAGCTAGCAGTTATATGCTAGCCACTTCACTCTGCTGTGACTGTCAAGAAAACACTGCGCTCTAAAGGCTGTTTAGAAACAAATTTGATGGTCACTGAGAGTTATCCCAATACATCCTAATGAATATCAAATTTCTTGTTTCAAATACGCCTAAGCGCAGTAAATCAAAAGCATCTGCTTTATTTACTTAAGAGGTATTAAAAGATGAAATCATCTGAAAAAGAAATCATTAAAAACATTCACTTTTTAGCATTTGGTGAAGAAGGAAAAGAAACGTCTGAACTTGCTGGAGCATTTTTAGCGGAGCCAGACACTATTTCTATAAGTGCTGAGCGCGAAGGAAAAATGGTAGGTAATGTGCTTTTTACACCATTCGTGTTTGAAGAGTACCCTGAGAAAAAGTGTTACTTACTTGCTCCAATTGGTGTATTGCCTGAATACCAGCGTGGATTTGGAGTTGGTAGAGAATTGATGCAAGCAGGTATCGAGCATTTAAAATCAATAGGAACAGATGCAATTTTTGTATTAGGTGTACCTACGTACTACCCACAATACGGCTTCGTCCCTACTGATAAGCAAACGCCTTATCCTGACCTACTTACAATACCTGAATCATGGATGGTTCTTGAACTTAATAAAGGTGTTTTAAATACACTTGGTGGGAAAACGTATGCTAACAAACCGTTTATGAACCCGATGTTTTGGGATACCTCAGGGCGCGGATAACACCAGTAGCTTTGCACTCAGTTCACTCTAAACAAATGTCTGGGTTAGATGCTATCTAGCCCAGAATCAAAATAAAAGGATTCAATAAATGAATACACCATACCAAATTCAATATGAAGCTTTTGCAAATGCTGGAGGTTTATATGATGAAAGGCATGCTAAGTTGTATGCTGAATTTGCAGACAACCTAATTGCAGATGGCAGTTTTTCTATTGTTTATAAAGATGTAGCACATGCTTGTTATACTCCAATAACAATTGATAATGCACCACATTTAAAGTGTTATGTTTTAGCTCCATTAGCAGTTCTGCCGGAATACCAAAGGAAAGGCTACGCTACGAGGTTAATGGACGAGGCTGAAAAACAACTTGATGCTGATGTGATTTTTGTCATGGGGGAGCCATTCCATTATGGTAATCGTTACAGTACGCCACACAACGTTTTACCTCCTGTAAGAACCAAGGCACCATTGGAATGCTGGTTTGCGAGAGAGCTAACCGTAGGAGCATTAGATGGAGTTGGCGAATCCACCTCATCAATTAAAGGACCTTATGCGGAGCCTTTGATGTGGGGTCACCCTAGTGAGCAGGTTTAATCTATCTCCTCACAATTAGGCGAGTCTAAAGCATAGGGAGCTATGCTCCCTATGTTTCAGAAGCGAAAGTCTGTAATTCGCTCATAGCTGTCTGTCAGATGAAATCTAAACCTATTCATCGAAACTGCATGATCAGATATGAGCTACTACATCTAAACATCAACCAACTACATTTCAGCCTTTTATAGTTTTAGCTTTATGTCATGGGCTATCTGTGTAGATTGCGAAGCAATTCAAGTATTTGTTCAGTCGTAACGCTCGAATCCGTTAAAGCTTTATTCAGCAAAACTTCGACATTTTCTGGTAGGGTTAACGACTCAAGCCTCATATTTGCGAGCGCTAGTATAAGTGTATTGGGATTGGTTATCCGCATTTTATAAACCCTTTATTGTCCAAGCGTAAAACATGACAGTGAGGCGTTAGTAACGCCTAATAACTCTCAACTTATAAAGTAAGTTTACACTGCGTATTGCTTGATGGTTATTCCTCTAAGAATACATCTGGATCATCTATATAAATAGACCAGTTTTGACTCCCTTTACAATTTTGCCAACCCTTATAACAGCCCCAATACGGCCCATTTTTTCCTGAAGTTGGTCTTAAATCACCGTCACAATTAGGACATGCAGGAGTTTTGGTCTTGCAAGTCTCATCCATACAAACATAAACTTCACCGACTCTTTTACGTGGGCCAGCACAACGTTTGCAGTAATTAATTGTATAATCACATTGCGGATCATTGGAACAAGTGCTAAAGAAGCCACCTTTACCCCTCTTTACAATCCGTCCTGTATCGCATTTAGGACATAGCTCATCTGTTACATTTAATGCTAAGAGGCTTGGTTCAATAGTCGATTCATCAATGTATTTCTTACCATACTTTCTTATTTCCTTAACGAATTCAGAGCAATTTTCTTCATTTGATAGAATGAACACCCGCTCTTTTGTTCTGGTTAGCGCTACATAGAATAACCTACGCTCTTCGGCATATTTAAAAGATTCAAGCTTCGGTAATAAAAACTCGATTAAAGGATGTGAAATTTTCTCTGAAGGAAACCCATTTTTTCCTTTTTCCATATCCATCATTATGACGAAATCGGCTTCTTTTCCTTTGCTTGCATGGCATGTATTGAAATCTAACTTAATGCCTTTAGTTTTACAGTTTCTTTTCAGTTCACTTAAGTAACTTGGTTTCTTATACAAGTACCTGTTCAGTAGTAAAATACTACAAGCACCATAGTTTTCACCGATCCAATCAATGACAGCATTAATCGTTTCTTCTTGCTCTTTTTCACTTGTTTTAACAATATGAACTCTAGCGTCATTCACTGGTGTTGCTTTGAACTCTTTTTTATTCTGCAACTCATTTTCCGTGATGAACCTAGTTGCAACCTTGTTTACTTTGTCATTAAAACGATATGTCTCGTCGAGGCTTTCCTTCTTGCCAGCCCCGAACTCTTTAAAAAAGTCATACGTTAGAGAAAGATCTGCCCCGGTAAACCTGAATATTGCTTGTCTATCATCGCCCACACCATAAATAACCAACTCAGGATCACGCTCTTGAAGGGCCATCAATATATCTGCTCTAGGACCTGACATATCTTGGTACTCATCAACCATTATTACCTTATATGGGCAATCGAAATTAGGCGACTTAATAATTCCAATAGCATCATTAATCATTGTGTTGAAATCGACAGTTCCCTGATCTTCCAAATAGCTTTCATAATGATTTAGTAATGGAGCCAGCACATCAACAGCCGCTAGTAAGCTCATGTTACCGGAGGCTTCAAGGGATGCTCTCAACGTCTCAACGTTATGATTCATTGTTCTTGTAAGTTTGATAGCGTTAGCGGCTAACTCAGCTAGCTTTCTAATCGCGCCTAACTCTTTTAAATCATCCAAGTACTCGTCTTTAGGGATTGGTTTGAATACAACATTTCGCTTAATAAGTTCTTCTTTTAGATGTTTAAGTAGCGTTCCTTGACTCTGCATATAGCTAAACGTCTCAATCAAATCAGTGCCATTATCATCATGTATTTGTCTTTTCTTAAATATTCCTGCTTTATATCGTTCCGGTTTCATATACTTGGGTGCGATTAAGTCTTCATTCACACCAAAGTGCTCGATATATATGTCGTATTCTGGCAAGTAAAAGTCAGGATGATAATCTGGAAAGCCTGACTTAGAAATGTCACCCGGATACAATCGTTCATAGTCAAACTTGATACCATTACGATATAAAAAATTAGCTATATTCACTTCTTCATAGCTTCTAACGGTGTCTGTTGAAAATGCTCTAATCTCATTCGTTTTTATGTATTCGTAATACTCACCAAGAGACTCAAATTCGAAAGGATTCTTATAAGGAAATAGGAAGTCATCAAAGTAGGTAATAGTCAAATCGACAAACTGATCATCTTCGTTTAGTAATCTTTGAACCTCGTCATCAACAAATTTTCGTAGCTTCTTTTCGTCTTTGGCTATTTCGTCAGGATACACCTTACGGCCAAGCTTTCCTTCTACAATGGCTCGACCAAAGCCATGAAAAGTAACAGCTTGAACCTTGTTAGGTTTGCCGACTCTCGCTATTAATTCCTCTTTCGCATCATTACCGAAAGCAATCAGTAGGATCTCTTTAGGTTCATACCTACCTGACTGGATGAGATAGTTAGTTCTAACTTCCAAAGTCTTTGTCTTACCCGTACCAGCTCCCGCCAACACAATGTTTGTATCATCATTAATGATGCACGCTTTTTGTTGTGATTCATTTAAACTACTAATAACGGATTCGTAGCGTTTTCGTTCGACTTCAATAAACCTTTCATTTGCTTTTTCAAAAGAATGAAATGGATCTTCAAAAAATTTTTGTAGTTTTTTCAGCGTCTCTGAATCATCATCTGAACAGAATTCATACATCCAAGCGATATTTAGCTTGATGTCCTGCTTATCCTTCATGAATTCTTTGAATGTACTCGTTCTGATGTATTGTGTCGGTAGTAAAAATACTCTTACTTCTTCATAGAGCTTTAACAATTTAGGACGAATCTTGTCGGCTTTCTCCCTGTACCAATCGGTTACATGTTCTCTATATACATTTTTGAATTGGTCGGGAAGGTGTCTATTTAGAATTCTGAACGTGAAGCGTTGCTCATTTGCCTCTAGCGTTATATCAGTCCAAAAAACTCCTTTTGTTATATCAATATCCCTAGGGAGTTTAGATATAGGCATGATGTAGTTGGAGCGTCCGAAAGATAACTTTAATTCTTCATCATCTCGACGAAAATCGGAAATAAAATCAAAACGTTTGAATAAAAATACGCTCCAACTAGGGTACTGATACTGCATAGGCCCACACTATTACTACTGATTAAAAATATTTTGTCTATTCAAGGCATACCTTGCATGGTCGAAAGCCATGAGATGCAAGTGCTTCGATATCACTCCATTCTTTCAAGCTATGACTGTGCTGAATGGTAGAACAACTCTTCTCGTGATACCGTTTTCCATGAGGTGTTGTATAAAAAAATTGCTCGGCGATTTGAGCCTCATCAGCATTGGCAGCCTTGGTAACATTGAATCTCATCCACAACGGTCGATGATCCGAAAAAGCGACTTTCAAATCGTTGTGCTTTAACTTTTCAGCCCCTTGCTGATAGCCAAAAGCACCAACTTCATCAAAAGCTATAATTCCAAAATCAACGCCATAGATAGGCTGTGTTGTACTACCATCAAATTCTTCTCTGACGTCGCCAGTCATGATGAAAGCATCGTAGACATAAGTGTTTTTGGCTACCGTGGTAGAAAGTAACTGAGGGTTATCATTTGGAACTCCTTTACCGACAATATCTTTCTTCCTTACAGATTTTTTCTCATTGAATGCAGGGTCAAAAATAGTGATGTTCGGCGCTAGTATTTTGTCTTGTGTATACTCAATAAACTTGACCGACTCTTGACCATCACCAAATCGGTTAAAGTCTCCTAAAATAATGATGTCTGGATCAGAAGCGAAGTCACTTGGTTTCTTCAGTATGTCATTAATTTTTTTGAAACCATCAATCCTATCTTCTTCGCTTCCCCAAGCAAGGTGGGCAGAAATGAGGTTGAAGTCAAAATGACCAGCTTTCCACTGACTGTTAACTAAATCGCGACCTTCAATCTTGATTAATTCTGTAAAAGAGTCGTTATTGATTTGGGATGGACTAACCTCATTAGGATCGAACAAAAATGAGATCATTTCTGGCATTAAGCCTCGGCCTATATGCTGCGAATGAACAACTCGATATTCTAGGCCATGCTTATCTTTAAGGGCATTTATCAGATCACTAACAGCTCTTTCGCCTCCTTCGCCAAAAGCTACTTCCTGAAGCGCAATCAGATCGAAATCACCAACGGCTAGTACGTTAGCTAGATTTGTTATTCGCTCTGGTATTTGTTCCGTAGTGATACTATCGGTGTATTTAGAGGCCACAGAGCCAAGCTTAAAGACATTAAACGTGGCGATGTATATGTAACCCTCTTCCTTATTTAGCTTTTCAGCCGAAGTAAATGAGGTGAAGAAAACTAAAAAAGCTAATATAAATATCCTTTTCATGCAGTTCAGTCCTTACTTTTAAGCAATTTTTACAACGATTGGGCCGCTTCTGGCTATACATACCCCTTGCCTAACGGCAACAGCTTCCACCCAGTGTGTTCCTCTATAGAGAGTAGACTCTTTGTGAATCGTACTACCCTGAAAGAACTTACCACGTAAGCAATCATCATTAGCAGCTTCAGAACCAGTATTAACGACTTGCCAAAAAATACTAGTTTGATGATCCAATGTATCTTTAACGTTAAATCTGATCCAATGATGCTTAGGTATCGTGTTATATGCTGCTAAATCACCTATAGAGACTGACGATTTATCTTTCTGCAAAACTGCTTTTACATTTAACTTTTGTGGGGAGGTCGCCATCGGCCACCTGAGCCTCTCACAATGGCTTGGTAATGATTGTTGCTTTTCTACTGCTTTAGCTGTTGATTCTGGTGCAAACTTATCACCGAATACCTTTCTCCACCCTTTAATGGACTCTTCCTTATCCATCTCCTGATAAGCAGTATTTATCCACCCATTGTATTTTTTGACTTGTTTCTTGAAGTTTTGAAACTTGTCTTCATCCCAGTGACGATTGAAGTTTTCATCATCATCTACCGGGTTGTTTACAATTGGCATTTCATCCTGTTCATCAAGCCACTCATCTAGGCGATTGAACAGTGTTTTTAAAGACATTGGCAGATCTTTGAAACTATCGGTTCCAAACAGCTCTTCAGAAAGCGTGATTCTCGATGCCAGCAACGTCGTCAACAATATAGACTTCACCGAAAAAGTTTGCTTGAAATCACGTAGGTATTTACATAAACGTATAGCTTTGATCAGATTGTTGTTACCAGCCACGGCATTCTTTTTCTGTACCCATTTGCTAAACTCGATACTAGAACAAGATTCAAATTCGTTAGTCAGTCTATTGCATACTCTCTCAGTCTCTGTGAATAAGAACTTGCTTCTTATACAAGGAACAATATCGATATGAAACTCACCTGCATAGTTGAGTTTTACGCATCTTGTTTGGCGGGAAACTTTGCCTTGATAATGTTTCGATGCATTAAACGTTTTATAGATCTGTTCGATGTAATCTTTGGCTTCCCATCCGTCGATTGGCTTCAAGTAAACAACAACGTCAGCGTCAAAAACCTTTTTCTTAGCCGTTGGCTTTATAATGGTTCGGTGAGCATAGCTTCCTTGCGGTATCGCTTCGATAAAAGCCGACTTGAAACTATCGCTGCCCTTAATAAAGTTCGTTACTACTTGAACTCTGTATTCGAGCGTATCAATACGGTGCTGGTTTAAATTGACTTCATTCTTAAGGAACTCATTAAAATGTTTAACTAACTTCATTACACCACCTTGTAACCCATCTCATTGTCATTTAACACCACTCCCCAAGGATGTTTGGCTCCGTCTCTATTCCTGTCATAATGATGGAATATGACTCTAGGTAAATGCCCTTGATTCATTACCGAGCCAAGCCT
The DNA here is from genome assembly GCF_000788395.1 of Pseudoalteromonas piratica. Taxonomy (NCBI): domain Bacteria; kingdom Pseudomonadati; phylum Pseudomonadota; class Gammaproteobacteria; order Alteromonadales; family Pseudoalteromonadaceae; genus Pseudoalteromonas; species Pseudoalteromonas piratica. The sequence continues at coordinate 3,055,061 of NZ_CP009888.1, forward strand.
GAAAATAAATGATGCTTGCGCTGTTACAAACACATTGATCTCTCCTAAGTTTGAGTAATTGGGAATTAGTTTATTGTTAATAAACTCCAAGATGGCAATTGCCAGCCTATCTTGCTTCTCTTCACTGCACAGCCTGTCATACTTATGCTCACCTGATGGAAGCGTCACAACATGCAACGGGCTTTCAGAAAACTCATCATGAATACATTTAAGGTTGACGGGAATACTGAATGAGACAGCAAGTGAAACAGATTCAGCATCAGCGTTATCATCACCATCAACATGAAATACTAACTCTTCACCGTCATCAAATTGGCTATTGAAATGCCATCTCTTTTTCTGTCTCTCCCAGTCGCCAATATGAACATTTTGCATATTGCTAATAACATGTCCCGCCGCTGCCAGCATTGGAACTGGTGCAACTCCACCATAGGCAATATGTTTCTTTGCATTATTTCCGGCATGACCTGTATCAGTTAAGTGAGCGGGAATTCTACGAATATGCTCAAGCTGCTTATTAAGCTCGCTCTTGTCTGTAGTCTTATTGCTGTTTTCATAAGAAATCACAAAGTGTTGAGGTTTTATACGCCTTAGTTTCTTAGGCAGGTAATTCCTAAGATCATCTATCTCATTATCAACCAGCCCCATATGACGAATAATTGTTAGAATTGAATCGTCAGCTTCTTTTACATCTCTGTATTCTGTGTAACCAAATATCGCTAGAGCAGTAACGAGTAACACAAAGAAAGTGAATAAATCAGCACCACCAAACGTGAGCGTTGTATCCAGTGCTGGAATTGGGATTTCAAGACTAAAACTAGAAGAAAGCAATGTCGCAAGTGCTGCACCAAGAATTGCTTTTGCAGCCCAATTCAACGACGGCTTTCTCTTTAATTCGGCTAACTTAATAAAAAAGTTTAAAAATATATGTATGTACTTCTTCATGCTCTAAAATACTCTACCTCTGATGTTGTTTTTCTTTGGCTCTGGGTGCTTACCACCGCCGTACCACTTTCCAGTTGCCATCCATCCGTTAAAGTACATAAACCAAAGGCAAGCCCAAGGAACAACTGTTTCGCTCAAGTACTTATCAGAAGACCACTCATTTGAAGACGGGTAAAACAAACAGAGTTTTGTCACATCTTCGTTAAAAATATAAATATGCGGTGGTTCGACACCACCTGTTAGTTCATACAAATTAGGCTCAACAGCGAAAACCTTAGGCGATGAATGTAAATCGTAAATTAGCTTAATTTTGTAATCCCCATATTCATCTCCTAACATTAAATTGCAGTGCCAGACCAACGTCCCTTGTTTGATGTATCCTTTGCCCTGTGGGAACTTCTTCTTCAATCTATAAAGTTGCTTGTCTAAGCTAACTGTGTCGTTTGCATACTTTTTCAAAACTACTTTCCAAAGAATGTATTCGACTTCACAGGTGTGCTTGTTACCGCTGTAGAAATCGCTCCTGTTTTCGCAACAAACAAGTTGTTATTAGATCTCTCCTCGTTCAAGCTTTCAAAATGCTTATCAACAGCAGCTTCAGAAGCGCTCTCACCAATCAATTGATTTAATTTCTCTCTAATTAAATGAATTGACTTAACGCTAGCTAGTTCTTCGAGCTTCCCAATTATATTGCGGTGCCAATAGTGAAATGCCTCAATTCTTTTAGGATCAACATTCCACTTTTCAGCAAAATTCTCGTGTTCATTTTTAGGGTTGGTTACCCAAATCTCTATTTTTCCATCGACGTACTTGGTTTCTATGTAGCTGGTCATTGACTCTACGACAGCCAACAGTACTTCCAGCTCATTGCCATAAACCCGGTTCTTAATAGCATCTCGATATGCTCTTGAGGCAAGCGTGGTCAGAATAATAGAAATTGGGGCTTTCCCGTCATATTCTTTGTTCTCGTGAAACAATAAATCTCTGTGTTGTTTCATAATTTGAACTGATCGGCGAAGAATACCTTTAAAGCCTTGATGCTTGGGTAACTCTTCAATACTTCTTGCTTCTAATGCCGCCATAGCAAATAGCGACTCGTCGTCATCCGAGTATGCAGGCACAAGTTCTGCAATTTGATCGAAGTCTCTCGCATAACCTTTTGGATTTGATGCCTTCCACTCTTTAAGCTTTTTATCAGGAACTGAAATTGCGCCAAATTCATTTGCGTGGTTCTGATCTGGGATACCGGGTGTGATATCCATATGAAAGTTATCCGCATAGTTAATTCGGCAACCTCTATTAAGCTCTGTCACTAGATCTTTGTATGTGCCATGTTCTTTAAGCCTTTCAATAACCATTGCTCGGCAAACATCCGGGTGTATTCCTTCAGCTTTAGGCAAGTAACAAATAAAGTCCAAATCGAACTCGGCTCTAAATGGCGGCTTGTTTGTAGTACCGATTCTTTGACTGCCTTGAGGATAAATTTCGACATCATCGAACAGAGGGTCTTCACTTTCAGCTAACCATTTTCCAACAGCCTTATAGCTATCTTCAGCTCGCTGTCTCATCGCCTTTGATAGCTCTAGAGCTTGGCATGCTTGCTCTAGTAACTCAGTTAGCAACCTTAATTGTTTTGCAGTTAGCGCTGCGTAATTATTTTTATATAAATCAATACTCATGATTTGTGATCCTATTCATTCTTATTACTTATTAATCCCCCTCCTTTTGTTTGTGCTTTTTTTATCCAATCAAAGCTTATGGAACACACTAATGTATACTTAAGATACAGTCAACATATTTTTGAATTAATTATTTTAAAACCTGATGATCCACTACAAACAGTTCAACTGTACAGTCAGCATACATTTATGCTATAAAAGAACTGCAAACTATTGAACACCATTGAGTTACAAGTAAATGATTGATTTAAAAGAAATTCCAGATACACAAATTGAACGATTACGTTATATCGAATTTTCACTTAAGTTTTTAGGAATGTTCTCTAGATCTGATTTAATTGAGAAGTTTGGAATTGGCACTGCTGCTGCGAGCCGTGATATCGCAAAATATAAAGAACTTGCCCCTTTAAATTTTGATCATTCTAGGAATTCTAGGAATTTCGCGTTAAATGAGAATTGGCAATCAATTTTTGAATTTGAATCTTCAGAAGTTTTAAATCAATTAACGGGACGAACAGTACAAAGTACTAACAGAGCTTACATATCCAACGATATTCTAGATATGATCGACAGTCCTAGCATTGAAATTATCGCTCCTATCTCTAGAGCAATCTTCAACAAGAAAGCTGTCGAAGTGGATTACTTCTCTAAATCGAGCGGCTTAAGTACTAAAGTAATAATCCCACACGCATTTATATACAATGGAACTCGATGGCATTTAAGAGGGTTTGATAGAAAGAAAGAAAGGTTTGCTGATTTTGTGATTTCTAGACTTCAATCATCTAGAAATATTGAAGCAGATGTTTTCGAACATGAAACTCAAACACAAGACGATCAGTGGAATAGAATTGTTCAATTAGAAATTGAGCCTCATCCAGATTTTCCAACTCCAACCGCCCTTCATAGTGAATTCAATATGGAAGAAGGGGTACTTAAGAAAAAAGTAAGAGCCTCTTCCGTTGGGTATTACCTTCAAAAGCTTTATGTAGATTGCGCTAAGGAAGTGACAAGAGGAGAACACTATTTCCGTCTAAGACTGAAGAACAGGTTAGCACTCTATGGTGTAGAGAACTTATGGTTAGCTCCTAACTTCGATGGTTTTGACGAATAGTTTTAAGATTAAAACTTCCCTAAAATGAGTATCCCAGACACATTGAAGTATCTGGGTCTACAATTATTTTACTCTATGAAACCATAGTATTGACCCGCACTAACTACTGCTTGAACAAACCTTTTTGCTTGCTCTGGGTCCATAATTACCAATTTATCATCTACATTTATATATATGCTGCTGTCTCTATAGAAAGAAGAACAGCCTATTTCAACATCCATTGAATTTTTGTCACCTTGATCTTTTAAAGTTTCTTCAAAGTACATTGTAGTTGCCATTATAGTTTCCTTATTAAGTCTTTAGTTCCTAGTTTGAAGCATTGCTCAATCACACTTGTCAGCATTTCAAAATAACAAAAGAAATGCTAGTACTGTTGTATTATTGATAAGGGCTTAGCGTCATATCTTCGGTTATCACCACTAACTTTTTTCGACACCTCGTAAGGGCTACATATAAATGCTTTGGACAACCAAACTTATGAGCATTTAGAATAACTACGACATCGAACTCTAGCCCTTTTGTTAATAAAGTCGTACCTATGTGCTTGCCTTCAACTCTTCGTCCAGCTCGTCTTATGTTATTCCTTTGTTCTCTCATACCTTCAAGCACAGAGATACCTTTTAATATTGATATATCAATAGATTTTAAAAGCGACTTAAATAATTCTATTCTCACGCAGTCAATATCAGGTAAGCTTTTTATCTCGCATAGAATATTCTTAAGAGAGTCTATAGAGGAATAGGAATCAACCATGCGTTGCAGTTTAATTACTCGTAACTTGGACTCACCATCTTTTTTGTTTTTAAACCCTTTATCATTAAACCAGTTATTCACTCCCGTTTTATTAAATAGTGTGTAAGCGATATCTCTAATTTCAATAACTAATTGAGTATGATCAAGGTTATCAATTGATTTGGCTAAACGATAAAAATCCTTATCGTCGATACTTTCAATCGAACTTATGTCTTTAAACATTTTGGAGAACTTCAATCTAGGAGCGTTATTAACTGAATTTGGGTGTATCACCAACAAGCTATGTTCCCGGCGAAGAGAATTCAAAGTTCGGCAATAATCTGAACGAAAATTAAATAAGTCACGCTCTTGGGCAACAACAACCTCAATTGTGCCCAAATAATTTTCAAGCTCAATTCTTTCCTCATTTTTTAGCTGTTCTCGAATTCGAGAAAGTGCATCTCCCAACTCATTCGCTCCAACTTGATTCCATCTATGAGGTACTTCTAAAGAAGGAAAAACTTCAAAGTCATCGAGGTGTTCATCAAAATTAACTAGCTCACCATTAAAGTTAAAAATTGCTTGCATGGGATCACCAAGAATCCTTGTAGGCATGAAATTCATAATTTTACTAAGCATTAAATGCTGGTGATAAGTACAATCCTGATATTCATCTACAAACATCCCTGAATATGTTATTTTCAAGACATTTTCGACGACTGAGTTGCAAAAGATAGATGCAGATTCACCGATTAGAAAAGGGTAGTAATTAGTGGAATCTTCCTGTAGAGGTTTATCTCCTATGTAGAATGAATCTACATACTTTTGAGCAAAGCTCGTAATTGTTTCCACTGAATACTTGCTGTTATGAATTCCAGCATCTTTCAATTTCTGCTTTATAGATGCAACCCCAGCATGAGTATGAGTTAACACTAAACTCTTACCTTTGGTATACTCCATACATCTTGAGAGTGTGTAGGTTTTACCATACCCAGCAGGTGCAATTAGAAGTGCTTTTTCACTGTTTACAAACGCTTCGAAATCCATATCTAATCGATCCAATTATCGAGTTTACTTAAAGTTTGATAAAGACTTGTCGTTTTGATTTCCTCAAAATACCTAAAGATAATGTGACCAAGTTGCTCACCATGACCGACACTCTTAAACCACTCCTTCTTCCTAACAACAGAGGCTTTAGCAATAGCCTCTCTCATCTTTTTTGTATCCATTTCTTTCCAATTTTCAGGAAACTCTCCATCGTACTTTGCCCTAACAGAATTCATGAGTGAGTCTTCCGTTTTCTGATGAACTTCAGTTACGTAGTTGAGCAAATCAAGAATGCCCGCCCAAGGAAGATCATCAAACACTTGATCCTCAAAAGAGTGTCCATCGTCACTATCAAAGATTTGAACTCCTGACTCTCTCAAGTATTCTTTGGAAGGATTCAAATCACCGTCAACATCAGAGTCGCATAGCACAGATACAATTAACCCCGCACTCGCTGTATTCAAAGCTCTTTCAGTAAATGAGTGGCCTGAACCATCAACAAATGAGCAATCACTAATGCACATTGGACCTTTGCCCACTCTGAGCCTGTAAATATCCAAAGCTCGGCAAACGCCGACCTCTGTTGCTCCTTCGCATATTATTACCTTCTTAGAAAAAAATGCCTCAGGACACGCTCTTATAGCTCCTTGCAGTTGGCTATCATTCAAATCTAAAAAATTAGAATTAACTTCACCAGTTGCCCTATTGGTATTGACCACTAGAAGGTCTTGTGCCTCAAGCTCTATAGCAACCTCACGTGAGTGGGTTGTTATAATTACTTGGCCGTCATTTTCATCTTTTAGAGTTCTGGCAACTTGCTTCACTCTATCAGGCTCTAATCCTTGTTCAATTTCATCTATTAAAGCAATTCCACCATCTCTTGAAATAGCTGTTTGTATGGCCATAGAGGCAAGTCGTTTAGAACCTTTGCCCATCAAACGGAATGGAACATCACCTCTATGAAGACTCACTTTGCCTTCTTTTAGACTAATATCTTTAAAATCTAAGGTAGTCTGAACACCTTCTAAATTTAAACCTAAACTCGCCGCTTGCCTTTTTATCGCTTCCGTCACACCACTAAAGTGCGCATAGTCTGCCCTATCAACTTTTTCTTTTGCATCTCGAATCGCATCTAGGACGATCTTTTCCTTATCAGCGTTAACGTCATGTAACTTTAATAATGAATTCAGTGGATTTCCTTTATTCCAAGAAAAGTGGCTATCAATAAAATCTGAAATCATGAAGCAGTTTAGCTTTGAACGGTCACCAGCCGATATTCTGATTTCATCTTCTCTCCTACCGTTAAGTACCGTCCATTTGGGTTCCAGAGCTTTATCAACAGTCAACTTAATAGTAAGTACTGAGATATCTCCAGCGGATATGTCATCTATAACAACACCTGTTTCACGACAAAGAGTTCTGCACCAAAGGCCATATTTCTCCTCCAATAGCAATTTTTCTGGCACGTGTGATAGGGATGCGATAATTTCAATAGGCTTATCTGCATTTAGATTGTAAAAATCAGTATCATAAAAGGATAAATTCCAAACGGGCGAAAGGACTGATTTTATAGCTTCAAGAATTGTTGTTTTTCCGCTATCTCCCCTACCTACAAGACATATGACATCACGATCAAACCTTTGGTAAAAGGAATTTATTCCTCGATAATTATTTATTTCAAGCTCAACAATCTTTGTCATTCCCTTGCCTTTTTGAGTTAAATTTATTTAAGTATTAATTCTTTGCTCTAATCGTTCTATGCTTCTATGAACTGTTGCTCTACTAACATTGTATTTTCTGGCTAGTGCTGAAATTGAATCCCCACTTAACCTAGCCTTATAAAGCTCTTTGGTTTGCTTGTCAGAAAGAGCAGGCATTCTCCCTATATGTTTACCTTTAGCCTTGGCTTCTTCGCGCCCTTCCGCTGTTCGAGATTTAATGAGGTCTCGCTCTAACTGAGCGAAAACACCGCACAGGTTTATCATTGCAGTAGCAAATGGGTTATCATTTTTAGTATTAAGTGAGCCATCTATTATATTTAGACAGGCTCCTTTATTGTGAATACTCTCGATAGCCTCAAGAATAGATTTTAACGACCGCCCCAAGCGATCGAGGCGAGTAACAATTACTTCATCCCCTTCCCTGATAAAATCAATCAACTCCAGTAATTTTTCTTCATTTTTTATTGAAGTCCCCGACTGCTTTCCTTGAAAAACTCTTTCACAACCAAATTCGTTCAACTTGGACAGTTGAATCTTTAGATCCTGCTCTTTTGTAGAAACTCTCGCAAAACCAACTTTCATATGTACGTAACCTATAACTTTCGTACACCTTACCAATTAAGTGAACGAAAGTCCACTAAACAAATTTCGTACATGAACGAAATGAAACACCCACATTCGTACACATGCAGAGAGAAAATGAATGACAATTCTAACTATCAAGTGACTTAATTATTCCACACGCTTCAACGGTGTTTTCAGTTGTACACAAACTTGCCATTTGTTGTAGCTCAGCTTTTAGTGCTTCGAGTTCTCTCATTCGATTGTTAACTAAGGTCAATTGTTGAGCAATGAGCTTATTAACACTTGCACAGCTTTCCTCAGGCTTATTTTTCAGTTCAATAAGTCGTTTTACATCTGTTAAGGGGATATTCAAACTTCGACAATGCTTTATAAACTCTAACTCTTTTAAAGCCAGATCGCCATATAACCTGTAATTCCCTTCTGTACGTTCAGGAATAGAAAGCAATCCTTCTTTCTCGTAATACCGAATTGTTTGTATAGAACACCCTGTCGTTTTTGAAAGTTCACCTATTTTCATGAAATTCTAACTTTTAGCTTGACTCTATAGTAACTATAGACTTTAAAGTTGAACTATTAAACAAATAATTACGGCCTTCAATGAATATTAGTAAAATTGAGTTGAAATACACTTGCTTTATTGTTTTTTACTTCAGTGCCGTTATATTTTTTCTTGCACTAACTGAATGTTGCAGCCATTCGAGATGAAAAAACATTAGAGGCGAAAATGCATAATCACAGCCATAATCATGCTGACGACAAAGACAGCCGAATAGGTTGGACATTTTTTCTAAATGTATCCTTTACAATAATAGAATTCATAGGTGGCTGGTTAACTAATAGCACCGCTATAATGGCTGATGCTGTACATGATCTTGGCGATAGCCTTTCAATAGGTTTTGCGTGGATTTTAAGCCGCTTTTCCGATAAAAAGCCATCTGATAGATTTAGCTACGGTTATAAACGGCTATCCCTATTTGGCGCATTAGTAAATAGTCTTGTGTTGGTTGTTGGTTCAATATGGATTTTGCTTGAAGCTACTCCTAGGCTATTTAACCCTGAAATGCCTATGGTTGAAGGAATGCTAGGGTTAGCATTATTAGGAGTCACAGTAAATGGTTATGCTGTTTACAAATTAAGAGCTGGAAAAACGTTAAATGAGCGAGTCCTAACATGGCACCTCCTAGAAGATGTTTTAGGTTGGGCCGCAGTTCTAATCGTTTCAATTGTGCTACTCTTTGTGGAGCTGCCTATATTGGATCCATTGCTGTCAATATGCTTTACACTCTTCATTTTATTTAATGTTCTCAAAAACCTAAAAGCTACATTGTTACTGTTCCTCCAAGGGACACCTGATCAAAAATCTCACGATGATATCGAAGACGTTTTAACTAGGATCCCTGAAGTTCTAGGAGTCCACCATATGCATTTTTGGTCATTAGACGGTGAAAAACATGTACTAACAGCTCATTTAGAATTAGCTCAGAACTATAATGTTGAAAAACTTCTCGAATTAAAAAATATAATAGCAAAGGAACTTTTTCATTTTAACTTGTCTCACACTACTATTGAATTTGAGTTTCCAGATGAAGTCTGCCGAGATAATGAGGAATAAAAACTAGCTGATTCAACCGTTTTCTGGTATGTTGCATATGCTTGTTTTGAAAGGTGATTAAATTGAATTTTACAGGTGTTATCAAATTGCTATTAGTTGTTTCGATTGTTTTACAATCGTTATCTGCTTTCGCGTCTGCTACATCTCAATTGCATCAAATAGATATTGATCACATTCAAACTCAACATGATCATAAAAATGATATGAGCAGCAATGGTGAAGAAAATAGTGAAGACGGTCATAATATTAGTGATTGTCATCACTGTGGTCATTGCAGTGGAAGTCATCTCTCTTGGGTTATCATTGATAATATTAATATTTCCGTTACATTAACTACTATCAATAATATTCCTAATCAATTCGACCAAACAAAAGAATATTTAGACGCTATTTTGCGCCCTCCTATATCTTAATCATATTAAATATTTAACTGCCCTAATAGTCATCTATAACGGATGAATGGGTTTGATTAACTGATAAATAGATTAAGAGTCTTATGTATAAATATGTAAAACATTCAGGTGTATTCCTGACTTTAGCCGTGGCTGTAAGTTTTACCAGTATAGCTTACAGTAAACAAGAAAACGTTACGTGGATAGACACCCAAATAAACAAAGATCCTGAAGTTATTGAAGCGAGAGAATTACTAAAAGCAAGTGACTATCGGGCAAAAAGCCTAACACAGGCGGTTTATAACCCCGATTTTGAAGCTAGTTTCGATAAAGAAGGTGACTTTAACAATTATTCAATCGGAATAAGTCAAACAATCGATTTATGGGATAAACGTGCTATCAATGATTCAATTGGTAAAATCGCATTTTATGCTAGCCAGCAGCAATTATTGGATTTACTAGAGTCCAAAAAAGCTAATGCAATTCAGGCCATCGTTACATGGCAAGCAGCCAAAGAAGCATCTTTACTCGTCATTGAAAGAGAAAAGCAACTCAAAACTTTACTCAATATTGTAGAAGAGAAGCTAGATGCAGGAATTCTTGAGCCTTTAGATGCGGAGTTAGTTTATTTAAACCTATCACAAGTTTTCATTCAGATAGCTGAATATCAGACTGCCTTGAAAACTGCCGAAGTAAAAGTTCGAGAATTATTACCAGATTGGACACCAGAACTCCAAAACAAGCTTTCTTTTTCAATTGATATTGAAAACTACACGTTCAAGAAAGAATGGATTGAAGAGCACCCAACTGTTCTTCAGGCAAAAGCTCTATGGCACGAACAGAAGTTAAAAGCCCAACTAACGTCCATAGAGTATAAAGCTAATCCCACTATTGGGATTAGCGCAGGAAAAAATAATGACGACAATATAGTTGGTCTAACTTTTTCTATGCCTATGAACATTAGAAACGACTACTCTGATGTAATGAAAGCTGCCAATTTAGAAGCTATAGCAGCAGAGGCAAATTTCCAATCAAAATATCGAAGGCAATCTTTTGAAGCTCAAGCTAAATTTGAATCACTCATCACAAATAAAAAGTACTTTGAAAAGTGGAAAAACCTCATGCAAAACAGATTAGGTAATAGTTTGAGTTTGCTAAATGCTAGGTGGGAAGCTGGTGATATAAACACTTCGGACTATTTATTCACGTTTAGCCAGCGTACCGAAGGACTACTCTCAGGCATTCAACTAAAGAAACAATTCAAGCTTTCCGAAGTATCTTTCATTCAGAGCATTGGACAAATTTCCAAATTTGAAATTTAGGCATTCAGTTCAACTAGTGAAGATTTTTCAAATTTAAAAAGAATTATAGGTAAATGATATGAATACAGTAATCAAAAGTAAAATTCTAATATTAGCAATTGGAAGTATTTTTCTTGAGCTTTTATCATACAATCAAGTTTATGCTCTTCCTCTTAACACTGAAAATAAAACGAGTGTCCAACGTCAACAGGAAGTAGACGAACATAAGCATGATAATGAACAAGAACATAGGCATTCAGAAAACAAACATGATGATTTAACGCATCAAAATAACCCAATAAACAATCAGAAAAATGATGAAACCGAAGAGGAACATGAAGAAGGTATAACCCTAAGCCCTCAAAAAATGTCATTAGCTACCATCAAAGTAGACAGTATTAACCCAGAATACCATTTCAGTACCGTTTATGCGCCCGGAGAGGTTAAAGCAAATGGCTACAGTAGTTATGTTGTTTCACCGAGAACAGAATCTGTCATTATTAGCCGCCATGCTGCCCTCGGTGAACATGTTGAAATAGGGCAAACATTAGTTACCTTATTTAGCGAGACTGTGGCACAGGCACAAGCTGATTACCTAGTAGCGTCAACAGAGTGGCGAAGAATAAAAACACTAGGTAATAAAACAGTCAGTGAAAGTCGTTTGTTACAAGCGCAAACCACATATAAAGCCACATATGGTAGGCTCATCGCTTTAGGCTTAACTGAAAAGTCGATCGCTAATATTTCGAACAAAGATATTAGTACATTTGGTCAATATTCATTAATAGCTCAACGAGAAGGTGTTGTCTTACTGGATGACTTTATTCAAGGCCAACGAGTTGCTGCTGGTGATACGATTATGATGATAGCCGATGAAAAGCAATTATGGGTTGAAGCAAGAGTTTCACCAAATAAAAATTTGCAAGTATCTATAGATTCTGAAGCTTACGTTACTTTTGAAGGTCAAGCGTATAATGCAAAAGTAATTCAAGAAGCACACACAATAGACCCTATAACTAGAACACGAATAATTCGACTTGCAGTTAACAATGAAGACGACAATCTTCATTCTGGTATGTTCGTGAAAGTTAACTTCAAGTTTGCAACTCAAGATAAAGTGATGGCAGTGCCAGAAGACGCTCTAATCCGAAGCGCGGATGGTGATTGGACTGTTTTCGTCGAAGATCATCCGGGTGAGTTCAAAGCAACAGAAATAAAATTGGGTAGATCTTTAGGAAATTTGAGAGAAATTATTGGCTTAGATAGTGGAACCCGTATTGTGACCAAAGGAGCCTTCTTTGTTGCATCTGAAATTGCTAAAAGCGGATTTGATCCGCACAATCACTAAGGAGAACGGGTATGTTTAATCGTATAATAGATTTTTCCATAAATAATCGACTCCTAATAATAATAGCTTTAATCGCTACTGTAGTAAGCGCGATTATGATGATTCCGAAACTAAATTTAGATGCATTTCCTGATGTGACTAATGTACAAGTTGCCGTAAATACAGAAGCTCCCGGACTCGCAGCAGAAGAAGTAGAGCAACTTATTACTTATCCGATAGAAGCCGTTATGTACGCTTTGCCAGACGTTGAGCAAGTACGCTCTATCTCCAAAACAGGTTTGTCTGGCGTGACTGTCGTGTTTAAAGAAGGTACTGATATCTACTTTGCAAGGCAGTTAGTCTTTGAGCGGCTTCAAGCTGCCAAGGAGCTTATACCTGAAGGAGTCGGCACGCCTGAAATGGGACCTAACACATCTGGTCTAGGTCAAGTGTTTCAATACCTTTTGATATCTAGCTATGATACTGGATATGATGCGATGTCACTTAGAAGCCTAAATGACTGGATTGTCAAATTATTACTCATGCCTGTAGATGGTGTTACAGATGTTTTATCTTTCGGTGGTAGTGTTAAGCAATATCAAGTTAATGTTGAACCATCTAAACTCTTATCGTATGAGTTAACACAAGAGGATATAGTTAAAGCGCTTGATGCAAATAATGCCAATGTTGGTGGCTGGTACATGAATAGAGGACAAGAGCAACTCGTCATTCGAGGCACAGGTTGGTTTGAAAATGGCGAAGCTGGCATCACAAATATTAAGCAAGTTCCAGTTAAGACACTAGACGGAGCTGTTGTCACAATATCAGATGTTGCCAAAGTCGAAATTGGTAGTGAGATTCGGCAAGGCGCTGTCACAATGACTAGAAGGAACGAAAATGGGCAAGTTGAAAGCTTAGGTGAAGTTGTTTCTGGTATTGTGCTTAAAAGAATGGGGTCAAATACAAAAGCTACTATTGACGGCATAAACGCAAGAATTCCATTAATTAATCAAGCCCTGCCTGAAGGAGTTAGATTCGAACCTTTCTATGATCAAGCTGATTTAATAGAACAAGCTGTAAACACCGTCGTTAATGCTCTGATACTAGCGTTTATTTTCATCTGTATTGTTCTTGCATTATTTTTGATGAACTTAAGAGCAACCTTTCTTGTTCTCATCTCAATCCCAATTTCTATTGGAATTGCATTAATGATAATGTCTTGGTGGGGGATCTCTGCAAACCTGATGTCTTTGGGAGGCATTGCGGTAGCAATCGGAATGTTAGTAGACGGCTCTGTGGTAATGGTTGAAAATATGTTTAAGCATTTGAATACACCTGACCCCGCTCACGCAGAAAGTGTGAAAAAACGCGTTTCTTTATCGGATAACGATCCACATGATGTAGAAAACGATGTTCACGGTATTAAATTACGTCTTAAACAAGCCGGAAAAGAAGTTGCTCGCCCAGTATTCTTTGCTGCTTCGATCATTTTAGTTGTGTTCACGCCACTATTTAGCTTTGAAGGTGTTGAAGCCAAGCTATTCCAACCAATGGCAGTAAGCATCATCTTAGCCGTTATATCGGCTATCGTAGTTGCTCTTTTCATTGTCCCTGCATTAGCTACCTACATGTTTCACAAAGGTGTGAAAGAAAGAGAAAGTTTTGTATTACAACCTTTAGATAAGATATATAGGAAAGGGCTTAAATTCGCACTTAATCGCACGAAGCTGGTTGTTTCAATATCAATAATTCTAGTGGTTTCTGCTTTCGCTACAATCCCCTACATAGGAACTGAATTTGTTCCAGAGCTGGAGGAAGGAACAATAAATTTAAGAGTTACACTTGCTCCGTCATCAAGCTTAGACACCGCTTTGACGGTAGCTCCTATTTTAGAAGAAAAACTGTTGGCATTCCCAGAAGTCACATATGCTTTGAGTCGTATTGGTAGAGCTGAAATAGGAGGTGATCCTGAACCAGTGAACAATATTGAAATTTATATTGGTCTGAAACCAACATCTGATTGGACAAGTGCAACAAACCGCTATGAACTGCAAGAAAAAATGGAGAGGTCATTAGAAGAATATCCGGGCCTGTTACTTAATTTTTCTCAGCCCATTTCAACTCGTGTAGATGAACTATTATCAGGTGTAAAAGCTCAGCTAGCGATTAAATTATTCGGCCCAGACCTTAATATATTGTCAACAAAAGGCCAAGAGATTGAAACTGTAATAAGTGGTATCGAAGGAGCTAGAGATGTTGCATTGGAGCAAATTGCAGGCGAAGCTCAACTTGTTGTAAAGCCCAATAGACAAGAACTTTCACGGTTTGGTCTGTCAGTTAGCGATATAATGGAAGTTGTACAAGATGGCATAGGCGGTGTTGAAGCTGGACAGATCATCAATGGCAATGAGCGTTACGATATATATGTGCGCATCAAGGAAGAATATCGCCAAAATAAGGATGCTATTGCTGATATACGCGTCCAGTCTCCTACTGGTGCTTGGGTTAGATTAGGTGATGTTTCTTCAGTTTCGTATGAATCAGGACCTCCACAAGTAAGAAGAGATGACGTTCAAAGGCGCGTTGTTATTCAAGCAAATGTGCAAGATAGAGATATGGGGAGTGTTGTTTCAGATATCAGAAAAGCAATTACTGATAAGGTAGATTTACCTGCTGGCTATTCTGTTTCTATCGGGGGGCAATTCGAAAGCCAGCAACGTGCTCAAAATAGATTGGCTATCGTTGTCCCACTTTCACTTGCTCTAATAGCATTATTACTTTATTTCGCTTTTGGCTCTGTTGGCCAAGCAATGCTCATATTAGTAAACGTTCCTCTTGCTGTGATAGGAGGGGTATTCTCTTTATATTTATCTGGGCAATACCTATCTGTACCAAGTTCCGTTGGGTTTATTACACTATTTGGCGTTGCTGTACTAAACGGTGTAGTGATGGTCGAGAGTATTAATCAGCGAATTAGAGATGGCATAGAAGTTAATAAGGCTGTATTTGACGGAGCTATATCGCGTTTAAGACCTGTTCTTATGACAGCAATAACATCTGCTTTAGGTTTAATACCGATGTTAATGTCCAATGGCGTTGGAGCGGAAATACAGAGGCCGTTAGCAAGTGTTATCGTGGGAGGATTAGTAACTGCAACACTACTTACATTATTTGTTTTACCTGTTTTATTTAACTGGTTTTCAAAAGCAAAAATAAAAGAGCTATCGCGATAATTTTATAACTACTAGCTTTTAAGTCACCATGCTAATATTAGCGTGGTGACTTAAAGTACGTAATAGCATTTAGCTATTCTAAAGCTATAACTAGCTTATCAATACTGAATTATTGTTAATTTAGATAGTTTCATCTAAAAAATTTCAATAAATTCTGCCTTCTTTAATTACTTGATTGCATGTTATAGATCTTAGCAATCAGCCAGCCAATTAAACCTGCTAGTAAAGCCCAGAGTATGCCTCCCCATATTGCTGAGGTTATTGACATATGCCAGCCCATAATTTGCCAATCTGTATGTAACATCTTGGAGGTCATGTTTGACATCATCTCCGGCATCACCATAACCACAACTGAACACACACTCCAAACAATGGCAAAGGCTGCGGCACAAGCCAACGAAAAAGCTTTTTCGTTAAGTTTCATAATTAATTTCCCCTCACTGGTTTAATGACTAGCTCCACATCAAGTTGGTAAACAAATTCTTTCGGTTGTACGATATTTTCAATATGATGAACGCCTTTTTTAACATTACTTTTCAACATAATTCGGGCTAATTGGCTTGCTACACTGGCCGTCACTTTACCTTCATTAACTCCTGTTAAACTAAATGAGTTTGCAGAATTTTTACCATTAGAATCCTTACCTATGACTTTAATAAAAAAAGCTTCACTACCTAAATTGAATAACTTGAATAACTTAATGGTAATCCGCTGAAACCAATGAATTTTTAGCAGCTTACTTATTCCTGTCCATTTTAGAAAAACAATTAACGTGGTTAATAATTTAGAATCAAAGCAAAGATACGTGCTGGCTGAATTAATGTTTAAGGTTTGCGGTATGACATGTTGGTCAGAAAAATTTGAACGATAAAAGGTCCTAGTGTTTACTTCATCAGCAATAGTGGTGGACATTCCTTCAGTAAAAGAGGAATACGTTACATTTTTCCCTGATACATTAAAGTGAAACGTATCGTTTATGTCTTTAAGCATCCAACGGTATGCAGCGTCACCATGCTTTCCGCCCGTACCTAAAAGAATATAAATATCAATGAATTTAACTAACTCATTATTTTGCTTGCAAAGCTTAGCCAGCAAATTTGTTAGACCCGGAGCAACACCTACGCTTAATATGACAGTAGATTTATTTTTAACGGCTAATGAATGACATTTTTCAAGCTGATAAATAAATTCATAGCTTGCTGTAATATCGATGTAATTTATGCCTTGATTGATACAAAACTCAACAAATGTAGTGTTCCGCTGATCTATGCACATGATCACCAGCTTAACATCTGAGAATGCTTCTTCCTGAAAAACGTTGCAATTTACATCTAAAACTTTAGCTGAAACTTTATCACCAAACTTTTTTGCTGTTACTTGGGCTTTCAATAAATCTCGACCCGCTATGATAAGATCGCCAGAATAATCCTTAGCCAAGTCTGCTACAATAAAGTGCCCTACATTTCCATAACCACCTACAATAAGAATCTTGGTTCTGCTCTTCATTGTACTTTCCTTCATTACTTAGCGGCTTGCTTAAAATAGGGTTATTCAACCTTGATGATGCTTTTATAACTTGCAACACTAACATCAAAACCCGTATGTTGACTCAAATAATCTCGAAATGTTTCGCTTGCTTCAGGGTCGCCATGCACAAGTTGTATGGGAGTATTTTTGTTTAAGGGTGACGACAATAGCCATTGAGTTAATTCTTTAAAATCACCATGCCCAGACAGGCCATGTACCACTTCTACATTAGCTTTCATCGGGAACCATTTGCCATGAATCTTAATTGTGTCAACGCCGGACAACATTTTCCCGCCCCTAGTTCCTCCAGACTGATAGCCAGTAAATAAAACAGTCGTGCGATAATCCCCGACAAGTCTCTTAAGATGGTGAAGAATGCGCCCTCCCGTCACCATGCCACTTCCTGCAATGATAATGTGCGGCATGGCGACTTCCGATAAAGACTTAGACTCATCTACAGTTCGCACAAAAGACGCAACGTTACACATCTTGTGGCAATCTTCTTTTGAAAGCTCAATTAATTCGTTGTATTGACAGTAAAAATCAAAAACATTAATCGCCATAGGGCTATCAAGAAATATAGGAAGTTTCGGTATTCTTTTTTGCTCAATCAGGGTCGCAAGAATATGTTGAATTAATTCGGTTCTGCCAACGGCAAAGCTGGGAATAAGGGTGACACCTCCTTTTTTCACTGTTGTATTGATAATATCTGCAACTTGATCATAAGGGTCGTCAGTAGAGTGCTCTCGATTACCGTATGTAGATTCAAGCAATAACAAATCCAATTTGGGTAATACCTTAGGAGGCGGCATTAACAGATCATTAGTACGGCCAACATCGCCTGAAAACCCAATAGTTTTTCCATTTGCTTTTAAAATAATGCTGGCAGCCCCCAGAATATGGCCTATTGGTTGCAGATAAAAGGTGATATCGCCAACTATAACTTCTTCTTCAAAGTCAACAGTTTCAAAAATAGATAAGCTATCTTGAGCCGTTTGCTTGTCATACAAAGGTTCGGGCGTTTCATGTTTACTAAGTTTATGCTTACTATAGAACTTGGCATCGTCTTCTTGAATATGTCCACTGTCCGGCAACAAGATAGAACAAAGTCCTAATGTTGCACTGTGGGTGTACACTGGTCCACGATAGCCTTGTTTGTAAATAGCTGGAATAAACCCTGAATGATCCAAATGGGCATGCGTTAAAACAATGGCATCTAATTCATTAATATTTAAGGGTAATGGCTCACGGTTCCTCTTTCTTAACCATTTGTAGCCTTGGTATAAACCACAATCAATTAGCAATTTTGTCGTAGCTGTTTCGACTAAATACTTAGATCCTGTAACTGTTTCAGTACCACCTAAAAATGTAATTTTCATATTGATACTCCCTTAACTTTTGACAAACATTCAATAACAGGCTCTACAAGCACAGAAGAAATATCTACACCATTTGAAGGGTGAGTAATGGTATTTGTCGTAATAAGTGATGACAAACCCGATTCCAGCAAACTTTGGTCAACGCCATCAGCAAAAATACCGTGGACGGCAGCACACTTAATATCTTTAATTCCCTTTTTCTTCAGCGCTGAAATACAGCTTAATATCGTTTGTCCACTAGAAATAACATCGTCTATTATTACAGCAGCTAAGCCAGCTTGAGCACTGAGATCTGGCAACGATACTTCTACATCACGGTCACCTTTCCTATTTTTTTCGCCAATAACGAAAGAATGACCACTTACTTTGGCAATACTAATGATCCATTGTTCACTCTCTGAATCAGGACCAACTAAAAACAAATTTGACTGTCCTTTAAGCCATTGGGCTAGGACAGGTGCTCCTTGCACTACAACGCTAGGCACCGAATATATTTCATCCAAGGAATGATAACGGTGCAAATGTGGATCTACTGTCACTAAGTAATCTATGTGCTTAGAAATAGATTTTGCGAATAGCTTGGATGTGATGGCTTCTCCATCTATGAATCGTCTGTCTTGCCGCATGTAACTGAGATAAGGTGCGACCAAACCGACAGATTTAGCGCCCAACTCTTTCAATGTATCAAGCAAGAAAATGAGAGGCAGGTACTTTTTGTTAGGGTGGGATAAGTCTGCCACAACAATGCAATGACTATTTTCTACATTACTCTCAATGCGCAGATAAGACTCACCATCTGGGAAATCACGTGAACTATATTGACCTAGATGACCACCTAACTTCTCACTTAAGCTAGCAGCTAACAAGTCTGAATTTAAAGAAAAAACAATAACTTTTTTGGTTAAAGAATTCATAAACTATCCTTGAATTTTGAACATATCTAGATTGTTTAAGTAGTAATCTAGTGCGTAACTCATTTCACCTTGGCTATCACTAAATAACGTAAATAAAGGTTCTCCATCAGCTACTTGACTACCGACATTAGTATGTAGCCTCAAGCCTGAATTTAAAGAGAAAGGTGCTCCAGCGAGCTTGGCAAGACGAGCAAGTTTTCGGTTATCAATTACTTCTAGTTTCCCACTAGTACTGGATAGCTCTTGATGACTATATTTTGAATTTATTAACGCTTTTATTTCACCTTGTTCTGCTCTAATTTTGTTAAATTGGCTTAGAGCCTCTCCGCTTTCTAAAATTGACCTTGCACGAAGCAGCCCTGATTCCAGCCCTTCTCCATTATCCATATCAAACAAGTTTGCAGCCAAAATAAGTGAGCGTTCCTTTAGATCAATTGGGGCACCACCTCTACATTTTAGAACGGCCAAGATATCCTTTGCCTCTTGACTAGGGCCAATGCCATACCCTACGGGTTTCGAACCATCAGTAATCAAACATCTAACGTTGATACCACACGCTTCACCTACTTGAGTAAATAGCATTGCTAGTCGCTCTGCATCCTCCTTCATTCGAACTTTGGCGGTTTCTCCTACTGGAATATCAATGATGACATGTGTTGAACCCGCAGCAATCTTTTTAGATAAGACAGATGCAATAAGCTGACCTTCACCATCTAGATCTAATGCTCGTTCTATACGAATAAGCATGTCATCTGCTGGACTAAGGTTTACAGCTCCACCCCAAGCCAAACAAGCTCCCGTATTGTTAACAACTCTTTTAATTTCCTCCATACTTAAACTAACACTTGTTAAGCTCTGCATAGTATCTGCCGTGCCTGCTGGGGAAGTGATAGCTCTTGATGATGTCTTTGGAATGATCAAACCAGCAGCACTCACAATAGAAACAACCAATGGCGTTGTTCTATTACCCGGTAAACCCCCAATACAGTGTTTATCAAACACTTTACGATGGTTTTCCCACTCTAGCACTTTGCCACAGCTAACCATCGCTTTAGTTAAAGATATGATTTCATCAATACTTAGCCTTTTTCCAGCACAAACGCTTAAAAAGCTAGCAATTTCTATATCGCTAAATTTATGCGCACTAATATCAGCAATAATTTGAGATATTTCTTCGTCGCTCAATTCAAAACCAAAGATCTTTTTTCTTACAAACCCCAAAGAATTGACCACGGGTGCATGAGCTATTCGCAAAGGTTGCCCTTCAATTGCATCTAATCCAACCATAACAATATCAGATAGACCTATTTGATCTGAAGACAATGTCTCGTTACGAACAACGTTTAATGTTGCGATTAATTTGTTATTATTCGCTTCTACAAGTACACGAGCATTTGAACTAAATCCTTCAGCACGGCAAATATGACAATCTTGCCGCATGTAAACGACTGGCTCTTGGTGAGTATCAATCCCCATAGCATATGCTTTAAGGATATGTTTATTTAATTTCATTACACTCTCGTTTGTTATTCATCACAGCAATACAATCTAGAATGAAATGGCAGGGCAAATGCAATTTGCTATACAGCCCTACCATAATTGGACGCTCTTCTTGAAAGAGCTTTTACTCTTCAAGTTCAACCATGTCTTTCGCCTCGATGTCACCAGACAGGAGTTTTACTGTGGCAAAATGATCATTTACGATCTTAGTAATTTGTACCGTCCCCACTTTTTCAATGGTGTACGGATCATCACCTTCACTGGGCGCTATTTCCTCATGAAATCGAATAACACTGTATTTTTGTCCCACTTTCGCACCATGTTTAGCCCCAATACAAATTAGGGTTCTACCAGCAGACTGCTCAACCACTTGGCCCCTCATCATATTTTTGTGATAAAAAGGAGTATTGGAACAACCTGCTAAAAAGAGGCCAAATACGAATATCAGTAGAATTTTTACATTGAGAGTTTTCATCATTTTTTCCTCATCTAGCTTATAAATTGATTGAACTTACTTATTTTTCCGACTTGCACCCGGAGGAGCTTTGTGACAACTCCAAGGCTTATGCTCTGAATTATCCTTTACGTTTTGATCAACAAATTTGTAGTAGCTTTCTTTGGTATGTGTCCACCAATCATCATGAACATCGGCACCATGTTTACGAATGACTTCCTCTACCCCATCAAGGTTTATGTTTACTGCGTCGTAAGCTAGGTGTATTTCACCTTCTTTTATGTTGTAACTGACTTCATCTATACCAAAAAGTTGATCAATTTCTTTGACTAGTTGGTCACAGTTTTCTTCTGTGACATTACTTAACCTCAAATTGCGAACAACTAAATTCTGCTCTCTAACGCCAACTCTATGATCTAAATCACTCATAACTTGTCTCCTAATGTGAGTGTGAATGTTGTCGATTGATATCTTTCATTTCTGCCATCTTTTCTTTCAATTCAGGCATCATGTTTTCCATCATTTCCAGATGATGTTCAGCCATCTTGATTTGCTTATACATTGGCATTTCTTCCATGTTTTTGTGCATCGATTGCATCATTTTCATCATTGAGCTGTAATGTTCAGCCATCATCTGTTTTTGCTTTTCAGAGTTATTTTCAGCTTTGATCGCATGAATTTCCTTTTTCATTTCCATAAATTTTTTACGCATTTTTCCCATATTTTCATGCGACATTGTCAAGCCTTGATGCATAGATTTGCCAGCACCTTCATGTTTAAGCTCGTTGCTTTGTGCAAATGAACTTGTGACTGCCAGTAGTGAGCCAACAAATAAAATTGATTTACCTAACCTTTTCATGATTATTACCTTCTATGTTCTTATTAAAATTTGGAATCCAGCTTGGTGTCGATTCCATATATTTGTGGTACTCCGAACCAAACTCAGCAATTGCTTGTACTTCTTCACGTTTCGCTAGCTTGACATAAACAACGACTAAGATTGGAAACATCGCAAGTGTTGGGATTGTCGGCCACTGTAATAAAAAGCCGAACATGATTAGAATAAAAGCTACGTACTGGGGATGGCGACATCTTGCATACCATCCTGTAGTAGCGATTTGATGGTGTTTTTGAGCATGATGTAATACGTTCCATGCTGACGACAGCATGAAGAAACCAGCAGCTATAAATACCATGCTAGCAATATGCAATGGATCCCAATGGGCATTACCTTCAAAACCAAAAAATGTATGTAATAAGTGCCCATTTTCGTGTGCAAAGAAGTTTACTTCTGGATATTTTTCAGTTAACCATCCTGACAAGAAGTAGATGGTTAAAGGAAAGCCATACATTTCAGTAAATAGGGCGACCACAAAAGCAGAGAATGCACCAAGACTTCGCCAATCAGTAGATGTTTTTGGCTTTACGAAACTAAAGGCAAAGAAGATAAATATTGCCGAATTTAGTATCACCATTGACCATAAGCCATAATCATATGTCTCATTCATTATCGTTCTCCTTGTGATGAGATTCTTTTCGCCCTTCCTCTAACCCTTGTATGTAGCCATCTCGAAAGGCGGTATTTTTTTCAGTGAGTTCTTGAAAGTTCTCCTCCTTTTTCTCATCAGGTGCATGCGAATGATCGTGACCATGTTTACCATGACTTCCATGCATAAAAACGTGCATCAACGGGCACAATAATAAAATCAAATAAGGAAGAAATTGCACAACATGTTGACCATGTTCAAAGATTAAAAAATAGGTGGCTGCTGCAATAAGCAATAATGCAGCCCATCCTGTCGGTGTTGACCAAAATTTTGGGTGTTCATTTTTCATGTTGGCCTCCTACAGACCGTAAATCTTCCGCTGAAGCTTCAGACTTAGAATTTATCCAGAAGAGATTATCCACAGGGGAGATACTAACTAGTCCTTCTCCTTCAACGTTGGTATACGCTGCATCAAGCAAAACTTTAGCAACATGTTCCGCATCATCGAAGGCGACATAAATGGTCATCACTATATGTTCAGATAAGTGATTTCTGTTATAAGTATCAGCATATGCCCCTCTTCCCATTGCTTTATGTAAGGTAAAGCTTTTATAGCCATGTGAAAGTAATGCCTCTTCCACTCTCGTCAGTACCATTTCATCAAAAATGGCGGTTACTTTTTTCATATTCATAAGCCCCCCCTACACGACCTTCAATACACCACGATACATTCGCATTTGACAATGAAACTCATGCTCCCCCTGTGACAAATTCGCCAAGGTAATTTGAGTAATGTCGTTGAATTTAAGTTGCTCGCTTATCTCCAATGATGGAATAAGCAGTGTTTCAGAGCATGGTGATTGATCTTTGCGCATAAACTTCAGGGTGACAGGTTGGCTAGCTGACACTTGAATTGACGATGGTGAATAAACACCATCTTTTACTTCAATTAACACTTCATTGTTATTCGCAATAATTTTGTTAGGTTTGTATAACCAGAACCACCAAACAATCAGTGCGATTAATGCTAAGCCTAATAAGTTAATTACCATCATCGTGATTCTCCTTAATGCTCTTTTGCTTTAAACCAGCGAAGTCGATTCGCATTTGACACAACGGTCAATGACGAAAACGCCATTGCTGCCCCAGCTATAACAGGGCTAAGTAGAATGCCAAAGAAAGGATATAAAACACCTGCTGCAAAAGGTACGCCTGCTACGTTGTAAATAAATGCGCCAAATAAATTTTGTTTGATATTACGTAAAGTCGCTTTACTTACCGCAATGGCATCGGCAAGACCATGCAATGAACCACGCATCAAGGTAATGTCCGCACTTTCTATGGCTACGTCTGTACCTGTGCCTATAGCGAAACCAACATCAGCTAACGCTAGTGCCGGAGCATCGTTGATGCCATCACCTGTCATACCAACAATTTCGCCACTCTCTTGTAACTTTTTAACCTTATTGGCTTTATCTTCTGGTAGCACTTCAGCAAGAAACTCACTTATGCCCGCTTTTTTAGCAACAGCGGCTGCGGTTTCCTTGTTATCACCTGTAAGCATGATGACGCGTATACCATTAGCCTGAAGACGTTTGATAGCGGAGATAGAGTCTGACTTAATAGGATCTGCAACAGCAATAATTGCTGCCAATTCGCCATCAACAGCAAAGTACATTGGTGTTTTAGCTTCTTTTGCTAAAGACTGGGCTTGCCCAACAAAGCCAGTAAGATCTATGCCTTTTAACTTCATTAGTTTATCGTTGCCGAAAAGCAGTTCTTTATTATCACAGCGTGCTTCAACACCAAAGCCTGTAATGGCGTTAAAGGCTTTAATTTTTAGCAGTTCGATATTTTTCTCTAACGCACTTTCAACTATCGCTTGAGCCAAAGGATGCTCCGAACCACTCTCTAAACTTGCAGCAAGCTGTAACACCTCATTTTCATCTGTAGCCTTTGCTAAAACAATATCGGTTACCTTGGGTGATCCTTCAGTAATGGTGCCCGTCTTATCCAAAATCATGGCTGTGATTTTAGAAGCGGTTTGCAGTGCTTCGCCGTTTCGAATGAGTACACCAGCTTCTGCTGCCTTTCCAACTCCGACCATGACAGACATAGGAGTTGCTAAACCCAAAGCACATGGGCAGGCAATAATTAGTACGGTAGTAGCTGAAACAATGGCAAAAGCAATGGCAGGCTCAGGACCAAAGTTAAGCCACGCAAGAGCACTTAATACTGAGATGATCATGACAACAGGAACGAAATAGGCGGAAATCACATCGGCCAAGCGACCAATAGGAGGTTTAGAATTTTGCGCTCGTTTCACCATATTGATGATCTGAGCAAGCGCGGTATCTTTACCAACGCGTGTCGCTCTAAACAAAATCATACCTGATTTGTTCAAAGTACCAGCGACAACCTCATCTTCTTCGGCTTTTTCAACAGGCATTGGTTCGCCTGTCAGCATGGACTCATCAATAGAGGTGTGTCCTTCCAAGACTAATCCATCTACGGGAATTTTTTCACCCGGCTTTACTTTCACAACATCATGAAGCAAAACCTGTTCGATACCTATCTGAACCTCTTTATTATCACGAACTACCGTTGCTGTTTTAGCCTGCAATCCGATAAGACGTTTGATAGCTTCAGAGGTTTTTCCTCTGGCTTTTATTTCTAATGCCAGACCTAAATCAATTAAGCCAATAATCATCGCAGTAGCTTCAAAATAGACATGCCGTGCCATCAATGGAACCGAGTCAGGTGCAAACACAACAACCATTGAATACACCCAAGCAGTACCTGTTCCTAAAGCTATTAGAGTGTCCATATTGGCTGAATGATTTTTGAAGCTCTTCCAAGCGCCTATATAGAAATGCTTGCCTGAAAAATACATAACAGCAAAAGTTAAAATGCCAACAACTAACCAAGACATACGTTCAAGGTTGGTTACAACTGTCATTTCTCCAACTACAATGCTGTAGATCATCAAAGGAACGCCGAGTGAAAGGGCAATAAACGTATCGCGCATTAGCTTTTTGTAATATGCCCAATCAGCAGCCTCTTTCTCATCAAGCGCTTCTATTGCTGAGCTATCATCGATTGGTTTCGCGTTATAGCCCACAGACTCAACAGCTTTGATCAATTCTTCGATTTTAGCTGTCCCTGATACTGTTACAGTCCTATCAGCAAAATTCATTTCTGCACTGACTACACCAAGAGTTGCCTTTAAAGCCCCTTCAATTTTGCCAACACAGCTAGCACACCCTGCTCCTTCTATGATGAGCTGTTGGCTATGTGATACTTTCTCCAAGGTTTTCTCCTTACTTTTACACGAAGAGGATTGAGCTTTTGCCTGACAACAACAACCTGATTGGTTTTCAATATTTGTATTAGTAGTCACCATTTTCCTCCTATGTCTTTTATATTTGTTCAAAGTTTTCGATGAGATGACAAACCATATGTGGTGTCGGCGCTTTATCTTCCATTTTTTCCCACTGTGAAATAGCTAATGACATTTTGTTTCGAAGCGTTAGCATGGCTTGAAACTGCTTATCGGTTTCTTCAAGCCGTTCTTTGATCAGGCTTCTGACTAATGGGCACGCACTTTTGCCATCTTCAGATTCGTTAATAATTTGCATGATATCTGCAACGGAAAAACCAAGGTTTCTTGCACTTAAAATGAATTTAAGTCTCGATACCTCTTTATTCGAGTATGACTTGTAGCCGTTCACTGATTTAGCAGGTTTTAACAGTCCCAATCGCGTGTAATAGCGTACCGTATCAGCAGTCGTTCCAAGGCTTTTTGCCAGCTCTGTTACTTTCATATTTGCTCCTTAGTTTTTCACCTAAGTGTGTACTCTCACCCGCAGCTTAGACCTGTGCCTAGGACACAGGTCAAGCTCTTCCTTATGATTTAATGTACTCAGCTATTGCTTCTATCTGTTGCTCATTTAGCGGCATTTTAGGCATAGGTGAAGATGAGTTGTTAAACTGAGGGTTTTGGAGCTTCTTAATAAAGAAGCCGATCCCTTTGTTTTTAATCGTTTCATCTAATGCAGGGCCAACAGTGCCACCATCACCTTGCAATGAATGGCAACCTTGGCAGCCAAATTGAGTAAACAATTGCTTTCCATCAGGCGCTATCGCGTTTTCTGGCACTACTTTTTTTGCCTGAGCTACGCTTTGGCTAGTCAGCTCCAAAAATTCAAGAACAGCTTTCGTTTCCTGACCTGTTAAATGTGCTTTTGCTCGCATGTGCGGCATAATGACTTTCCATTCAGGAATAGAAAACTCATGAACAGCACGAGCGTTATGACATCTTGCACAGTTGTTATTGATCACTTCTGCACCTGAAATTTTCTCTTTTGCATAAGAGCTAAAAGCAGACAAAAGAAGTAAACTGACAATCAGTAATATTTGTAAAATTGATTTCATTTTAGTAACCCCCTTAGAATCCGTAGCTGTATTGAATAGCGAAGCGTTTATCATCTTCACCATCGTGAACAGTTGTATCTTCATATGTCGCCTTAATGACAGCTCTACTGTCTAACCAGTAATTAATGCCATAAGCCCAACGCTCTGCTTCGTTAATTTTATTGGTTTCGGCATATTCAACGACGAAATCTGTTCCCTGTAATACACTGAACATTTTTCCTGCCATAAAGGTTGCTTGGAGATACCAACCATTGCGATCAAATGTGATCACTTTGTTTTCTTCATGTTCATCTTCTTCGAAGGCATCGGCTTCTGTTCTGATGTATTCCCCTCTGACAATGTAGTGGTTACCAATCCAGTTGATATCAAAGCCAGTTGCGGTAAAACCTAGTTGTTGATCATCATCATATTTTGCCGTGTAATAGGATGCGCCAACCTCTACTCCCGGTAAAAAAGCGTAGGCAATACGACCACCAAGTGCTTTATCAGAATTGTTGTCCCCACTTCTTGCTTCAAATGCTAGTTCTGGAAGCTCCAAAGTATGCTCATCAACTTCTTCATTCCCTTCCAAAATAGATTCTTCATCATGACCTTCTTCTTCATCATCATGAGGTGCTTCAGCAGCAAGACCATTGGTCATATATAAATCAAATAATATTTTCTGGTTTTTACCCAAAGGAATTATGTGTTGAATACCAACACCAATATCACTCATAACTGGCAGTAAACCTTGCATAGGTTGATACCCACCATGACCACCTATCCCACCATAAATGCCGGGAGAGAAAACTGAGCGATTTATCCAACTAGGATGTTGATAAGGGCCATATTGACCAAATGGAAGTAAAAATTTACCTGCGGTAAAGGTAGTAGTGTCTGAAAGGAAATAGTGAATATCAGCATATTCAAGCTCGACCTCGGTTTCCCCTTGTTCATCAATTGATATTTCAGTTTCAGCTTCAATATGAATTTTGTCACTGAGACTAAACAAGAATATAGGTATGAATCGTGCACTAAATGCACTGGAATCCATTACTTTACTGTCTTCGTATTTTACATCACCATACCCCGCTATTGCGAAGCGACTATTTTCTTGTTGTTCATTCGCTAAAAGTTGCCCACTCACAACAGCAGTAGCTATTGCAATAGGCAATAATTTGAGCATGTTCATCATGCCTCCCAAAAATATTATGCTAATTGTTCAAAACAGTTGGTTTTTAAACCAACTAATAAGTAACTATGTTTTGATGAGATTGGCGAAAAAAAGACGCACTAATCCCGTAACTAACAAATAATTGGAGGGCGATAAGGCAAGAGGTAAACGCCAGAGTTTGGCAGGGAAGTCTGTTGTACAATTGATTCAAGTTTTAAATCAATATCAGTAATTTTTTCCTTTTCAGATAGAAAAACTGTTAAATGAAAGCTCGCACAAAAACCACCTTCGCAGCAAATACAATCTCCAGCTTTACATTTTTCACACTCTTCATCTGCATGCTCATGCTTTGAGTCTTTCATGTTTTCTTTTTGATGATGAGAAATGCTAGATATTGACTGATGGGAATCTTTAGATATTGATTGATGATGCATACTATTGTTCGATTGCGACATATGCACATCTGAAGAGTTCTTGTGGTGTTCTTCACAATTCATTGGTTTGGCAACAACAAAGCCATGCTGCGAAAGCAACATAGTTATGATCGCTATTTTTAACCAATTGAACATGCTAAACATTTTTCCACTCTTTCAGATCGCATAGAGTAACATATGTATTGTATTTATCAACATTTTAGTTCAATATTCATACACATTGTTAAGTAAATAATTTTATTATGTAAAGTCAAAGATTGATATTGTTGTTTGAGGTGCTTTTTGTATATACGGTTTGTCGTAAATGAAATTTGTGAACTTTCTAATCAGCGATTAGGGATTTTTCATGCTATTCGTTACATGAAAGATGAAAATAAATTTTATGATTACGAACTAGAACAAGTTGAAAAAATAATGGGGTGGTTTAGCTTACACCTCGAATCACCTCTAGATCATTTAAACAAACAGAAATCCAATAAATCTGACAACTTTATTAGCTGGTTTAAGATATCAGCAAATGAGCACATATCTATGGTCCGTGATTTTGCATTTTTGTTAGAAAGCAAAGGTGTAGTTGTTGAGAAAATTATAACTAATTCCCCCGGAAAAATTGTTTACTCAGATGAATATCAAATTTTTGCGAAACCATTTGAGAAGTATTAGTGTAAGTTTCAAATTCTAGCGTTATTAAACTCCGGCGTTTAATCTGAGACTCTCCCTCAACATAATTCCACGCTAATAGACAGGCACCCGATGCCCTTTTTAGAACGAAAACTTTTGATTACAACTTATTTTAAAAAGCCTAAAATTGATTTAATTATACCATTAAATTAACTAACTAAATTTTCTTATACTCTGCCTCACAAAGTGACGTATTTATAATATCAAATAGAAAACAATATATAAGCACTAAGATTCTAGTAATAAAATATATTCGAATTTTCATGCTACCAGTTAAAGTTGCAGAAAAACTCGAAGATTAACTATATTAGCACTCGAATTCCGTACTCAATTGTAAAATAGATATTATTACTGCACTTCTACATTATTTGATATTTATTTGTTTAAACAATATTTTTATACTGCTCGCTAAGATGCGTCTCGCATTGTGTATTACCCAATGAAGATAAACGTAGCTCCTTTTCCTACATTAAAATAACCGATCGCTAGGGATACATATGAAACCACCTATTACGGCAATAGCTAATAGATCACAATCTTCATAAATAATAGTTCCTGCACTCATTTCATGTTCAAATTTTCTAGTTTCAATATTACGTATTAAGGCTAGGTTGTTATTTATTTTCATAAAAATGCCCCAATGACCAAAACGTCGAACTAAACTTCTTATTTGATCTATATCCATACCCCACTTAAGCGCTCTATCTTCTACAGTTATTAATGGGTAATAACTTGATTCGACGCTAGACTGCGGAACAGCCTTTCCATAAGTTTTTTCCATGTTATTTAGAAACTTGGTTATCAACTTACCTGCGATTAAACTTGTCTTCACCATTATCGACGATGAGGACTCTTCATCACAAACCAATAACTTCTCTTGTATAATGATATCGCCAGCATCAAATTCATCTGACAATTTGTGAATTGTGACACCTGCTAAAGATGGGGCTTCAACAACATAGGGTAAAGGAGTGGGACCTCGGCCAGCAGGCAGTAAAGTCGGATGAATGTTGATTGCATATTTGATTCTTGTTTGAGGTAGTTTAAATTTGTAGCTAGCAACAACGAATAGC
Source organism: Pseudoalteromonas piratica (assembly GCF_000788395.1). Taxonomy (NCBI): domain Bacteria; kingdom Pseudomonadati; phylum Pseudomonadota; class Gammaproteobacteria; order Alteromonadales; family Pseudoalteromonadaceae; genus Pseudoalteromonas; species Pseudoalteromonas piratica. The sequence goes on from NZ_CP009888.1 coordinate 3,085,782, forward strand.
TCAACTCCGTCGTCAATTAACCGCAATAAATCCTCATAACAGGGTCTAGTTGACACCTGTTCAATTCCTAATTTTTCACAGTAATGTGAAATTTTGAAGGCACTGCATATTGGCTCATTAATATATACCTTAACAACATCAAAGCCTTTATCTAAAATTGACTTAAAGCAGGAAAAAAACATATCTCCGCCAAAATAAGCTACTTTCATGATTAGCCCCTATAAAAAATAATCGACCTAAATAAACTCAAATCAGAAAGAGTATTCATACCCCAATATTATTGAGCGCGGTTTTCCAACCATAATCGACCCATGTACGCGAGAAACCATGTATTTCTTTCCTAACAAATTATCTACACTAAGACTCATTCTTTGTTTATCAGATAGTTCATAAACCGCTCGAAAGTCTAGTAGTGTTCTTGCTTCGATTAATTGTTCAAAAGGTATTTTTCCCTTACCCGCCGAAGAACGCGATTCCCCAACATACCTAACGAGTAAGTTTCCTTCCCAACTTTCTCCAAGTGCCCCTAGTGATAGCTGTAATTGATTTTCAGGGATATACGGTAATTCAAAACCTGAATAAACCTCTCCCCAAGTATCCAACTTGGATTTAAAGCTATTCTTAAACATACTCTTTGAATAGGTGTATGAGACATTTATAGGAAAACGAATATTACTCGCAGTGAAATCATACCCTAGCTTTAACTCCACCCCTTCTACTTGCACTTTACCCGCATTATATTGATCACCCACATTATCATCGCTACAGCCCTGACTGACCGTACAGTTTCCGTGCATATTTTTATAATCCGAATAAAAAACTATGACCTCGCTGTTAACAGAACCTAGACTACTTCTTAAGCCAATTTCGTAATTGGTACTTTTCTCTGCCTCACTACTCTCATTTCCGGGAGCTGGAGGAGAAAACCCCTCATTGACGTTGGCTAATACAACAAAGTTATCTGTCATAGCGAATGTGAAGCCTAAAGAAGGTAGAAAAGCTGATGAAGAATTTTTAGTTTCTTTAGGTAAGTTAGTTCTACTTGGATCGGTCTTCCCCCAGTCTTTTCTTTTAATCTCTACATCTTCAAATCTAAACCCAAACCGAATATTCAGATCGTCATGCTGATAATCATCTAATAAAAATAGAGATAACGCTTCGGCGCTATCAACTCTGTTTGAATCAGTACCAGCTACTCCAGCAGAGGTTAATGTCATGGAAAAGTCTGTATTCAGATTGTAGCTATCTACCCACTGATATCTATCCATTTCATCATAATGAACTCTTATGCCTAGTTTTAGGTCATGCTCTTCAATATCGAAGTCGAAGTGAGACTGAAGCCCTTTAGATATGTAACTTCGATTATTTGCTTTCAAATCGACGTTTAGCGGTTCGTCTAGTAACCCATGATCAAACATAGCCGCTAGCTCAATCCCACCGTCAGATAAACCTTTCCCTCCAATTTTACTCGCTTTATACCAATTACGATTAAAGTCGTTAAAATACAAGCTTGTAACGATTGAAGATAAACTATTTAGTTGAACAAAGTGATTTACTTGGATCTGAAAGTGATCTGTTTCAATGTTGTCTTTCTGAGAGGCAGAATATCTGCTATAAGGGCTTTTAGAATAATCTTCATTAGTTAACCCCATGTATGTTTCGTTGGCTTTTTCATCTGAATACTTCAGTTTAAATTCGACTTCTTGATAAGTACCAAAGAAAGCATCTGAGCTAAACATCGTTTTCATCAATACATCATTTTTGTTGAAGCCCGAATCAACTTCCGTTTGATTAATATCTTTAAAGCCGTCGGCTTGATAACTAAAAACCTCAATCAAGCCACCAATATTATCACCTTGTCCTCCTACATAGGTATGTATTTTAGCGAAACCATCTTGTCCCCCGTTCACTTGAAAAAAGCCTGAAAGGTTCTCTTCTGGTATTTGTCTAGATAACAAATTAATAGCTCCTCCTATATTTCGAGGACCATAAAGCACACTCGATGCTCCCTTATGAACTTCTACCTGCTGAATTCTCCCAAAGGTTGGGAAGTAGTATGCAGAAGGAGCTGAATAAGGCGCTGGTGCAGCTAACACATTGTCTTCAAGAACCGTTATCTTCTCACTCCGGTTTTGACCCGATCCCCGCATTCCTATGTTTGGTCTTAGACCATAACCGTCTTCTTCTAACACATATACACCGGGAACACTCGTTAGTACTCGCATAATGTCAGAGTAATCAAAGGTGGCTAATTCTTTTTCAGCTAAAACCTGAGCACTTCCCGGAATTTTATAGACGTCATTGGGTTTGCCAACAATGGTCAAGCGCTCAATACTATTTGGGCTATTTACTTCCGCCAAAGCCGTATGACTAAAACCTAAAATTAAACTTATGCTTATCGAGTTTTTTACTAGTTTAACAATACAATTCATTTCTCTTACACTTAAAAATAACAACAATCAAAACGATAATTATTTAAATAATCATCGACTACACCCTTTATAACCAACTTAAGTTATCTAGATAGCGATAAGTCCTTTTATCGACTTAGCTAAAACTCCTGCTTTTATCAACTAACGGCGGTTTCTTGCTGAGGAATGCGTATGGAGCACTTTCCATTCACTATCTACTTTCTTAAATAGAAACGTTTGGAAGCCTGTTTTATCGAAAGTTTTTCCTGATTTTCTCACCTCACCTTTTACCGCTGTATCCGCAAGTGCCCAAGCAAATTCATCTTCAATATGTATTTGGATATTGGAGAAATCCAAGCTCAAGAAAACCAACGCATCCTTTTCTGGTTCTACGTGATGTTCTACTAAATCGTTAAGTCCAACATTTTGACCGCCCGACTCAAAATACCTTGCTCCTTTGAAGTCAAGAAAGTACTTACGAAAAGGCTTACCATCGCCGTTTTCCCAGCCATATTTAATTTGATGAATGATATGAGTAATTTGCTTTTCATCATCTATGCGACTTTTATCATGCGCATTTGAAAAAAATGCGATCACACTCAGAATGCTAATTAATATATATTTAGTCATTTGTTGTTTTCCGTTGTTTGACCAATAAATTAATGTGACCAATGAATGTGCTTAATCTTCCAATCACCGTTTTGTTTTTCCAGAACCATCGTTTCCATGCTTTGATAATCGCGCTCTTTACCTTTGTTAGTACCTTTAGTATGACTGCGTGAAGCAGATATAGCGGTATTTCCAAGAATAGTTACTTGATGTTCAAGTGTTTCACTCTTCATAGAAGCAAGATATTTCATATCCGACAGCATGTGGTGATGGGCGTATTCATCAGCACTTCTTTCAACACGACCTCCCTCGTAGATAGTCACATCATCAGCCAACTGTGCTCTTGCTAGCTCCTTATTGCCCGTTTCTAGTGCTTGATGAAATGCCAAAACAACTTTTGCGGCAGGGGTATCTATACCTTTAAACAGACCTTTGTCTTTGTTCTTATCACCATGAGCGTTTACTGCGAAACTAAACGTCATTAATAAAACGAGTAATATATTTATTATTTTCATTTTCATTTTCTCTTTTAAGTTTTAATTTGCAGGGCCTACAGCACTAGTAAGTCCTGCTGTTATGGATAAAATGGCAAAAGCTACTACCATTTCTATCGAAATAGATTTAGATAGTGCTTCTCTACCATCGTTATTTTTAAGTTGTGGGACGAGTTTTAATTTATGCTTAGTTGCGATGACCAATATCGAAACGACAAGAGCTAATTTAAGCAACAATGTTTGCCCGTAACTTGAACTAAACAGTGCTGAAAAAGTTCCGACTAATTGAAAAGCTAACCAAAGACCAGCAACCAATAATAGGCTCACCGCGATACTTGCTTGCTTTCCGAATTTATCCATTATTGAGTAGAGCTGATCATAGTCCTGTTCAAGACAAGCTTGTTTAAGCGGAATCAATGCTCCGAACCACCAAGCCATAACAAGCACATGGAGCATTAGCAATACTTTTTCGAACACTCCTAGTTCCGATACATGACCGAATAAGCTAAAAGTGTATGTAAGTATCGTAAGACTAAGCACTAAAATGGTTTGTTTTACGCTGTTTTTCCGCACAGCAGGTTTGAATATAGCGTTTGACGTTATTGCGAATATTGCTAGAACCAACCCTAGACCTCTAAGTATCGTTCCATCACCAATAGAAGAGTCCAACATTATGTCTAACATATCGGGGTCAAACGCACCTTGAATCCCCTCTTCTGCCATCGCGCCAGTATTCGCAAAGAACCAAGTTACATTTGCAACCAAGGCTACAATTATCGAAGCCTTCATCCATTTTAGATTCTCTATTGTCAAATTAGGATAAGGTTCACTTTTCTCAAAAGCTTGCCCGAAAGATGTATACCCAGCAATACAAGCAAAACCTATATAGAACACAATTTTTGACAGTACAATGACCGCATTCCAGATATACATTTCCATTACAATTGTCCTATTTCGTTAGTGAACCATAAAGCCAAAGCTTTTTTTCATTTTGTGCCCATCTTTACCTAAGAAAGTCACATCAACCACATAGTTAGCAGGTGTTAGTTTCGGTAACTTCCATGTAAATTCAGTACTAGCTTCTTTAGTAGGTTTGAAACCAAACTTAATCTTTTCACCATTTTTGTTTTTCAATGTGATTTTGACTACTCGAACCTCTTTGCTAAATGCTAATGCTAATTTTTCAGGAGCTTTCATTAGCATTGCATTGTCAGCAGGCACGCTTTTTTCTAGATGCACATGTGCAAATGCCGCACTACTAAAAGCAATGCTTATTACAGTTAAAAATTTAATTAATGTTTTCATACTTACCTCTATTTAATTTATGTATTAACGATTAAATTTGTCTTTGAAAATTTGATTACTGGGTATACCAACATCAGTAATTATTCGTTCCACTTCACTCATCATTGCTTCTGGACCGCACAAGTAGAACTCTGTCGAAAGTAGTTTTGATTTTTGGCTCGCATACGACAGAAGTTCTCGCTGTACATACCCTGAACGCCCTTGCCATTGCTCAGAAGGATTAGAAAGTGTTGGAATATAAGAAAAGTTATCATGCTGCTCGCACAATGAGTTCAACTCGTCGTGGTACAGCAAATCATCTTCAGTTCGTGCACCATAGATGAGAATCAAGTCACCTTCATATTGACGTTTCTTCAACTGCTCAAAAATGATAGCTCTCAAAGGAGCAAGCCCTGAGCCAGCACCGATGAAGACGCGACTCACCCTTTTATTTGAAGTTGCATAAAACTCAGAAAACGGACCTCTTGCAGAAATCATTTCACCGACTTGGAGTGAACCTAAATAGCTTGAACCTACACCAGCCCTAAAACCATCCTTTGCTGTTTGCCAGCGGATATTAAACGTTAACTCATCAGTTTCTTCGTCAAAGTTAACTAAGGAATAGTGACGAGTTACGCCATCATGTGAAAATTTACCGTGAGAATAATTTTCCCAGTATTTTTCATAATGCTTAGGCAAGTCATCTGGACGCAAACTATTCATCCCTGCTGGCACATCAAATTGCATATATGCACCAGCTTTGAATGCTAATTTTTTGTCTGATTTCACTTTAAACTTCACTTCCTTGATAAAAGGAGTAATGAAGTTAGTCGCAACAACAACCAGTTCATGATTTTCAATATTGCGATCTGTATTAACCTCAATCGAGGTTATTTCGGAGAACCTATGCTGACAACCTAGCCGATAGCCTTCCTTGAGCTGTTCCTCAGATATATGTTCCTCATCAGGAAGTCTGATAGGTAATTGAGTTGAACTTAAAAAAGTGCATTTGCCACATGTACCACCACCACCGCAACTTGACGGTAGGTATACATGTGAACTTGCTAGTCCTTCTAATACTGTTGAGCTACCTACTACTGAAATGTCAGTAATGGTATTTTCATTGGAGAAAGTCACAGCCACTTTTTTCCTTTTGCTGGCCCAACTTAGCTTCAGCAAACCACTTCGATACTGTTGTATCAGCCAAGTTACGCCAGTAACTGAAAGGAATAGCGTTGCAAAAGCAAATGCAATGATCAACCAGTGGTTAAATCCTCCAGAATTGCCATAGTCCATAAAGTGAAGCTTCATCATTAAAGCTTTTAATCTGAAATCATCATTGGCATGGCGAAGTACCTGACCCGTAACACTATCTAAATAAATAGTTGTATTATTTTCGTCCTCAACGACAACTTGCCACATAGGGTTTTGCTGACTTACGTGATCAGAAAATGGAGGCTGAGATAACACTGGAGTAGTTAACTTCTCCTCACCTAAGTAGGAGTTTTTTGCCATAGTTAGCACTTGTTCTTCAGACAGAATAAATGGTTTTCCTGTTACAGCATCAAATAGCATTGAGTGGCGTTTTTGGTAGCTATGCTGTCCCCTATCGAATACAAAATGATAGTAAGGCTGATGTAAAACCCATATAAGTTTTACTTCCTGTGGTGCTTCACTAGCAATGTCTTTAATAGGAATTAAGCTAAAATCTGTAACCTTACCTTCATGATGAGAATGAACTCTAAGTTCGTTACCACTGGCTTTACTGTGATCCATCAGATTGAAATAAAGACCCGTTCCTAACCAGATAAGGAGCTGTAAAACAACCACTAAAGAAAGCCATTTATGTATAGCTGTATTTAACTTAAATAGTCGCATCAAATGACTTCCTTTTTATTTGCAGAGAACACTCTAAAATAAGTCAAGACGGCACCTGCAATAGCTGCCACAAGCCCCAAAATTGCAACTAAAAACAAGAACCAGTTAGATACATTTTCACCATCATCGTAATCCATAATGTGGAACCGCCACATCCAATCAAACAAACGCCAGAAATCATGTCGCTTGGCTACAACAGCCCCAGTTTGTTGACTTATATAAAACGTAGGTGTGGCAAATTGATCAAACGTTACTCTCCACACTGGTAAGTGTCTTGATGACAATTCAGCAGGCATATCTGTAACAGTTTTTATCAATCTGACTTTGTCGACTTCATGATTCAGTGCATAGTGATATCGCGCTATTTCTTTAGCTTTGGCTTCATCCACAAGGGCCTGAACGGCCCCAGTTTTAGCATCAATTGCCACTTTTCCCTGCACTCCATTAACAAAAGAATAATGGGGACGGCCCATGCTTTGAGTCAGCAAGACTTGGCTAGCTTTAGGGTAATCACTAGTAAGCTCTTCAATGGCGTAGTTGACACTTTCTAAATCTATTTTGGATTTCTCACTCTTAGCCAATGACTCGCCGTGTATATAGTGAATATCCAAAGTCACCATATACACACCAGTAATCGACCAGAAAAGGAATTGTATCCCTACAAATGCCATTAGCCATTTATGGTACTTCCTAGCTTTTCTAAGCATTGTTTTTTAGCTCCGAGTTAGAAAGTTCCTTGTTAAAGGCGTTTACTTCGGGCTTTTTAACGATTGAATAAATCGCGGGTAAAACAATTAGAGTTAGCAGGACTGCACTTGTCATCCCACCTACCATTGGTGCAGCAATACGACTCATTACCTCAGAGCCTGTTCCTGTACCATATAAAATAGGCATTAGGCCGATAATGATTGTCGCTACTGTCATCATTACAGGACGAACACGTAATCCAGCACCGTGCAATAAGGCATCTTGATATTCATCTTCTGAGATGAGTTCTGCTCGCTCTTTCGCTTTTTCCTTAAGTTCAGCGAGCGCCTGATTGAGATATACCAACATTATTACGCCAATCTCAACAGCTACTCCAGCCAGAGCAATAAAGCCTACACCAACTGCTACAGAGAAGTTGAACCCTTCTAAATACATCAACCATAACCCACCGATCATTGCCATCGGTAAAGTCACAATGATGATCGCAACTTCGCTAAACGCTCTGAAGTTCAAATAAAGCAAAATAACAATAATGGCGAGCGTCAATGGAACAACGTAAGTAAGCTTGGCTTTGGCTCTTTCCATATATTCGTATTGACCAGCCCAAGTAATCGAATAACCTGCTGGTAATATAAGATTTTTAGCTAAATGCTCTTTTGCACTTTCAACATAAGTACCTACGTCAACGCCCTCTATATCAATGAACGTCCAACCATTAATACGTGCATTTTCACTCTTGATCCCCGGAGGGCCTACTTCTACTTTTATTTCAGCTACGTCACCTAGTGCGATGCGTTGTCCATTTGGAGTGACAACAGGCAAGCGCGACAACTGCTCTGGAGAGTCACGATAATCTTGTGGGTATCGCAAGTTGACAGGATAACGCTCTTGACCTTCTACTGTTTGAGTGACATTCATCCCACCAATAGCAGTTGAAACTACTTGTTGTACGTCATCGATGTTTAATCCAAAACGACTTGCTTTCTCACGAGAAATATCAACTTTTATATATCGTCCACCTGCAACTCGTTCAGAATAAACTGAAGCGGTCCCGGTCACCTCAGGTAACAATTGCTCTATTTGTTGTCCAATCTCTTGAATCGTATTTAAATCAGATCCTGCTACTTTAATCCCTACTGGCGTTTTGATACCCGTTGCTAACATGTCAATACGAGTTTTGATTGGCATAACCCAAGCGTTAGTTAAGCCCGGAAACTTAACCAACTTATCAAACTCAGCTTTTAAAGATTCTGTTGTCACTCCCTCACGCCACTCTTCTTGAGGCTTCAACTGAATGAAGGTTTCAATCATAGTTAACGGTGCAGGGTCAGTTGCAGATTCAGCTCTTCCGACCTTACCAAATACAGTTTCAACTTCAGGCACTGTTTTAATTAGCTTGTCGGTTTGCTGTAGAATCTCTCTTGCCTTACCAATAGAGATCCCCGGATATGTAGTCGGCATGTACATTAAATCTCCTTCATCTAGAGGAGGAATAAACTCGCTACCAATCTTATCAACAGGCCAAAAACCGACGATAGTCACTAATATTGCTGCTACAATTGTCGATTTTGGAAACTTCATTACTTGCTTTAAAACAGGCATGTAAATAGCAATTAGCAATCGGTTTAACGGATTTTTCTTTTCTGAAACAATTTTGCCTCGAATAAAGTACCCCATTAATACAGGCACCAATGTTATCGCTAAGCCTGCTGATGCAGCCATTGCATATGTTTTTGTATAAGCTAAAGGTGAAAACATCCTTCCTTCTTGCGCTTCTAAGATAAACACTGGCAAGAATGAGACTGTAATGATGAGCAAACTAAAGAATAATGCAGGACCGACTTCACTTGCCGCCTTTGAGACTATTTGCCAACGATTTTCATCTGTTAGCGGTGTCTTTTCCATATGCTTATGCATATTTTCAATCATCACTATAGCGCCATCTGTCATCGCACCAATTGCAATAGCGATACCACCTAATGACATAATATTCGCATTGATACCTTGCATATGCATGATGATAAATGAAGCTAAGATGCCAATAGGTAGAGTGACAACTGCAACAATCGAAGATCGCAAATGAAACAGAAATGCAACACATACAATCGCGACGACAGCAAGCTCTTCGAGCAATTTACTCCATAGGTTTTCTACGGCCTCTCCTATTAAGCCAGAGCGATCATAAACCGTAACTATTTCAACTCCTTCGGGTAAACCTTTTTTTAACTCTTCTAATTTGGCTTTTACTCCATCAATAGTTTTTTGTGCGTTTTCACCAAAGCGCATAACAACCACACCACCAACAACTTCTCCTTCACCATTAAGTTCAGCGATGCCCCGTCTCATTTGTGGACCTAGGTTGACTTCTGCCACATCGCCAATAGTAAGTGGCGTTCCTTGTTCGTTCACTCCGAGAGGGATCAACTCTATATCTGAAATACTTTTGATATAGCCAGTAGCGGTAACCATGTACTCTGCTTCAGCCATTTCAACAACAGAGGCACCTGTTTCTTGGTTACCACGCTTAAGGGCCATTTGAATGTGACTAAGTGGTATACCGTAGGCTCTTAACTTATCGGGATCGACTTGTATTTGATATTGTTTAACCATTCCACCAACGGCAGCAACCTCTGACACTCCGGGGACAGTTTGCAATTCATATTTTAAGAACCAATCTTGAATACTACGCAATTGGCTAATATCCAAGTTGCCCGTTTTATCTACAAGAGAATATAGGTAAACCCAGCCAACACCTGTCGCATCTGGCCCTAGTTGTGGACGCGCACTAGCGGGTAGCGAAGGGGCTACTTGACTTAAATATTCAAGTACTCTGCTCCTTGCCCAATATAAGTCAGTGTCTTCGTCAAAGATGACGTAAACAAATGAGTCACCAAAAAATGAATAGCCACGAACAGTAACAGCGCCGGGAACAGACAACATTGCAGTTGTCAGTGGATAAGTAACCTGATCTTGAACAACTTGCGGTGCCTGACCGGGGTAATTCGTTTTAATTATTACTTGAACGTCAGATAAATCTGGTAGTGCATCAACAGGCGTATTCTTTATTGAAAATAGCCCACCACCAATCAAAATTAAGGTAGCTAAGATAACGAAGAAGCGATTGCCTATCGACCATCTAATAATTGATTCAATCATCATTTATCTCCCTACTTAATGGTTTGAATGGTCAACAGCACTTTTTGGTTCATGCTTATGTTGCTCATCTGATTCAAGAGAAATTTCAGTGATAACCAAATTATCTTTCACCTCAAAAGTAAAAATGACGTTATCTCCAACGTTGAAATCAACTATTTCTATGTTGTCCTCGACGATAAAATCCATCGTCGCAGCAGGTCTATCCCATTTATCTATTGGGCCTCGGCTAATATTTAGAATCCGTGTATCAGTATCAATCGTATTGATTAGACCTGATACTGTTGCAAAAGATACTTCTTCACTCATATCAGCAGACTCATTCATGATATGAACTCCAGTAATTTCATATCCACCATCTTCGGTTTTACTCACCTCAAAGTGCAAAGATTGACCAGACTTTAATGAGTCAATATCGACTTTTTCAGCTACAGTAAAATCCATAACCATCTCAGGCCAATCCCAAGCTTCAGCAGGGCCGTGACTGATATTAACCATGCGGTGCCCAGCCATGACACTATTAACATCACCTTGCATCCAAACAGAGTTAGGTACTTCATCATGAGTCATTCGTTTAAAGTCAGAGCTTTTACTTGATTCAGAATCAATCAAGAATTGAGCTGATGTCACCACAACATCATCTTCATTAAGCCCGTCTAAAATTTCGATATTGTTGCTATCAACCCGACCGATGGTTACTTCAATTGATTTAAACTGCCCTTCACCTAAAGCAAGTACTACCCTATCTTGTTTACCTGTCCTAATAACGGCTTCTCTAGGCACGAGTATGGTGTTATCAGCTTGATTAGCGTGAATAGAGACTTGTGCAAACATGTTTGGTTTTAGCTGGTAATCTGTGTTGTCGAATTTCAATCGCACTCTAAGAGTACGAGTTTTGCTGTTCAACGTTGGATAGACATAATCAACAACACCAGCCCAGTCCTCACCCGGTAAATAATCCAGAGTCATTGATACTGGCAACCCTTCTTTAATCAAAGCCGCATCACGTTCAAAAACTTCTGCTTCAACCCAAACTTGGTCAAGCTTGCCAATACTTAACAAGGTATTTCCGGGCTTAACGTAGAAGCCTTCTCTTACTTTCAAGCCATCAATTACTCCAGCCTGTGGCGAATAAAAAGTGGTAGTTTGCTCAACCTTTCGTGTCTTTTCCAGCTTTTGAATAAAGCCTTCCGAAAGCTGTAACGCCTTAAGGCGCTCTTTGGCTGCCGTAATTAAGGAACTATTATTGCGCTTTAAAGCTATCAAAAGTTCTTCTTGAGCATTAACCAATTGAGGAGAATACAGTGTGTAAAGAGGCTGACCTTTTTCTACAGGATTACCAGCAGCTTTGACATAGAGTTTTTCAATCCAACCATCAACACGCGGATGGATATGAATTAGCTTATCTTCATCATATTGAACGTAACCTACAGTCGATATTTCAGTATGCATGTTTTTAAGTTCAACTGGTGCTGTACGAACTCCTAAATTGTTCACTACATGAGGTGCTATTTTTACTGCTCCGGGACCAAAGTCATCACCAGATGCACCGTCCTCATAAACAGGAATCAAATCCATACCCATAGGCGACTTACCGGGCTTGTCCCGGCGGTAATTTGAATCCATCGGTGCAACCCAATACAGCGGTTTTTTCTCTCCTGATGTTGCCTCATTGCCATTACTGCTTGAACCTGAACCTTGATATAAACTTAATGCTCCTGCCCCTAATGCTGCCCCAATAATGATGGCAATAGCTGTTTTAGTATTCGTTGACATTATTTTTCTCCAAATTGCTGATTGGATAAGTGCTGATTAGTTTTGTGCGAAGTGTGCATTGGCTTATGTTCAGCATTTGATTTAGATTGAGAATGCGCAAAGAAATAGTTGATGCGAGCAACTGTTTTAAGTGCATCAACATCAATTCTTAAGGCTGATATTCTGGCGTTTAATTCTGCGATTCTTGCACGAACAACTTCGGCAAAATCACCATCATCGTTGGTGTAGGCCGTCAAAGACGCTTCCGCTTGGTCATGAGTTTGTTTAAGGAGTTGGTCTTGATAGATAGATTGTCTGTCAGATAAGCGTTTAAGCTGTCTAAGCTCCTTTTCCAACGCACTGATCATTTGTTTTGTCAGCAATAACTTCTCGGTTTTAACAGCTTCTGATTCAGCAATAGAAGCTGCAACTTGCTTATCTTGCCTATTTTCTGTGAACAACGGTAAGTCAAACGTTACCCCAACAGAAAATAAGTCAGCTCGGTTATCACCAGAAGGCATATTGTCACGATAGGCATAGCTTGCATTGACACCCCATTGCGGCTCATATTGCTGTTTAGCTAATTCAACACCTTTTTCTGAAGCTTTGCGTTTCACATCAATTGCAAGTATTGCTGGATGATTCGCAAGTTCCTGAGCCAATCGATTTCGTGAGTAATTAGATGCTTTAAGAACGGTTGGATTCTTTAATCGAATCGAAGGCAATTCTTTTGAAACGCTAAACTCTAGTGGTTGTGCATCAAAGTTGAATGATTCATTTAAGCGAGCAGAATCGTAAATATGAAGCCACTCATTAAGACGAGCGATTGTCGTTTCTAGTTTCTGCTTTTGCGAAGTTAATCTGTCATCTAACTGCACGATTTCCAACTGAGCACGAATAACATCTTGCTGTCTGGTTTTACCAACAACGTTTGAGTAGCTAGCTTTAGCCACCTCCGCCATCTGCTCAAAAAGCGCCCAATCCGATTCAATCAATTTAATGGTTTGTTGGGCTAAGTAGGCATCTAACCAAAGCTGTGACACTTGGCTTTTCAACTTCGCTTTACGATTCTCGCGTAACAGTGGAAATTTCGTGGATTCAATTTTTAACTGGTCTTGTTTGATCTCTAGGCTATCTCCTCTCGGAAACATTTGAGAGACGCCAACCTTTAGCTGAGTCATTCCTTCCTGATCTAAATCCCAAGTATCTGTTGGTAAATTCATTATCCCTAGAGATACTTTCGGATCAGGCAAAGTACCTGAAGCGATACTTCTATTTTCAACCGCACTTTGTTTCAATCGGCTACCATGAAGCCAAGGATCATTTTCCTGAGCTAAAGTGATAGCTTGTTCGAGTGACACCACTTTCTCAGCTTGAGCTGAGAATACGGATAATCCGAGTATTAGTGCAGTTGAAAGTGAAGTAAGGTTTGAAGCGTTCAATTTCATTAGAATTGCTCCTCGTATGCCTTAACTTTTGCATAGACTTCGCTCGTTCCATCTTTAAATAGAATTAACACGTTGTATGGCATAAAGCGGTCACCGACTTCCATACCGGGAGAGCCAACTGGCATTGCTGGAACTGAAAGCCCAATCGCATTCGGGTGCTCTTCTGATAAGAACTGCTGAATAAATTTAGCAGGCACATGACCTTCAAAGGCAAATCCATTTCTGCTCACTGCCGTGTGACAGGAGCGGTAATTAGGCTTAATACCATACTTAGTTTTGATATTGCCGATGTTTCGGAAATCTTTGGAATGCGCAACGTTCCCTTTGTCTTCAATATGAGTTATCCATTTTTTACAACACCCACAAGTAGGGGTTTTATAAACGATTAACTCCAAAGGTGTTACGTCGTTATTGTGTGTATGTTTATGTTCATTAGCGTTTGCAAACGCAGGTGAAAGCAGCATTACAACTGCTATTTTTAAATACTTATTGATCATTTTTGCCCCCAGACATCGCTGGAAAATAGCTATAGCGCTACGACGCTATATTGACTAACAGAAAAATTAATTACATGTGCGCGAAATTTGGACGCACTAATCCTGTATTAGGCAAAAATTGGTGGACGATATAGGGAAGTGGAAATTGAATGAGGTTGATTAGATTGCTGAGCAGCTATAGATTCACTCAATATTTGAATATCTGTCGAGTCAACACTGGAACTTAGTACTGTAGTAGATGAACAAGCATTTGCAGGACAAACACATTCAACATCACAACAATCTTCTGATTGACCATTACTGCTTTTATTCATATCACCATGATTCATTCCTTCATGATGACTCATTTTAGAATGATCCATGTTCATGTGTGATTCGTGAGAACCTGATGACATTTCGCAAGACATAGCAGAATACGCAAATGCTTGCCCTACAAAGGCAACCAGCATAAGCGTTATTACTAAGACTTTTGAAAATGCTTTAGACATAAAATTCTCATAAAAATATACACCCACTATGTTAATACAAATGTTCGAATAAGTAAATTGATGTCATGTAAACATTTATGAATATTTGATTATCGTCAAATTTTTCAACGGTATAAGTGACACATAATAATCTCGTCAGTCTTCTTATCTTCGTTATTCAAAGACTTTTATTTCGAGACTTAAGTTGCTCCCTCATTTCTAAAACTCGATCTGCTGAATAAGCTCCTGCTCTCATAACAACCAGTTTAACAAACGAAATATCAATTAACTTATGGTCAGCATCAATCACATAATAACTCCCATTATGTGTGATGAT
Organism: Pseudoalteromonas piratica; assembly: GCF_000788395.1. Lineage (NCBI taxonomy): Bacteria > Pseudomonadati > Pseudomonadota > Gammaproteobacteria > Alteromonadales > Pseudoalteromonadaceae > Pseudoalteromonas > Pseudoalteromonas piratica. The sequence goes on from NZ_CP009888.1 coordinate 3,100,823, forward strand.
TTCTAATTTATCCTCGACATCAGATTTACTAACAATCTTTGAAGTCACGATTTGCTCAAATGGCCTAAACCTGAATGTTTCATCGTCAATAACAACTACTGATAAAAACTCGCCGAGAAATTGTTTTTCAAATTCTTTATAGTCGTAGGCAGATACTATGCAGGCATCTTTCAAATAGGTTTTATCCATTTGTTAACTCCCAATTAATAGCCAGATGGGAGAATTTCCCGAAATTCTAAAAATTCCTCAGGAGAGTACATACACTCATGCATTAAATTGAACTCAAATACACTTACATCGAACTCTTTTGGTTCACCATCTAAAGTATAAAAATCCGCGCCAAAGGTTCTATATTCGAGACCATTGACTTCCATAATTTTTGTAGTGAACAAAGCCTCACCTTTTTTACCGCTTTCATTATCCTCAGCAAAGGTAGCGTAAAGCACCTGTTCAACTGTTTCCTCTGTATTAGATTGAATTGAGATAAGTGTGGCTTTCGTTAGTTTAATTCTAGGTCTCATACATATGCTCCTTTCATATCTTCTGCACAAAAAGGACGAAAGAAACTTAGATACTTAACCCCATCGACCTTTAGTAAACTGTTGTCAACATCAAAGTGAGACAGAACGGTAGATTGATACAATGAAATGTATTCTTCATAGTCAATCGTATTAAAAAAATTGGTATCAACACGGCGTGCATAGAAAACAAGGGTTTGTTGATCAATACGAACTATGAATTTTTGATCGCCATCTACGTTCTTAACATTTAGGCATAGCTCCGGCTTGTGCCAATCAGATACGAGTGAAGGAACAAGTGGGAAGCCATAAATTAGATAGCGCATTCCCTCAATTTTGAACGTTATTGGATTAAATGGAATTTTACTAACTTTGCCACTAGTGAAGAGTTCAAATGTCAACATTAACCAATCTTCATGTTTAGAGAAACTATTCCCTTCGGATATACAGCCCTCAAATTCCCCTTCATGATTCACATGATTGATGTACATATACTTTTTAACATTCTCAATCGAGAGTTGTTCAAATGGAAATTTTGAAGCGATTAACCTGTAGTAGCAACCATGCAACTTCAAATCAGCATATTGAACTATTAACTGGTCATCAAAGGCATCAAAATATGGTCGCCACTCTAATCTAAAGTCAGCACCAGTGTTAACTATAAATTGAGCATCTTCGGGCAAACCTAAAACTTTGTATATCGTTGAAATCAGTTCTAATGTATCAATATCAACAAGCATCAAACTTTCAATTTCAGATGCCATTGAAGTGATTCTTTTATGCAATGACTCTATGATTTCCCGATCATCATATTCATTGATCATCAAATATTTAAATGAGTCATGTTCTAGGATTGAATTAAGATTGTGGCTATCAAAAGCCTCATGCAAACGCTCATGTGCTTGTGTAAAGTGAATACAGCTATAAACACCTCTGCTCCAAAGTCCTTGGGCATATAAATCTGGTATATCTAGAAGTAATGAGAAATCTTTAGCTTGTTTATTTAGTTTATTTTTTAGCTGATAGAGTGAAATCATTTAGTTCTCCAAACAATACTGCAAACGAACAATGGCCTACAAACACATTGCTTATTTGACTATTTGAATCACTAATTTTTACGGATGCTCCGCTTCACTGTTCATATTGAGAATATGCGTAGGCGTAGGCTGTCCGCGCAGCCTTTATCTAAATGATATCGGCCAAAAATAAAAAAACAAGTTACGTATTTGTACAATTATTGATTTGAAATCTTGGCGTTGAACTCTTCAAAGCCAAGCCCAAACAGGGAAACCACCATTTCCTCGTTGATATCTAAACCGGGAAATTTTTTTGAAAAATTTCCAAGTATTCTATCTAGGTTGTTGGCTAATAATTTTGATAAAAATAATTCTGATTGGGGCGACAATGCTGTCAAGGCTAATAAGGGGTTTTCGAAAGAACCAGACTGGACCTTATTTAAAAAGTCACTATAGCTAGTACATTGGTAGATACAAATAGCTAGATTTTCTTGGGCTTGCCCAAGCGGACAAGATAAAATTTTTGACAGTCGCTTAGACTGCCTTTTTATATTACTAAGCAGTTCTTCCGTTTCTAAAGACATAAATACACCAAAACAGTACAACACTAGGCCCACAGCACCTGCGTTGTTTTGCTTTTTATTTGAGTGTGTTTACATTTTTAAAAGCCAGAGTATATCCATTTCGTTCGCTATGGTGGGAACAGGCTTCTCTGAGTAGCCAATTAGCATATTTTAAGATAGCTATAATAATTTTAAAATACTTTTTAAATAGATAATATTTATTGAATATTTATTAATGATAAGGAGAAGTGCTACTCAAACCCTAAACCGAGCTGCACGCTATTTTCTTCAGGTTCTTGTAGCCCGATATGAATTCCAAGCAATCTAACAGGCTTTCCCTGCCCCCTAATAATTGCTTCTGATAACAGTACCTTCAACAAATCTAAGCTAATCTCATTAGCTTTCTGATCTTTTGTTGTTTGTTGAAAGTCGTTAAATTTAACCTTTACGCCAAGCTTATTCATAGCACGAGTCTCAAGGTACTTTGATGAACGACGCTTTAATTCAGGTAGTAATTTATCAATTATTATGGTTTCAAGTTCACTCTGCTCACTAATATCAAACTCAAAAGTTCTTTCAACCCCAACAGACTTCCTTATACGCGTTACTTGCACTTCTCTATCATCTATTCCGTGACTACGATTCCACAATACGTGACCATATTTCCCAAACTTACTTGCTAAGAATCCTTCATCAGAACGCCTTATATCACCGCAAGTTTCAAATCCAAGTGCCTTAAGCTTTTCAAAAGTTACTTTGCCCACACCGGGGATCTTTTTTAACGGTAATGTCTCCAAAAACTCCCAAATCTGATCTGGTGCTATTGTGCATTGGCCGTTTGGCTTGTTTAGGTCTGAAGCTACTTTAGCGACGAATTTGAGCGGTGCAATCCCTGCTGATGCAGTTAAACCTGTAGCTTTTAGAATCTCCTCCCTAATTTCCTGAGCAATCAAGGTTGCAGAGCCTTGATGTAGTGCGGATTCGGATAAATCTAAATAAGCTTCGTCGAGTGATAAAGGCTCAATTTTATCTGTGTACTTTTCAAAAATGCCATGAATGATTTGGCTGGTTTCTTTATACACTTCCATTCTTCCGGGAACGACAACAAGATCAGGGCACTTTTTGAGAGCTAACCCTGTTGGCATTGCCGAACTGACACCATACTGTCTTGCGATATAATTGCAGGTAGAAAGAACCCCTCTGCGATCAGATTTGCCTCCAACAGCGACTGGCTTATTAGCTAATGATGGATTGTCTCTGACTTCAATCGAGACATAGTATGCATCCATATCAATGTGCGCGATCTTTCTCTGCATATAGAGCCTGAAATAGAAATATTGAGTAATACGAAATTAATGTACGTGCATTTTTGTACGCTAAACCAAAACCCATAAACCCAGCAAAAACAATGAACTTAAAAATTTTAACGAACATTTTTTATGTTTTATGTTGACATTAACAATCCATATCGATATGAATAAATTTTTTCAAAATAGAAACACTGTTTATTTATACAGTTTTATTATGACCCATTTAAATAAGAACCAGCAAGTTTTTATTTTTAGTCAAAGTTACTATTTTTTAGTTTTTTTCACTATTAAAACGACCCAACTAAAATATAAGCACATGATATTTATAAAAATTCATTATTGGCACCCTTTCTGCTACATAAAGAAAAATTATAATACTCGAATTATTTTCAAGGACATTTATGAAATACTTAGTTTTAGCATCTGCACTATCTCTTCCATTATTAACTGGCTGTGTTGTTGCCGTTGGCGGTGAAGGCAAAAGCAGCCACACTTCTAGCTGGGAAAGAACACACGAAAAAAATCGCAAAGTAATTGCAAATATGGAACTCGGCAAAGAGTACCAAATGGTGATTAATAAATTAGGTACGCCAAGTTTTTCTGAATTAGTAAAACAGGGTGATACTGAGTTTCGTGTACTTTATTATGCGACAAACTCTATTCATTCAGACGGTAAAACCACAAAAGATGAATGTACCCCGCTTGTATTCAAGAATAACCTGTTAACTGGTTGGGGCGAGAATGCTTTAAACCAACTTAAACACTAACCAAATCAACGGGGCAAAGACATTTGCCCCACTCTTGTAAAATATAAAAATCCATTCATCAATAAGCATTTACAATTATTCATTGACTATTACGACAACTTTCGTAATATTAAATACGAAAGGCATCGTAATTAGGTGGATAAAATGGATAGATTTAATCTTGTAATTGGTCATAGCGACCCAACATTTAAAGACGAAATATCAAAGCAAATCGATAACTCGCTTTTTTCTTTGGCTAATGTTGAATCTTGTTTTACGAAGTTAATAAAAGCCTGTAAAGAGACCAGTGCAAAAGTGCTCTTTATACAAAACGAACTAATTCAGGAAAAAGATTGGCTCACATTGCAGTCTCTGGCTAGCTCAACCGAGATAATACTTATTTCAAATAATCGCATCGATGCAGCAAAAGCGTTTGAATTTGATTTATTTGATTTCATTCTCGAGCCGATGGCAAATTCTCGACTTTGTAAAACTCTTGATAAACTCGCCCAAATATTAACTCCAGAGAAAAAGCAGATTGACCTTGTTAGTTCCTTAATGCAAAAACTCGCACCAAGACAACCTGAAGAGCAACAAATTATTTTAAAGGACGCAGGGAGAATTAAATTTTTAACGCCTGATGAAATAAGTTGGGTTGGTGGTGCAGGAAATTATGTTGAACTCCATTTAAATGAAAACGAACGTACCATTTTACATCGTCAAACATTGTCATCAATGGAACAACAACTACTGCCATTTGGATTTGTTCGCATTCATCGTTCGGCAATAATTAAAAAACAAGCGATCCGAGAAATCCGCCCAACTGACAATGGCGATTACATAGTGACATTGAAAGATGGTGCAAGCCTCAACCTCTCACGTCGTTATAAACAAAATATGCATGGGTTAATTTGTTGACAAATTAACTCAATCACTTAGAGTAAAGAATAATCTACGAAAAGTGACGTAATTATGAATAAAAATAAACGCGTACCAACCAGTGCTGAGTTAAACATACTTAATGTACTTTGGCGAATTCAGCCCGCTACTGTGCGAAAATTACATGACCACATTAGTGAAACACAAAAGATTGGCTACACCACTGTACTGAAAATGCTGCAAATTATGCATGAGAAAGGGCTAGTTACTCGTGACGAGTCAACCCGAGCCCATGTTTATTCTGCTGCAAATTCAGTAGAACAAACGCAATCTTCTTTATTATCAGATATTGTTAATAAAGCATTTGGTGGTTCGCGTTTTGACCTTGTAATGCGCGCCCTTGGCGATGAAGCAAGCTCAAAAGAAATCAATGAAATACGCACCCTTTTAGACTCTCTCGAAAAAAATAATAAGTAAGCAAACACTATGGATATATTGCCCTCATTATTAGAAAGTGACCTTCTGCATTCTATCTCTCTAACACTATTACACTTTTTGTGGCAAGGCTTTGCCATTGCAATTATTTTACTTTGCGTAAAAAAACTCACGAGCAACAAACACAGTGAACTTCGATATTTAGTATCACTGTTATGTTTAACACTTTGTGTCATTGCCCCAACAATAACTTTTTTAATTATCTCTCAGCCAGAACACGCTGCTGCGGTTACATCTAACTATATATCTTCGAGCAGTGACTCTGTTACATCTCTACATAATGATATTGGTCAATTATACTTTTCAGATTTTACGCCATTGATAGCCGTTGTTTGGATGTGTGGTGTGGCTCTCCTCAGTATGAGACTTGGCTGGCAAATGGTGCAAGTTCATAGGCTAACAACTACTAATATCATTGAACCATCAAATAAGCTTGAAGATATATTCGAGTGTTTAAAACAACAACTTGCTGTCGCAAAACGAACCCGACTCATTATTTCATTATCAGCGCAAGTCCCTATGGCCATTGGGTGGGTAAAACCAGTAGTGCTTTTACCAGCAAACTTAGTAAGTGGCCTTACAATCGCGCAGCTTGAAATGTTAATGGCACACGAGCTAGCTCACATTAAACGTTATGATTATTTAGTGAATTTAATACAAACATTTGTCGAATTAGTGCTGTTTTTCCATCCTGCAGTTAAGTGGATTTCGAAACAAACGCGTATCGAGCGTGAATATTGTTGTGATGATATTGCGCTTAGCCACTGTGGAAACCATTTGCACTATGCGCGCGCACTCACAGAAGCTGAAGTACTTAGACAAAACATCCCTGAGTTGGCAATGGCAGCTACAGGAGGTGATTTGAAATCACGTATTCATCGTGCTGTTGGGCAGCACAGTTGTGCACCACGATATGGTAATCAATGGCTTGCAGCTTTAGCTGCCGTACTTGTTATTCCTAGTATTTTTACTGCATCAAAAGTAATAGCAATGACACAAGCTGAACCTGTAATTACGCCCCGTTCAGAAAATCAGCAAGTTATGGTGCTCGACGCTAAGCTTACTCAGACTCAAAAAACACAGCCTGTAAATATAGATGTTAAAAAAGATACTGTTATTGTCTCTGAACCTGCTACTGAAGAGGGTTTAACAGCTCAAACTTTTGAAAATGATGTCACAGCTGTAGCTGATGCTTCTGCGATTAAACAGACTAAAAAACCTGCTTTAGCGCAGCAAAAAGAAGTTGTTTATCAAACGAAACCTACTTCTGACATATCGATGACCCTCGATGCACAAAAAATTGAGACAACTCCTGATTTAGCTATTAATACCAACGCAACTAAAGGTGATTCAGACGAAGCTTCTGATCCCTCAACAGAAAATAAAACTGTTCCATCAAAAGCGCTTTTAACTAGTAATAAACAACAAACACCTATTACCACTAGAACGTTTGAACAACCTGCAGTATTAGAAACAGATACGTCAAGTATAACGAAATCTGAAACAGTTCAAGCAGCGCAAACAACTGACATTATTGAAGCTATTCAACCAGCTGTTGAACAGCCAAAATTTGTCGATGCGAAGTTAATCGAATCTGTTATGCCATCATACCCGCGTGTTTATTCAAGCCTGCGAGGACAGGAAGATATTGCTGTTACATTTACAGTGAGTACAGAAGGTAAGGTTAAAAATATTGAGTTTCAATCTGGTGTTGGAAAAAGCTTTAAACGCAATATCACACGTGCACTAAATAAGTGGCGTTTTGAACCTGCTTTGAACGGCACAACGAAAGTTGAAACCCAAAAGCGAAAAGTTTTTAGCTTTGACTACCCAAGCCAATACTTAAGACCTGTTACAGGCAGCCGAATTGCACGTAGAATAAGATAAATTAGTTAATTAAAAAGGCCATCAACTGATGGCCTTTTTTAAGTGAGCATTTAGATTATGCGATCTTTATTCCAACGACGCTCTTTCGCTAATCGCTGCTTACGCGCTTCACATGGGTCATCGCAGTCACAGACCTTATCAATTCCCATCGCACCTAAACCACCACAGCTACTCGCCATTGATTTCTTTTGCACAATAACACCAACCGCCATTGCAAGTGCGATAATAACTAATAATCCAAATGTAAGGAAAAAAATAGACATAGTGGGCCCCTTAAAAAACTTTGCTAATTATACGTCTTAAACGTTAAGAATGTAACATCGACTTGATTAATACTTGAGCCAAAACAGGTGATGAACGAAATGCAGTTTTAAATGTAGATTTACAAAAACCAATCAGCTGGGTAATAAGCTACACTTTTTACCCAGCTAAATATAAAGTGGCATTAGAGATAAGGCTCAAATGCAGTGCTTGATTGTGTTACCAACCCTTCTGGTGATTTACTGATTAAATAAACTGCCAGATTATGCTGCTCGGCGTATTGCATCGCCTGTTTAGTGCCCATAACTGTTAAAGCTGTTGCTAGGCCGTCAGCTGTCATGGCTGAACTATGAAGCACAGTAACCGAAACCAAATCTTGGCGAACAGGTTTACCGGTTTGAGGGTGAATTAAGTGAGAGTAATGCACACCATCTACATCATAAAATATACGATAATCACCTGACGTAGCCATAGCAATATCATTTACCCTAATTAACTTATGAAATTCGCGTGTACCCGGAGCCGCATCTGGTTGCTCAATTGCCAATACCCAAGGTGAATGATTTGGTTTATGACCAGATGTGCGAATTTCACCACCAATTTCTACCATATAGTTGGTAAGAGAGAGCGAATCCAAATATTCAGCAACTTTATCAATGCCAAACCCTTTGGCTGTAGCTGAATAGCTAATTTCCAGTCCATCAACTTTTTTCATCAAACCTTCGCTAGTAAGAGATAACTTATCAACACCAATTAACTGTTTAATTTCAGCGATCAAATCATCGCTAGGAATGGTCTCAGGACGGTTATCTGGACCAAAGCCCCATAAATCAATTAATGGCCCCATAGTCACATCCAGAGTTCCTGTGCTTTGCCCTAAACGAATAGACTCGGCAGTAACACGGCGAAAATCTTCTGAGATAGTAAAATTCTGACCAGCAGGCAAACGGTTGAACTGATTTATTTCAGAGTCCGGAATGTATGTAGACATTGATTGATTTACGTCTTTTAAAATCTCAGTAACATCACTAAACAAACTAAGTTCAGTTACTTTTTCCTCTGGCACGAACACCTTAATTGTAAAAGTGGTGCCCATTGTCTTTCCTTGCAGCAACACTTCCTGCATTTTTGGTTTGCTAGGTGCTTGATCACAACCAACCAAAAAAGCCATTAATAGGAAAAGAACAGAATATAAGAATCGTTTCATAAGTTTTCAATCTTGCATAAAAAAGCTCCTAAACCATTATAGCTGATTTAGGAGCCTGAATTGTATCGTAAAAGTTTATCTTTTTACGTTTAAATTAACCACCGAAGTCATCAAGTAGGATGTTTTCATCTTCAACACCCAAATCTTTCAGCATGTTAATTACAGCCGCGTTCATCATTGGCGGACCACACATGTAGTATTCACAATCTTCCGGTGCTTCATGATCACGTAAGTAGTTTTCATAAAGAACGTTATGGATAAAGCCTGTGTAACCTTCCCAGTTATCTTCTGGTTGTGGATCTGATAATGCACAGTGCCATACGAAGTTATCATTTTCAGCTTGTAGGCCGTCAAAATCTTCAACGTAGAACATTTCACGCTTAGAACGTGCACCGTACCAGAAGCTCATCTTACGATCAGAGTTAAGACGCTTAAGTTGGTCAAAAATGTGCGAACGCATTGGCGCCATACCAGCACCACCACCTACGAATACCATTTCAGCGTCAGTATCTTTTGCAAAGAACTCACCGAATGGACCAGAAATGGTCACCTTGTCACCTTCTTTAAGTGACCAGATGTAAGATGACATCTTACCGCAAGGTAAGCTTAAATCACGGGGTGGCGGCGTAGCAATACGCACGTTAAGCATGATAATGCCTTCTTCTTCTGGGTAGTTAGCCATTGAATATGCACGGATAGTATCTTCATCAACTTTTGACTCAAGACCAAAGAAGCCAAAGTGCTCCCAGTCACCACGATACTCTTCAGGAATATCGAAGTCTGCATATTTCACATGGTGAGCAGGTGCTTCAATCTGAATGTAACCACCTGCACGGAAAGGTACAGATTCGCCATCAGGAATCGCAAGCTTAAGCTCTTTGATAAATGTCGCTTTGTTATCATTTGAGATAACAGTACATTCCCACTTTTTAACACCGAAAATTGACTCTTCTAATTCAATTTCCATGTCACCTTTTACAGCTACCTGACATGCTAAACGACAACCTTCACGTGCTTCACCTTTAGTAATATGGTCAAGCTCAGTAGGTAGAATGTCGCCACCACCTGAATGAACGTCAACGCGGCACTGACCACAAGAGCCACCGCCACCACATGCTGATGATACGAAAATACCCGCATCAGCTAGTGCGCCTAATAACTTCGCGCCAGGCTGAGTAACGATCGCTTTTTCAGGATCGCCATTAATTCCAATTGTTACATCGCCACTTGGTACTAGCTTAGATTTAGCTGCAATAATCACTAAAACTAACACTACAACAATAGCGATGAACATGCTTACGCCTAATACAACAGTTTCCATCGTATAGTTTCCTCGCTACCTTAAAGTGAAATACCAGAGAATGACATAAAGCCAAGACCCATAAGACCTACGCTGATAAAGGTAATACCTAAACCACGAAGACCGTCAGGAATATCAGCATACTTCATCTTCTCACGAATACCTGCTAGTGCAACAATCGCAAGCGCCCAACCCACACCAGAACCGATACCAAATACCACTGATTCTGTGAAGTTATAGTTACGCTCAACCATGAATGCTACTGCACCAAAAATCGCACAGTTAACGGTAATTAGTGGTAAGAAGATACCCAGCGCGTTGTATAGCGGCGGGAAGAACTTATCCAATGCCATTTCAAGAATTTGAACTAGTGCAGCGATAACACCAATGAAAGTTAGGAACTTAAGGAAGCTTAAATCAGCTTCAGGGTAACCTAACCACTCAAGTGCACCAGGTGCAAGTAAGTTATGGTAAACCAAGTTGTTTACCGGTACTGCAACACCTAAAACAAAGATAACTGCAACACCAAGACCTAAAGAGGTAGTTACTTTCTTTGATACCGCTAGGAATGTACACATACCTAAGAAGAAAGAAAGCGCTAAGTTTTCAATGAAAACCGCTTTGATAAATAGATTAATATAATGTTCCATCTCTTACCTCTTACGCCTTCTCTACTTGGTCTTTCTTATAAGTACGAAGTACCCAAATGAATAAACCAATGATGAAGAAAGAACTTGGTGGAAGAATTAGAAGACCCATTGGCTGATAGAAACCACCTTCAGAAACTAATGGTAAGATTTCAACATCAAACAGTGTACCTTTACCGAATAGTTCACGAATGAAGCCAACAGTAAGTAGAACTACTGAGTAACCAAGACCATTACCAATACCGTCTAGGAAAGACATCATTGGTGGTGACTTCATCGCATATGCTTCCGCGCGGCCCATTACGATACAGTTTGTAATGATAAGACCAACGAATACAGAAAGCTCTTTAGCCGTTGCGTATACAAACGCTTGAAGCGTTTGGTCAACAACGATTACTAACGATGCAATAATAGTCATTTGTACGATAATACGTACACTTGATGGAATATGGTTACGGATCATCGAGATGAATAAGCTCGAGAAAGCCGTTACTAATGTCAATGCAATTGACATGATAAGCGCATTCTTAAGGCTTGATGTTACCGCTAGCGCAGAACAAATACCTAATACTTGAAGTGCAATTGGGTTGTTAGCAAAAACTGGACCCAATAAAACTTCTTTCATTTCTTTTGAATTTGCCATTAGTTCAATGCTCCTTCACGTACTTTCGCAAGGAATGGACCGAACGCTTTATCGCTTGTCCAGAACTTGAATGTGTTATCAACACCTACAGATGTAAGCGTTGCACCTGATAAACCATCCACTTTATGCACGTCAGAACCTGCTGTACCTTTTACGATATCAACTGGTAACTGCTTTTCTTTCCACTGAGCAGTCCATTTAGGGTTTTGGATTTCACCACCAAGACCAGGCGTTTCGTTGTGCTTGTAGAAGTTAATCGCCTTAACTGTTTTAGTGTCAGTATCTAACGCTAAGAAACCATACATAATACCCCAAAGGCCATAACCTTGAACTGGTAAAATAATAGTTTCAACTTTACCGCTGTCATTTTTTGCAAAATAAACTGGCGATTCAGTTGTCATGCGCTGAATACCTGCTTTGTCATCTTTTTTGTCTAATTTAATGCTGCGCTTAGCATCAAATTTAGTCATTTCAAAATCAAAGCTGTTTGGATCAGTTTCAACAAACTCACCTGATTCAAGATTAACAACGCGTGCTTCAATGTTTGCATTAAATGTCGCAGACACATCTTTAACATCAGCAAAACCAGCTGCTGCTAGGATATTACGCTGAACATCTTGTGTTTTGTTTGCTTGCTGTAGTGGACGAAGTTGAACAGCTGCCATAGAAACAACAACCGCACACACTAAACATAAACCTACTACAACACCAAGTGTTTTACCGATAGATTCGTTATTACTAGCCACGAGCCAATCTCCTCTTGATGTTCGACTGAACTACAAAGTGGTCGAATAACGGCGCAAACAAGTTAGCAAATAGAATCGCTAACATCATACCTTCTGGGTATGCAGGGTTTACAACACGGATTAAAACAACCATTACACCAATTAGAATACCGTAAGCCCACTTACCTTTATCTGTGAAAGAAGCAGAAACTGGGTCGGTCGCCATGAAGAACATACCAAATGCAAAACCACCTAGTACTAAGTGCCAATGCCAAGGCATAGCAAACATATTGTTAGTTTCAGAACCGATGCCGTTTAGTAGGAACGATGTTGCAACCATACCAGCAAACACACCTAACACGATGCGCCATGAAGCGATACGGAAATAGATAAGCGCTAAACCACCAATCATAAGTGCTAGTGTTGATGTCTCACCTACTGAACCTTGAATAAAGCCGTAGAATGCATTTAACCATAGCTCCATGTTGTTGTAGTCAATGCTACCAACAACAGCTTGGCCTAGGTATGTTGCACCTGAGAAACCATCTACCGCAGTCCACACAGTATCACCTGAGATCTGAGCTGGGTATGCGAAGAATAAGAACGCACGACCCGCAAGTGCTGGGTTTAAGAAGTTACGGCCTGTACCACCAAATACTTCTTTCGCCATAACTACACCAAAGGTAATACCTAGTGCCACCTGCCAAAGCGGAATAGTTGCAGGCAAGATAAGTGCGAATAGTACCGATGTTACGAAGAAACCTTCATTAACTTCGTGCTTACGAATTGATGCAAATAGCACTTCCCAGAAACCACCTACAACAAATACAGTTGCATATATTGGCAGGAAGAAGCAGGCACCGTAGAACATTTTCGCGCCCCAACCAGAAGTTGCAGTTAATTCACCGCCAAATAGTTGGAATAACGCTACTTGCCATGAATCGCCTAGAGCGAAACCATTTGCAAGCGCGATAGACGCTTGGTGACCAATGTTAAACATACCAAAGAACATAGCTGGGAATGTTGCCATCCATACTAAGATCATAATACGTTTTAGGTCGATATTATCACGTACGTGAGAGCCAGTTTTCGTTACATGACCTGGTGTGTAGAAAATTGTCGCAGCTGCTTCATACAACGCATACCATTTTTCGTGCTTACCACCTGGTTCAAAATGCGGCTCGATATCTTCAAGAAACTTCTTTAAGCCCATGGGATTAACCTTCCTTCTCAATAGTAGTCAGGCGTTCACGAAGGATTGGACCATATTCGTATTTACCTGGACAAACGAAGGTACATAGCGCTAAATCTTCTTCATCTAGCTCAAGTGCACCTAGCGAAATCGCACCATCTAAATCACCTGCGATTAAATCACGAAGTAATAAAGTAGGAAGGATATCTAAAGGCATAATGCGCTCATAGTTACCGATTGGAACCATAGAACGGCTTGAGCCACCTGTTGATGTCGTCATTTTAAATAAACGACTAGGCGCTAAATGCGATAGGAAAGTACGTGTTACAGAGAATTTCTTTGCACCTGGAGCAATCCAGCCAAAGAATTCTTTTTCACGACCTTCAAGTAGTGCTGTGATCTGAGTGTGGTAACGACCTAAGAAAGCATGAGGGCCGTTTGCCGTAGTACCCGAAAGTACTGAACCAGAAATCACACGGTTTTCGCCATCTTCTAACTCACCTGCAACGATATCATCTGTTGATGCACCGAGTTGAGTTTTGATTAAACGAGGGTTTTTAACAGTTGGACCTGCTAAAGACACAACGCGATCAGTGAAGATTTCACCCGTAAGGAAAAGCTTACCGAATGCGATCACATCTTGGTAACCTAAGTGCCATACTTGCTTTTCAGTAGAAACAGCATCTAAGTGGTGGATGTGAGTACCTACTAGACCTGCAGGGTGCTTACCACCGAACTCATGTACTTCTACTTGAGCTACAGATGAAGAAGGAACTGTTGCACCAGGTGCTTTACAAACAAACACTTTACCGTCAGTTAAGCGAGAAACAACCGCTAGGCCTGCTTCAAACGCTTCAGCTTGCTCAGCAATAACAATCGCTGGATCTGCTGCTAATGGGTTAGTGTCAATTGCAGTAACAAAGATCGAGCTTGGCGTTGTATCCAATGCCGGAACTTTACTGAATGGACGGGTACGAAGCGCCGGCCATTGACCTGATTCAACCAGTACTTCTTGCACTTTTGCACGGTCAAGGCTCGCTAACTCACCTGCCGAGAAAGACGCAAAGGTTTCTTGCTCACTGCCGTTAACTTCAATAACAACAGATTGCAAAACACGCTTAGCACCGCGGTTGATTTCTTTAACAACACCAGAGGCTGGTGCAGTATATTTAACGCCAGGGTTCTTTTTGTCTACAAAAAGAACTTGGCCTTTTTTGACTTGGTCATCCACACGAACATGCATGGTAGGACGCATACCAATAAATTCTTCACCCAGCACAGCGACTCGTTTAACGGCAGAACCGTCATGAATCACCTGCGAAGGTGCGCCTTCAATTGGCAAGTCCAGACCTTTTTTTATGTTGATCATACGCACTTGCATTACATTAATGAAAAGAAACTGAAAAATCTTACCATGTACCACCAAACATTCACGAAAGTGCAAATATTAGGCAATACAATCGAATCTATACATATTCCCCGAATTTTAACATTATTTCGGTTGACTATGCGAGTCTAAATTGAAATTTATGCTTACAAATTAAAGCCTAAAATTTGTACTTTACAAGTATCTAAACGTACAAAATCACTGGGCCGATCATCATTACCATTAAATCAATTAGCCAAAAGTGTTACGTGAGAATTTTTCAGGAAAAGAAGATTTATAGAATTGAGAGTTCAGAATGAAAGCGCTGTATAGCACCCAACTTCTGAACTCTGATCGCAAGATTAAAAGTTTATACTAACTCGATATCTGCAACTGGATTAACATCAGCGTCATAGTCTACGCTGTCGATACCAAATCCAAATAACTTTAAGAACTCATTGTGATAGCTAACATAGTCTGTTAAGTCGTCAATTGAATCAGTATCTACAGTGTCCCAAATCGTTTGAACACGTGCTTGAACATCATCTTCCAACTCTTTGTAGTTTTGGAATAAGTGACCGCCATCATCAAAACGTGGATTTTCACCGTAAAGATTTTCACGGAATAAGCCATCGATTTGTTCAATTGTGCCTTCGTACGTGCCATCTTCTTTCATCACTTTGAAAAGACCTGAGATGTAAAGTGGCATAATTGGAATTGCTGAACTCGCTTGGGTTACAACAGCATTTAACGAAGAAACATACGCTTCGCCTTTAAGGCTAGCTGTTTTCTCTTTAATTGCGGCAGCGGCACGGTCTAAGTCTTCTTTTGCTTTACCAATTGTTGCATGCCCATAGATTGGCCATGTTAATTCTTTACCAATGTAGGTATAAGCAGATGTTTTAAAGCCATCAGCAAGCACGTCAGCCTGTTGTAGCGCATCAAGCCACATTTCCCAGTCTTCACCGCCCATTACTTTAACCGTATTTGCGATTTCTTCGTCGTTAGCTGCTTCTACTTTTACTTCATCAATAATACGCTTAGAAGTATTTAAGTTTTTAGTAGTTACAGAATTACCAATTGGCTTAAGTACTGATGAGTATGTTTCGCCAGTATTAGGATCGGTTCGACGTGGTGACGCTAAGCTGTAAATTACCAAATCTACTTTGCCAAGCTCTTCTTTAATGGTTGCAACTGTTTTTTCTTTTAATTCATTAGAAAATGCATCGCCATTAATATTTTTAGACCATAGGCCAGCCGCTTCCGCTTCAGCTTGGAAAGCCGCTGTATTATACCAACCTGCTGAACCAGTTTTCTTTTCTGTACCTTCTTTTTCAAAGAAAATACCAAGCGTCTTAGCACCTGCACCAAATGCTGCAGTAATTCGTGATGCAAGGCCGTAGCCAGTAGATGCACCGATAACTAAAACATTCTTAGGGCCATTTTCTAATTGGCCCTGAGACTTCACATAATCAATTTGCTCTTTTACATGAGCCGCACAACCAACTGGGTGTGCATTTGTACAAATAAAACCACGAATTTTAGGCTTGATAACCATAAGTTAATTCCACTTTTACCTAATAAAATCTTTTAAAATTGTTGCTAGTTTAAAGCAAAGCACTGATAAACAGGTCTGATCAGCAAATAATTTTCACAAAAAAGGGGCTTACGCCCCCTAACATCTTATCTTGTTATCGATTCGAATAATATTCCATTTCCGAAATCTGATGATAGGCTTTCACCTGTTGCAAGAATTCAGAGTAAGAGCGCCAAACTTTTGCCACAGCTTCATCATTACGTGCTTGCTCACTAATTACTTCCATGGTCGCCGCTTTAAGCGCCTGCATTACTTCTGGAGAAAATTTACGAAGCTTCACATTATGCTTGTTCTTAAGTTGATCCAGTGCTGTATTATTGCGAGCTGTGTATTCATCAAGCATATCTTGGTTTGCTGTGCGCATTGCTGATGTGACAATCGCTTGTAAATCGTTTGGTAATGAAGCAAACGCTTCTTTATTAATTAAAAACTCTAAGTTTGCACCTGGCTCATGCCAGCCCGAGTAATAATAAAACTCAGCTGCTTTATTTAAACCAAAGGCTAAGTCGTTGTATGGACCAACCCATTCCGTCGCATCGATTGCACCCGTTTGTAATGCGGTAAAAATCTCACCACCGGTAAGAGAAAGTGGCACACCACCGAGTTTTTCAAGTACTTCACCGCCTAAACCCGGAATACGCATTTTTAAACCTTTTAAATCCTCAACGCTATTCACTTCTTTTTTAAACCAACCAGCCATCTGCACACCGGTATTGCCACCAGCAGCAGGGATTAAGTTATAAGGTGCGTAGAGCTCTTTCCATAATTCCATACCACCACCGTGGTGCAACCAGCCGTTAACCTCTTGTGCATTCATGCCAAACGGAATTGCCGTAAAGAATTGCGCTGCAGGAATTTTACCTTTCCAATAATAGGCTGCACTGTGCCCCATTTCAGCGGTACCGCTCGATACGGTATCAAAGACCTCAAAACCCGGTACTAACTCGCCCGCGCCATAAACTTTAATTTTTAAGCGGCCATTACTCATGGCCTCTACGTTTTGCGCAAAACGCTCAGGGGCGGTGCCAAGTCCAGGGTAGTTTTTTGGCCAACTGGTTACTAATTTCCACTTAAACGTTTGTTGGGCTTGTGTTGCATTTGCTTTTGCATTACTTGCTTGTTGTTCTTGACCACAACCACTTAAACCAATTGCCAAGGCAATCGAAGTGATCAGTGTACTTATTTTTTTCATGCTTCCTCCATGCGTTCCATTGCAATAATTTTATGAATAAAGCTGGCTAGGTAACCAAGTCACTAAACTTGGGTATGCAGCCATTAACGCTAATAAAATCAATTGAATAATTATAAAAGGTATCACGCCTTTGTAAATTTGCGAAGTTAACACTGTTTTAGGTGCAACACCGCGCAAATAAAATAATGCAAAGCCGAATGGCGGCGTCAAGAATGACGTTTGCAAATTCACGGCTATCATAATGCCAAGCCAAATTGGATCAGCTCCCATCATCAGTAAAATAGGTGCAACGATTGGCACCACTACAAACGTAATTTCAATAAAATCTAAAATAAAGCCGAGTAAGAACATCACAATCATTACCACAAGCATTGCACCCAATAAACCACCAGGTAATGCTTCAAACATCTCAGCTATTAACTCTTCACCGCCAAAGCCTCGAAACACTAATGAAAACAGTGATGCACCAATTAGAATCATAAATACCATTGCGGTTACTTTCGTGGTGCTTTGCATCACCGCATTCAAATTGGCAAGATTAAACTGCTTTTGCCAAATAGCTAAAATAATGGCGCCAAATGCCCCCACTCCAGCCGCTTCTGTCGGTGTAGCAATGCCAAATAAAATGGAGCCAAGTACAATAAAAATCAGCATCAATGGCGGTACAAGCGCAACAAACAGAGACACTTGCTTACGTTTTTTAATATGCTCAATATCTTCATCAAGTAATGCTGGGACTTGTTCCGGTTTAAGTATCGCAACAAACACGGAGTAAAGAATATAAAGCCCCACTAAAATCATGCCAGGGATCACTGCGCCTGCAAATAAGTCCCCAACGCTGACATTCTCAGGTGAGAAGATACCCATATTTAGCTGTGCTTGCTGATAACTACTGGATAACACATCACCCAATAATACCAATGCTATTGAAGGTGGAATAATCTGACCAAGCGTGCCGGTTGCTGTAATAATGCCGCAACTATATTGCTCACTGTAGCCACGCTTTAACATTGTTGGTAAAGCAAGTAGACCCATAGTAACAACTGTGGCGCCAACAATGCCGGTACTTGCAGCCAGTAACATGCCAACTAACGTTACCGCAATGCCCATACCCGCCTTACGTTTACCCATAACCACAGCCATGGCATCCAGTAAATTTTCAGCAACTTTTGATTTCTCTAGCATGACACCCATAAAAACAAATAACGGCACGGCAATTAAAGTGCTATTCGTTACAATACCAAATAAGCGGTTGGGCAATGCGTGCAGAAACGCACCATCAAAAATACCAAACAGACTGCCAATACCGGCAAATATCAGAGCAGTACCAGCAAGTGAAAATGCCACAGGAAAACCTAATAGCAGCACTAAACAAACGCATACAAAAAGAAGAATTGCCATGTATTCCATTACACTTTCTCCTTTTCGAGTAACACATTTAAACTTTTACAAATCTCACTCACACTTTGTATCAGTAAGAGAATACTCATCGCTGGAATTAAGCTTTTAAGAAGATAGACAAACGGTAAACCGCCAGCCTCTTGCGATTGCTCTTTTATTTGCCAAGACACTGAAACGTAATCAAAACTCACTAGCAAAACAAAAATAGCCACAGGCCACAGCAAAATTAAATGTCCAAATAGGTTCACTAGGGCTTTTTTGAAGGGGGAAAAACGGCGGTAGAACACATCAACACGCACATGCTCATCATGTTTGAGTGCATAACTGCATCCCAACATAAACAGATAGGCATGGAGATAAAGTACAGATTCTTGCAGTGCAATCCAGCCAAGGCTAAAACCATAGCGTAATAGCACAATAGCAAACATCAATATCACCATGGCAAAGCTAAACCAAGCAATGCTGCGCCCAATAAAATCAATAAATCTATCTATCTTATGCGCTATTTTGAGTAAAGTTGTTGAAGACGAATTGGAACTGACTGCATCCATGTTAATTATTATTATCGTTTCAAAAGGGAAAATGTAACACTTAATTAACAGGGTTAAAAGTCCAACCTGTTAGGCTTTCTAGGTTGGACAAGAGGACAAAGGCATAAGCCTTTTTATTTAAGAATCAAATTTAGAGCCACCTAAACATTTTGGCGAGTTTGGAATATCGGCATTTTGCCATTGTGTTGGTGTATAAGTATGAATCGCCAGCGCATGAATATGGTGTGCTAATTCGTCCGCTAACACGTCATTGATCATACGGTGACATTGCAGTAAACGTTTACCTTCAAAGTCATTGCTAACAATGACCACTTTAAAATGCGACTCAGTGCCTCGGCTATGCATATGACTTTCATTTATCACTTCTAAATGTTCGTATGAAAACGCGCTTTTTAGCTTAGACTCAATTTGCTCTAACATCGACATAATTTAATTCTCATTAAAAGTTTTCACCATTATACGCCACAAACAGTGCGAAAAGTCAGGTTTATTCGACCATCAACAACCCTTTTTTGCACCGGTAAAGAATGCTGGTAATTTTCCTGGCTGCGCCCCGTCATCAGCAAACAGCTACCATTAGCCAGTGGCAAGTCGGTGACCTGCTTTGTACTATTTTCTCTTATTTTAAATTTACGTACAGCACCGAGTGAAATAGAAGCTATGGTTGGTGAAAAACCAAGCTCAGCTTCATTATCAGCGTGCCACCCCATTTTATCCTCCCCCGTTCGATACCAATTGAGTAAAACAGCATTAAATTGTGTGCTAAACCAATTGTTTAAAGTATTTTTTAGGTTAAGCACACTGCCTTGCCACGGCTCAGGCAAAAACAACTGATTGGAGTAGCGATACCCTGTCCCCTCGTCCCCCATATAAATTTGTTTACGGGGGATCTTGTGTTCCTTGTTAAAAACGGTAAGTGTAGGTTGTTGCCAATTAAGGCAGGCAAGTTGTTGGTACAAAGCATTTGCTTTTGATTCGGTAATAAACTGCTCAAAATAATAAAAATCTGGCAAAACTTGCTTTGCCCTATTTATTCTTTCAATGCTGTTAGAATCATTCCAAGCCATGATAAACTATGCACCTTTACAACTAAATTTATAACGTGATATGTCGCAAGCCCCTTCAGACCAACAGGTAAATGAAATCGCACAACTAGGCGATAAAACCTATACGCTTTCTCGCTTTCCGCTTAAACAAAAAAATGCGAGTCTACAAGCATGGGATGCTGCTGACGAATATTTAGTTAATTATATTGAAGAAAACCTACAGGTCACAAGTAACACAAACGTTCTTATTATTAATGATGGCTTTGGCGCCCTTGCATGTGCATTTAACCATACAACCATCTACCATTTAAATGATTCATTTGTTGCTGAACAAGCCGCTCAATACAATTTAGAGCAAAACCAGCTAAATAATGACAATACTGTTTTTCTAAAAAGTTTAGATACATTGCCTAACGAGATTGATTTAGTACTGATAAAAGTACCGAAAAACGCAGGCTACCTCACCTTTTTACTGAGCCAATTAAGCAAGATTTTAAAGCAAGGCACCCCGATTATTGCGGCTGGTAAGGTAAAAGACATTCACTCATCTACTATTCAATTATTTGAACGCTTCTCAGGGCCAACAACAACCTCATTAGCGGTGAAAAAATCGCGTTTAATCTTGAGTAAACAACACAACAAGCCACAAGAAAGTAAGTTTCCAATTACTTGGCCTCTTGAAAAAACGCAGTTTACCATCACTAACCATGCTAATGTCTTCAGTCGTGATTCATTGGATATAGGCGCTCGCTTTTTTATAAACTACTTGCCTCAAGGCAATAAAAAACAGCGCATTGTCGATTTAGGTTGTGGTAATGGTGTAATTGGTTTAACAACGCTTGAACGCTGCCCTAATGCACAACTTACTTTTGTAGATGAATCAGCCATGGCGGTCGCATCTGCAAAACATAATGTTGCGACTAACTTACCGGAACAACTAGAAAACTGCACCTTTTTGCACAATGACTGTCTGACAGGTGTCGAACATAACTCAGCGGATTTAATTTTATGTAATCCACCCTTTCACCAACAACAAGCCGTTACCGATCACATTGCATGGCAAATGTTTGTTGATAGCTTCCGCTGTTTACGTGAAGGTGGTGAATTACGTATTGTTGGTAACCGTCATTTAAATTACCATGAAAAGTTAAAACGCCTATTTGGTGGCTATAAGCTATTAGGTTCAAATAAGAAATTCGTCGTTTTAAGCGCTAAAAAGAGAGCATTATAATCATGAACTCAAAACTAAAAATCTCCCTTTTCACACTAACATTGGGTTTAATGGCTGGCTGTAGTTCAACAACGCAGCAATTTATTTTCAGCCCAAATTACACACAAACCCATCAAAAATCTGCACAACAAGATGTCAGCTTATCTGTCAATGATAGACGTGCCAGCTTCACCACAGTGACCATTAAAAATAGTGATGGCACACAGGCACTTGCAGATAAGTACATTGCAGATTCAATTAAGCCAGCCATTGAGCAGGCATTAGCACAGGTTGGCGCTGACAATAGTGGCATGGGCAAAGCACTTGATGTCAACATTCAACAGCTAAACACTACAATTGTTCAACAGTTACATAAACACAGCACCACCACAAAAGCTGAGTTAGAGGTTGTAATTGAAACGACCGAGCATCGCTTTGCAAAGCGCTATAAGGGGAATAAACAAAGTGAAGCACCGCTTGGGTTTGATAAAGCTAAAATCGAACAACAAGTAAATCGACTTATTGAAGAAATGATTACCCGTATTGTGACCGACCCTGAATTTATTACTGCCGTTAATCGCTAGGAGCAACGTTTATGAAATACATATTGACCCTATTACTTGTTGTTGCAAGCTTTGCAAGTAGCGCTAACCTGGTTAAAAAAGGTGAATTTATTCAAAAAGATAACGCCTACCCAATGGTCAAACTCACAACCACAATGGGCGACATTGTAGTTGAACTTGATCGCCGAAAAGCACCGATTACTGTTAATAACTTTTTAGGATACGTGGTCGATGGTGGCTACGAAGATACTGTTTTCCATCGCGTTGAACATGATGCCGAACAAGAGCGAGACTTTGTTATTCAAGGTGGTGGCTATGATAAAAAATACGATGGCGCTTATATGGGCCCAGAAATTCCAAACGAGAGCGGCAATGGTTTAAAAAATGATATGTACACCATCGCAATGGCGTATCAAGATCGTAAGCCCCATTCAGCCACGCGCCAATTCTTCTTTAACATGAATGACAATGATCATTTAAACCCAGGTCGAGAGTGGGGTTTTGCAGTATTCGGCTATGTTACTGAAGGTACTGAGACGCTTGATAAAATTATGCGTGTTGAGACAGGTTGCCATGATAAACTTGGCTGGTGTTTTGTGCCAAAAGAACCCGTTGTTATTTTAAAAGCGCAAGTGCTTGAGCCTCTGCAATAAAACCATAAATCGACAATAAAAATAACAGGTTAAACATAACAACTATGGTTACAGTCTCGCAATACCTTAGCTATTTTAAAGATCGCCGATTAATTAACATTTTTGCCTTCGGTATCTCCAGTGGCTTTCCTTGGGTATTAATCGGCTCAGTTATGTCTGCCTGGCTTAAAGATGAAGGCCTTTCGCGTTCAATGATAGGTCTTTTTGGCATTGTATTTGTATGCTATAGCATCAACTTTTTATGGTCGCCATTAGTTGATCGTGTAAAACTCCCTTTATTACACAAACGCCTTGGCCAACGCCGTAGTTGGATTTTACTAAGCCAAGTATGCATCTTGTTTGCAACACTGTGGTTAAGCCAAGTAGATATTCAAAATCAACTGTATTCTGTAGCGTTATGTTGCTTTGTTATTGCACTGGCGGGGGCGACTCAGGATATTGCTATCGATGCTTTTCGTATTGATACACTCGATGAAAATGAAACCCACAAAACCACTGCAGCTGCAACAATGGCAACATCTGGGTGGTGGACAGGCTATGCATTACTCGGTGCTATGCCTTTTTATATTGCGGATTTGCCAAGTTGGCAGTGGACACACGTATACTTTGTTTTAGCAATAGTTATGCTAACTCTGATGCTTGGGGTATTTTTTGCAAAAGAACCTAAATCAAATCGAGAGTACGTGCATAAAGCCCTTGAAGCTGAATTTATTCAAAATGATTCATCTTTAACTAAACGCATTGGCGCATGGCTTTGGGTGACGGTTGCAGCTCCCATTCAGTCGTTTTTCTCTCGCAATGGCGTTAAAACAGCCCTTGCCCTGCTCGCGTTTATTTTTCTTTTTAAAATTGGTGAAGCCTTTTTAGGTCGAATGTCGATTGTTTTTTATAAAGAGATTGGGTTTTCTAACTCTCAAATCGCAACCTATTCAAAACTTGGTACTGGACTTATTACCATTGTTTTTGCCTTTTTAGGCAGTTTATTTAATTCACGTTATGGCATCGTTAAAGGCTTATTTATTAGTGGTATTGCCATGGCCGCGTCTAATTTAATGTTCTCATTAATTGCCATGGTAGGGCCAAAAGAAAGCCTCTATGCTATGGCAATTTTGGTCGATGGATTTACGCAAGCTTGGTCATTAGTTGCCATGGTCGCGTTTATCTCGATGCTGTGTGATCGCGCCTTTAGTGCTACCCATTATGCGCTATTAGCATCGCTTGGTAACTTAGGACGAACGTTATTGTCTGGTTCTTCTGGGTATTTGGTGGATTATCTTGAAGGAAATTGGGCGCTGTTTTTCTTAATTACAGCCTTGATGGTGATCCCATCATTAGTATTTTTATATGTGATAAAAGACCGTTTGATGGCCTTAGAAACTGATTTTTATAAAAAACAATAATGCATCCATGCATCATTATGAACTATTTTGAAGCGAATGATTATTCACTTTTTAAAATAGTTAAGCCTTCAATTGGATCAATTTCAAGCGCTTGGCAGTAGCGAATAAACTCAACCACATCTAAACGACGTTCTTGATTTTCAATTTTACCAACAAATGAATGTGGCGTGCCAAGTACTTGTGCAAGGCTGCGCATCGTGTGGCCTTTTTCTTGGCGCTTTACTTTAAGCCATTGTGTTAGGCGCGAATTCTCTTCAGATGCAACCGTTTTCCCCATCATGTTTACTTCTCCTATTGATGATTGGAAATACTTATTTTATCTACCAAACAAAACCACACTTAGAATATTGATTAAAATATACAATATCTAGTATAAATTTTAGTTAAGACATTCTACCTACTTTGAGTAATTGCCCTACAAATTTTGCGGTTAATCCACAAAGAATAGCGATTAAATGCAAAAAACAGAAGTATTTAATATAAGTAATTATTTATCTTGCATAAAAATTTACTATTTTATAGACAGCGGTGTCACCCTTAATCACTAGCATAATAGACGCTTTAGTTGCATTGCTGGCACGATTTAATATTTTGCTATACCCTATAAAAACAATAACTAAGAATTCATTTCTATGATTAGACTGTTTTTTCTTTTACCAATTTTATTATGTATCGCGTGGTTTTACTTTTTAAAAGTAAATAACGTTCCTTTGAAACAAGGAAAGAAAGGCTTTTTTTACATTTTAGCTTTAAGTGGCGTTATTTTAGGTTTCTTCACCTTAATGCTACATGTAACAAAAACAGATTAAGATAAAAGAGCATCATTCGATGCTCTTTTTAATTACAAGGTAAAAGTGAAGACAGCCAGTTGAATGCGAACTAGCTTGCCAGTTTATGTTTCACAATTTCTGCTTCTGGGTATTTAACAGACTTTTTCCTTAGTGCTAATAAGCAAGGTGTTAAAACCAATGTTAATACCGTCGCAAATGCCAACCCACCAGCCACAGCAGTAGATAATTGCACCCACCACTGTGTTGATGGTGCGCCAAACGCAATTTCGCGGTTAAACAAATCAATATTAATTTGCAGAACCATTGGCATTAAACCAAGAATAGTAGTAACGGTTGTTAATAATACCGGTCTTAAACGCTGTGCACCTGTACGAAGTATCGCTTCATGCTGCTCCATTCCCTGTCTGCGCAACACATTATAAGTATCAATTAATACAATATTATTGTTCACCACAATCCCAGCGAGCGAAATGACCCCAATGCCCGACATAACAATGCCAAACGGCTGCTGCAAGATAATCAATCCTAAAAACACGCCAACCGTAGAGAACAGCACCGCGCTTAAAATCAACATTGCTTGATAGAAACTATTAAATTGCGTTACCAAAATAATACCCATTACAAACAACGCAACCAAGAAAGCTTTTTCCAAAAACACCATTGATTCGTCTTGCTCTTCATTCTCACCACGTACTTTAAGCTTCACGCGGGGATCTAACCCTTGTGCTTCAAGCTGTGCTTGCAAACGAGGTAATGCTTTAGAGAGTTGTTGCCCAGCTTTAACATCAGCATTTACAGTCACCACGCGATGACTGTCAACACGGTTAATGGTATCCACTTTTTGTACAGCTTTTCGTTCAATAAAGTGTGTAATCGGCACCTGACCATGTTGCGTTTTTACACGTAAGGTTTCTAATCGGCCCAAATCACGTTTATCAGCGGGGAAACGTACACGAATATCAATTTCATCATCCACATCATCAGGGCGATATTCGCCAAGCTTAAGACCATTTGTCACCATTTGAACATTGGCACCTAACATGGTTGCATCAGCACCAAAGCGTGCTGCATCTGCTCGATTAAGCTTTAATTGCCACTCAATACCAGGTTTAGAGCCTGAATCATCGACATTGACAAACGCGCCATCATTTTCAATTGCATTACGAATACGACGCGCTTCTTCATTGAGCACATCAGGGAATTTCGAACTGAGTTCAATCGATAAATCTTTACCACCACCTGGACCATTTTCATCTTTCCGGATCTCAATTTCTACCCCAGCTAAATCTGCGGTATTGCCTAGAACTTCCTCGATAATTTGATCCGCCGGACGGCGTTTATCCCAATCTTTTAGATTCATACGCAATGAACCAACGATGTCTTTGCCGCCAGAGCGAGAGTAAAGCGTTTTTATGCCATCAACAGTTAGTATGCGTTGCTCTATGTCTTTCATGATTTGATCTTTTTCATAAATCGACAAATCACCGTAACTACGCACTTTTAAATTGATACCATTGGGTTCAACGTCAGGAAAAAACTCGACACCAAGGCCAGACATACCGTAGCCAACAAACACTAAAATTGAAAAGCCGATAGCAGCAAACAAGCTTAACAGTGGACGTCTTATTGCGCGATCCAGTAGACGAACATAGCGCCCTGTAACCCCTTCTAATTCAGTTAAGTTTCCCTCTTCTGAACGTAATAAGTTTTGCTTTTGTTCATCTCTAAGCGGACGCACTTTACCAATCAAGCTTCCAATGGTCGGAACAAATACAAGCGCCATGAGTAAGGATGCTGATAAAGTAGCAATTAGGGTAATAGGTAAGTATTTCATAAACTCACCCATCATACCTGGCCAAAAAATTAACGGAGCAAATGCCGCTAACGTAGTGGCAGTTGACGCGATTATTGGCCATGCCATACGCTTTGCTGCAACCGCATAGGCTTTTTTACGCGGCATCCCTTCGCTCATCATACGGTCGGCAAATTCACTGACAACTATAGCGCCATCAACCAACATACCCACAGCCATAATCAAAGCAAAAAGTACAACAATATTAACCGTTAAACCAAATATCGCTATTACTAAAATACCTGTTAAGAACGACCCCGGAATTGCCACACCAACTAAAAAAGCTGAGCGCGTGCCAAGAATTGCAATAATTACAATGACCACCAACAGTACGGCAGACAGTACATTATTTTGTAAGTCTGACAGCATATCTTTCACGTCTTTACTCATATCTCCGGTGTAAGTCACCTTAATATGATTTGGCCAGATGGCTTTGCTTTCTTCGACTTTGGCTTTTACTTGATCAACCGTGTCTATAATGTTTTCGCCTGCACGCTTTTTCACTTCTAATGAAACAGCTTGCTGGCCATTAATACGGGCAATCGAATTAGGGTCTTTGTAAGAGCGCCTAATTTGCGCCACATCCATAAAGCGTACGACTTTATCACCCGACACTTTAACCGGTTGTTCCATTACATCTTGAATGGTTTCAAAAACCGAGGGAATTTTTACCGCAAAACGGCCTTTACCTGTATCTAATGTGCCCGCAGCAACCAAGCGGTTATTATTAGTGAGCAAACTGTAAATATCATTTTGGTCAAGACCATACGACTCCATCAAAAGTGGGTCGACAACAATCTCAACCATGTCTTCACGCTCACCACCTATTTCCACTTCAAGTACGCTCGAAATAGACTCAAGTTCATCTTTTAAATTACGCGCAATAGTAAGTAAGCCGCGCTCTGGAATGTCTCCAGATAATGTAAGGGTGATTGTTGGTTGCTGGTCTTCCATCAGTACTTCATGTACTTCAGGCTCTTCAGTTTCAGAAGGCAGCTTGGCTTTCGCCAAAGATACCTTATCGCGCACATCAGCAAGTGCTTCTTTTGGATCAGTACCAGCAAAAAATTCAAGTGTGACAGAAGCATGCCCTTCGCTGGCAACGGCTGTCATTTCTTTAACACCTTCAATGGCACGTAATTCAATTTCCATTGGCCTAACTAATAGGCGCTCAGCATCCTCTGGTGATATGCCATCATGCACGATTGAAACGTATATAAACGGAATAGTGACATCCGGATTCGATTCTTTAGGTATGTTTTGGTAAGTCACCCAACCTGAAATAATTAACAATATAAAAATTGATAATACGGTACGGGTGCGACTCAATGAGGCATCAATTAAAGTACGCATAGATAACCTCTACTCTTGCTCAGTTGCAAAAACCGGCTCAACTGTGTCACCAATGCGCACAAATCCCTGCCCTAAAGTAATGACATTTGCTTTATCACCGAGACCAGCCATCCACACACCGGATGCTTCTGACTTCACCACATCAATTGGCGAGAACACAACTCGGTTCTCCTCATCAATTGTTTTTACGCCAATATTGCCCTCTTCATCAAGCGCCATAAATGCCGGGCTTAAATGAATCGCACTCACTTCATCATAAGTAATATCAAGTTGAGTAGAGAAACCAGCGCGATATTGCATATTGGGGTTATCAAACGCGGCTTCAATTTTGAATGTATTAGTGTTGTCATCGGCAACCGATGCAATATAGCGAATTTTGCCAGGGTATGTTTTGTTGTTAATAAATAAAGCAGCGACTTCTTGCCCGACTTTCAGCCCTATCACTTCTTTTTGAGTGACGTTGGCACGCACAATCAGTGGATTTAAATCTGCCAATTCTAAAATTGGATCGCCACGACCTACGTAATCGCCGAGTTCAACTAAGCGCTGATTGATCATGCCTGAAAATGGCGCGCGGATTTCTGTGCGCGCTAGCGATAACTTCAAGTTAGCTAAATTCGCCTTTGCTTGCTCAAGGCTTGCTTTTGCACGAGCGAGTGCAGATTGATCATTAAGTCCTTTTTGCTTAAGTTTCACCGCACCTTGGTACTCAACTTCACTTTGCTCTAATGATGCTTTTGCTGCTGTAATTTGCTGCTCTAAATCAGATTTATCTAATTTAAGAATAACCTTGCCCTGCTCAACAAATTGGCCTTCTTTTACCAAAATTTCAATAATTTCGCCTTCTTGTCGCGCTGAAACTCGAGCAACTTTATTGGGTTCAGTGCGGCCGTAAAGTTGAAGTGTACGGTTTACTGTATCGGCGTATAGGGTTTCAACTTTTACTTTTGCAACACGTTGCTCAGTTTGTTCTGTTGCTTGTTCATTGGCCTGTGACCCACCTGACATCATCCATAGAATAATAAGAAGTGTAATAAAAACAGCGATAATATAAGGCTTTTCATTGAGTTGAATACTCAATTTTTTGAATAGGTGCATTCCCTTCTCCAACAAACTTAGGCAATATTTTCTAGTTTGATAATAATCTTTATCACGTTTAGATGTAAGTTAAAAAGTGTAACACCTTCGACATTTTTAGATAAATTTACGGCTGATTTTTGAAACAAAAAAAGCCACATAAAAGTGGCATTTTTAAAATAGGATAGTGCGTTTTGTAAATTAAACGCTAAATGATGCCCCACAACCACATGTCGTTGTTGCATTTGGGTTATTTACAAAGAAACGAGAACCTTCTAGGCCTTCAGTGTAATCTACTTCACCGTCAACTAAGTATTGTAGACTCATTGGATCGACTACTAACGTTACACCACTTTTTTCAATTTCTAAGTCACCTGGATTGGTTTTCTCATCGAATGTAAAACCATACTGGAAACCTGAACACCCACCACCAGTAACATAAACACGTAGCTTTAATGCTGGGTTTTCTTCTTCCTCAATAAGCTGTTTAACTTTATCTGCAGCTTTGTCGCTAAATTTAATTGGTAATTGATCAGACATACTTCGACCCATATATGTGAATGGTCGAATTATCTAATACCTGACCAATTTAATCAAGTTTAGTGCTATTCCCTTTGATGATATTTAAGTGGCTAAACATCTAACGCATTTATTGCGTTAGATCATTAACTATTGGGTAAATTATCTTATTTTTTATTGGCTATATGCTGTTATAATTACGTCATAATTAAGCCATTGAATTATCGACAACAAGCGCATGACATTTAGCCAAAAAGTAACCAACAATTTGGCGGCCTTAAGAAGGGTCGTTGCTCGACCAAAATCGAGTATTCAATTAGCGTTACTAGGTGTATTGGCCGGTCTTGTGGCTGCAATGCTAATCATCATGTTTAGATTGGTTGTGTTAATAGGTCAAAGTGGCTTTGTTTCTGAATATGACAACTTTACCCAGCTACCTGAAACCGACCGCCTTATTTTGCCAATTATTGCGGCCGTTTTTATTGCAACATTTGCCTACCTTACAGGTTTTAAGCACTACCGCTTAGGCATCCCCTATGTGATTCACCGGATTAAACAGAATTACGGGCAGATGCCAATTTGGAATGCAGTGAACCAATTTGTTGGTGGTGCAATAGCACTGATCAGCGGTTTTTCAGTTGGGCGAGAAGGCCCTTCAGTTCATATGGGTGCCGCCGGTGCAAGTGTCATCGCCAGCTACCTACATTTACCCTTTAATGCAATGCGTACCCTAACAGGCTGTGGTGTTGCCGCAGGCATTTCTGCCTCATTTAATACTCCCCTTGCGGCAGTAATCTTTGTTATGGAAGTAGTACTAAGAGAATACAAAGTACATATTTTCGTACCTGTCATTCTGGCATCAGTAACCGGCGCCATCACAACCCAGTTTGTATTTGGTTCTGATTCTGAGCTTGCACTTATTACAGTAGAATCAATTCCACCTTGGCATTACCCATATTTAATTGTTTGCGGCATAGTTCTCGGGGCGGTTGCTTATGGTTTTAACAAAAACTTAATGCTTATAATTCGTACATTTAAAACGGTAAATATGTTCCCACGCTTAATTTTAGCAGGCATTATTACGGGTGCGATTGGCTACTTAGTGCCGCAAGCGATGGGCTCAGGAATGAGCGCAATTGATATTGCAGTGAGCTCACCAGAACAAGTGCAACTGCTTACCACCATTTTAATAGCAAAGTTATTAGCGACGTTATTTGCCTTAGGATTAGGTATTCCTGGCGGCATCATTGGCCCGGTTATTGGTCTCGGCGTTATATTAGGCTCATTAATGAGTTATTTTGCAGCCTTTATTAGCCCTGATGTTAATATAACAGGTACCTATGCGGTGCTTGGCATGGCAGGTTTACTTGCTGCCACATTAAATGCCCCGCTTGCTGCTCTAATGACCGTTATGGAGTTAACCGCTAGCCATACCATTATTGTACCCGCAATGTTGGTCATTGTGTCTGCCTACTTAACCGCACTACAAGGCTTTGGTAATCGCTCTATTTTCTTACAGCAGCTCGATTTTCAAGGTCTGAAATACCAAGTTTCCCCAGCAGTTGAAGCACTACAAAAAGTCGGTGTTATTGAGGAAATGAGTGATAAATTCAATTTACTTTACAGTGATGATAAAGCGCTTATCGCTGAGTCACTTGATGCTGCAGATGCGCAAACACCACTGATAGTGTTTGATCAGGACAATGGCTATCGTCTAGCAGAATATGACTTAAACTTAACCGCGGAAGAAAGCGTTAAAATTCGTTATATTGAAATGCAAGGTGTGAGCAGCCAGTCAACTCTTGGTGATGCATTTGAAATACTTAGAGACAACCGTTCAGGTGTTATCTACGTATATGATCAACTCAAAGACAATGATATTTTAGGCATTATTCGCTGGGACGATATTCGCCAGATTTTAATGATCCGCAACGCACTGCTTTAGGACATAACAATAATGAACACCCTTTTACTCATTAAAGCGCTACATATCTTTTTTATGGTAGCTTGGTTTGCCGGCATATTTTACCTGCCTCGTTTATTTGTTTATCACGCAATGACTGAAGAGCGCAGTAATAGCGCCATGCTTAAAATTATGGAGCGACGCTTGCTGTTTTTTGTCACCCCATTTGCCGTTTTAACCGGTGTATTCGGCTTTGCCCTAATGCATATGTACGGCATGGAATGGGTAAGGCTTAGCATTTGGCTTCACATTAAACTCAAGCTGGTGCTGCTGCTTTATATCTATCATGGCTATTGCTTTAAATTGCTGGCTGATTTTAAGCATGATAGAAACAAACGAAGCGATAGGTTTTATCGCATTTTCAATGAATTACCTGTTTTAATATTGCTAGCGATTGTGATCTTAGCAGTAATGAAACCAAGTTTTTAAAAAATCTGCTATATTAGCGCCCGAAAACAACTGCTCAGGACCTAAATCATGTCAAACTTTGTTGGCCAACATATTCTGTCTGTAAATGAGTTAAACCGCGATGCGATTGAAACCATTTTCGATGTTGCTCGAAAAATGGAACCGTATGCGAAAAAGCAAAAACGCACTAAGGTACTTGAAGGTGCCATTCTTGCGAATTTATTTTTCGAGCCAAGCACGCGTACTCGTGTAAGTTTTGGTACAGCATTTAATTTACTCGGCGGACTCGTTCGTGAAACAACGGGAATGCAATCCTCTGCGCTAGCAAAAGGTGAGTCACTTTATGATACTGCTCGCGTAATTTCATCATACGCTGATGCCGTTGCAATGCGTCATCCAGAAGCACATTCCGTTGCAGAATTTGCCAGTGGCTCAACCGTACCTGTACTTAATGGCGGTGACGGTCCAAATGAACACCCGACCCAAGCACTGCTTGACTTATTAACTATTGATAAAGAGCTTGCTCGTTTTGATCGTAAAATCGACGGTATGCACATTGCCCTTGTAGGTGATTTAAAATATGGTCGCACTGTACATTCACTGTCAAAGCTTTTATGTCACTATAAAGATATCAAGTTTTCACTTGTTGCTCCTGATGGTTTACAAATGCCAGATTACATTGTTGATGCTGTCACCAATGCCGGTCACCAGATTGAGCTTGTTAACCAAATGGAAGGCAACCTTGCTGCCGACATTGTGTATCAAACACGTATTCAAGAAGAGCGCTTCCCATCTCAAGAAGAAGCAAATAAATACCGCGGTGGCTTCCGCATTAGCCAAGCGATTTATGATGCTCACTGCAAACCAAACTCAGTATTGATGCACCCACTGCCGCGCGACAGCCGTGGTGATGCCAATGAGCTTGATAACGACTTAAACAGTAACGATAACCTAGCGATTTTCCGTCAAGTACAAAATGGTGTACTGGTACGTATGGCGCTGTTTGCATTAACGCTAGGTGTTGACGGTCTCGTCGACAAATATGAAACCGAAGTGCCATGGTTTAGCCGTAAGCAAAATACCTAATCTTATTTGGAACAAATGATGACAATTAGCCAAGATTTATTTGATAGAGCACAAGCTTCTATCCCAGGTGGTGTGAACTCACCGGTGCGTGCATTTAATGGTGTAGGTGGTACACCACGGTTTATTACAAAAGCCGAAGGCGCATTTACCTATGACGCTGACAATAACAAGTATATTGACTATGTTGGTTCTTGGGGACCAATGATTTTAGGCCACAATCACAGCGCGATTAAGCAAGCTGTATTGGAAGCTGTAGAAAACGGTTTAAGCTACGGTGCTCCCACTGAAACTGAAATCCTAATGGCCGAAAAAGTAAAAGCACTTGTGCCATCAATCGAAAAAGTGCGCATGGTAAGTTCGGGTACCGAAGCAACCATGAGTGCTATTCGTCTTGCCCGTGGTTTTACCGGCAAAGATAAAATCTTAAAGTTTGAAGGCTGTTACCATGGTCACGCTGATTCACTACTGGTAAAAGCAGGTTCTGGTGCACTGACCATGGGCGTGCCGAACTCACCGGGTATTCCTGAAGATTTTGCCAAGCATACGCTGACTGTATCGTTTAACAAACTTGATGAAGTAAAAGAGATCTTCGCAAAATTCGGTGAGGATATCGCGTGTATCATCGTTGAACCTGTTGCAGGTAACATGAACTGCATCCCACCCGTTGCTGGCTTCTTAGAAGGGTTACGTGCTATCTGTGATGAGTACAAATCAGTGCTTATTTTTGATGAAGTAATGACTGGTTTCCGCGTTGCAAAAGGCGGTGCACAAGCGTATTACAACATTACACCTGATTTAACCTGTTTAGGTAAAGTGATTGGTGGCGGTATGCCGGTAGGTGCATTTGGTGGTAAAACTGAAATCATGGATTACATCGCACCTGTTGGCCCAGTATATCAAGCAGGTACGCTTTCAGGTAATCCAATTGCCATGGCAGCAGGCTTAAAAGCCCTTGAGCTGCTAGATATTGACGGTCTTCATGATGAATTAGAAGCAAAAAGTAAGCGTATTTGTGAAGGCTTTAAAGCTGCTGCTGAAAAAGCAGGCATTCCGCTTACCACCAACTACGCTGGCGGCATGTATGGTTTCTTCTTTACATCTGAAGAAACAGTAACCACTTACCAGCAAGCGACAGAATGTGACTTAGAACGCTTTAAAAAGTTCTTCCACTTAATGCTTGATGAAGGCGTATACCTTGCGCCAAGTGCTTTTGAAGCTGGCTTTGTGTCAACCGCACATGGTGATGCTGAAATTGACGCTACCATTGCAGCTGCAGAGCGCGCATTCGCTAAACTGTAAGCTGAGTAAAAGTATTGAATAAACTAAACCACGCAAATGCGTGGTTTTTTTTGAACAAAAAAAGGCAAAAACCCGTTCTTATTATAAACTTATACCACTGCGCTACTTAACAGGACCTGAGTTTATGCCACAACCCAATGCCTTTCTTCTTCCCGCTGTCAGTTTAATGGGAAAATTAAACTACTCTAAAAAAATTGTTGTGGTGGTATGTGTTTTACTGATCCCTTTGGCAATCAGTTTGATTTTTTTAAATGTGCAATTGAATAATCAGATAACACAGCATCAAAGAGAATTAACCGGGCTGAAGAATTATGTGCCTTTATTACAAGCAGTAACGGATAATGATCTTAGTAAAGTAGTCCCCAACGACTTTAATATATCAACAGACAACGTTATAGATTCCCTTAATAAAATTTCGATAAAAAGTCATCTTGCCACTGATAACGACTTAGCAAGCAACTTTTTAAATCGCACCATTGTGGATGACTTTCCATTACTTGTTGCAAACTTTTATGCTGTAAAAGAAGCTACTGATACTGTTATAAGTAGTGGTAGCTTTACCCCGGATACATTTATTCAGCTGTCCAATCAAAATAAAGCGCTGCCAAATTTTATTAGTAATCTTGAAAGTAAAGTGATGGTTGCAATGACTCATCACGCACCAACCAAAATTACTTTACAAAGTACTGTTGATGACACCAAAAGATCTCTGCTCAACTATCATAAAGTAATTAAGCAACAAGTACTCGACCCCGACTCCATCGCACTATCGCGCTCGCAATTTACCGAGCTTAATAGCAACACCATCGCCAGCTTAGAAAACTTCACAAATACACTACTACCACATTTAACACAAAAAGTAAGTCAGCAGATGGCCGACGCGAAATTTATTCGTAATAGTGTGCTCGCTGCTTCAATTATTTTTATAGTGTTAGCACTTTATTTAGTCGCAGGTTTTTATTTTGCTGTGGTCCGTACCCTCTCTCGACTATCAAGCACTGTGAGTGAAGCAGCGAGTGGCTCGCTGAATATTGAGGTAAATCTCGAAAGCGATGATGAGTTAGCGGCAATTGGCCACCAAATTAATTTTATGTTGAAACAATTTGCTGAGCTCGTTGAACAATCACAGCACGCGGCACTCGAACTTAATCAAGCGACGACCTTATTAGCAGACGCAAGTGATGCAAGCCGTCAAGATGCAATTCAACAAGAGCAAAAAATAGCTGAAATTTCAAGCCAACTGAGTGACATGAGTAGTTCTGCACAAGCTGTTGAACAACAAGCCACTGATGCACAAACCTTAGCAAAAGAAGCAAGTATTCATGTGCAGCAAGGCAGCCAAAATACCCTCAATTTAAGCCAACATATGGCAGAACTACAATTGGATTTTAAACAGAGCCAAGCAGCCCTCAATAAGCTTGCTGAAGACACCCAGAACATCAGTAATGTTAGCGTCGCAATCAGTGAAATAGCTGATCAAACTAACTTACTTGCACTTAATGCTGCGATTGAAGCTGCCCGTGCAGGTGAACAAGGCAGAGGTTTTGCGGTAGTAGCAGACGAAGTAAGAACCCTTGCTGCTCGTACCCAACAACAAACGCAAGAAATTCACACCATTGTCAGTACCTTACAGGTGGCTGCGCAAGATACCCAAAACAAAATGCAAAACAGCGTAGATAAAATGGAACTGGGTGTTGAACAAGCTAATCAAACACGTGATATTCTGGCCGATGCAGAGCAAGATATGCAGTCAATCGATCGCTCTGGTGCGGCAATCATGGATCAAGCAAGCTTGCAAACCAGTAGCACATTAAATGTGGTGACTCGCAGCGATGAAATCAGCCAATTAGCACAGCATAGCTTAAGTTCGGCCCAAAGCACTGCATCTGAAGCAAATCACATTTTACAAATTGCCAATAAACTAAAACAGTCTCTGGGACAATTTAAGCTCTAATTCACAGATAACGCACTACTGACAACGCGGTCGTGCGTCAAACTGTTCCGCTGGTATTGGTAATTTAAGTACCGTGCCACAACCCGGTGGAGCCTGTTTACCTGTTTCGGTATTCACAAATGCCCACTTAATTGATGGCGGCCTTGGTGTCGCAATTGATTCAGGGTTAAGCTGTCTTAAATAACGAATATACAGTTCAAGTGCCCCTACACTTCCGGTGAGTTTGGTCGGTTTATTATCATCACGCCCAACCCAAGTAACCGTTACCGTATTCTGATCAAACCCAGCATACCAGCTATCACGCAAGTTGTTGGTTGAGCCCGTTTTACCCGCTAGCTGAATGGTTGGAAAATGCAATTTCAAGCGTTTTGCAGTTCCTTCTCGAGTCACTTTTTGCATAGCGTATTTAGTCATATAACTAGTCGCAGGTGAAAAACGCCTTTGGGGTTTACTTTGATGTTGATAGATTAATTCGCCTACTGCGTTGGTGATCGCAGCAACAGAGGTAATTTTGCGATAATCACCATCAAAGGCAATCGTAGAGTACATTTGTGCGACATCGATTGGCGATAACTCTTGTGCACCTAACAATAAGGATGGATACTGATTTATCGTCTGATCTATTCCCAAACGTTTAATTGATTGCGTCACCGCTGGTAACCCAAGATCTAAACCAACTGCCACAGCTGGCAGATTGACACTCTTGCTGAACGCTTGGTAAAGCGGCATTTTACCACGGAATTTTTGGTCGAAATTAGACGGCGACCAAGTATGACCAGACTCGTTGCTAATTTCCATCGGTTCATCATCAACTAAACTGCCTAACGTATATTTACCTGATTCGAATGCTGTCATATAAATTGCTGGTTTAATTAACGAACCGATATTTCGTTTGGTATCTAACGCGCGATTAAAACCATTAAAGTCACTATCGCGAGCACCAACTAAAGCTGACACCCCACCGTATTTAACATTTACTGACAACATTGCAGCTTCAAGTTTGGCAGTCGACTTTAAGCGCTCTAAATAGGGTAAACAACTCTCAAACGAGCTTTCCATCGCTGCTTGTTTTTGTAAATCAAAGTACGTAAATACACGCACACCCGCGTCAATTGTATCTTTTGAATTCAGAATATCTTTTAGTTCACGGCGTACCAAATCCATATAACCAGGATGCTGGTTGATATCAAATCGCGACAATGGCTCAATTTTAATATCACGAGCAAGTGCAAGTTTATAACTCTTAGTTGAAATTAAGCCATTTTCAGCCATTAAACGCAGCACTAAATCACGCCTTTCCATTGTGCGCTCTTTAAAGCGGCGCGGATTGTAGTAACTCGGCCCTTTAACCATCGCAACTAATAAGGCAACTTGGTCATACTCAATTTCATTTAATGGTTTACCAAAATAAAATTCACTGGCCAAGCCAAAGCCATGTACTCCCTGAGAACGTGATTGCCCAAGGTATACTTCGTTTAAATACGCTTCTAAAATTTCATCTTTGCTGTATCTGAAATCTAAAGTCAAAGCAATTAACGCCTCATTAATCTTACGTGTCAGAGTACGTTCACGACTTAAATAGAAGTTTTTAGCCAACTGCTGAGTCAGTGTACTACCACCTTGTACAGTCCGCCCTGCGCGAATATTAGCGACAAGCGCGCGCACAATTGACCAAACTGACACGCCGTGATGTTGATAAAAATCACGGTCTTCAACCAGCAGTAAGGTTTCTTGTACTACTTTGGGAATATTGCTTAGCGGTACAAATTCTCGATCTTGTTTGGTTTCATTTGCCAAACGCGCCAATTGCACTGGCTCTAAGCGCGCCATAGTAAGGTTTTCACCTTGTTCGCCTTTAATGGCTGCAAGCTTTTTCGGGCCAAATATCAGGTCAAAACCTGTTTGCTGCTCAACACCATCATAAAATTCAAAGGCGCGACGATAAATACGAATTGAGTTTCCTTTGATCACATATTGGCCAGTATTATTGATACGGTTAACTTCTGAATAGTTAAGACGCTGCAGTTCCCATATCACTTCATCTTTAGATAGATATTGCCCGGGATAAAACGTCATTGCACGGGCATAGATTTGCGCAGGCAATTGCCACTTGTTGCCTTCAAACTTGCGACTTATTTTGCTGTCTAAATAAATCAAATAAAGTGCTAACGCTACACACAAGCCAATGCCAAGCTTGAACGAGAAAATAGCAGCACGCTTTAAAAAACTAGGTTTTTTAGGCGCTTTTCCTTTTCTTTTGGTACTCGCTTTACGTTTTTTAGTCGATTTTGAGGCTGTCGTTTTAGCTGGTTTCTTTTTATCTGTCATTGCGCATAGAGTTGAGAAAAATCGTCTTTATCATACCGATTTTTATATCGTATTTCATTGCTAATACTAGGTTAAAACGCCATTATAATATGATGTTATTCTTTGTTGTTTATAAAGCCTTCAATGTTTACTGAAACGTTAATGCAACAATCAAATGTAACTGCAACGAAGTATCCCATGATAAAAATCTTGATATAAAACCAAAAGGCTAGCGATGAAATACACACAATTAGGCAGCTCAAACATTAATGTGTCACGTGTTTGTTTAGGCACCATGACATGGGGTGTGCAAAATAACCAACACGATGCAGATCAGCAAATTGCTTTTGCTAGCGAATGCGGCATCAATTTTATGGATACAGCCGAAATGTACGCTGTTCCACCTACACCAGAGACATATGGTAAAACTGAAGA
Organism: Pseudoalteromonas piratica; assembly: GCF_000788395.1. Taxonomy (NCBI): domain Bacteria; kingdom Pseudomonadati; phylum Pseudomonadota; class Gammaproteobacteria; order Alteromonadales; family Pseudoalteromonadaceae; genus Pseudoalteromonas; species Pseudoalteromonas piratica. The sequence goes on from NZ_CP009888.1 coordinate 3,140,235, forward strand.
GATCATCGGTAACTACTTTGCCAAAAACCCACAAAAACGAAACAACTGGGTGGTTGCCACAAAAATAGCTGGCAATGGTTTACCTTGGATCAGAAACGCCACAAACATTACTGGCCAGGCAGTAATTAACGCCGTTGATGCGTCTTTAAAACGCTTACAAATCGATACCATTGATGTTTACCAATTGCATTGGCCAAACCGTACTTCACCACACTTTGCAAAGCATAGACCAAATCAAATCAGCTTCTCAAATGTGGATACCAAAGAACACAAAGCGCAAATGTTAGATATTTTACAGGGACTTGAACACTGTATTAAAGCCGGAAAAATCCGCCATTATGGCCTTTCGGATGACACGACTTGGGGTATTCATACTTTTATTGAACTTGCCAAAGAACATAACTTGCCAAGACCAGTATCGATTCAAAATGAGTTTAATTTACTGCACGCAAAAGATTGGCCATATTTAATTGAACATTGTGTACATGAAGAGATTGCTTATCTACCTTGGTCACCATTAGCCACCGGGATGCTGAGTGGTAAATACTTGAATAATGCAAGACCAGAAGGCAGTCGTTGGACATTAATGCAACGTAATGGCTTATTTAGGAATACCGAATTTGCGCAGCAAGCTGTTGCTGAATATTGTCAACTTGCCAACCAGTTAGGCATCACGCCAAGTCAGTTGGCACTTGCATGGTGCGATCAAGTTGATGGTGTAACGTCAACCATTATTGGCGCAACCACCCAAGAACAATTACAAGAAAACATTGCAGCATTTCAGCTCAATTTACCCTCAGACTTTATGGCTCGAGTAGACGAGATTTGGCGTAAATACCCACTACCTTACTAGTCTACTTAAAAAGCGTAAGCACTAATTGCTTTAGAGTTACAGGCATCACTACAAACAACGCAACCCCAGATGCAAAGTCTGGGTTTGCCTTACAATAAAATGCGATTTCGGGCTTATTGCTCGCCAAAAATGATGCCAGTTCTTGCGCGCTGTAATTACTGCTGCGTCCGGTCTCAACTAAACACTTCGTTTTTGTATAAGCACTTTCAAAACCAGAACCATTGAACTCATCAAACAACATTTGCTGACCAGCTACGCTTTGATTACTGGGATACGAGATTGCTACACGTTTTACAATAGCGCGGTACATTGCTGGGCTTAACATAGTATCAGCATAAAAAATTTGCTGCCAAGGGTGGGTTAACCAATATTTAAATGCTTGGCTAATTGAGAATGAAAGGGTGTTACCACCTTTACGAAACTCCGGATAAAAACCCGCTGATGCGCGGATTAATACCTTTTTATTTGAGTGCTCAAACGTAAGTAAACAGTAACCAACAAGTTTTCCATCAAAGTAATAACACCTTAATGTCCGTTTAAATGATTTGGCATCGGCAAAGTATTTTTGATAATAATCATCGCTTGAAATACCTTTGAAGCAACTGGCAAAAATTAATTTTAGCTCGTTAATTTGAGCATCGTTCAACCAGTTATTAGGCCAACTAAAATCTTTCGTCTGTTGAATAGTTCCCACTTAACCGCCAAAGTAGAGTTTATACTCTAACCAGAATAACAAAGCCGGTTTATCTAAATCCATAATAAACTAAACAAAATTGCGTATTCTCGCGTACAATCATAACAAATACGCTCCATTTACCTTAATTGCGAAGTATGTTTATGTCTAAATACAACAATCAAACATTTTTGGGTTATCTTGGCCTTGTACCTTTTTTATTGTTAGTTGGTGCCCACTTTTTATTTGAACACCCATTATTAGGCCAGGCGTTTTTGTTTTACAGCATTAGCATTATGAGTTTTGTTGCGGGTAGCTTATGGCGCACATCAAACACTAACAAGTTTAATTGGTTAGTCGTGTTACCAACAATACCGACGCTCGCACTTGCATTGTTCGATACTAAACTCGCCCTACTCTATTTAGGTGCGTGTTATGTGTTTATATTAGCGCTACAAAAGCGCACCGAAGACTGGCCTATTCTAGCGCCTGACTACCAACGTATGCGTGAACGTATTACGGGTGTTGTGTTGGTTTGTCACTTATTTTTTGCAGCTCAGCTGCATCACGCTGTGGTGTAAATTTCAGCGAAAGAGCAGAGTGATGTTACATTCTGCTCTTTACTTTATTGGTCGATTTAGCATTGGCGGGATCATCCGGCCAAAAGTGTTTTGGATAGCGACCTTTCATTTCTTTTTGCACTTCACGATAGCTCGACGACCAAAACCCCGCTAAATCTTGCGTTATTTGCAGTGGCCTCATGGCTGGTGAAAGTAACTCAATAGCGAGCGCTAAATTACCATCAGCGAGAGCCGGCGTGGTGGCAACACCATACATTTCTTGCATTTTTACTGCTAACTTTGCAGGCCCATCTACTTGATAATGTATTTTCAATTTCGACCCTGTCGGCACAGCTAAACGTTCAGGTAACAATTCATCTAAACGCGATTGCTGCTGCCAATCAAGCAGGTTTTTAATAGCAGGTAAAATCACTATTTTTTTAAGCGCTACAAGGCTATTCACTTCGCGCAAATAAGGCGATAACCAACTAACTAAATTATCAAGTAAAAGTGATTTACTGATCGCTGGGAATTCATTTGGAAAAAACTGATGTGCGAGTGATATACGTATAATATATTGTTCAGCGTCATCATCTAAGTTAACTAATTGCCACCCTTTTCTTTCAATAATCTTGCACCATGCTGCGGCTTTTTCATCAGCACTCAAAGGGTTATTACTTGGTTTTCGCGAAAGTACGAGCTTACCTAAACAGTCATGTGTTTCAGCAATAAAGCGCCCAGTACTCTCATCAAACTGTGCAATGTCTTTACTAGAAAATAAATAAGGTAATGCACTTTCAATTAATGTTAAGTCACATTTGCACGCATTAAAAACATGTTGCCCGCTGGCGCCGCCCATATCACCAATGCATAACACATCATCATAAATTGGGAAATCAGGCGGCAGTGACGCACCAGCGCCATTTGCTAAACGCAGGCCATTGCCTCGTTTTTGTGCAATTCGGTCAGGAAATGCAAGTGCCATAACAAGCGATAAATATTCAAGAGGTAGATACTTAACCGCTGATAACTTTAAACGTTTAAGCCAAAGTTTAAGTTCCTTTGTAAAGCTTGGCTGCGGTTTACTCAGTTGTAAACTAAGCCCGACTGCAATATCGTTACTGCGATTGCTTTGACTAGTAAAAAGCGCTACAAGATAAGCAGCTAACACATAAACTCCTGGATAATCAGTATCGAGTTTTTCAGCTTTAAGCAGCATATGGGCAAAACGCAGCTCCGTACCATAGCTCAACATTTTTTTCCCAAGCGCCGTGATTTTGCCATCAGGGGTAATGGCCTCTAGCATTAACAATAACTCATGCGCAGCATCAATTTGCTTGACGCTTGGTTTATCAAGTAATACTAAATCATCGATTGTTGTTCCCCAATTAGCACACTCTAAGATAAGTTGGCTAATATCGCTGCGTAATATTTCAGGAGTTGAATGGCTTGCTCTGCGCTCAAACAGCTCTTTGCTACCTAAGCGATACACGACTCCCGCCTCTATGCGCCCAGCTCGTCCCGCACGTTGAACCGCTGAAGACTTGGCAATATTCACAGTAAGTAATTGGCTGATGCCATTTTTAACATTGTATTGGGTGATTTTTTCTTTGCCTGAATCAACTACGATACGAATACCATCGATGGTCAAACTGGTTTCAGCAACATTAGTAGTTAGTACAATTTTACGAGACTCATCATCACATGGTTTCAGTGCTGCTTGCTGTGTGCTTTTATCTTGCTTGCCAAAAAGCGCGTAAATAGCGGTATTTTGTCCAATAACCCCAGCCTTTTTTGCATCAAGTAAGGCACTTTCAACCGCTTTGATTTCTTTCACACCCGGTAAAAAAACCAGCGCACTGCCTGTTTGCTCAGCGACTGCTTTAAGAGTAAGCGGCGCAATGTGTGACAACCAATCAGCCTCATTAGTGAGTGGCGTATAAACCTCAGAAATTGGGAATTGGCGACCTTCACTGTGTACTAGGGGTGCGTCAAACTCTGTTGATAGCCGCTCGCCGTCTAATGTTGCTGACATCACCAGCAATTTTAAATCATCGCGATATGCCATCTGCGCTTCAAATGCCAGTGCTAAGGCAGTTTCTGCTTGGATTGAGCGCTCATGGAATTCATCAAAAATAACCAAATCAATGTTATTTAACTCGGGATCATCTTGCAGCATGCGAGTGAGCATACCTTCGGTTACAATTTCAAGGCGCGTTTGCTTACTGACAAAGCGCTCTCCACGAATACACAAACCAATGGTTTGCCCCAAAGGTTCATCCAAGCATTCGGCTAGAAAATTTGCGATATTACGTGCTGCAAGCCTGCGCGGCTCCAGCATAACAATGCGTTTAAAATGATTATCTTTTATTAGCTGTAACGGCAACCAGGTCGATTTACCGGCGCCAGGTGGTGCCTGTAAAACAACTCGCTCGTTATGTAATAGTTCGTTTACTAATGTGTGATAAACACTCTGAATAGGCAGCAAAACTTATATCCAACAGTTTTTTGCTGAAGTTTAACTGTTTTGCTTTAACTTCGCAGTAATTGGCACACAAATCGCAACAAATATGCCACTAACAAACACACAGGCAAGTAAGCCAAATTGTTGATACACAACACCCGATAACACAGTACCAAATAACCTACCGCAGGCATTGGCCATATAGTAAAGCCCAACATCCATCGATGCCCCTTCATCACGGGCATAATGCACAATTAAAAAGGAATGAATGGCGGAGTTAACAGCAAATATAATGGCAAATAGAATTAACCCTAAAATAGCAATATCAACTAGCGGTAAAGCAAAATAAGCAGCTAATAACATGACCAAAATAACAAGCAATAGCGAAATCGCAGCAAATAATGCAGCATTTGCATTTGCCTGTTTATTAAAAGCCTTAAACATTTTAGGCGTGCTAGACTGAAATACACCGTAAATGATCACCCAAGCTGCCATCATGGTACCCACTTCAGTGCTTGACCAACCTGCTTCCATAGTTAAAAAAACAGGCAAAGCCACAACAAACCACACATCGCGACTAGCAAATAAAAAGCATCGCGCAAATGACAGTAAATTTACCTTACTGCTTGATGAAAAAACTTGATTAAATTTAGGTTTAAATTCCTTTGCCTCTAAGCTTCGCTTAAGTCTTAACGCCACCAGCAAGCTAATTATCCCAAGCCCTGCGGCAAGAATATATAAGCTTTGCTGATAACCAAACATGGCCAAAAGAAATCCACCTAAAAAGAAACCACAACCTTTTAAGGTATTTTTCGATCCAGTGAGCAGTGCGACCCACTTAAATAAAGTGCTGCCTTCATCGCTAGGTACCAACTGTTTGATCGCAGTTTTAGCACTCATTTTATTAAGGTCTTTAGCTATACCAGACACAGCTTGTAGTGCCATAACATACGCAACACTTAACCATTGAGTTTGTGCTAGCAATACAAGCGCACTAATTTGCAAAAATAAACCACTAAATAAAGTGAGTTTTAAGCCAAAGCGAGCACCTAGCCAGCCACCAAACAGATTTGTAACGATGCCAAAGAATTCGTAAAACAAAAACAGCATGGCAACTTCAATGGGTGTATAGCCAAGGGTATGAAAATAGAGCACTACAAGCATACGTAGCGCCCCATCCGTTAAGGTAAATCCCCAATAAGCGAGGGTTATTTGAATATAATCCTTAATTCCCTGATTAACTGTTTTTGTTGCTGCTAACATAATTTTAAGTTTGAGATGAAAAAGGTTGAACATCTAAACCAAGGTAATCGCTCACCTTGGTTTAGCAAAAAGAATCACGACCAAATAAATTAAGAGGCTGCAATCAGGTTGACGATATCGTTCATGCGCGACACGTAATTAATTTCATTATCATACCAAGCAAGCACTTTAACTAAATGGTTATCAATGACCTGAGTTGATAAGCCATCAACAATCGCACTATGTGTATCACCAACAAAATCAACCGATACTAGCGGACGCATTTCAATGTCTAAAATCCCTTTTAGTTCACCGTTTTTAGCTTCTTCAAAAGCATTATTAATTGCTTCAACACTAGTCGCCTGTTCCGTTTCAATAACTAAATCAACTAACGAACCACTCAGCAAAGGTACGCGTACAGCTAAGCCATCAAGCTTTCCTTGTAATTCAGGGAAAATCGTCATGATTGCAGTAGTTGAGCCTGAACTAGTAGGAATAAGCGACTCACCACATGCACGTGCGCGACGCAAATCTTTGTGCGCTTTATCAACAATCGTTTGGGTATTAGTAATATCGTGAATGGTAGTCATTGAACCACGCTTAATACCTACGGTGTCTTTCAGCACTTTTACAACTGGAGCTAAGCAGTTAGTTGTACAGGAAGCTGCTGTTACCACTTGGTGCTTATCTGCTTGATATAAATCGTGGTTTACGCCATAAACTAAATTAATCGCCCCTTCGTCTTTTACCGGGCACGAAACCAATACACGCGCAAGGCCTTTATCAAGTAACGGTTGAAATAATTCTGATTTGCGGTACAAGCCTGAGCAGTCAATTAGCAAATCTATACCATCTACAGGTAAAGCAGTTAACGCTTTCTCATGTAATAACGCTATTTTACGTTCTTCAACATAAAGTGAGTCATCATCTGCATAAATGGCACTGTCTTTAAATCGCCCTTGAACGGAATCAAACGCTAATAAATGCGCTATTGCTTCATTACTCGCTGCTGGGTCATTAATATAAACCAACTCATGATGCCCTTCTGCTAACACAATACGTGCTAACAATTTCCCCATACGGCCGAAGCCATTAATCGCAATTTTCATAATAATCAGCCTAACAATTTGAAGGTTTGAAAGAAGTTAAATCGCGTTGCACTTGGCAATCGCGTTTTAGTGAATCGAATGTTAGATTTAATATAGCCATAAATGACTCATCCATAGCTTTATTTAACTGGTAATAGCGCCAAGTACCCCGTGTTACAGACTCAACTAACCCTGACTTTTTTAAATAACTTAAGTGACGGCTTACCGACCCTTGAGGCATTTCAAGAACAGCAACGAGATCACAGACACATACTTCGTTATGTTCTAAAATTAACGCCATAATTCTGAGACGAGTATGCTCGCTCAAAGCCTTGTGAAATTGTGCTACAACCATAAATTCGCTTAACCATATATACGCATAGGCAAATATTAAAAGATGCTAGATAAAAATCAAGAAAATAAACGGTTATTTTTTGGGTTAGATTTCGAAAAAGAGGATAAGTATAGAATATTCAACTGGTTGGAAAGCTCTGTTGATAACAAACGAAAGTCTGTGCTTGAGCATAATCTGCATTTAACCTTAGCTTTTTTACCAAATGTCACACTTGATAATGAACAAAAACTAATTGAATTTGCTAAACACTTAACGCTTTCACCTTTTCAATTGCAATTCGAACACACAGGTTATTGGCAAGATACAGGGATTTTCTATTTAAAGCCGAATAAAGTAACAACACAACTTACAGAACTTGCGACGTCATTACGCGCAGAAGGTGAGCGTTTAGGCATTTACAAAAACCCGCATGCATTTCACCCACATATTACATTAAAAAGAAACTGCAAGCAGCAACCGAGAATAAATAAGAATATTACGCCATTTAATGTCGAGTTTAAGCAATTCAAATTATTTCACTCAACACGGGTAAATAACCAGTTGCGCTACTTACCCATAATGGAATTTCCGCTTTATTGAAACAAAACTAAGATAACTGACGTTTGAAATCTTTAATAACGCTATTTAACGAATTGATAATTTTAACATGGCTGAAAGCCAGCTCTTCAAATTTCAGAAGGGTTTCATCGGTTACTTTTGTGAGCTTAGTCTCTTCATCTGTGGTGAGCTCTAACTGGCTAAAGATCTCGAAGAATGCGAGCGATTGATTGCTTTGAATTTGTTGAGTCTGTTCAGTAAAGAGTCCCATTTTATTTTGTAAATCATCGAGCTCAAATGCGATTTTTTTGAAATAAAGCTGTTTTACATACTCTTGATTGAGGGTTTCAATTTGGTGGTTCGCGCACTCAATATAGGCAGCTACAACATCTAATATTTGCCCTTTACGCACCTCATCTTCAGGCATGTTTTTGATTAAAATACAGATATTGCTGTCTTTAAAAAAGTATCTGCGACCTGCATTAATAATACGATCATCACGCTGCATAACCAGCTTAAACAAGTCCTCTTCCATGCCACAAGCTCTCGCAGAAGGACTATCCCAATAACTAATTTGGGTATTTTCGTTATATGCCACTGAAGCGGTGATTTCCAAGCTTTGAAGGTAGGAAAAAATATGCAGCAAAAACTCGCTGTAATTTGTGCATGAAAGGCATGACTGCATGGCTCTTGCCGTATTACCCCACATAAAAGAATCAGACATCGCAGAAAACACTGCAGTGTTTGCATCCTGTTCAGCAATTTTAAGCGCATCAAACTCTTGCTGATTTGCCAACGCTTTTTTAATTTTGATAAGTAATAATGGCGGAATAAAAGTACGTTTATCAATCCAATCGGCTGCACCTGCATCAAAAGCAGCCATTTTCACTTCAAGGTCTTCTGAAGCACTCAAGAAAATAATAATCGGTGGGTTTGCTTGCTTCTTAACATACTCAATTAACTCAACACCGTTACCATCTGGAAAATAGTAATCTAACACTATGACACTAAAATCAGCATTTTCACACAAGGCTTTAGCTTGCTCTAAGCTATATGCCTGCGAAATCTGATATTCATCTGTCAGACTCGAAGCAACAAGTTCATTTAAACAAACATCATCTTCGGCGATTAATAAGTTAATTTTCATAATCTAAGCACATTTTTAACTACAACTTTAATCATAGGATAATATCACAAATAAAAAAGCCCAATAGCTGCTAGCATTGGGCTTTTAAATAACTTTGTAACTTAAAGTAACACGTAGTCTATTTTAGGCTTAAATGTTGCCTCTTACAGTTACAAATTCAGGGTAGGCATCTACACCACAATCATGTTGATCCATACCATTAATTTCTTCTTCTTCACCAACACGAATGCCCATCGTCTTTTTAAGTACAGCCCAAACAATATAAGAGCTCACAAAAACAAAACCAAAGATAACCAATGCACCAATAAGCTGATTAACAAAGGTTGCATCGCTATTAGAGAATGGTACTAACATAAGCCCTAAGAAACCACATACACCATGCACAGAAATCGCGCCTACAGGGTCATCAATCTTAGCCTTATCAAGTGCCACAATACTAAACACCACAAGGCTGCCACCTAATGCACCACCTAACACAGCAAGCAGCGGGCTTGGTGACGCTGGCTCTGCCGTTATAACCACAAGACCTGCTAACGCACCATTTAGCACCATAGTTAAATCAGCTTTACGCCACAATACTTTACATAATAACAGTGCAGCGATTGCACCAGCAGCTGCCGCCGCATTGGTATTTAGCAGGATTTGACTCACTGCGGTTGCATTTTCTTTGTCTGAAAGCAGTAATTGCGAACCACCGTTAAAACCAAACCAACCCATCCACAAAATAAACGTACCTAATGTAGCTAATGGTAGGTTAGAACCTGGAATTGGATAAATTTCACCATTTTTACCGTACTTGCCTTTACGTGCGCCAAGTAATAATACACCAGCAAGCGCAGCTGCTGCGCCAGCCATATGCACAATGCCGGAACCCGCAAAATCAACAAAACCCATTTCTGATAAGAAGCCACCGCCCCACGTCCAATACCCTTCTAAAGGATAAATAAAACCTGTTAACACAACACAAAAAACAAGGAATGACCAGAGCTTCATACGTTCAGCAACTGCACCAGATACAATAGACATTGCCGTTGCAACAAACACTACCTGAAAAAAGAAATCAGATTGTAGCGCATGATCTGCATCAGCTGCCTCTGTTCCTATCAACATTCCAAGCGAAGGTAAAAAGCCACCTTCAGCGTTGTCTACATACATAATGTTGTAGCCAACAATTAAGTAAACCGTACACGCAATAGCATAGAGTGCTACGTTTTTGGTTAAAATTTCAGTGGTATTTTTAGAGCGCACTAAACCAGCTTCTAACATGGCAAAACCTGCTGCCATCCACATAACTAAAATACCCGACATTAAGAAGTAAAATGTATCGAGTGCAAATTTTAATTCAACTACTGTATTTTCCATGACATTCCCCTTAAATTGCTGCTTCGTCTAGTTCGCCCGTACGAATACGAACAATTTGCTCTAGGTCGTAGACAAAAATTTTGCCATCACCAATCTTGCCGGTCTGTGCCACATTGCTAATCGCTTCAATTACCCGATCTACATTGTCACTTTGGGTTGCGATTTCTACTTTGATTTTTGGAATAAAATCAACTTGATATTCTGCACCGCGATATAGTTCAGTATGCCCTCGTTGACGGCCAAAACCTTTTACATCAACTACTGTCATGCCCTCAATGCCAAGATCTGACATTGCCTCTCTCACATCATCAAGCTTAAATGGCTTAATAATCGCACTGATCATTTTCATAAGGAGTACCTGTTGTCGTTTTTTTAATTTGTATCAAGTTAAATCCAACCTTTATGCCAATAATATTTTCTTATCTAATTCATAAGGTTAAGCAATTTACAATGTGTTACAAGAAAGTGAGTGCACCACAAGGGTGCGTAAATATTGGCTTTATGAACGTTTTGGTGCAAAAAATGAAATATTGAAACTTGCTTTAGTAACCGTTTTTGACACAGAATATGGACAACGGAGTTGGCACATAACCCAAAGCATAGCTAACTCGATGGAATAAATAACTATAACGAAAGGATATATAAGCATATGGCTTATTGGGTTATCCAAGCTATTATCGCAGTCATCATGCTCTTAGGTGGTTTATCTGACATTGACACCGATAGAGAAATGCATGGCCTAGCAAATACATTCGCCTATGCTGGTACCCGCGTAGCGCTCGTATTTCTGATCACCCACTTTTTAATTCGTGCTCCTATTAATTTCTTACGCAACAAAGAATCTGGCTTTTTTAAAATTTGTCTGTTTGGCATCATATTTGTAGTTATTGGCGCTTACCTTGGTGCTAGCCTTCGTGAATTAGGACGGGACGTATTTAAACCAATAGATAAAGAGATTGCTTACTACCAAGCTAACCCAGACAAAGATCCACTTAACCAACCGGTAGAATCAGCTGAAGAAAAAGTTAAAAACCAAGACAGCGAACAGGTAAATACCGAACATTCGGTCCCATCTGAATTTAAAAAAGGCTTTAAAGAGGGATACAGTCAAGCCCACCTTAACGCTCGAAAAGAACTCGAAAAAATGCACCAAGGTGATCAAGAGGCCATAGACCGTGCTAATTCAAAACGATTTAGATCTGAGCTTGGCTTTTTTGCTTTATGGCTACTGGCTTACTTACCTTTATCAGCATTAAATCGCCGCTTTCAAGTTAAAAACCAACTAAAGCAAAGCCAAATTGCCTTACTAATGAGCCAACTCAATCCGCATTTTTTGTTTAACTCATTGAACAGTATTCGCGGCATGATATTTGAGGATAAACAGCTAGCAAAAGAGCTGATTGACAAGTTAAATGAGCTATTCCGCTATAACTTAACAGCAAATAAACATCCTACCGTAAAGTTAAAAGAAGAGTTGCGCATTTGTGAATTTTATCTTGATATAGAACATATTCGCCTTGAAGAGCGCTTGCTAATCGAGATGCACGTTGATGAAACGTGTTTGAACATTAAAGTGCCTACCATGGGTATTCTCACCTTGATTGAAAATTCAATTAAACATGGCATTGCGCCAAGACAAGAACAAAGTCTTTTAGTTGTTGATATTGCAAAGGACAAAAATCAATTGGTGGTTACTGTAAGCAACCCAATCTATAGCGGAACATACAAAGTAGAGAGCACAGGCACTGGTCAAGAAAACCTGATAAAACGTTTACAGCTAATGTATAACGAAAACGCTTCACTGAATGCTGCGTTAGAAGACGATAAATACGTCGCATGCTTAACGCTACCAATTTAATATAAGGTCCAAATACGGTTATGAATTTCAGTTACATTCGAAATACCAGCCCTAATTATTGGCGATACCAAGGGCCTATATTAGTTATTTCTTTTTTATTCAGTTATTTGGGTGTTTGGGGTGTTTTTAACGAACCTGATGCCGAGGCTATGCCTATTATCCAACTAGGTTGGTACGGTGCTTTTGCACTAACCACATATCAACTAATCATGATTTTTGCCGTGTTTCATATCGGCCTGCGCGGTATTTATAAACACTACAAAGCCTATGCAAAAACCAAGTGGAAACTATTCTTACTGCTACTTGCCGCTTCAACAGTAACGGCTCTGGCAATAATAATTTTAGATTTCTTGCCAGTATTACTTTCAATCACCCCTTACTCACTAGAGGAATATCTAAATAGCATTATGCATTTGGATAGCCTAGGACAGTCACTCGTTGCCTATGTTGTTTATAACATCATCTTTATGTTGGTCTGGGCATATTTCTATGTGCTTGCGGCGAGCATTTCAAATTACAAGCAACTTGCTCTGTTATTAAAGAAACAAAAGCTACAAATCCTGACTAACCGAGTAAACCCAGAGTTTCTTTTCGATACAATGGAAGCCATTAAGCAACAAATTGATATTGATGAAGAAAAAGCGGCAGAGCTAGTTACGAAAGCGTCTGATTTATTCCGTTACAATCTTATGTCAAGTAAAGCGGCGGATGCAAAACTCACTGATGAAGTTACCAGCTTAACAAATTATCTTGAACTGCTGGAAGAGCAAAACCGTGCACCCAAAAAGCATACAATAAAACTTCATGATGATGCTCTAGGTCCTAATATTCCTAGCATGACACTCATTTTCATCTGTTCATTTTTACTTAACTCGTCGCGTCAACGTACGGGTGAGTTGAGCCTAGTAGGATTTATAAAACACAACACGTATCGAATAGAAATTTCGCATCATAGCCATGGCAAATTCTTTTTAGATACAGAGCATTACGATAATGTAAAAAGCCGACTAGAGCATATGTATGCAACTTCAGCGAGCATGGTTTTAGTAAAAAAAGGCAAACAAAGAAAAGTTATTATTGAACTGCCAATCGACTGGCAACAACAGCTCGATAAAACAGCGTAACCACTCATCTTAGTTTTTTGCCGTTTATCATTTTAATTGGCGCGATAATTATAAAATCGATAGACTCAAAATAGTCTGTCAAAAAAGAGACTTTCTTTTTATATGTTTGAAAAAAATGCGGAAGCACCACTAAATCCTCACTTCTTGTTTAATAGCATGAACGCTATCCGCTATATGATTTTCGAAAATCAAGATTTAGCGAGCGACTTACTAGGCAAATTAGCTGAGCTTATTCGTTATCAATTAAACGACGGTGTAACGAATACAAGTTTTAGCGATGATTTAACACAACTCGAGCACTTACTTGATTTAGAAGCATTGCGCTTAGAAGAGCGATTTACCCTAACTAAGAATTTAAGCAAACTGGTAAGCCCTCACCCATTACCTTGCTCAGTGCTCTTACCATTAGTTGAATACGTGTTTATAAAAAAAGACATCTACAGCGTAAGCCACAACAACCTTGTTATAAGTACAAAAGAAGCTGGCAGTGCACTTGTTTTTACACTTAACTTAACACAGTCACCTAAAATTAAATCGGGCGACTTACCGCTAGATAACCTAATTGAGCAATTAGGCATGGGCAATATTTGCAGTGCAACACAAACATGTGATGCAAACACTTACACGATGGAGTTAACTTTTAACAATGAGTATTAGAATAATAATTGTTGATGACGAACGTCTTGCACGCAGTGAACTAAAGCGCCTGCTGTCAAAGCATAGCCAAATTGAAATTGTTGATGAAGCTAAAAACGCTGAAGAGGCCAGTGAAAAAATTGCAGAGCATAAACCTGACGCCATCTTTCTAGATATTCATATGCCTGGCGCAACTGGCTTAGAATTAGCTGAATCACTGGGTGACGATGTAAACATCATCTTTTGTACTGCTTACGACCAATTTGCTGTCGAAGCATTTTCGTTAAACGCTATGGATTACTTAGTAAAACCTGTAAACCCTGCCCGTTTAGCTGAGAGCATTGAAAAATTAGAAAAACGCATCGAACAAAGCGCATCAAATACAGGCTTACCAGACGACCATAAATTAATGGTGAAATACGGCGAAACCATGCGCATTATTGAACTTCGTGAAATTATTCGATTTGAGTCAATTGGTAACCATGCCGCTATTTATACACCTCATGGTAAAGCATACCTTCACAGTTCATTAAACAAAATTGAAGCTAAATTAGATGAAAGACATTATTTCAGAGCAAGCCGTTCTGACATTATTCGTCTCGATGCAATTGAAAGTATGGAACAAGCAATTAGTTACGGTTTAACAGCGACATTGAGCAATGGTCAAACCGTCGAAATTTCCCGTAGACAGGCAACTAAATTACGCCAACTTCTTGAATTTACTCAGTTGTAAAACGACATAATAAAAAGAGGCTAAACGCCTCTTTTTTCATTCTAGTGCAGTATCTCTTACTGGTGGATAACCACCTGATTTCGCCCCCCACCTTTAGCATCATATAATGCAACATCGGCGCGATTAATTAAGTCAGTTAATTCTTCATCCTGCTGCAATTGCGCAACGCCCGCACTTATAGAGAAGCTGATAAATTGTCCAGCTGCTTCAACTTGTATATTTGATAGTGAAAAGCGAAGCTCATCTAATTTTTCAAATGCGGCATCCTGATCTTCATCGCTGAACAAGATAGCAAATTCCTCACCACCCAGGCGTGCCATTAAGGCATCGTCAAATTGCGATGCCATTTTGTTGGATAAGAAGCTCAACACTTCGTCTCCTGCTTGATGGCCATAAGTATCATTAATCTGTTTAAAGTGATCAATATCTATAACCGCAAGGCTTAACACCGATTGCTGAGCTACTTTTTGTTCTGCAGCTTGATAGAAGTAACGGCGATTATACAGGCCCGTTAAATAATCTTTATTTGCAGAATCTTTGATTGTTTCAATGAGGTTTAATTGTTCCATCGTCATCATTACACGACAATGAAACTCTTCTGGCGCAAAAGGTTTAGTTAAGAAATCATTTGCACCATGCTTTATAAATTTTGCTGATAGGCTTTGACTGCCAGAGCCCGAAATACCAATAATACCTAAACTATCGCGACCGCGTTTTGAACGAATACTTTTTACAAGTTCGAAACCATCTTTCTTCGGCATAGCATAATCAGTGAGCAGCAGTTTAATACTCTCATCAGCTAATAACTTTTCATATGCTTGCTCACCATCTTCCGCCTCTTCCACATCGTAAAGTAAGCGTTCAAGATTTTGTCGCATCATGGTACGACTAGTTTGAGAATCATCAGCAACTAACACTTTAGTCCCCTGATTCCCCAATAATTGAGCAAGTTGTTTAACAGCGTAAGTATAAGAATCGCGGTTTTCCTTAAGTACATAATCCACCACACCCATTTCAAGCATTTGCTGTCGCTTAAATTCGTCGATGCTACCTGTCAGTACCAATGTTGGAATACCACAACGCAAGGTCAAAGTAGCCACTTCGCCATTACTCGCATCTGGTAGGTTTAAATCAACCAACGCCAAAGTATATTTATTATTTTTAATGAGCCCCGCAGACTCACGTAGCGATGCGGCAAAATCTACCGGCACAGATAGGTACTGCGATACCAAGTGACGCAACACTTGTTGCACCATTTTGCTATCTTCAACGATTAAAATACGTTGCATAGTTACACTCCAACTAAGCTAAACGCCTTTAACAGGCTTATTATTGTGACACACTTATACCACAGAACCATTAAAAAAAGGGCAACATGCGTTACCCTTTTTTATAATTATTTACATTACTCGTAACCACGAGGTCCTTTATGTTTAATAATGGCAATATAGCCGTGCCAACTGGCGTAACTTAGCAGTGGCATTATGACAATAAATCCTGTTGCACCAGTAACAAAACCAAGTGCTACCAAAGCAACAATACAGAACGCCCACACTATCATTGCGCCGACATTTTCTTTAACAGCATTGATTGAAGACACAACAGCAGTCATTAAATCGACCCTACGTTCCATCATAATTTGCGGGGTAAATGCCGAAATTGCAAACACACTGCCAAGCATAATGGCACCAATAAATGACCCTAAAGTAAGAAATGCAGATAGCTCCTCTAATGTCGGGTTGACACTATTTGGATAAAGCGCATGTACTAATGCGGCTAAACGCATCCAAATAATCATTACCACCATTAATAAGATAGCAAACCCCCACTCGCCTACCGGATTACGAAACATTGATTTTAAACTGTGACTCAATGTGGGCTTATGTTGTTTTTCGAGCTCCCAGGCTATGTCGTATAAGCCAACAGCAAACACAGGGCCAATTAACGCAAACGCCACTGTGGCTGGCAATATTACTAAGTGGGTACCTGATTGATATACGAAATACAAAATCGCAACCGGGATCAGGCTAAACACAACGCCATAAAAAAGGCTTAATAGAGGCGCACTTGCCATATCTTTAAAGCCTAGAGCAAGCCAATGCAGTGGGGCAAAAAGTCCAACTTTATTACATTCTAAACATCTGGCAAAAGTCGTATGCTTTTCTGCTACTGGAGTTTGAGGCATAACTTTCTCCTTATTTGAATCAGTTAGCTGAAACAGAACTTATCGTTTTAATATACGTAACAAGCTGCCTTTTAGGTTTAGCTTTATTTTTAATCAGTGCTAAACCTAAAAAACAATCTAAAACAGCATTAAACACAACTGAATCATTCACTAATAATTCATTTGTATTTTTTATGCGCCATTAATCAGTATAGGGTAGATTTTGTAATTCAACGAAAAAATGCCTGTATTAGTCTCACTCTCTTTGACCAAATAAGTTTAAATTAAGTAATCTGTTTATCGACCAGACAAAATAACTTAAAGGCAATGGCATCATGAAAAAACTTCTCCAGTTATTTGTTTTTTCTGCACTTGTAATCGTAAGCCCAATACAAGCAACAGAAAGAAAAATACCTATAGATGAAAAGCAAACCTCTCATCATCAAGCAAAAATCCTCGGTAAAAAAATTAAATACAGTGCAACAATTGGCACTCAACCTGTCTGGGATGATGCAGGAAATCCTATTGCTAGCTTACACTTCACTTACTACCAAAAATCAGGGGTAAAAGATTACGGTAAGCGTCCATTGCTTATTTCTTTTAATGGTGGACCGGGCTCCGCCTCAGTATGGATGCACTTAGCCTACACTGGCCCAAAAATTCTCAATATTGATGACGAAGGTTATCCAGTTCAACCTTACGGGGTTAAAAATAACCCATATTCAGTGCTGGATGTTGCCGATATTGTTTACGTCAACCCAGTTAATACTGGCTACTCACGTATTCTTGAAAATGACAAAGGCGAGTTACCAAGCAAAGACAAACAAAAAGCGTTATTTTTTGGTGTAAATGCAGATATTAAATACCTTGCTGAATGGATTAATACCTTCGTCACTCGCAACAATCGCTGGTTATCGCCTAAATTTTTAATTGGTGAAAGCTACGGTACCACACGCGTTTCTGGGCTTGCTCTTGAGTTACAAAACCGTCAATGGATGTATCTGAATGGTGTAATCTTGGTATCACCAACCGAAATTGGCATCAAACGCGAAGGCCCTGTTGAAGCTGCAAATCGTATTCCTTATTTTGCAGCAACTGCTTGGTACCACAACAAACTGGATGAGAAATACCAATCAATGCCGTTGACTGCTTTCTTGGCAGAAGTTGAAAACTTTACTATCAATAAAGTTATCCCAGCTATCAGTAAAGGCGGCTTTATCGAGGCAAGCGAAAAGCAACAAATAGCCGCAACGATTGCAAACTACACCGCTTTAAGTGAAACCTTTGTATTACGTAACAATTTGGATATTCCAAATGATGCGTTTTGGAAAGAGCTACTTCGTGAAGACGGTTTTACAGTGGGGCGTTTAGATTCGCGTTATAAAGGTATTGATAAGCGTGATGCTGGCAGCCGCCCTGATTACTGGGCTGAATTAACCTCATGGCTGCACTCATTCACACCAGCAATCAATTACTATTTGCAGCAAGAGCTAGGTTACAAAACCGACCTTAAATACAATATGTTTGGTTCTGTTCACCCATGGGATCGCTCAAACAATAAAACAGGTGAAAACTTGCGTTTGGCAATGGCACAAAACCCATATTTAAAAGTAATGGTACAGTCAGGCTATTTTGATGGTGCCACTAATTATTTCGATGCCAAATACACCATGTGGCAACTTGATCCGAGTGGCAAGATGCGCGAGCGTCTAAGTTTTAAAGGTTATGAAAGTGGTCACATGATGTACCTTCGTCGCGCTGACTTAGAAACCTCAAACCAAGATGTGCGTGAGTTTATTTTAAACGCACTGCCAACTGGCTCTGCAAAATACTAATTATACTCTCAACTCAACCACCCAAGCGGCATTTTATGCCGCTTTTTAACTTTGCAAAAAAGCTTTTAACAACTATATACTTAGCAAAACAATAAAATTTGCCTTGTATATGAGCTACCGCATCCAATTCGCACAGTTAAATAACGGTGTTACCGCTGAGCAAGCGAAATCTATTTTGACCACAAAGCTTAAGTTATCTGATACTAAAGCAAATCAATTTCTTGCGGGCAAGCAAATTTTTAGCCCTATTCCTGAACAAAAAGCCCTTAAACAACAAAAGACTTTCGCAGCATTGGGCATTCAAGTAAAGCTCATTAGCACTGAAAAAGAGATACAAACAGAGCGCAGCAGCGATGTCGATGAACGAATATTAGCCGCCCTTGATTACATCACCACATCAATAATTCGCCTTGAAGAAAAAGTCGATGATTTAGCGCGCTTACAGCAAGTCCAAAGTGGCGAAGCTGACTTAGAACTAGATGTTGAAAATAAAAACAGCTGGGGGGATGACTTAGAGTTCGAAGAAGAACTTGAAGCTACCAGTAAACCCAAAAATATAAATTGGTTATTCATTACCTTAATTGTAATTCTGCTATCACTGTTAGGTGTAGTCGTCGCATTTCCAAATTTACTGCCATTTTAAATACTAATAAATCACCATGGAACGTCAAAATATTCGCAAGTTGATGCGTTCACGTCGAAATGAGCTTTCAGAAAACGAACAACTGGAAGCCGCGAAAAAAATTAAAGTGAACATTTTTCAACACTTAAAAAACGCTGATATACGCCGTCTTGGCATTTACTTATCAAATGACAGCGAAATCGATACCTCATTGATAATTGAGGAATTATGGCATCACAACATCGCTGTTTATTTGCCCATACTACACCCGTTTTGTAGCGGTTACTTACTCTTCCAAAGATATGAGAAAAATTCACCCATGACGATAAATCGCTATGGTATCTTGGAACCCAAGTTAAATTGTAGTCAGGTTTGCCCAGTGGAGGACTTAGATGTGCTTTGTACACCACTTGTTGCATTCGACTTACAAGGTAATCGCCTAGGAATGGGTGGTGGCTTTTATGATCGTACACTTGCTAAATATTATCGCGAGAAACGAAGCAAGCCTGAAATTATTGGTCTTGCCCATAATTGCCAACAAGTTGATCTATTACCAATTGAAAGTTGGGATGTACCTCTTAAAACCATCGTAACGCCAAAAAAGTGTTATTTATGGTAAGCATGTAACAGCCAACTAGGTATAATACAAAACTCTATTTCCGTTCAAAAATTAGGCCTTTACCTATGACTCAAGATGAAATGAAAAAAGCAGCTGCATGGGCTGCACTCGAATACGTTGAAAAAGACAGCATTGTTGGTGTTGGAACAGGTTCAACGGTAAACCATTTTATTGATGCACTTGCGACGATGAAAGATGACATCCGCGGTGCCGTTTCGAGTTCTGAAGCCTCAACAGAAAAGCTAAAAGCGCTTGGTATTGAGATTTTCGAACTCAACAACGTTGATAGCTTAAGTGTGTATGTTGATGGCGCAGATGAAATCAACAAGCTTAATGAAATGATCAAAGGTGGTGGTGCAGCGCTGACTCGTGAAAAAATCGTGGCAGCAGTCGCTAAACAATTTGTTTGTATTGTTGATGAGACAAAGCTTGTCGATGTTCTTGGCAACTTCCCATTACCAGTTGAAGTGATTCCAATGGCGCGCAGTTATGTGGCTCGCGAATTAGTAGAACTTGGTGGTGACCCAGTTTACCGTGAGGGAGTTGTAACGGATAACGGCAACGTCATTTTAGATGTGCACAATATGCATATCGACAATGCAAAACAGCTTGAAGAAAAAATAAATCAAATTGTTGGTGTAGTAACCAACGGTTTATTTGCCCATCGCGGCGCAAACACAGTGATTGTAGGCACTCCACAAGGTCCTAAAACACTGAAGTAAATTTAGGAAAGGTTATGAGCAAGGTATCGTTAGCAAAAGACAAAATTAAAATTTTACTGCTTGAAGGCGTGCATCAAAGTGCCGTTGAAACACTTAAGCGTAATGGTTACACCAACATTGATTATGTTAAAACGTCCTTGCCTGAACCAGAACTCATTGAGCGTTTGCGCGATGCCCACTTTGTTGGCATTCGCTCTCGCACACACCTTACAGAAGCCGTACTTGAACAAGCGGATAAGCTTGTAGCCATCGGCTGCTTTTGTATTGGTACAAACCAGGTTTCACTTGATGCGGCACAAAAATTTGGTATTCCAGTATTTAACGCACCATTTTCAAACACACGTTCAGTAGCAGAGCTAGTACTAGGTGAAATCCTATTGCTATTACGCGGTATTCCTGAGAAGAACGCCAAAGCGCACCGTGGTGAGTGGCAAAAATCAGCAGCGGGCTCATTTGAAGCGCGTGGTAAAACACTTGGTATCATCGGTTATGGCCATATAGGTACGCAGCTGAGCATTATGGCCGAAAATATCGGTATGAAAGTCCAGTTCTTTGATATTGAAGATAAACTTGTACTTGGTAATGCAACACAAGTTGCCAACCTAACCCAGCTATTACAAACCTCTGATGTAATCAGTCTGCATGTGCCTGAAACGGCACAAACCAAAAATCTAATTGGCGCAGCCGAATTAGAAATCATGAAACAAGGTGCCATTTTAATCAATGCATCGCGCGGTACAGTTGTGGATATCGACGCGCTAGCAAGTAGCTTACAAGAAAAGAAAATTTCAGGTGCTGCTATTGATGTTTTCCCTGTTGAACCAAAAGGCAATAACGAAGAATTTGTATCGCCACTGCGTGAATTCGATAATGTAATTTTAACGCCTCACATTGGTGGCTCAACTCAAGAAGCACAAGAAAATATTGGGGTAGAAGTTGCCGGAAAACTCGCTAAATATTCAGATAACGGTTCGACTGTTTCTGCAGTCAACTTCCCAGAAGTATCGCTACCTGAACTAGCTAAACGCAGCCGCTTATTGCACATTCACCACAACCGTCCGGGTGTGCTTACGCAAATTAACCAAGCATTTACTCAGCATGGTATTAATATCGCGGCGCAATACTTACAAACCAATGAAAATATCGGTTATGTAGTAATCGACGTAGAAACAGATCATTCTGAAGTGGCACTAAAAGAATTACGCGCAATTGATGGCACTATTCGCGCCCGTATTCTTCACTAATTTCACGTAAACACAGCAAAAAAGCAGCTAAGAGCTGCTTTTTTTGTGCCTATTTAGTATCAATGAATGAATTTAAAACAGCGCTTCCAGTGCTTGTGACAATGAACTGACACCAATCACTTCCATGCCTTCAATGTCCTCTTTTGGTTTATTGGCAATCGGCACAATCGCGCGTTTAAAGCCATGTTTGGCCGCTTCTTTTAAACGTTCTACACCACTTGGTACAGGGCGAATTTCACCACCTAACCCCACTTCACCGAAAACTACAAGTTCTCGCGCCAATGACGCATTTTTAAAACTTGATACAAGTGCCGTGATCAAAGCTAAATCTGCGCTCGTCTCCGTTACTTTTACCCCACCAACCACATTAACAAACACATCCTGATCAGATACTTGTAGGCCACCATGTCGGTGCAACACTGCCAATAGCATAGCAAGGCGATTTTGCTCTAAGCCAACAGTCACCCGTCTTGGATTACCAAGCTGGGAATAGTCCACCAGCGCTTGCACTTCAACAAGCAGTGGCCGCGTTCCCTCCCAAATAACCATCACAAGCGAGCCCGGCGTTTGTTCATCTGAACGGTTTAAGAAAATGGCCGATGGGTTACTGACTTCTTTTAAGCCCTGACCTGTCATTGCAAATACGCCCAATTCATTCACTGCACCAAAGCGGTTTTTGTTACCGCGCAGTGTTCTAAAGCGACTATCACTACTGCCTTCTAGTAAAATAGAACAGTCAATGCAGTGCTCTAACACTTTTGGACCTGCCAAAGTGCCATCTTTAGTTACATGACCAACCATGATAATAGCTACTTGGTTTTGTTTAGCAAAACGAGTTAAGTAAGCCGCACCTTCTCGCACCTGCGATACACTGCCCGGCGCCGATTGAATATCAGCCATGTGCATTACTTGAATTGAATCAATAACCATAATCTGAGGTTTTTCACGCAAAGCTAACTGGCAAATCGTTTCTACATTGGTTTCTGCAAGTGTTTTTAGCTTATCCGTTGGTAGGCCTAAACGCTTTGCCCGCATTGCAACCTGCTGTAACGATTCTTCACCAGTAACATAAAGGGTATTCATGGTCTGTGCGAGTAAACACATCGTTTGCAATAATAAAGTACTTTTACCCGCCCCTGGTGAACCACCAATTAAGATTGCACTGCCTGGCACCACTCCACCACCCAGTACGCGATCAAATTCAGCAAAACCAGTGGTAAAACGCGGTAGCTGCTCTAAATTAACTTCATCAAGGGTTTGAACCTTTGCTTCAATAGCGCCAGCATAACCAGAAGTTGCAGCAACTCTAGGTGCTTGCTTAATTGAAGGCACGCGAAACTCAGTGACAGTATTCCATGCTTTACACTCGCCACATTGACCTTGCCATCGCGCGAATTCTGCGCCACACTCACTGCACACAAATGCTGTTTTATTTTTACCCATAAAAACCGACTCTTATAAGTTTGAACGCAATTATCTCTTAGCTCGTACTGAATTAAATAAATTGCTAAGATACTGGTACACTAATTGCTTTACTTATTTAATAGCGCTCAACCGCAAAAATGCGGCAAGCTAAAACAAAAATTGCCTGTTATCTTAACCTATTCACACAGGTAGAATAATAAAAAAATAAGGAACGCTTCTTTTTTATGGCTGAAGATGTATTGATAAAGTATCAATCGCTTATTGAAGAACTTAAGCGCGACTTAGGCCGTCCAAATTTTGATGCGATTTTTGCCAAGAAGACCAAGACATTAAGCAGCTCAGACCGATTTCTTGTAAAAATGGAGATGAATCGACTACTTCAGCCGATCAACCGTTTTATTGATTTACGCGGTCAAGTTACTGGCGAAGTACGTGCTTATACTTATAACGGCAAACAACACTTTATGGATGAAACGGCAATCAATGTATTTGAAGCAGGGATCCGTCGCTATAAGCGTTACACCCTCGCCGTTTACGAAGCGGTAATGAATACCGAAAACAACCATAAAGTGATGCAACGAAAAGCACAGGAACGTGGCGAGCTCGCCCCACAACCTGTCGCAACCAAGTCACAAGAAGAAAAGCCCACTATCAATTGGGTATCGTTCGCTTCCTACGAATCGCGTTCAGAAGAACGCATGAATTACTCTATTAAAGTTAAGCTGTTTTTAAACTCTGGCAGTGAAGTGGAAGCTTCAACCTCAGATATTTCTGTTAGTGGCTGTAAAGTAAAGTTATATTCTCGCTACCAACTCGCCAAAGGCGAAAGCCTAAGGATGCGCCTAGTCGGGTTAGAACAAGACTTTGAAATGGGCATTAAAAACGGGCTTGAGTACGAAGTCGTTGCCGTTGAGAAAATCAATGCAGAACACAACTATGTGCGTATGAAACGCACTTTTAATGACGAAAATAAAACCATTGATGAGTTTTTAAAAAGCTTTATTCATGGCAATAAACGTCGTTACAAAGTGAATTTAGATAACACGCTCGATGCAGTAATTGTTAAAGGATATGAGCAGTATTACTTACCTCGCGTGTCATCACTTTTTATCTTCTTAAGTGCAAAAGATGCGCGTATTTCACCGTCTTTGGTACTAACCAATGAAAACAACCTGAATGTGGCACGTTATTTTAATGATGAAAACCGCAACTCAGTGCTACCTCAAATATTGAATCCATCGCGAGTTAACCAGCTTCAACAATCACCTGGCGATGTAAAGCAGCTAAACCTCTTTTGTTTTACGCATAGTAACAACGGTAAGTTATTCTTTTATTCTGCCAGTGAGTTAGAACTCAACAACACGCCTAATTTACGAAATTTGTACTGGGGTTTTGCTAGCCAAAAGCCAAGCTTCCGTATTTTTAATGTCCAGCTAATGCCCTGTTCAAGCGAAGATAGTTTTATACCTTTATCACTTCCTGATAGTGCAAGTAGTGAAGTAGCAAAACTTAATAAGCCTCCCTCACCGCGTGTTCAAGGCATTGTAAAAGACGCTAAATATTTATTACTTATTACAGATATAACAAGTATATCTTCGACAGAACAGTTTAAGAAAATTAGCTTTGATAAAAGCCATGTTAATCACTTAAAACAATATGGCCATCAGAAACTTCGCAGTTATCCGAGCCTTGAATTTGTCGCTCTCGATTATATTAATTTGCGCAATGAAACACGCTATTTGTATAAAACACCAATTCAGTTAGAGCAAGAAGAAAAAGGCGAAATAATCGGTCATACATTGGATTTTTCAGTCAATGGGTTACAAATTGAATTAGCATCTCCGACTGACTATGAAAAAGGCGACCTATTGCTTGTCGCATTTCCTGAGCTACAAAAACTGTCAAAGAAATATCAGCTAAACAAACTTCCTTACGAAGTAATGGCTGTTAGTAAAACAAAAACAATTGTTAATTTGCGCAGTTACAAACCGACAGCGGATACTGATCATCAAGGTACTCGCTTTTTTAATCAGTTAATTGCTAATAACAAATCAAAATTAGTTGCATCAGAAGAATCACCAAAAACCCCAGGGCTTTCTACTGCCCTGCGTAATATGGTGACCAAAAATGTCTGCCAATTCCCATTTTATTTGCACAAACGCGGGGCGCATATAAAAGTAGGTGCAATTGCTAAAGGAGTGTATCCAAATACCTTCCATTTACTATTGAGTCATATCGCAGGTTTGGTTAATCAATTTGATTTTAAACAGCTCATTAAACACGATGCTTTTGAAAGCATGATCGCAATGCCGCTCAAAGAGATGGCGCGCCATGATGCACCATTACAGTTCGATTTATATATACGACTGCAACCTAAAGAGCGCAATATGGAAAACGCGTTTATAAGTGAACTGCTCAATAGTAAAGAAGTAAGTGACCGTAGTAACTTTGTCAAAGCAAGCGTTGCTGAAGACTTATTTTTTGCTTTTAGATTATATATTTCAAGAACAGGTCGTCCAGATACAGACTACATATCTAAAGAATTAAGCTACATCAGCCAATATGCACAGCATAAAGCAAAAGATTTAGAAGAAGAGTTGTGGTCGGTTATTGGCGTTGGCGATGCGGTAGACATCACCCAAGAGGTGTTAACGCGCTACGCCATAGCGCCAGAAGTTCAGACAAACCTAACTAAACGCAAAGCACTTTGGTCTAAAACAGCGCAGTATCAATTAAGTAACTTATTTGAGTAACGTTTGACCTGCCACGTGTAAAACTCAGCCTGAATAAATGTTACTCATTCAGGCTGTATTCCATTTAACTACTCAGGCAAACTAATAAAATAAAGTACCTGTAAAAGGCTGCCAAAATTAATCGCCACATCAGCACTTTGAGCCACAAGTGGCTTACCATGAACTGCTACACCAAGACCGCTGGCTGCCATCATCACTAAATCGTTAGCGCCATCACCCATTGCCATCGTTTGTGACTTATCAATATTAAGTTGTTCAGCATACTGAGTTAAAAAACGTGCTTTCTCATCAGCATCAACTATGGTTCCAAGTACCTTTCCAGTCAGCTCAACACCATTGTCTTCTAGGGTATTTGCGTGAATCGCATCAAGTTCAAGCAAGGTTTGTACTCGCTGCGCAAAAGGCACAAAACCTCCCGATGCAATCGCCAACGTCCAGCCTTTTGCTTTTAGGTGCTGGCATAGCGCCTTGACACCAGGCATTAAAGGCAGATTATCTTTAAGCTGCGCCATTAGCTCAAGCGACACACCTTCTAGCTTGGCAACACGCTTTCGCAGACTTTCAGAAAAAGGCAACGCTCCTTGCATTGCTTGGCGCGTTACACTCGCAACTTCTTCATAGACATTGGCTAATCGAGCAATTTCATCAATACACTCAATTTGTATGGCTGTTGAATCCATATCCATTACAAGTAAGCCAGGTTGGTTTATGTTTGGCGCTTTAGCAAAAACATTAACTTCCAGTGCTTCATTTGGAGACAAATACTCTTGAAGCACTTGTTTGGTTTTATCTAGCTCTTCACTGACCTGCAGAACCAGCGCACTTGGTAATTCTGGGTGCACAGATAACTTAGCCGCCTTCGATACTGGTAAGCTTTTTAATAGCGCTAACAACCCCTCATTCAGTGCAAGTTCTGAGTGAGTGGTTGACAGTAACACATAACAACTCGCGTTATTTTGATTATTAATTTCAGCAACTTCGTGCCATTTATTGGTGTGAATATTCGAGAAAAATTGCTCAAACTGCGCCATACTTTCAAACATCAGCGACTCTCTTACAGCTAGACTTTTGTGTTGTTGCAATTTAACCAAGAAAACAGCACACTGTCCAAAAGGCATTGAGCAATATGAAAAAAAACCAAGACCGTAACCCGGCTTTCGCCTCCACATATCAACGCATATCGCGCTTAATGATTGCTGCGATATGCCTCGTTGCGCTTACTCATATTGGTTTTAATACTAGCTTTAAAGGCCATCAGATACTTGAACAGCAAAGCAAAACAACGGCTCAAGGTCTCGCTAAACAACTTGCACTCGGTGCCCGAACTGCCATCAAAGAGCAAGATAAAAAATCACTTTCACAACTGGTCAATAATTTTGCCCAAGATGAATTTATTCAAACTGCAGCTATATTCGATAAGTACGGCAATTTGCTGGTACAAAGTAATTTTGCAGCGTCATACCAAGATTTATTAAAGACACCCAGTGCTTTACCTGGGCTTTCTAAGCTTGCCACACCAGTTATAAGTGATGTGTTTGTTCAAGGTAAACGGGTGGGTTTTGTCAGGCTAACCTATACCTTTCCAGCGGCTATCCGCGAAGCTCACGATTACCTTCACGAAGTCAGTAAACAAATCGCCCTTATGTTGATCTTAAGTGTAATACTTACCTGGGTCTTAGCACGCAAGATCAAGCGTTGGCAGGTTAAACGCTATATCCGTAACGCCGAGCAAGAAGAGGCATAAAGCTGTTCGGCAAGAAGCTGTCGCGCACTTTGCGTTTCAACACCTTTCAATTCACACAGAGCATCAAACACTCGAATAATTTGCGCAGGCACATTGCGTTCCCCCTGATAACCAGAAAGCGGCATTGATGGTGCATCGGTTTCAAGCACTAGGTGTTCAGCCGGTAAGTTGGCTATCACATTGCGCGTTTTCTCGGCACGCGAGTAAGTAATTGTACCGCCTACCCCCAATTTAAAGCCCTGCTCAATGTAGTAATTAGCCACCTGCGCAGAACCACTGAAAGCATGAATAATGCCGCCACATTTTGGTTTGAGTGTTTTAAATGATTCGGCTATTAAATCATGACTTTTTCGGTGATGCACCACCAGCGGCAGTGACAACTGATTCGCAAGCTCAATATGCTGTATAAAAAGTTGCTGTTGGTAATCGAGCTTTTCGATACTGCGGTCGATACCGCACTCACCGATTGCCACCAAGAATTCGCGATGAGTATTTGCAAGTGTGGCAAGGCGTTCAAAGTCACCCTGTTGATGCTCATTAAAAAAATAAGGGTGTAATCCAAGAGCTTTGTAAAACGTAATGCCTTGGGTATTTTCAAAGGAAAGTAGCTTGGCGCTTTGTGCAAGTGTTACGCCCGGTACCAGTATATGCGACACATTGAAGTGCGCCGCATCTGCTAACACCTTGTCACGGTCATTTTCAAACTCATCAAAGTCGATATGACAGTGCGTATCAAAAAACGTCATACTATGGATTTAAGCGCTGCTTAGTCCACACGCCATCTTCAAGTTTATACATAAAGCGGTCGTGTAATCGGTTTGCACCACCTTGCCAAAACTCAATTTGATGCGGTTCAATGCAGTAACCACCCCAAAACGACGGCAATGGCACTTCACCTTCACTAAACTTATTTTTAATTTGCTGGAATTTTTCCATCAGCACTTTACGTGATGATACCGGGCGACTTTGCGCCGATGCCCACGCTGCAAGTTGGCTCTCTTTAGGACGCGATAAAAAGTACTTAGTCACCGCCAAATTTGATAATGGCTTCGCCGTGCCATAAACAATCACCTGACGCTCCAAGCTGTGCCATGGAAAATGTAAGCTCACTTTATTATTACCCGCAATTTCCTGAGCCTTGCGTGACTCTGTATTAGTAAAAAAGACAAACCCATTTGGATTTACATCCTTTAATAACACAATGCGCTGTGACGGCTGCCCATTGCCATCTACTGTTGCCACAACCATGGCTGTTGGGTCATCCAGTTTAGCGTCTACCGCTAATTGCAACCAAGACTCAAACTGCTCAATTGGGTTGTCTAATAGCTTCTCTTCAGACAAACCATCCTTTAAATACTCACGGCGAATATCATCAATTTTCATCATCTTTTCCAAAAGATATTGTATAAGCTTATGGTAAACAGATACGTGTGAAATACCAATAAAGATTGGTTATATAGTTGATTTAAAATAAAGGGTTGGGGGTTAGATTTTAGTTTTGAATATTTGAATCAATCTTAGCAGCGGGTGAGTCTTACAGCTCGACTACCGCAGTCTCTAACGACGCCCAAAAGTAAATTCAAAACTGAAGCTGCTTCTTGGCAAAATACAATAATCAAAAACCAATGTTTTTGCTGACATTGGTTTAATTTATTACATCAAAATTCTTAGACACTGCATCGATATTGTGACTGTTTAAGGCAAATTGCTTCAGCCTCTTCAACTGAGTTACCACCTAAGCAAAAGTCGAGGCGAATTAATTTCTCTTCAGCGACAGGGTTACCATTTTTAGCTTGCACCCAATTCCACTTTCTAATAATTTTCTTACTTGGTCTGTAAATCACTTTTTCGGGAACGCTTTGGATAAGTTCAACAGAGTCTGTTTTGCCTTCGTCATTTACAACCACCTTAAAAATCCCACAACCCGCGATGCCTTTTTTCGCTAATGATATTGGGTATTTTGGTGTTACTTGTTTTTTCCTAACCCAGTTAGCTTTTTCTTCAGTCGGTTGTAAATGTGTCAACTTCACGTCGCCAAAGAGTGATTGAGCACTAACAGTAAAACATTGCAAAGACAATACGATTAATAAAACCACTTTTCTCATAATTCTTTCCTTAGTTATTTATCTTCCTTGTGAATCAGTTTTTAAGTTATCTGCTTTTATCAGCTTTTTCAATAGATTAAGTGATACTTGTTATTAAATTGAAAGTCTGAAGTTGAATTAATGAGATATAAGAAGCAACTCCCTAAAAATAAGCGAAAGATTGAAACAGAAATTATGCTTTTTAGCCGCTGAGCAAAATTTAGTATGTGACTGGAAAATTATTGAAGAAGAAAATTGATACTATTTGCAAACTAATATGCATTTGGACAAGAAAGCATCTTGTAAATAAGAGCTAATTTAGCCTCATGAACATAGCCTGCTATGTGATTGGGGTAAATTAAAACTCTAACGAAGGATCAATGTAAATAGGAAGCAACGTTCTACAAATAGGCGAGAAATTGACAAGGCTTTCCTTCCAAACAAAGAGTAAGCTTTTTAGCCGCTGAGCATACTTTAGTATGTGATTGGAGATTTATTGAAGAAAAAAATTGATACTATTTGCAAACTAGTTTGCATTTAGACAAGAAAGCATCTTGTAAATAAGAGCTAATCTAGCCCCATGAGCATAGTGCGCTATGTGATTGGGGTAGATTAAAAACCTGACGCAGGAAGCAAACCCCTACAAATAGGCGAGAAATTGGCAAGGCCTTACTTCCAAACAAAGAGTAAGCTTTTTAGCCGCTGAGCATACTTTAGTATGTGATTCGGTAAAAAGCTTTATGTAACGCTGTCAAAGCGAAGCATATGCAGTAGGTTACATTTGCTCCATTACTTCGATACCTAGTAGATCTAGACCCTTCGCTAGCGTCTTCGCCACTAAATTACACAGCATTAAGCGGCTTTCTTTGGTAGCTGGCTCTACACCCTCTTTTAGTACCGGACATGCTTCGTAGAAGCTCATATATAGGCTCGCAAGCTCATATAAGTAACTACATAAAACGTGCGGCGTCGCCTCAGCAATCATTTGATCTAGCACTTCTTCAAACTGGATTAGTTTGATTGCTAACGCCTTTTCTTGCGCTTCAACAATTGAGATTGGTGCATTTAAGCTTGCAGCGTCAATACCTGCTTTACGGAAGATACTGCGTACACGCGTGTAGGCATACTGTAAGTAAGGCGCTGTTGCACCTTCAAAGCTCAACATGGTATCCCAGTTGAAGATATAATCGCTGGTACGGTTCTTAGAAAGATCCGCGTATTTCACAGCCCCAATACCCACTTTACGAGCGATTTCGGCGCGTTCTTCAACGCTTAGGTCTGACTCGCGCTCTGCTAGCTTGTCAGTTGCGCGGCTTACTGCTTCTTCTAATAGTTCAGCTAGTTTAACTATGCCACCAGTACGGGTTTTAAATGGTTTACCATCTTCACCCATCATGGTGCCGAATGGGCAGAACTCATACGTTGTTTCGTCACGTAACAGGCCAGCTTTACGTGCTGTTAACTCAACTTGGCTGAAGTGAAGGCTTTGACGCGCATCTACAAAGATTAAAATACGGTCTGCGCCTAGTTTGTTAGAACGGTAATCACACGCTGCTAAGTCGGTAGTTGCATATAAGAAGCCACCACCTGATTTTTGCACGATAAATACAGATGGTTCACCATCTTTATTGGCCAATTCATCAAGGAATACAACTTGTGCACCTTGGTCTTCAACAGCAATGCCTTTCTCTTTAAGTAGTGTAATAACACCTTGTAGCGCATCGTTATAAGCACTTTCAGCCTTAATATCTTCAGGCTTAAGGGTAACGTTTAGCTTTGCGTACACTTCTTCAGAGTGTTTTACTGAGGTATCAATAAACAGTTTCCACAGCTTTTCACAGTGTGCATCGCCGCCTTGCAGCTTAACTACGTAGTCACGTGCTTTATCAGCAAAACCGTCTTCATCGTCAAAACGTTTTTTCGCATCGCGGTAGAAGGTTTCTAAATCAGCTAAGGCAACTGATTCAAGATCCACACCTTGGTTTAGTAAATCCTCTAAGTGCGCAATCAACATACCAAATTGCGTACCCCAGTCACCTACATGGTTTTGACGTGTAACGGAGTCGCCACGGAACTCAAGTGCACGTACAACTGCATCACCAATAATGGTTGAGCGTAAATGACCAACGTGCATTTCTTTTGCAAGGTTTGGTGATGAGTAATCTACTACCACATTTTGTGCGCTAGCATGCTCAGCTACACCCAGTTTTTCATCTTGGTTTGCAGACGAAAGTGTGTCAGCTAAAAATTCCGGCTTTAAGTGAATATTAATAAACCCTGGGCCAGCAATTTCAGTTTGCGAGGCAATGTCGCTTACATCTAAATTGTCGATAATTTTTTGTGCCAGTTCACGCGGATTCGTTTTTAACTTTTTTGCAGCGCCCATTGCACCATTAATTTGGTAATCACCAAACTGCGGGCGGGTACTTTGTGTTACCGCTGGGTTGGTATCTTCTGGTAAGCCTGCTGCAACCATGGCTGCTATGGCTTTTTCTACTAATATCTGACGAATATTCATTCTCTATTTCCTGTTACACACCGCTTGGGAGTAATCTCAACCAAGCCATGTCATTTTTATTCGTTTTAAAACTGATAACGACATAACACGTTATCAATGTAACTTAACTTTTTTACTAAATAAATGCAGCGAGAGCAAAGCCACAGAGTATTTTTCGCTAGGAGTTTAGTCCGCTAAAAACTTACAAAAAATACGATAGCAATGACGCTATCGCAAATTTATGACGTAAAAATTAGTGTTCACGTGTCTGATGGAACTCAACTTCCGGATAACGCTCTTGCGACAAGTTTAAGTTAACGCGTGTTGGCGCGATATAAGTTAGGTTATCACCACCGTCGAGTGCTAAGTTTACTTCGCATTTACGGCGGAATTCTTCTAGCTTTTTCGCATCATCACAGGTTACCCAGCGCGCTGTTGCAACGCTTACGCTTTCGTACATGGCATCTACGTTGTATTCGGCTTTTAAACGCGCTACAACAACATCAAACTGAAGTACACCTACCGCGCCTACGATTAGATCATTGTTTTGCAGTGGTCTAAATACCTGTACTGCACCCTCTTCCGAAAGCTGGATAAGGCCTTTAAGTAGCTGCTTTTGCTTAAGTGGATCGCGTAAGCGAATACGACGGAATAATTCTGGCGCAAAGTTTGGTATACCGCTGAACTTAATTTTTTCACCTTGCGTAAAGGTATCACCAATTTGAATCGTACCATGGTTGTGAAGGCCAATAATGTCACCAGCGTACGCTTCTGCTGCACGCTCACGGTCACCGGCCATAAAGGTTACCGCATCAGAGATGCTGACCTTTTTACCAATACGCACATGGTCCATTTTCATACCTTGCTCATATTTACCCGACACAATACGCATAAAGGCAATACGGTCGCGGTGTTTCGGGTCCATGTTAGCTTGAATTTTAAAGACAAAGCCTGAGAACTTTTCTTCGTCAGCAGTAACGAGGCGGTCATCTGTTTGACGCGGCTGTGGTGCTGGTGCCCACTTTGTTAAACCGTCAAGCATGTGGTCAACACCAAAATTACCAAGTGCGGTACCAAAGAATACCGGTGTTAATTCACCTGCTAGGAAAAGCTCTTGATCAAATTCGTGTGATGCACCAACTACCAGCTCAAGTTCTTCGCGTAGTAATTCAGCCAGTTCTTCACCCACGGCTGCGTCAAGCTCTGGGTTATCTAATCCTTTAACAATACGCACGTCTTGAATTGTGTGACCTTGACCTGTTTGGTACAAAATCGTTTCATCGCGATGAATGTGGTAAACACCTTTAAACTCTTTACCACAGCCAATTGGCCAGGTAACCGGAGCACACGCGATGTTTAGCTCACTTTCAACTTCGTCCATGACTTCCATTGGGTCACGGATATCACGGTCGAGTTTGTTCATAAAGGTAACAATTGGCGTATCACGTAGACGCGTTACTTCCATAAGCTTACGGGTACGGTCTTCTACACCTTTCGCAGCGTCAATTACCATTAGGCACGAGTCAACCGCCGTGAGTGTACGGTAAGTATCTTCCGAGAAGTCCTCGTGTCCTGGGGTATCCAGTAGGTTAACCAAACAGTCATTGTACGGGAATTGCATTACAGAGGTAGTAACCGAGATACCACGTTCTTTTTCCATTTCCATCCAGTCTGATTTAGCATGTTGATTCGAACCACGACCTTTTACTGTACCTGCTTTTTGCAGAGCTTGTCCGAAAAGAAGTACCTTTTCAGTAATGGTTGTTTTACCCGCATCCGGGTGGGAGATAATCGCAAAGGTGCGACGTTTGCCAACTTCAGTTGAAATACTGGACATGAATACCCGCCAATCGCTTAAAATTCAAGGTTAAAAATGGGGCGAAATTATACCTGTTTACCCACTTAGAGTGCAATTAAAGCGTAGTTAATATGTGTGTTTTTTCGCTGAATTTTGTTTTTTAATTTTACAATAACTGTGGTTCTCAAAATTCACTTCTATTTACTTGCCAAAATTGCAATGTGGTTTTTGTTCATCTCACGAGAATTATTTTTAAAATAAAAATCAAACGATTTTTCATGAATGGCTAAAAACACTCGTTAAAGCAATAAAATCACCGCGCAATAGTCTAAAATTTGGCTGATGTGTTAAGTTGTTTACAACCAACAAGATAGGCTTTTAGCATAAATACCTATTGCAATTAAACTGTGCTATGGTTGAGCTATAAATCTAATAAATGTCGATTCAAATTTCGCAATTATGGCTAGCCGAATAAATTTGCTTACGTCTGCAATAGTATTATCACTTTATGCACCCACAGTCGCTGCTGTTGATGCTGATTATGATCTTGATGCTCTACAAGCACTCAGCTTAAAAGATTTACTCAATGTTCAAGTGAAAACAGCTGGCCTAAAACAACAATCTTTATTAGATGCCCCTGCCAATATAAAAATCGTTACTGCTGAACAAATCAAACAACGCGGCTATCAGAACCTAATTGATATTTTGCGTGATGTACCTGGCTTTGACTTTGCCAACTACCAAGACGGCGCTGGTGAATACACAAGTCACAGTATAAACCGTGGTATTGGTGGTACTCCTGGCAATGTTCAGTTACTAATTATGGTTGATGGTATTGTGCAAAACCACATAGCCTTTAATTGGTCACAACCTTGGGGCAACCAACAAATTCTCGCTGATATTGAGCGCATTGAAATAGTGCAAGGCCCAGGCTCTGCAAGTTATGGGGCAAATGCTTACTCAGGGGTGATCCACTTTATAACGAAACAGGCAAAGCAATCATCAGGTCAACGATTAAGTGTGTTAACGGGTGAACATGGCGAACGGTCAGTTCAATTTATGTTCAACCATCAAGTTTCTGAGTTAAGTTTGCAACTCTCTGGTCGCTTTTCAAGCCGTGATGGTGATTCAGGATTAGATAGTTATGATCCTGCAGGTTACTTTACTAATCACCTGTATCCTAATTATCTAACGCAACAGTATGTTAATGGCGAATATATTGTTGCAGGCAATAACCCACTTGCTGGGCAATACCAACTCGCTGGGTACAATAATCAAAGTGATGATAACGCTCTTAGGGGCAAGCTCGTTTGGCAAAACCCATCTCAACATACTGTTGGCATCACACATTTTGAGCTTGGTTTTAACAGCTGGGAGCAAGAACAAGGACTTGCTAGTTATGTAGCGGGTTTTGAGTATCAAACACGTGATACTTCATATAAAAAACACCACAGTGCACAACATTATTACCTTGATTTGGATTATCAATTTTCTCACCAGCTAGAACTCGCTAGCAGACTATGGCAAAGAGAAAATACCCAAGAACCCGACACCGGGTTTAAATACAGCTATCGCTTCGTCGATTTAGTGAAAAGCTATCACAGTGTGAGCAAGCAAAGCGCATTTGAGCAACAACTAACCATTTCCAAATGGCACGACATTGATTGGCAGTTTGGCTACAGATTAATGCGCTCAGAAAAAATGGGGCAAATCGTCTCACTGGGTGATTATCAACTAGGTAACCAAGCATCTACTGCCTCAGATTGGCTTATCGCTGAGGCAGGACTTGGACTAAATTCCTATGTGGAATATCCTGTTGAAGAGGTTGATGAAAAAGCGTTTTATGCAGAAGCTCAAGGGTTCTTAACGGATAAAATCAACTACACGCTTGGTTTTCGCTATGACCGCAGTGACGCCTTTGGCAGCACCACAAACCCGCGTGCTGCAATTAACTATAACGCCAACCAAAACTTAGTGTTTAAGTTACTCTATGGCGAAGCCTTTCGTGAACCGAGTATTTTTGAGCTCAACGATGAATTTCGCGGAAATAGCAGCCTAAAGCCAGAGAAAATTAAAACCACTGAGTTAGTAAGCCATTATTTTTATGAGCAGGCTGAACATCAACTAGACTTAAAAACAGCCATTTACTTAAGCC
Organism: Pseudoalteromonas piratica; assembly: GCF_000788395.1. Lineage (NCBI taxonomy): Bacteria > Pseudomonadati > Pseudomonadota > Gammaproteobacteria > Alteromonadales > Pseudoalteromonadaceae > Pseudoalteromonas > Pseudoalteromonas piratica. Next base: position 3,176,529 of record NZ_CP009888.1, read on the forward strand.
AAGAAGACAATCGCATTACCCTCAATATCCAAGACGATGATGCAAATATGCGCTTTGCATCGGCCAGTAACGTTAGTTATGAAAATGCCAAACACAGTGATTACTGGGGATTATCATTTGATGCAAATTATAGTTATAAACAATCTCTAACAGCTTATTTTAATTATCATTACTCTGATGGCGAACAAGATTTAACGACCAATGCACTGAATCATATTACGGATCATAAAATCAATTGGGGTGTTAATTATCGCCTCTTGCCACATTTAGCAGTAGATTTAAGAGCAAACCATTTAATTGGACGAAACGCACCTGTAAGCAATGCTTATTTTTCAGGTGATATTGGTAATTTATCACTTTATAACTTAGTTATTTCTGCGCCTGATTTAAGCTTGTCAGGTGTATCAATAACACCACAATTTATCGTCAACAACTTATTTGACAAAGACTATGTTCTAGTCGGCAGACAAGACGGTGCCAGTGACGTGAACGCATATGATATTAATAACAATGCAGACCCGGATGGATTTACACCAGCTTATCACCCACAACTTGGGCGGACAGTCGCATTGCAACTATTAGTCAGTTTCTAGGCTTGTAAAAAGGCGAAGAGAGGCGTTTTAATTATAAAGTGTGACAATATCGAGTACTGTTTTATCCCAACTAAGACCCGTTGCATCACTACTTTTTTTATTCAAATAAAAAATTGGGCGTCCATTTTTCACACTTAGTCCTAACGTAATACCCTGTTTCACCATATCAATATCATTCGTTACTAATAAACTAGTGTGTTTTAAGCTGTAAATAAGTGCATCACTCAAATCTATTTGTTGATCGAGGAAGACAATATCATAAGGTTTCTTTGGCAGCTCATTACCAAATTTAATGGTGCCTAGTTGCTGGTTCCGTTGCTTTGCTTTCAACAAGTTGAACGCTTGATAAACATCGCGATTGTTAACAACAAAAACAGATAGCTTCGGTTTTTTTGACAATACCTTTTCATAAGGCATTAGTTTAGAAAGTAATACTACCTGCAAATTCGCAGGCAATTCATTGGCCACTGCGTGCCAAGATGAACTCAAAAACAAAAGTGTGAGAGCAGCTAAGAAGTAACTCTTCCTTGTTAAGCTTAACGACACTGTTTTCCTGCCGTCTTAGAACACACCTTACACATACACTTACTTAAACACTCCCTATTAATAAGCTACTGCACATTAAAATTGATGTATCACACACGCAAATTATTGTACTGATTGTAATTATATTCTTATACTAGTACAAAAATATGCTAGATTATAGAGTAACTTTTTGTCGAGAAATGGAAAACGATGAATAACAACAAGTTGAGCGTAAGACTGCTGTGGTATATTACCCCACTTGTGATTATTCCTATGGCAATTCAAGGCGTTTTCTCCCTAACTAATGTTACAAGCTCCTCAGAAAAACAAGCTGAGGCAATCGTAACACGCTTTGTTGAGCAACAAGTTAATAAAAGCCAAAACTTTACACAATTCTATAACTCAATAATCGAGCTACTCTCGGCTTCACCTGTACTCAATAATTATTTAATTTACAGTTATGATGAAGATAACAAACCATCTAAAGCGCGTACAAAGCTAGTATCTTCACTAGTCGATGAATTTGGCAATTATGTTGATTCGTTTCCACATATTCTCAGCATCGGTGTCATTAACCCTGAGGGTGATGTACTTAGCTATTACCCAAAAGCGGTACTTGAAACACGAGATAGTTACCCCTTCAGTGACCAACTTGCCAATAACAGAAAGCAACAAAATACGTTTTTTGTTCCTGAAGAAGATAAAACATCTATCTATCTCTCTTACCGCTTATTTGATTCCCGCTTTACGTTAGATTCTCCAAAAGTACTTGGGTATTTAATTTTTCACATCGATAGTGATGAAATCGCACGTAGCGTTGCCAATGATTACTTCTCAGATACAATTAATTTTATTATGGATAGCTCAGGTAAAATTTTGTTCTGTAATCAAACAAGCTTGAACAATAGCTATGTTTCTGAGTACGAATTGCAACTGCTAAAAAACACCGCAAATACCGAAGTCTTTAATCAACTGTCGTTACACACTCTTGCTGACGATACGCGCATGATCTTAGCAAACTCAATGGGGAATGATCTCTATTTTGTGACCGCCTTAAATAAAAACTCACTGTATAAGGCCGGCCAAACCATTACCATGTACACCGCGTTATTAATTTTATCTACAGCGATATTTTTACCCGGCATTATCTTTTTAGTGGTGCGCCGAATGCTGTTAAAACCGATTGAATCATTGGCTGAAGCAAGTCATAAAGTCGGTGATGGTGATTTAAATGTAAAACTACAACAAGATCGCAGTGATGAATTGGGCATGTTGTTTCGTGATTTTAATCACATGGTTAATCAAATTAAGCAATATCAAACAGAATTACTTGATTATCGAGAGCATCTTGAAGAAAAGGTAGTTACTCGTACTCAAGCCATTGCAAAAATAAATAAAAAGTTAGAAAAAGCCATTATTGAAGCTGAACAAGCTAATCACCTAAAAAGTCGATTTTTAGCAAATATGAGCCATGAGATCCGTACACCTCTTACGGCGATAATGGGATTTACTGAAACCATCCTGGCGCAAGAGTCAAACAACAAAAAAGCGAAATACTTAAGTACTGTATTAAGAAACTCCAAACACCTGCTTGAATTAATTAACAATATTCTCGATCTATCAAAAATAGAAGCCGATAAACTCGAAGTTGAGACCCGTGTTGTTGAGCTTATTCCTTTTATCAATGATATCAAAAGCATTATTGAGCCTATGGCGGCTGAGAAAAAGCTCGAACTCTCGTTAAATATTGACTACCCACTGCCTAGCATAATACACAGTGATGAAACGCGTTTAAAACAGGTACTGCTAAATATCTGTACTAACGCCGTAAAATTTACTGAAAAGGGCGAAGTTGAACTTAATGTGCGCTACTCCCCTTCTACCGAAAAACTTATCTTTACCGTGATCGATAGTGGTATTGGGATGTCACAACAAGAACAAGAAAGGGCCTTTAAACCCTTCGAGCAAGCAGATATCAGTACGACGCGAAAATTTGGAGGTACCGGCCTTGGCCTGTGTATTGCGAAAAACTTAGCCCAAATTTTGGGAGGCGATATCTCAGTAACAAGTAAGCTAAGTGAAGGAAGTCGCTTTGAGGTTATTATTGCCACCAACAACCAAAACCATAGTGTAGATATGGTTAATAGCGCGAACTCCGCTAAAGCAATGCTAAAAGAAGACGTAGGCTCGCATGCGCAACAGTTTGAAGGAAATATTCTGGTTGCCGAAGATAATAAAGACAACCAAGACCTAATAAGGTTATTGCTCAGTCAATGGGGTATTTCGCCTGATTTTGCGAATAACGGAGCAGAAGCCGTAGAGCAAGCACTTACCAATGACTATGATTTGATTTTAATGGATATGCAAATGCCTGTTATGGGCGGCTTAGAAGCAACTGAAATGCTAAGAAACGCCGCTTATGATGGCCCAATTGTGGCGCTCACTGCAAATGTGATGAAAAACGATGTTGACGCTTATCTTGAAGCTGGCTGTGATAAAGCACTTGCTAAACCCATTGATAAAATGCAACTTGAGCAAACACTACAGCAGTACTTGGCCCTTGAACGTGACGGTCAACAGAATTGGGAAGAGCTGTTCCAAGGAGAACGTTTCAAGCAAATTAGTGATAATTACAAATCTAAATTACCTAATCTGCTGAAACAAATTGCTTCACTCAATGAGCAGCAAGACTTAAATGAACTATTGGCACTTGCACACAGCATAAAAGGCAGTGCTGGATGCTTTGGCTTTAACCATATTAGTGATGCTGCAGCTGAACTAGAACTGTGTATTCGAGAGCATAATGAAGAAGCATTGGATTATCATGTGTTAAAGCTGGAACAAGCAATTATCTTTATTTTAAACCTAAAAGAAGATGATTAAGAGCTGCTGTCGTATGGCTAGAAATTTAACCTTAAACCGTTAGCGCCATTAAAATAGCGTCTTCACGTCCGCTCTCATTTGGATAATAGTTTTTACGTACACCAACCTCAGCAAAGCCCATAGATGAATACAGTCCGATTGCATTCTCATTTGACTTACGTACTTCGAGAAAAATATTTTCACCTTGTGCAGATCTAACTAAGTCCAGTAGATGGTTTAGCATATATTTTGCAATACCAGCGCCTTGGTTTGACGGGCTTACACAAATGTCTGTTAATGTATAATCGGGCCCTACTTGTTCCACAATATAAAAGGCGATTAGCACTTGCTCTTCAAAACAACCAAATGCGCTGTAACGACCCGTCAAGCAAGATAACATTAATTTTTCAGACATTGGAAACTGATGACATTGCTTTTCAATCGCCATCAAGTCATTTATCTGAGTAGGATCTAATTTTATTATTGGATATGGTGCCATAACGTTTGCCATAACGCGCGTTTCTCCGCGCTTGTCAGTCCTTGATTATTCACCTTGATTCGCGACTTTTCAACTTTAAATGGTGCATTTAATACACATACTTCAACTTTAATATCATTAGAAGCTAATACAAAATTTAAGTCGTTTTCCAGCTGAGATGGAAGCGATTTTTGTGATTCATTCTTTTGCTTTAGTTGCAGCAACTCAATGTCAAAAAGTGAACAAAGCCAGTTTGTGTGCATATCTTGATTTCGTAGTGGAACAAAAGAATATTGAGAAAGGAAGTGGCAGGGGCGACAGGACTCGAACCCGTAACCGTCGGTTTTGGAGACCGCTGTTCTACCAATTGGAACTACGCCCCTGCAATGACGTCGCATTATAAGGACTCTTTACTAAAGGTAAAGAAAAAAATGAGCAAAATTTTTTAGTTGCTCAATTAACAGGCAAATATTACAAATCATGATTGACCTTGCATAGCGTTTGTCCGAAATTTAGGTAAGTGCTTAAATATATCGGAATGGAATCTGAAGCAGAGGTAATTTTGCAAAAAGATCTCTTAAACTCCGTTGTTAAAATAACAAAACACCGTGACGTAGATTCACTTGAGCTGAGCTTGCTATCTACTATTAGTGAGTTTTTGTCACCGAGCGAAGCAGCTTTATATAAAGATTTATCGCGTTTTAACAGCGCTGGTATCGAAAAGAGCGCCTCAATAGAAACCGATAAAACCGGTGCAATAAAATGGTCATCACGAAAAATGATTGCCACCCCAAACAAAGAACTTTTGTGTTGTATTGAATCGGCTTGCACAATCAGTTTGCAAGACAAACAAGGCAATGAAAAACGTTGGATCCCAGTGATCATTGATGACCAAGTTATGGGCGCAGTTTATCTTGTGGTTAAGCACCTCACTTCAACAGAGCAAGTTACTCTCAACGCACTTTGCCGCATATATGAAAACTACCTCACTATACTCAATGAAAGTGAGCGTGATAAGCTAACGGGCTTACTTAATCGACAAACATTTGATAGAAAAATCAAACAGCTTCTTGAAGATCAGCTCCACTCTCATAACTCACCGCTTGAAAAAGGGGTTCGTAATAAACACTATGATGAGTCTTCTTGGCTGGCAATGATTGACATAGACCACTTTAAAAAAGTGAACGATACCTATGGTCACGTTTGTGGTGATGAAGTGTTATTAACCCTGTCGCAAAGAATGCAGCAATATTTCCGTTCAAGCGATCTTATTTTTCGCTTTGGTGGCGAAGAGTTTGTAATTGTATTTGAACCCACAACCTTGCTTCATATCGCAACCAAACTCGCACATTTTCAAGATTTTATTAGCGACCAGAAATTTCCTTTTGTTGAAGAACTCACGTTAAGTATTGGCTTTGCCCGAATGAGCCCTTACGACTTCCCAATTTCAGTTATCGAAAATGCCGATAAAGCATTGTATGTGGCTAAGAATAATGGCCGAAATCAATGTGTTTATTATGGTGATATTATTAACTCGGAAAACGAAAATATTCCTCCGACTAACGATATTGAATTGTTCTAATCAAATAAAAACGCCAGCTTTTAGCTGGCGTTATTTATTATCTTTTAAGTAGGGTTTATTCCCACTCAATTGTCGCTGGCGGCTTACCAGAAATATCGTAAACCACACGCGAAATACCGTCGATTTCGTTGATAATACGGTTTGAAACTAAACCTAAGAAATCATATGGTAAGTGTGACCAACGTGCCGTCATAAAGTCAATTGTTTCAACACAACGCAATGATACAACCCAATCATACTTTCGCGCATCACCCATTACACCTACTGACTTAACAGGTAGGAATACAGTGAATGCTTGTGACACTTTGTGGTAAATATCAGCCTTGTGAAGTTCTTCAATAAAGATTGCATCAGCACGGCGTAATAAATCACAATATTCTTTCTTAATTTCACCAAGTACACGTACACCTAAGCCTGGACCAGGGAACGGATGACGGTAAAGCATATCGTAAGGAAGACCTAACTCTAAACCAATTTTGCGAACTTCATCTTTAAATAGTTCACGCAGTGGCTCGACTAAGCCCATTTCCATGTCGTCAGGTAAACCACCTACGTTATGGTGTGATTTAATTACATGTGCTTTACCTGTTTTAGATGCTGCTGATTCGATTACGTCTGGGTAAATTGTACCTTGTGCTAACCACTTCGCATTTTTCAGCTTTTTAGATTCAGCATCAAATACATCAATAAATGTATGGCCAATCGCTTTACGCTTATCTTCAGGATCCGATAAACCCGCTAAATCATCTAAAAACTGCTGTTCAGCATCAACTTTGATAATGTTTAAACCGAACTTGTCACCAAACATGTCCATCACTTGTTGACCTTCGTTTAAACGAAGTAAACCGTTATCAACAAATACACAGGTTAATTTTTTACCAATTGCACGGTGAATCAACATCGCTACTACAGATGAATCAACACCACCTGATAGGCCAAGAATAACTTCATCATCACCTACTTTTTCTTTAATACGCGCAACAGCATCTTCAATAATTGAGGCTGGCGTCCATAGTTTTTCACAACCACAGATGTCAATTACGAAACGCTCTAATAAACGTAAACCTTGGTGCGTGTGCGTTACTTCTGGGTGAAATTGTACACCGTAGAACTTTTTCTCTTCCCATGACATCGCTGCATGTGGACAGGTATCTGTTTTAGCTGACGTAACAAACGTTTCAGGCACTTCAACAACTTTGTCGCCGTGGCTCATCCAAACGTCAAGTTTGCCAATGCCATCTTCGATATGATCTTCAATCGCATCAAACAGCGCACAGTTACCTACTTTTTCAACTTTCGCGTAACCAAACTCTTTCTTATCTGAGCTATGTACTTGGCCACCCAGTTGCATTGCCATTGTTTGCATACCGTAACAAATACCAAGTACAGGTACGCCAGCATTAAATACATACTCAGGCGCGCGAGGGCTATTTTCTTCTGTCGTTGACTCTGGGCCACCCGATAAAATAATACCCTGCGGGTTAAATTCGCGAATTTGCTCTTCAGTTACATCCCATGCCCATAGTTCACAGTAAACACCGATTTCACGAATGCGGCGGGCGATTAGTTGAGTGTATTGCGAACCGAAATCTAAAATCAGTACGCGAGAATCATGAATATTTTTGCTCATTAGTTGTCTCTTTCTAAAAATCCAACAACTCGATTGAAAACGGCAATTTCAATCGGGATACAATTAACTAAGGCTAGCAAAAAGCTAGCCTTATCGATAAATTAAAGCGCGAATTAACCTAAACGGTAGTTAGGAGCTTCTTTTGTGATTTGTACGTCGTGAACGTGCGATTCGCCCATACCTGCAGCGGTAACACGTACAAACTGAGGCTTAGTGTTTAGCTCTTCAATTGTTGCACAGCCAGTAAGACCCATCGCACTGCGAATACCACCAACTTGTTGGTGAATAATGTTCGCAATTGGACCTTTATACGCTACGCGACCTTCAATACCTTCTGGAACCAGCTTCTCTTCTGATTTAGCATCTTGGAAGTAACGGTCAGATGAACCTTCTTTTTGGTTCATTGCACCTAAGCTACCCATGCCACGGTAAGACTTGTAGTAACGACCTTGATAAAGCTCTACTTCACCTGGTGCTTCTTCAGTACCTGCTAGCATTGAACCAACCATTACCAGTGATGCACCAGCAACAAGTGCTTTTGCGATGTCACCAGAGAAACGAATACCACCATCAGCAATAACTGGAATATCACGGCCTTTTAAACCTTCAACAGCATCTGAAATTGCAGTAATTTGAGGCACACCACAACCTGTTACGATACGCGTAGTACAAATTGAACCTGGGCCAATACCTACTTTAACAGCGTTTGCACCAGCATCAGCAAGTGCGACTGCACCTTCAGCGGTTGCTACGTTACCTGCAACGATTTGTAAATCTGGGAATGCTTCACGGGTTGCTTTTACGCGGTCGATAACACCTTGTGAGTGACCGTGAGAAGTATCGATAAGCAGAATATCAACACCCGCTTCAACTAAGGCTGTGATACGCTCATCTGTGCCTGCACCAACACCAACAGCTGCACCTACGCGTAAACGACCTTGTTCGTCTTTACATGCATTTGGTTTATCTTGTGCTTTTTGGTAATCCTTAACAGTAATCATGCCTTTAAGTTTAAAGTCATCATTAACAACTAAGATTTTTTCGATACGGTGCTCGTGCATCAGGCCTAGAATCGTTTCACGATCTGCGCCTTCTTTTACCGTTACCAGCTGCTCTTTTTTCGTCATAACCGTTGAAACTGGTTGGTCTAGTTTTGTTTCAAAACGCATATCGCGGCTTGTTACAATACCAACTAAGTTGTTTTCAGCATCAACAACAGGGAAACCTGAGAAACCTTTATCGTGTGCTAATTGAAGTGCACCCGCGATTGTCAGGTCAGCAGTAACAGTAACAGGGTGAGAAACAATACCCGCTTCGTACGTTTTTACTTTACGTACGTTGGCAGCTTGTTCTTCAATTGTCATGTTCTTGTGGATAAAACCAAGACCACCTTCTTGTGCTAACGCAATCGCTAAACGTGCCTCGGTTACTGTGTCCATAGACGCAGAAACGATAGGTAGGTTTAGTTCGATTGATTTAGTTAGACGCGTTTTAAGGTTAGCTGTATGAGGTAATACAGTTGAGTGGCCTGGTACTAATAGTACGTCATCAAAGGTTAAAGCTTCTTTAGCGATCCTAAGCATTTGCAACTTCTCATGATATATGTGGGTGTAGGGAGTTGCGGGAGGATTTTATCAGCGAATCTCATTCTAGTAAAATAAAATTTGATATTTTATGTTAGAATATTTCCCATTCAGCGTTAAATCAAACTGTTATGTTGCAAAATCAGATACAAAAAACCTATACCGTTTCCCTACTAAACAAAGAAATACGCTATTTACTTGAACAAAATTTCTATTCTTTGCAACTTACTGGGGAAATATCGAACTTTATTTCCCCAAGTTCTGGCCATTGGTATTTCAGTTTAAAAGACGATAACGCGCAAATTCGTGCGGCAATGTGGCGTGGTAATAACCGTAGCGCAACTTTCAAACCAAAAAACGGTGACCAAGTATTAGTACGAGCTCGCGTATCACTGTACGAACCTCGCGGTGATTATCAGCTGATTGTGGAGCACATTGAACCAGCAGGTGAAGGCCAGCTAAAGCAACAGTTTGATGCGCTAAAAATGCAACTAGCTGGCGAAGGCCTATTTGCCAGTGAATTTAAAAAACCGCTACCTAATAACATTCGCCGCTTAGGGGTGATCACCTCTCCGACTGGCGCTGCAATTAAAGATATTCTCACGGTACTCGAAAAACGTGCGCCGCAACTTGAGGTAGTGATTTATCCTGCACTGGTGCAAGGTAATGAAGCTCACACCCAGTTAATAGAACAGTTACAACTCGCGAATCAGCGAAACGAAGTCGATGTGATTATTCTTGGACGAGGTGGTGGCTCAATGGAAGATTTATGGTGCTTTAACCATGAAATGCTTGCACGCGCTATTTTCAACTCACACATTCCTGTAGTGAGTGCTGTTGGTCATGAAATTGATACCACTATTTCTGATTATGTTGCGGACTTACGTGCAGCAACGCCATCGCAAGCAGCTGAAATTGTTAGCCCAGATAAAAATCATTTAACTCAGCATATCGATGTACTGCAAAGCCAATTACATCAACATATGAGAAAACACCTGCAAGTTGCATCACACAATTACCAAGTACTTGAGCAGCGTCTATTACGCTACCACCCAACTAATCGTTTAAACCAACAAGCACAATTACGAGATGAACTCGAAATTCGCTTGCTAAACAGCATAAACCGCCAGCTTGAATCGGCTAAATATACACAACACACTTTAAAAGCAAGATTAGAAAAAGCAACGCCGCAAACCAAACTAAGTCACGCAGGACAAACGCTGCAAAATTTAGTGACACGACTTCATTCAAGCCAAGCAAAACAATTAGAGTTTTCCGAAAAGCAACTTGCGGTACTGGCTGCAAAATTAAATGCCACCAGCCCACTTGCAGTATTAGCACGCGGCTATTCTATGACTCAAAAAGACTCTAAAGTGGTTAACACAGTAGCCAACATTACAGAAGGCGATAACTTGGTTACCCAGCTTGCCGATGGTCACATTGAAAGCACAGTAACACAGGTATCAAAACGCAATGATAAATAAACACCAAGTGATTGATACGCTTATTTTGCAACTTGAAAATAGCTTAAATATCGCCGTGCAATCTGCAACTCACGCCCATCAAGATGCTACGCATGAGCAAAGTAAAGCTGAGACTCAATACGATAGTCTCGGCATAGAAATGGCTTACCTCGCTGAAGGCCAAAGCAAACGTATAGAATCACTAAGACAAGATATACAGGTACTTAAAGAAACCGCTTTTCCCAGCCAACGCGAGCAAGTACAACTCGCCCACCTTGTACATCTAGTTGATAACCAAACAGATGCGCCACTATGGGTATTTATTCTTCCCGTAGCTGGCGGCAATAAGGTAAAACTAAATGATGTCATATGCCAAATTGTGACTCCCAATGCGCCGATTGCGAAGAAATTACTAAAACAGTCTGTGGGGGATGACGTTTATTTTGATTGGCTCGATAAAGAATATGAAATTTTTGAACTTATTTGAGTAAAAAAGCAGAATATGCTGTTATAAGCAGACAGTAATATTTAAATGCAACATGATGTATCGCTTATCTTTTTTATTATTTTTACTGGTTTGCAGCGGTGTTACCTTAGGTTGCGAAATCACCATGGGTTACCGCACAAGTGCTCGCCTACCTTTGATTGATGCTTTGCCATCAAATAACGGACTCTACCATGCTATTTTTGAACGTGCCGCTACGCTTATTAACTGCACGTTAAAAGTAAAAAGAGCACCCAAAAAACGTATTATCAAATTACTCAAAGACGGCAATATCGATTTTTACCCTGGTTTCGGTTTTAGTATTGAACGTAGTAAGGATATTTACTTTTTTGAGAATGGCCTAAGCAGTCATAGCATTATCCTAACGCATAAGGACATAACCGAAATAAAGTCATTTGATGATTTAAACCACAAAGTCTTATTAAAACCTTACGGCGGCAGAAAATCGCAAGTTGAGCAGCAGGATATCTTGGTGCGTTATGGGCAAGATTTGGGTATTAGCGATGCAATTAAAGTACTTGAGAAAAAACAAGCTGACTTTTTTATCTACAACAAAGCATCAATAACCTATTACTTAAATAACAACCCAAATGCACACGTCAATGTTCACGACTGCTGCTTTAACGCAAAACCGATGTTTTTGGGTTTTTCTAAAAGATCAAAACATTTTAAAGCAATAACAAACGAAAATTACCAAGCCGATAAAGCCACATCAGTCGATAATTTACCGTATAAAGTTGATGAGAGTTCGAAAGCCAGCGCATTTGCCAAAGCAATTAATGCGCTGTCTGAAAGTGGAGAAATTGCTAGATTAGAAAAGCAGTTTTACAATGCAGCGCTCGATAGCGAGCAAACAGCTTCGTCAGACATATCTGAAACAAAACACTGATCCATAGTTTCCGCTGGACACTCTGTAGTTGGTTTACCCACTACTTTAGCTGGTACACCGACCACCGTCGTGTGTTCTTCAACATCAGCGACAACCACTGAGCCTGCGCCAATTTTAGCACCTTCCCCAACATCAATATTACCCAGTACTTTGGCGCCTGCGCCAATCATAACACCGTGGCGAATTTTCGGGTGACGATCGCCTTGTTCGTTACCCGTACCACCTAAAGTTACACCTTGTAAAATAGAGACATTGTCTTCAATGATTGCGGTTTCACCTACAACAATACCCGTTGCATGGTCAAACATGATGCCTTTACCCACCTGGCATGCAGGGTGAATATCTACACCAAATACCTCTGAATTACGACTTTGGATAAATTGTGCGAGTTCTTTTCTATCTTGACGCCATAAGCAGTGTGCTAGACGATGAACTTGAATTGACTGAAAACCTTTTAAGTTCAAAAGCACTGTTAGGTAGTTATCAACTGCAGGGTCACGATCTCGCACTGCTTTTATATCATGAGCGACGTGATCAAGCATGGTATCGCAATTAACAAATGCCTGATCAAATAATTCACGGAATGTGAAAGCTGAAACCACCGCGTCAGATAACTTATTGGCTACAATAAAGCTTAACGCAGAACCTAGACACTCGTGATTTAATACGCACGAATAAACGTGGCTTGCCAGTAATGGCTCTTTTTGCACAAGGGCTTCTGCTTCTTTACGTAATTCTTGCCAAATATTATGACGCATAACAACACCAATCACTTTAACTACTTTTAGCTTTATAGCTTAATTTTAAACGAGTTTAACGCTTTTTGTTAACTTGAGTAAGTAATTAAAGACAAGTTGTTAGACTGATTTATTTGCCTTTAGATAAATGTGTGCTAGAAATGGTGCCCCAAATCCAAATTTAATCGTGCCGCTTAATGAATAAGAACGTTGTACTTTTGGCTTTTTGCCAAGGACTTATTACTACTGGAAACATCTTACTTGTGACGATTTCTGCGCTCGTTGGGCAAGCATTAAGTCCCAGTACGACGTTTATCACCTTCCCTGTGGCTATGCAAATGTTTGGACTATTGTTAACCACTATTCCAGCGTCATTGATTATGGCAAAAACAGGTCGCAAACTTGGCTTTAGTCTAGGCAATACCATTGGAATAAGTGGTGCTGTACTAGGTTATTTTAGTTTAATACAAAGTCAGTTTTGGTTATTTAGCTTTGCCACTTTCTTAATTGGCATTGGTATAGGCTTTGCCACGCTCTATCGCTTTGCTGCAATTGAAGCAAGCGACAAACCAGCTGTGGCAATATCAACCGTAATGGCAAGTGGTGTTGTCGCCGCGATACTTGGCCCCAATTTAGCGGTATGGGTCAACCTTCACTATCCAACATTAAACTATGCAAATGCGTTTATTGCCCTTGCGTTTTTATACGCCATTGCACTGCTACTGTTGCAGCTCGTTAAATTTAATGAAGTGTCACAGACACAAAATATTGGAGAAAGCAGATCATTAAAAACCATCGCCACTTCACCTAAATTTATGACCGCGGTGTTTATTGCCATGGTGAGTTACACGGTTATGAACTTATTGATGACGGCAACGCCACTGGCAATGCATCGCCATGGCTTTGACTTAGCAGAATCTGCATTAGTGATTGAATGGCACGTATTGGGCATGTTTTTACCGTCATTTTTTAGCGGCAAATTAATAGAACGTTTTGGCCAAGTCACCATGATGTATGCTGGAATAGTATTGATAGCGCTCTGCTGCTTAGTAAATTTGCTTGGTTTAAGCCATTGGCACTTTTTAGCAGCACTGTTTTTATTAGGCGTAGGTTGGAATTTTATGTTTATCAGCGCGACACAAATGGTGAGCCAAACTTACCTACCGCAAGAGCGTGCTAAAGCCCAAGCCACCAATGAGTTTTTAGTGTTTAGCATGGTAACCCTCTCTGCATTAAGTGCAGGTTGGTTAGAAGCCACCGTAGGCTGGCAGACTTTAAACCTTGTTACCTTGCCGATTTTACTTATCACAATTACGTGGTTAACAGTTTATAAGTTAAAAACAAAAAGGTAACTTACAAACCAATTTAAAAGCGAGTTAAGGACAAAATAACTGCTCTAACCAAGTAAAAAGCAGTTTAAGTTCATCGCGCTCACTGTAATCTTTGTGAGTAACAAAATAATAGCTAAAAGGCAGTGTTATTTGCTCAGTGCCAATACGATCCAGTTGGTTTTGAGAAATCGCATGTTTCGCTAATTGATGCCAAGCCAATGTCTTACCCTGCGCTTGCTGCGCTGCACTTAATGCAAGCCCCACCTCATCAAAAACCAAACAGGGTGATTGCATGGGAAGATTAAAGTGCTTTTGCCACTGTTGCCAGCTTAAGCCTCCGGGCTTATCTTCCATTCCGGCAGCATACTGAATAAGCTTCAATGCGTTATGTTGATTAATCACATTCCGGTGCACACACCGGATACACAACTTCATTTGCCAATTTTTTAGCAACTGCATTAGCATATTTGCCATTACCAAAGTGAATATGACAATCAATATTTTGCTGTTCAAAGTTAACAATGTGATGCTGACTAATAAATTGTATTTGATAGTTAGGTAACAAAGCTTGCAGCTCGGCTAATTTATTCACTAATACACAAGAAACAACACTCGGGATAGCCGCTATAACCAGCTTTTGGGTGTTCGGCGCTTGCGCTTTTTCAACACCAGACTCTATTTCTGAAAAGGCTTTTTTTACTGAGCTATAAAGCAGTTTCGCTTCATTGGTAAGTGCTACCCCTTTTGATTTGCGAACAAATAATTTCACATCTAAATGCGTTTCTAACTGTTTCATTTGGTGACTTACCGCACTTGGCGTTATGTGAAGTAAATCGCTTGCTCGGCTAAAGTTAAGCTGTTCAGCGGCCACAACAAAGGTGTGTAAATTGGATAACAGGCTAGTGTTCATAATTATGATTCAAATTTTACTCACATCACTTGAAAATATTATCACTTTATTTAATCACAGATAACCAGCAAAATTCCTTTAAAGCTGTTTTAAATTAGGAAACCAGATGTCGCAACACAGTGCTCATATTGAATGGCAAAAGCGCCTAATGAAATGTTTATTGATGGACGTTACAACCGAGTTCATCAATGGCGTTTTGATGGCGGCTTTTCAATGCCTGCCTCACCCTCTCCAATGATAGTGCTCCCCCCTTTTTCTAACCCTGATTTTGTCGACCCTGAAGAAGCCTTTATTGCATCGCTTGCAAGTTGTCATATGTTATTTTTTTCTGCACTTTGCCGCTAATCAAGGTATTGTGATTGAAGGTTATACTGATAACCCAGTTGGCGAACTTGCTAAGAACGATGAAGGCAAACTATGTATTACGAGTGTCACGTTAAAACCTGAGGTGATATTGGCAGAGCAATCAATTGCGCATAAAAAAAGCTTGGTAGAGTTACACCACCAAGCTCATGAAGCCTGCTTTTTAGCGCGCTCCGTTAATTTTGAGATTAATATAACATTAAACGAATAAAGGCAGCCTTGGCTGCCTTTAAGCTTAAATCAGTTCTGCATTAGTATGACGAATCAAATTATTCACCCAGTTAACATATTGGCGGTGAATTTTTTTACCATTGTATTTTAAATTTACCGAGTCTTTATATTTAATATCATAGGTTTTAGCGTTGTAGTTAATATCAACCATTAATTGGTGGCTACGAATATTAAGCTGTCCAGCAATCTTACCTGATTCTAGCTTTTGACATTGCCAACCAAGCTGAACACAGGCTTTTAAAATCGCCTTGGCAACATCGTTTGTGTTAATGTTTGGTTCGTTGTTGGCTACTAAATTATTGTTAAAGTCTCTCATCGGCACTGTCGTTTTACAGGCTGTTAAGCTAGCTAGTAAAACACTTACCAACGCAAATTTTTTAATCATAAAGCTTCCTATCAATATGTCGCATGAGCAAACATGCGCTAAGTTAGCCTCATTATTTCATTGCGTTAGCTATTTATCCAGCCATGTAATTTACTTATTAGTTAATATTTGTAAGTAAACTTGTGATTAACTTAACCAATCGCCTTACCGCTCAAACCCAAAAATAACTTGGCATATTGAATAAAACCAGGTTTGGCATAATGTAACAACGGCTCATGTTCGACTTTTCGACCGTACAGGTAAATTTCATTCACATCTGTTGAAAGCGAAATATTTTGAAAGACATCTGCGCTATGCAACGAAAATAAATTGAGTATGAATGGTAATGCCTCTGTTTTTTCCCCTCAAATAACAGCTTTTAATAGGTTGATTTAAGTATTAGGATAAATTTAGCGTCTCACTTTAGTAAGGTTCACATTTAACATTGAAAGTACTGATCATATTACTGGCTTTAGCTACTTCTGGGTGTGCATATAAAACTGCGCCAAAACAAATTAGTGAGCCTAAACATACGCTCGAACATTCTGTGCAAGCGATTAAAACCAATAAGCTTCTAGAGATCTCACACCAACATATTTTTGATTTACCCCAAGCTGAGCGCTTCAAAGTACTTGAACATATGCAGCGTAAGCCAGAAAACAAGACAGCATACGATCATCTCTATAAATACTTAGAGAGCAAACTTGCTAACTTTAATTACTATGGCAATACATTAACGGCAGCTGAGTCTATTTATAAAAAAGGAGGAAATTGTTTATCGCTGGCAATATTAACCTCGGCTTATGCTCAGTTAGTCGACATTGAGTATGGGTTTGATCTTATCTCAAGTAGTCCCTTGTATTTGAGACAAGATGGCTTAGATCTAATTTCTAACCACGTAAGAACTAAGCTGTTCGCATCTCAGGCGGAAACAGAGCAACAGCTACTCTCATTAAGAGGAGGTATAATCGTCGATTACTTTCCAGCAAGAAGAACACATATCAAAAAAAACATCGATCATGACTATTTTATCAGCCTTTACTATCAAAACTTAGCATCTGAAGCGATTGCGAATAACCACTATGAAGCAGCGCTTGCAATAGCAAAACAAGGCGTGCCTTATTTCTCCCCAAAACTTAAATTTACTTAATACGTTGGCTGTTAGTTTATCTCGATTAAAACGCTATGATGAAGCTGAAAGTATCTATCAACAAGGGCTAAACGTCGCACCTGATAATCTCGATATTTTAATCAACTATCGGATTTTGGCAAAAACATCAAAGACAATGAAACAGTTAATCGCATCACAACTAGAATAAACAATTCCAATGATCCGACACCATTTGCCTGGCTTAATTTAGCTGACGAAGCATTTCACAATAAGGATTATCAACTGGCTATTAAATACTACAAACAAGCGGCCAAATTTGCACCTTATCTCAGGAATGCTTACCAAGGGTTAGGGCGTTCTTACTTAAAGTTAAATAATGCAGGTAAGGCAAAAAATGCTTTTGAAACAGCACTTAAATTAACCCATGATGACAACCTCGAAGAGATGTACCAAACAAAGATCACTAAGCTTCAGGTTTATTTAAATAAAATAACACACATTATTAGCTATTAATCAATCGAATGTCAGCAGCATAGTAGAGAGTTTAACGCATCTAAAAAGTTAATCGCTGAAGTTACAATCTAGCCAATAAAAAAGCCCACATTTAGTGGGCTTTTTAAAATATATTAAACGGACATTAAATTACTTAAAAACGTCTTTTACATCCATCACTTCGATGTTGGCTTTATCGATAGCTAGCTTGTAGCTTTCAATTACCTTATCTTCATCAGTAAGTGATTTTGGTTTTCAGCATTGTATTTAAGCGGAGAAACCGTTTCGTTTGCTAAGCGTGCTTTCATGTCTTTCGCATCACCGGTAATAAATACATAGTGAATGTTTTTATTTTGCAGGTTGTCACGAATAACACGGTTTACATCTTCAACGGTTAAGCTCGCAAGCTGCTTACGAACATACGCAACAAATTCATCAGTATTGTAGAACTTGCTATCAAGTGCATAACCTAACTGGCGATCTTGGCTTGCAACCATTTGCGGCACAAAGTTAGTTAAGAAGTTACGAGTTGATTCGAAATCTTCTTTGCTCATGCCGTTTTCAATTAGCTTATCAAGCTCGTATTGCGCAACACGTGTTGCAAAGTGCGCATCATTGTTAGAGCGTAGTGGACGCAACCAGATTTGGAAAATCTGCTCAGAACGACCTAAGTTAGCATCTGGTTTAGTTTGATACATACCACGTGGGAAGTACTCAATATACGCGTAATCACCATAGTTCATACCACGAATTTGGCGAATACGCTGATATAAGAAGCTGTTTGAGTTACGGTGCTCACCAAAGTAAGAACGCATTAACCAAAGTGCCGCCCAATCTTTATCGCTACGAATCGTATCAATCGGGAACCAAAGCTTACCGCTGTTGATTTAGCTGGTTTTTCAACGATAGTTGCATGACGACCTTCCAACTTAGGCGCATCAGCAATCGTTAAGCGCTTTTCACTGCCTTCAGGAAGTGTGCTTAAGTCTTTAAGCAGCTTCGCTTTTGCTGCATCTGACATGGCACCTGAAATACCGACATTTAATTTAGCTTGGGTAAATTCAGCTTTATAAAATGCTTTTAAGTCTTCAAGTGTGAGTGCTTCTAAATCAGAAATATCACCATAGTTGTAGCTTTCATATGCATGGCCTTGGTAAAGCTTGCTGTATAACACTTCTTTGCCAAGCTCTTCATCGTTAGATGCTTTAAGGCCTGCTTTGATGCCATCTAGCTGCTCTTTCTTTAAACGCTTAAAGTCGTCTTCACGCCAACCTGGATTAAGTAGTTGGTCACTAACAATTTTGTACCACTCATCTACCTTGTCTTTATAACACGGCCACGGAATGACACCATTTCTTTATCAATCTGTACGCCAAAGCTACCAGCAATTGGGTAAAGCGCTTTTTGAATTTCCTTGTATGAGCGCGACTCAGAGCCACCACGTGCAATCATATTAGCTGTAATTGCTGCAAGGCCTTTTTTACCTTCAGGATCTGCTGCTGCACTGTGTAGAATAATAGATTCACATCAACTAGCGGTGAGCTGCTGCGCATATCAAGTACAGAGAATTTAGCATCGCCTTGCGGCTTATTTAATTCGGCAACAGTCGCGTTTAAGTCCACTTCTTGCTCAAACCCTTTAACCGATTCAAGCGCCGACATAGTCACAGTTGTACGACCGAGTCAATAAAGTACTTATTAGCAATTTCACGAATATCTTCAGCTGAAATACTATCTGCCGTTGCGTAAAGCTGGTTAATCACTTCTGGGTCACGCTCAAAATGCATGTAACTTGCAAGGGTTGACGCAATTGCTTGTGATGAATCTAGACCATTCACAAAGCTGTATTTTAGGTTCGATTTTAAATTAGCAAGCTTATCAGAATCGACTAACTCGGTACGCTTTTGCATAAGTACGATTAATCGCATCACGAACTTTTGCTAAATCATCTTCTTTTTCAACTTTTACAAACATGTAATAAACCAGGGTCTTTCGTTTCAGCGTTATAAGTAAACATCTGACTAGCGAGTTGTTTCTCTACAACTAACTCTTGGTATAGCGCTGAGTTATTTGAGAAATATAATTGCGAGATTAAATCTACTGCAGCACGGTCTTTTTCCGTCGGTTGCCACGCAGGCCCCTTGTAAGAAACAAGTAACCAGTGACCCGGTAAACCTTCACTTTGTTTATGGAGGTATTTTGCCGCGGTTTGCTTTGGCTCTACGGGAATATCAGCAACATAATCGCCACGCTGCCAGTTACCCCAATGCTTTTTAACCAGTTCAATGGTATCGTTCGGGTCTACACACGGTAATAATGAGCGAAACATATTCAGGCTTATAAAACTTTTTAAAGAACTCTTCACCGTAAGCCATTTGATCTGGCATTTTTTCGATGTCTTCAAAAAGCCCATAGTCGTGTGCTTGTAGGTATGCTTTTCAAACGCTTCGTTTCGCACTGCACTTAATAACTGACGAATTGGGTTGGCATTATTCTTAAGGTACTCACCTTTAACCGTCAGCGCTTCTGTTCTAAATTGTGATTCAGTGTATTTTAGGTTTTGGAAAATATCGCCTTTAATTTCAAGCACAGTTTCTAAGTGCTGTTTTGAGAAATTAAGGTGGTAGTTAGTGTAAATCGTTTGTAGTATAAGCGCGGTTATCGACACCTGAATTTTAAGAATGTCTGAGTAAACATCTTGTGGGAATTTCTCAGAACCTTTAAACATCATATGCTCAAAGAAGTGTGCAAAACCAGTTTTACCTGCTTCAACTTCGTTACGTGAACCCACTGATACTGGAATTTGCAGTGACACTACATCTGGGTAATCTGTTTTAACCACCATTACACGAAGGCCGTTATCGAGCTCTTCTAGCACATATTCTTGAGCAAATACTTTGTTTTCAGCTTTTACTGACGTCTCTGCTTGTGCACTATCTGAAGATGTGTGCTATTACAACCAGCAAGTGATAGTGCAATTGCTACACTTGCTGCAACCAATTTAAGTTTACTGTTTCCCTTGGTTTGGATAATTGTTTTATAGAGTTTTTCTAAACTGGGTAATTATGGCGATGTTCGCGATGTTAAGCGAGCAATTGCGGTAAATGGGTGTTTCAACATTAAATTTCAGACTGAAGGGCTAAGAATCAAGGATTCAGAACTTAGAATTAAGAATTCAAATTTGAGCAATGTTGAAACCTGAAATCTGAAACCTGAAACCTGAAACCTCACATCATGAATTTATCTCAAGTTCCATTACAATTTTTTTCAGTCGCAATTTTAAATTTTAGCTATTTAGACGTCTAAAAGGCTGCTATAGTTA